>JAZNMK010000020.1:0-216564 GCA_045579585.1 Acutalibacteraceae bacterium
GAGTTATTAGATAAGGAGAGGTGCGCTGAATTTCGACAACACTGCCTCTGCTGACACCCTCAACCGCAACACGCAGGTTATCGCTGTTGGGTGAAGATAAAATCTGCTGAACGGTACAGATAACACCCATAGGATAAAATTCGCTTGGCTGTGTGGGCTCTTCCTGACGCAGGTCTTTTTGCATTACGAGGAAAACCTCTCTGCTGCCTGCCATTGTCGCCTTGAGCGCGGCTATAGACTGCTTGCGGCTGACCTCAAAGTGCAACTGCATATCAGGGAACACAGCCATACCACGGATGGCGACTGTGGGTATTGAACGTATAATTAAATCTTTTGCCATTTTCTTTTTGTTTCCTTTCGTTTGTGTGCGCACGCACACTAAACCTTTGATAGCTTGTTATTTTAACATAAAGAAATTTTTAAGTCAACAGTAATGAATGGAACTGCTCATATCTATTCTGTAAAGTGTTACGACTTTACGTTTTGGTATTTTTTCAAACTCCTGTGGATTAAGGCTAAATACGTCTTTATTTCTTGATTCTGCGAGGTTTTTAAAACTGCGACCGAATCTGTTTGTGCTAAAATCATCCAACAAGTAAAGCGTACTTACTTTACATAGAAAGCAAGAGCCCGGCATCGCAAAAGCGAATCGGACTCCGTTAACTGATGCAAAAAATTAAATTTTACCGGATTATACACCTTTCAGACGGTCATATTCCTCATCCGTAATTTCGATAACTCCACCGTGCTTGAAGCCGTAAGGGAAAGAAAACAGCTCATCACACCGCTGAAAATCGTTTGCTCCCGGCTCAGAAGCGATAAACGGCACATATCCCATTTTGGATTTTTCGCAACCGAAAAAATCAATCAGCAGACACCATCTGCCATCGGGAAGAGTGAGTGTTGTAGGCGCCTCATATGCACCCGGCTTTTCGAGTGAAGCCATTAAGTTTTGAAAATGCTCATCATTTTCGAAAGGTCCGTAAAGGCTATCCGAAGTTGCATGCATATTCATTGCAGGTGAATCGGAATTTTTATAGAAAAGATGATATTTATCCCCTGCTTTTACGATGTGTGAATCGAGAATTTCGTTATCCTTTGTAAAATAGAGCTTCGGCTCAGAAAACGTTCTGAAATCCTTGGTTGTACAGTAATATATTGACATATGCGTAAAGCCATCCTCCGCAACCGTCGAGCCCCAATGAATAAGATATTCCTCATTTTCCTCATCGAAGAATATTTCGGGAGCCCAGAGACAACCGAAATCGTCCCTGCCAAAATAAACAAGCTCCTGCTCAGAGAAACTGACAAGGTCATCCGTCCTCCATAGGGTGAGACATTTGCTTCCCGTGCTGTTGACCTTTTTCCAGTCAACCCAATAGTTTTCGTCCATTATATTTGCTATACACAAATCGGTTGTAAGTATCACAAAACCGCCTGTATGAAGGCGGATTATCTCGATATCACGGCAGCCGCAGGTGCCAAGTGTGCTTGTCAGCATCGGCTCACCGCCGTTCACCTGCTCCCAATTCAGACCGTCCTTGCTTACGGCAAAATAAACCTGCTCACCGTCAGGCGTAACCTTCTCCTTAAAATGCGTAAATAAATAAGGCACGAGAATTACCTCCGCTACTGTATTGATACCATAATAGTAACAAAACCTACCAAAAAAAGCAATATAATAATTGACTTGCAAACGCATCGATATTATACTTGACGGTATAAGGTAACTTGAATAATTTAAGGAGCTGGAAACTATGTTTGAATACCCTGAATTTGATAACAATGGTTGGCTTACCCTTTGTGAAATGGGCGGCAAAAACGCAGATATGCTTATGACAATCAGAGTTAAGAGATTCAAAGCAAACGAAACCTTTAAACTTCTGGACAAAGAATGTGAAACCGCTTTTCTGATTCAGCGAGGCAACGCAACAATCAGCTGGTGCGGTAACACACAGCAGATGAAGCGCCGCGACCCGTTTGAAAAAGCGCCATACTGCCTTCACGTGCCGAGAAACACGGCTGTAAGCATAACTGCAGACGAGGGCACGGAAATACTAATTCAACAGACAGACAACGAGCGTGATTTTGAGCCGATTTTCTACACACCGGATATGTGCCTTTATCAGGAATTCGGTAAAGGACAATGGGGTGGCACAGGCCACAGAATCTGCTCAACGCTGTTTGACTATGACAACGCACCCTACTCAAATATGGTGCTCGGTGAGGTATTCAATCAGCCCGGCAAGTGGTCCAGTTATCCGCCGCACCACCATCCGCAGCCTGAGGTGTATTACTATCAGTTTGACAAGCCCCAGGGCTTTGGCGCGTGCTTCATCGGAGATGACGTTTTCAAGAGCACACACGGCTCTGTTGCTTGCATTACTGACGGCAATGACCACCAGCAGGTTGTTGCACCGGGATATGAAATGTGCTACGTGTGGATGATACGCCACCTTGAGGGCGATCCGTGGTATAAGACAACAAGATTCTATGCACCCGAGCATGAATGGTTAACAAGGGAGAACTGATAATGAAGAATTGTGATATTCATATCCGCGACCCGTTTATTTTGGTGCATAACGGTAAATATTATATGTACGGCACGAGAGGCAAAAACTTCGGACAGGGCGTAGGCGGCGTTGACGTATACGTCGGTAATGACCTCGAAAACTGGTCGGAGCCGATTGAGGTTTTTGACAGCGTAAAGTACGACCTCAACAAACAGGCAAACTGGGCACCCGAGGTACATAAATTCGGTGACAAGTATTATATGTTTGCAACGTTTATGAAGCCTGACGGATTGAGAGGCACATATATACTTGTAAGCGACAGCCCCGAAGGGGAATTCATGCCGCTCACAGGCAAAGCAATTACACCCGAAGGCTGGGAATGCCTCGACGGCACATTTTTCGTTGAAGACGGTATCCCCTACTGTGTATTCTGCCACGAGCACACTCAGATTCTCGATGGCACAATAAACTATATGCAGCTTTCGTCCGACCTGAAAGAAGCTGTAACCGATCCGATTGAGATTTTTAAAGCAAGCTCATTCTGTGGCAAAGAGGCAACTGAAAAAGACCATAATATTACCGACGGACCGTTTATGTACAGAAAGGCTGACGGCAAGCTGCTGATGATATGGTCAACCTTTGTCAACGGTTACGCACAGTGCATTGCGGCATCAGACAACGGTAAGATAAGCGGCAAATGGTCTCACCTGCCGACACTTTTTGACAAAGACGGCGGACACGGTATGATATTCACAAGCCTTGAGGGTAAGCTTATGCTTTCCCTTCACAGACCTAACGGACAGCCTGACGAAAGACCCGAATTCTTTGAAATCCGCGAAACGGAAGAATCACTCGAAATAGTTAATAGCTAAGCACAAAAGCGCCGGTACACTGCTGTATATCGGCGCTTCTAACTTTCCGCATTTCAACCTACGGTTGAAAAATGTCGCTTTATATGTTATTGTCTGCTCACAGAAGCTGTGTTATATTTCAGATAACAAAACACGGTGGTGATAAAACTATGAATATCGGAAATAAAATCAAAGAACTGAGAAAATCGAGAGGGGTAACACAGGAGCAGCTTGCAGGTGCGATAGGCATATCATTTCAGGCTATAAGCAAATGGGAAAACGGCATTGCACTGCCCGATATAACGCTTGTGCCTGTGCTTGCAAACTATTTCGGTGTTTCTATGGACGAGCTTTTTGACTTCAGCCTTGCAGAAAAAGAAGAGGCAATCAAAAAAATCACGTATGAAGCATACAAATACAGAGAAAGTGACCCCGAAAAAAGCAGAAAAATTCTTGAAGAAGGGCTTAAAAAGTATCCCGAGAACGATATTTTGCTCAATAACCTGCTATACGTTACGGCAGACCCCGATGAAACAATCGAAATCGCATCAAGGCTTGTTGAGAGAACACTTGACAACGAAGTCAGATATGACGCTTTCAGATTTCTCGCCTACGCTTATAAAAAGAAAGGTGACCTGAAAAGCGCAGAGAATGCGATTGAGCAGATTCCCGAAATTTATTTCACAAAACTTACGGAGGTTGCATTTCTTTTGGACGGTGAGCCAAAGAGGAATGCCGCTGAAAAGCAGAAATGGATTTCATTCGAAAATCTGCTTCAGATGATGTGGAAGCTCGCGGAATGTCACGAAGCTGACGGCAAAACCGCCGATGCAATAGCCGAAACGAAAAAAGCTCTTGCACTGTTAAAAATTCTGGATCATCCGAATTTCAACGACGTTTATTCCGACTATTTTGAAAAACAGATAAAGAGAATGAAAGAATCTAAAGCGTAACAGAGAGCTCCTTGTTCGATTGAACAGGGAGCGTTTATTTTTTCTGTAAAATAGATTTAAACATTCTCAAAAAAACAACATATGTATGACATTTCATTTTTACAAAAAATTCAAAAAAAAATAAAAGTTTTTCGGTATCATATCATCAGACCAAACGGAAGGATGATTATATGAAAGCCTTTAAAACATTAGCTGTGATGCTTGTTGTTACTCTGACTTTTACAGCATGCGGAAAGCCTTCTGACGAAACGGATAACAGCATACCGGCTGATGCCACCAAAATCGTATTCAGCGACAGCGGTATTACCGCAGACAACACACCTCTCGGCAAAAACACCGATGACGCAGTATATACCGCAAACGATATTGTTTACTACGAATCGGGCAAGGATTTCACCTACGGTGAAGGCTCTGAAAAGGATGCACACTCTGCCGAAGAAGCCTCAGCACACACGGTTGTCCATATCACCAAGGCAGGCACATATGTCTTAAGCGGTACGCTGGAAAAAGGACAGATAGCCGTTGACCTTGGCGAAGATGCCAAAAAGAATCCTGAAGCAGTAGTTACACTTATTTTTAACGGTGCCGAAATATCCTGCTCGGTTGCACCTGCCGTAATTTTCTATAACGTTTATGAATGTGCAGGTGAAGAAGCGACGAAGGACGTTGATACGTCTGCTGCCGGTGCAAACGTTATCATCGCTGACGGCACGGTCAATACGGTAAACGGCTCTTACGTCGAGCGCATCTATAAGCCAGACACCGTTGTGCTCAACGATGACAAAACTGATGTAGAGGATGCAAAAAAGCTTCACAAATACGACGGTGCTTTTTATTCGAAGATGACTATGAACGTCAACGGCGGTGAAAAAGGCACGGGAGCACTTAATATAAACGCTGAAAACGAAGGAATGGACAGCGAAATGCACCTTACCGTCAACGGCGGTATAATCAACATCAAATCGGGCAATGACGGAATCAACACAAATGAAGACGGAGTTTCCGTAACAACCGTAAACGACGGTGAGCTGACAATCGAAGTCACGGGCACAACCGGCGAGGGAGACGGAATTGATTCTAACGGATGGCTTGTAATTAACGGCGGAACGGTTAAGGCTTACGCCTGCTCTGACAGCGCCGATGCCGGCATTGATTCGGATATGGGAATTTATATCAACGGCGGAACGGTTATCGCAAGCGGCCATATGATTGACAGAATTGAAGACGGCGGTCAGAACTATGCTGTGTTTAACTTTGCGCAAAAGCAAACCGGAAGCCAAACCGTTACACTAATAGATAGCGACGAAAAAACAGTTTTTGAAGACAAACCCGTTAACTCATACTCTGTTCTGATTTTCAGCAGCCCGGAATTAACGCAGGGCACATATACACTCCGGAACAACGGAATTCAGCTTGCAGGACAAAGCGAAAATATAGCAGGCAGACCGAATATGCCCGAAGGTATGACTCCACCCGAAGCAGATGACGAAAACCAGCCTGCAAAGCCCGAGGGTGAAACACATCCCGGAGGCTTTGAACCACCTCAAGCACCCCCCGAGGGCTTTGAGCCACCGGAAAGGCAGGAACCCCCCGAAGACATGACCCTACCTGAAGGAATGACTCCACCCGAACATCCCGACGGAAAAAGAAGCGAAAGGCTCGACGGCGATAACGCCGCCATAGAACGCACCAACGAATTTGTTATAAAAAACGGCGGCAACATATTCAGTTCGATAACAAGAAGCGAATAAACACAAAAACTCCTGCGGCAGGGTTAACCCGTCGCAGGAGTTAATTTTTTCATATACTGTTAAATCAGATTTAGCCGATAACTCTGACTCTGTAAACACCTTCAACAGCAGCGAGTTTTTCCGCAACACAGTCGCAGTTCATATCTGCTACAGTGTAGGAAACGCCCTTGCGTGAAGCTGTGTTAACGTTGGCTGTGTTACCCTCCATAGCGGCAACAACATCAGCAAAAGCGGACTCTGCGTGAATTACGCACACTCTCTTACCTGCAGGAGCTGCAAGGCGCATTGCAGGCACGTTAACGGAGTTGACGATCTCACCCTTTTCAAGGTATGCCTTGATTTCGTCAGCTGCCATAACTGCACAGTTATCCTCAGACTCGGGAGTTGAAGCGCCAAGGTGAGGCATTGCAACAACACCGTCAACACCGATCTGCTCATCAGTCGGGAAATCGGTAACGTAAGCTGCGCACTTGCCGCTTGCGAGTGCATCAAGAACAGAAGCGTTATCAACAAGCTCACCGCGGGCAAAATTGAGGATACGTACGCTGTCCTTCATCTTTGCGAAAGTATCAGCGTTTATCATACCCCTTGTGCTGTCGTTGCAGGGAAGATGAAGCGAAACATAATCGGATACTGCATAAACCTCGTCAAGGCTTGAAGCAACCTTTACCTCGGGAGCGAGAGCAGCTGCAGCTGCATCACTGAGAAATGCATCATAACCGATAACGCTCATACCGAGTGCAACAGCTGCGTTTGCAACCTTTGCACCGATTGCGCCAAGGCCGATAACACCGAGAGTTTTGCCCATAATTTCGGGGCCGACAAACTGTGACTTGCCTTTTTCTACGAGCTTGGATACGTTTGCGCCCTCACCCTTAAGAGTTTTGCACCAGTCGATAGCTGCGGGAATTCTTCTTGAAGAAAGGAAGAGACCGCAGAGCACAAGCTCCTTAACAGCGTTAGCGTTTGCACCGGGTGTGTTGAAAACAACGATACCCTTTTCTGTGCACTTATCAAGCGGAATGTTGTTCACGCCTGCGCCTGCGCGAGCAACGGCAACAGTATTTGCGTCAAACTCCATATCGTGCATTGCTGCGGAGCGAACCATTATCGCGTCGGGAGCCTGAACATCGTCAGCAACATTGTAGTTGTCACCGAGTCTGTCTGTGCCGCAGCTTGCGATTTTGTTGAGAGTAAGAATATTAAACATTTAAATCACCCTTTATGAATTGTTCTTCTCAAATTCTGCCATAAACTCAACGAGCTTCTCAACGCCCTCATAAGGCATAGCGTTGTAGATAGAAGCACGCATACCGCCGACAGAGCGGTGGCCCTTGAGGTTTACGAGACCTGCTGCAGTTGCCTCCTTGACAAACTTTGCATCAAGCTCGTCGCTGCCTGTAACGAAGGTAACGTTCATCATTGAACGGTCCTCTTTGTTGACACCGTTTTTGAAAAGCTTGCTTGAATCGAGGAAATCGTAAAGAAGCTTTGCCTTGACAGCATTGCGCTCCTTCATTGCCTCAAGTCCGCCGATGCTCTTAATCCACTCAAGCACAAGCTTGCAGATGTAGATCGAGTAACAGGGAGGTGTGTTGTACATTGAATCGTTATCAGCCATCTCCTTGTAGTTGAGCATTGCGGGAGTATAATCTCTTGCATTGCCGAGGAGATCCTCACGTACGATAACAACAGTCAGACCTGCGGGGCCGATATTCTTCTGTGCACCGCCGTAGATAAGGCCGAACTTTGTAACGTCCATCGGCTCTGAAAGGAAGCAGGATGAAACGTCTGCAAAGAGCGGAACATCGCCTGTATCGGGGATGTACTTGTAGGTTGTGCCGAAAATTGTGTTGTTGAAGCAAACGTATACATAGTCTGCCTCAGGGTCAAAATCAGACTTTTCAAGTTTGGGGATATATGAGAATGTATCCTCTTTGGAGCTTGCGACAACGCGGCAATCGCCGTACTTGCAAGCTTCTTTGTAAGCCTTTGTTGAGAACTGACCTGTAAGGACGTAATCAGCCTTCTTACTGCCGTTCATAAAGTTGAGGGGAATTGCCGCAAATTGAGTTGATGCGCCGCCCTGGAGGAAGAGGACTTTGTAGTTATCCGGCACACCGAGAACCTCGCGGAAGAGAGCTTCTGTTTCTGCTGCAATTTCCATAAATACTTTTGAGCGGTGGGACATTTCCATTACGGACTGTCCGCTGCCCTTGTAATCAAGCATTTCTGCTGCAGCTCTGTTGAGGACGGACTCCGGAAGCATTGACGGGCCCGCTGAAAAATTGTAAACTCTTGCCATTGAATAAACCTCCTGATAGTGGGTCAATTTATATACGAACTATTATATGCACTCATTTTTATCATTGTCAAGGAATAAATTCTCTAATTCAAAAATCTTGGCAAATTCAACAAAAAGCGGCGATTATCCCCCAAAAAACTGCTACAATTATATGTTGAAAATAATTCAGTTTTGTTATAGAATATTAAAGGCGATGCTTCCGCCACAAATTCATCAACAAAATTGAAGTAATATATACACCAGAAAGGATGTCCAGTAAAATGAGCAGTGCACTTAACAAGAAGACCGTTGAAGACATTCAGGTCAGCGGCAAAAGAGTTCTCGTACGTTGCGATTTCAACGTTCCGCTTAAGGACGGCGTTATCACAAGCGACAAGAGAATCGTATCCTCTCTCCCCACAATCAAGTACCTTATCGACAACAACGCAAAGGTTATCCTTTGCTCTCACCTCGGCAGACCGAAGGGTGAAGTTGTTCCCGAGTTTTCACTTGCTCCCGTAGCAGCACGTCTTTCCGAGCTCCTCGGCAAGGAAGTTAAGATGGCAACAGACGTTGTCGGCGAGAGCGCACAGGCACTTGCAGCTTCACTTAACGACGGTGACGTTATGCTCCTTGAAAACGTACGTTATGAGAAGGGCGAAACAAAGAACGATCCCGAACTCAGCAAGGCATTTGCTTCTCTTGCTGATATCTTCGTTAACGATGCTTTCGGTTCAGCTCACAGAGCTCACTCCTCCACAACAGGTGTAGCAGATTACATCCCTGCTGTCTGCGGTTACCTTATCCAGAAGGAAATCTCCTTCATCGGCGGTGCTCTTGAGAATCCGCAGCGTCCCTTCGTCGCAATCCTCGGCGGTGCTAAGGTTTCCGACAAGATCGGCGTTATCACAAACCTTCTTGACAAGGTTGACACACTTATCGTCGGCGGCGGTATGGCATACACATTCATGAAGTACCTCGGCCACAACATCGGCACATCACTCCTTGAGGCTGACAAGGTTGAGCTTGCAGGCGAGATGATGGCTAAGGCTAAGGAAAAGGGCGTTAACTTCCTTATCCCCGTAGACAACAAGGTTGGTAAGGAATATGCTCCCGACACAGAGGCTATGATCGTTGATTCAGACGATATCCCCGAAGGCTGGATGGGTCTTGACATCGGCCCCAGAACTCAGGAAATATTCGCAAACGCTATCAAGGGCGCAGGCACAGTTATCTGGAACGGCCCGATGGGTGTTTCCGAGTGGGAGAACTTCGCAGCAGGTACAGTTGCAGTTGCTAATGCAGTTGCTGAGTCCGGCTCAATCTCCATCATCGGCGGCGGCGACAGCGCAGCTGCTGTTCAGAAGCTCGGCTTTGCTGACAAGATGAGCCACATCTCCACAGGCGGCGGTGCTTCCCTTGAGTATATGGAAGGCAAAGAGCTTCCCGGCATTGCAGCTCTTAACGAGAAATAATTAACCAATCGCACCATATGCCCGTGTATCTCTAAATACACGGGCTGATTTATAGTAAACCAATTCTGAAAGGATGTTAATACAATGGATAAGAATCTCCGTAAAGTAGTTATCGCAGGTAACTGGAAGATGAACAAAACTCCCGATGAGGCTACAGCCCTCATCAACGAAATCAAACCCCTTGTTGCAGATGCAGATTGCGATGTTGTTGCTTGTGTTCCCTACATCGATCTCTTTGCAGCTATGGAAGCAGCCAAAGGTTCAAACGTTAAAATCGGTGCCGAGAACTGCCACTGGGCAGAGAGCGGCGCATTCACAGGCGAAGTTTCCGCACCGATGCTCAAAGCTATCGGCGTTGAGTACGTTGTTATCGGTCACAGCGAGCGCAGACAGTACTTCGGTGAAACAGACGTTACAGTTCAGAAGCGCGTAAGAGCTGCTCTTGACAACGGCCTTAAGGTTATCCTTTGCGTTGGCGAGCTCAAGGAAGAGCGCGAGCAGAACATCACAATGGAAATCGTTCGTATGCAGACAAAGGTTGCTCTTCTCGGCGTAACAGAGGCTGAGCTTGACAACATCATCATCGCTTACGAGCCTGTATGGGCTATCGGCACAGGTCTTACAGCTACAGCAGAGCAGGCTAACGAGGTTAACGGTGCAATCCGTGCTCTCATCGGTGAGCTCTACGGCAAGGCAGCAGCAGACAAGATTGTTGTTCAGTACGGCGGCAGCATGAACGCTAAGAATGCTGACGAGCTTCTTGCTCAGTACGATGTTGACGGCGGTCTCATCGGCGGTGCATCACTCAAGGCTGAGGATTTCGCAGCAATCGTTAAGGCAGCAAGCAAATAATTTCGGATATAAAGAGGTTATCAGATATGAAAAAACCTATTCTTCTTTGCATTATGGATGGCTTCGGCAAGAACCCGAGCGACTACGGCAACGCTATCGTTTCCGCAAAGACTCCTAATCTTGACAGCCTTTTTGCAAATTATCCCCTCACATACATCGGCGCTTCAGGTCTTGACGTCGGACTCCCCGACGGACAGATGGGCAACAGCGAGGTCGGCCACACAAACATCGGCGCAGGCCGTGTTGTTTACCAGGAGCTGACAAGAATCTCCAAGTCAATCTCCGACGGTGATTTCTTCACAAATGCCGAATTCACAAAGGCAGTTGAAAACTGCAAGAAAAACGGCTCTGCACTCCATCTTATGGGTCTTGTATCCGACGGCGGCGTCCACAGCCACAACACTCACCTCTACGCTCTCCTCGAGCTTGCAAAGAGAAACGGCCTTGAGAAGGTTTACGTACACTGCTTTATGGACGGCCGTGACGTTCCTCCCACAAGCGGCAAGGATTTCCTTGTTGAGCTTTACAAGAAGTGCGGCGAGATCGGCGTAGGCACGATCGCTTCCGTAATGGGCAGATACTACGTTATGGACAGAGAGAAGAAATGGGACCGTGTTGAAAAGGCATACCGCGCAATGACAGCACTTGATGCTCCCAAGTTCTCCTGCGCCAAGGAAATGATGGAAAAATCCTATGCTGACGGCGTAACGGACGAATTCATCGTACCCTGCGTAAACGAGAAGGCTGAAGCTGTTAAGAGCGGCGACAGCGTAATCTTCTTCAACTTCCGCCCCGACAGAGCAAGAGAAATAACACGTGCATTTGTAGATGCTGATTTTGACGGCTTCAAGCGCGATGAAATGCTTGACCTTTGCTACATCTGCATGACTCAGTATGACGAGACAATGCCCAACGTTGAGGTTGCTTACAAGCCCGAGCGTATCACGATGCCCCTCGGTGAAGTAATCAGCAACGCAGGTATGAAGCAGCTTCGTATTGCAGAGTACACAAAATATGCTCACGTCACATTCTTCCTCAACGGCGGTGAAGAAACCGTCTACGAGGGCGAGGACAGAAGCCTTACGGATTCTCCCAACGTTGCAACCTACGATATGCAGCCCGAAATGAGCGCATACATCGTAGCTGACAAGGTTGTTGCAGCTGTTGAAGAGGACAAGTACGATGCAATTATGCTCAACTTTGCTAACTGCGATATGGTCGGTCACACAGGTATTTTCGATGCTGCCGTTGCAGCTGTTGAGGCTGTTGACGAGTGTGTCGGCAAGGTTGTTGACGCTGTTATGGCTAAGGGCGGCGTAGTGCTCATCACTGCTGACCACGGTAACGCAGACAAGATGTATGAGGATGACGGCTCACCCTTCACCGCTCACACAACATTCCCTGTCCCCTTCTGCGTAGTCGGCTACGACTGCGAGCTTAAAGAGGGCGGCAAGCTCTGCGACATTGCACCGACAATGCTTCAGATTATGGGCCTTGAGCAGCCTGCACAGATGACAGGTGTTTCACTTATCAAATAAGATATACGCATAATATAAAACACCGCTGTACCGATTAATTTCGATACAGCGGTGTTTTCTTCTATCAATCCTCAGTCACCTTCGGTGACAGCTCCTTTCAAAAGGAGCTTTTGACAAAGCAATTTACATCGCTGCCGATCAGGGATAACCTCCTTTTGAAAGGAGGTGGCACGGCATAAGCTGTGACGGAGGATTGTTAAAACATAAAAGCACCGTTGTATCATAAATCCGATACAACGGTGCTTATTGGTTGTTTGAACGATTTAACTTTTATTTTTGATTAGGCGGAATTGCAAAACCCATTCTGCAAAGTGACCAATTCAAGGTAGATACCTTCACACGATTCGCAATGTCCCACAAATTGTCTACTATTCTGATTTCGACATTTCTCTTCATAAGTGCCGAAAGCAAATCGTCTACTCTGTGCTTTGCTATCGGTATCTGCGTAGATTCAGAGACATAGTAACCTGCAATTTCATCTTGCAAAACAAAGCATTGAGATTCAAATTCATAGATATACAACGTGGTATTCTTCATAGTTTCATACCATTTGCTCTCTATTACAACAGCGTGCGAAACTGTTGGCGATGAAAAAAATCTATCAACATCTGACTGACAGGTATTCTTTCCAATATGATACGTGACCCTCGGACAATCCCTTGGTGTCATAAAATTCGGAAGTCTTGCCTCATCAACAGCCCAAACCAAGCCTACATTCTTATCTAAATCATCTCTTGTCGGTAAGCGTGGTTCAAACACTTCTATATTTTCTTCTTCGCTGACATGAAACAGTCTCATAATTTACTCTCCGTGAATGCTTACTGCGAATTAAAGAGCAACCTCTTTGCCTGTTCTTGCGGATTCGTAGATTGCGCAGAGGATTTTGATCATATCAATACCCTGCTGAGGCTCGAAGATGGGCTTTGCACCGTCGATAACAACGTCGTAGAAGTGACTGAGGTTATACATATGGCCGTGCTTTTCGTTGATGTTTGAGGGCGCGATATCGAGAAGCTGACCGTCTTCCTCTGTGAAAATCTCGAGCTTGCCGTTGCGCCACTCAAGACCGGACTTTGTACCTCTCAGCTCAACAAAGCGGTTTTCACTCTTGATGTTTGATGCCCAGCTGAACTCAATCTGAAGCACTGCACCGTTATCGAAACGGATCATACCCATTGCGAGGTCCTCAACATCGAATGTGCCGTCTGCCATCTTGTCGCCGAAATCGGAATTGACGGAGTCGCTTGAATCGTTATCAGCAAACTTGCAGTATGTATTGCCCGAAACAGCAACGGGAGTTGGGTTGCCCATAAGCCAGATTGAAAGGTCGATAAGGTGAACTCCAAGGTCGATAAGCGGACCGCCGCCTGACTGCTCTTTAGTAGTAAACCAGCCACCCTTACCGGGAATACCGCGTCTTCTCTGCCAGCCGCAACGGCCACAGTAAATCTCACCCATTTTGCCTGCATCAATGTACTTCTTTGCATACTGTGAAGGAGCAACAAAGCGGTTGTTACGCATAATCATAAGCGTTTTGCCTGCCTTCTTTGCAGCTTCGTTCATACGTACTGCTTCCTCAACGCTTACTGCGTCGGGCTTTTCGCAGAATACGTGTTTGCCTGCCTCAAAAGCGGCAACAGCAATAATTGAGTGAAGATAGTTTGGTGTACAGATATCAACCGAATCTATAGTCTCGTCTTTAAGAAGCTCCTTATAATCTGTGTAAACGTCTGCATTTGGAAAATAGTTATCCTTAAGAAACTGTGCTCTTTCCTCAATTATGTCACAAAGTGCAACAACCTCTATTCTGTCATCATTGAGATATTCCTCAAGGTGTGCACCTTTACAGATACCGCCGTTACCGATAATGCCTACGCGCCATTTTGCCATTGGATATTCCTCCGTTTCGTTTTTTGTTATGTCAACAATATCACCGCAGCAAGAGAATGTCAACAGATGTTATTACTTTTTTAACCAAAAATAAACTTGACTATTGGTAACGGAAATGTTACAATTCTGTATATCAAATTAAGAAAGGAAATCAAATTATGCTTGAAGCAATTTTCGCATCAAAAGTATTTCTGAAGATCCTCACAGCTCTTTCAGCTTTCCTGATGATCTTCCTCAGCCCCGGCGGTGCAATCCGCCAGCCTGCTGCAGCCGACAAATGCCCTGCATTTATGGGTGAAGTCGCAGTTGCAGACCCGATGGACGAAATCGTCGTTCCGCAGAACCCCTACCTCGCAGAAGAGGGCAGAAACGGTATGCACGGCAACTCCTACAACACAGGCTGCTACAACAATATGGGCCCCCTCGGTGTCAACCCCGTTGTCAAGAGCCGCTCACTTAACGTTTTCGGCGGTCTTGTTGCAACCTGTATGTTCGACAGCCAGGGCAGAATTATGTGTATCAGCGGTAACGTTGTAGGTTTCCGCCTTCTCCTCCTCGATCCCGACACACTCGAGATCCTCGCTGAAACACGTCTCCCTCAGCGTCCCTCCACAATCGAAGCTATCAAGAGATTTGACTTCGCTTCAATCTCAAGCGACACCTCGGGCGGCGCTTACTGCCACCTTTACGAGGGCGACAAGCCGATTATCGGTAACTCCGAAAACGTAATTCAGATTTATTACGTTGACGAATCCAGCGGCACACCCGAGTGGAAGGTTGAAAAAGAATACAACGTCAGCAGTTACCTCCCCGAGGGCTCATACATAACCGATGCTATGCCCGACTACAATGGCAACATCTGGTTTGTAACACGTCCCGGTGAAGTTGGCTACATAGAAAAGGGTACGGACAAGGTTCACCTCACAAAGCTCACATTTGAGGGCAAGGGTGAAGAAATCCAGAACACATTCGGTATGGCAACAGACGGTGTTTACATCGTATCTGACCACGCAATGTACCGTTTCGACATTGACGAAGACGGCACACCTTACTACACCTGGAGAACATCTTACGACCGCGGCACAACACTCAAGCCCGGCGCTATCAACCAGGGCAGCGGCACAACACCCACTCTGCTTGACGTTCCCTGTGCAGACGGCAGCATCAAGAAGGTTGTTGCTATCACAGACAACGCTGACGAGCAGGTACACGTATGCATCTATGACCGTGATAACGGCGACATCATTGCTGAAGTTCCCGTATTCACAAAAGGTAAGAGCGTAAGCGAAAACAGCCTTATCGCTCACGGTCGTTCATTCATCGTTGAAAACAACTACTCCGAATCCGGCTCAGGCTTCCTCGTAACAGACCCGACAAGTGAGCCCGGCGTTGTAAGAATCGACCTCAACGAGAACTGCACAGATGCATTCATCGCATGGGAGAGCCAGGAAGCTTCCTGCACGGTTGTTCCCAAGCTTTCAACAAAGAACGGCCTCGTTTACCTCTACACAAGAGAGTATGACGATGCAGAGGATACAGATGATGACGGCATCCCCGCAAACAAGGTTGCATGGTATCTCACAGCTGTTGACTTCGACACAGGCGAAACCGTATTCAAAGTATTCACAGGTATCGGCAGAAACTGGAACAACAGCTACGGTCCGATTACAATCGGCCCCAACGATACGCTCTATGTCGGTGTATTCAACGGTATTATCTCAGTTAAGGACTCCGCTAAATAATTAAACCCGCGAAAATCCGCTTGAAGATTACTTCAGGCGGATTTTTTATATTGCGCAATTAGAAGTATTTATGCTATAATGGCGTTAACAAATTAATGGAGCGTGATATTATGGCAATCATAAAATCAGCAATCGGACTTATGCTGGCGATTATTATGTACATAACCAATGGCATATCCTCTTTCATTCCCGGAATTATTCCCGAGCCAAAAAGCGAAGCTGACCTTAAGTCAGTTATCAATGAGTTTGACGAAATACCGCTTGCAAACGAAATAATAGTAGTAGAATCCGGCAGAGTTTCCAAAGATGAGCGTATGGCAATACAGTGCCTTCAGGGCCTTGTCGGCCGTACAGCGGCTACGATTTTTGTCAACTACGGCCAAGATTCCAAGACCGAACTTCAGGATTTAAAAAATCAGGGCTGTACACTTTCCTATACCGATGAAAACGGCGACTACTGGACACTTAAAAATCTTGTGCCCCGTTTTGCTTCTCACATTAAAGATAACGGCTATGTTCTTTTCACCGACAGCGAAACCCACGCACAGTTGAACCTTGCGTTTAACTACGCAACCGTTTACGGATGGCTTGCTGTGCCCGTATCTTGCGAAGAAACCGTAAAAGCGCTTGGTATGGAAAAGAAGCATGACCTTTCTGCAAAAGTGCTCGATTTCACACACGAGCGTGATTTCTACGAGGAACATAAGGATTTCTTCCGTAAAGACTGTCTTGTTCACCTCTACTCATACGCATCAGGTCTGCGTGACCTTGCAGTACAGCAGAAAATTTTCATCACCTATATCGAAGATGCCGACTATGTAGGAAGAGCATTCCGCGATATGATTTTCAACGATCTTGAAACCGGCTCGATGATACTCGGCTGGTGCCAGTATGAAATAAAATTCACACAGTGCGTTTCACGCTTCGGTCACTACGTAATTCCCTCTGACCACAGCTTCAATATGAGCATCCTCACCTGCAATAAGATGGAGCTTGGCTCACTCGGTCAGGATGTTGAGGCACCTGAGCTTGACCCCACCAAGCACTATGTTGCAATCGTATACAGCGACGGTGATAACGCACAGTGGATTTCAAACGGCTTCAACGAGTTTTACACCTGGCAGACATACGAAGATATGGATATTCCGCTGACCTGGACTTTTGCACCGCAGATGTATAAATTCTCACCCACAGCAGTAAAAAAAGCAATTACCAACAAGAACAACGACTCATTTATAACAGGACCCTCCGGCGCAGGCTACGGCAGAATTTCAATGATGTCACCGAGCGAGATGAGCGCTTATTCTGACCTCACAGCTGCAACAATGCTCAAGAGCGGAATGACAACAATGACTCTGCTCGATGAAATCAACAATGAGCTTGAATTTGCTTCTTACGCACACAAGCTTGAGTATTTTGCAAGATATGATAACATTAAGGGCGGTATCCTTCAGGTTGACCCCGACCCGTACACTAACGGCTACGGCGGCGGTCGCGGCAGAGTATTCTTTGCAAACGATAAACCCTTTGTAAGCGTAGGCTATTCTCTCTGGCACCCGAGCGGTGATATGGCACAGGTAACTCAGGAGTGGCTTAAACAGCAGGCAGACGTTATAAACACCTACCCTGCTGACATCAACTCAATTAACGGCTACACGGTAATTAATGTTCACCCCTGGACAGTCAGCCCTGCAAGCCTGAGATATTTTGTACAGAACCTCGGTGACAATATTGAGGTAATCTCTGCCGACGAGATGATTGCAGCTCTGACAGAAAATATTCCGCACAAAAATGCAAAACCCGAACGATAAAGGAGAATAAAAATGTTTGAAAAATTCTTAACGGAAGTATTAAAGCTTGCTCCCAGACAGATGTGGGGTGTTGAGCAGCAGAAGATTCATTTCAAAAAGATTTTTACATCAAGAAGCATTAAAGGTGCTATTGCGGCAATTCTTGCAATTATTGAGCTTTTTGGCCTGACAATCTTTGATTATCCGACGACTCCTCGAGGAGAAGAGCTTAACCTTGATGGCTATAGTCTCGTTTTTGAGGATCAGTTTGACTCAGAGGCGCTCGACACAGAAATATGGAAATACTGCAACACAGGCGTAAGGCGCGGCGGCTACCGCACACCAAGCCAGGTTGAAGTAAAGGACGGCAACTGCGTAATTACCGCAGAATATCTTGAAGACGGTCAGTTTGGTGCGGGCTGGTATTCAGGCGACCTTGCAATGCGCAAATGGTACAAGCAGGGTTATTATGAAATCCGTTGCAAGGTTAACGACGGCGGTGCTTTCTGGAGCGCATTCTGGATTATGGCGGCTCATCCCTATGAGGCAGAATACTCAAAAGGCGGTATAGGCGGCGCTGAAATCGACATTTTTGAAGCTCCATACTACGGAAAAAAGGTTATGCACAATTCAGTTACGCAAACAATACACTGTGCAGGTGTTGACGGAGCAACAGAAGGATATCAGTCACGTATGCTCGGCGCATTTTACGGCAACGATATTTACAACGAATACAACACCTACGGTATGATGTGGACTGAGGATGAATACATATTCTACATAAACGGTGTAGAGACCGCACGCACTTCCTTCGGCAATGGCACATCACAGGTAGAAGAAGAGGTAAGGGTTTCGCTTGAAGTGCCCGATGCAGCCGCACTTGAGCCGCTCGACAAGGAAACATACCACAGCGAATTTATAGTAGACTACGTAAGAATTTATCAGATAGCTGAATAACACGCAAAAAGAGGTTTGTGAGAATTAAGCTCACAAACCTCTTTAATTATTTAAGCATCTTTTTGAGATACTGACCCGTATACGAGCGTTCACACGCCGCAACCTCTTCGGGTGTGCCGCAGGCAACAATCTCGCCGCCTCTGTCACCGCCCTCGGGGCCAAGGTCGATTATATAATCCGCAGTTTTGATAACGTCAAGATTATGCTCAATAACAAGCACCGTATTTCCGCTGTCTACAAGCTGTTGCAAAACGGTTATCAGCCTGTGCACGTCAGCAGTATGGAGACCTGTTGTAGGCTCATCCAGAATGTAAATTGTTTTGCCCGTTGCTACACGCGCAAGTTCGGTTGCAAGCTTGACACGCTGCGCCTCACCTCCAGAAAGCGTTGTGGCAGGCTGACCAATTTTAATATACCCGAGGCCTACATTGTAAAGGGTTTCGAGCTTTCTTTTAACCTTCGGCACGGCAGAGAAGAAATTCATACCCTCCTCTACGGTCATTTCAAGCACGTCGTATATAGACTTGCCGCCGTATTTTACCTCGAGGGTTTCTCTGTTGTATCTGGCACCGTGGCACACCTCGCAGGGTACGTAAATATCGGCAAGGAAATTCATCTCGATTTTCACAATACCGTCGCCCTGACACGCTTCACAGCGGCCACCCTTAACGTTGAATGAAAAACGGTTAGGCTTATAACCCCTGACCTTTGAATCGGTTGTTGCAGCAAAAAGATCACGGATATCGGTAAACACGCCCGTATAGGTTGCCGGATTAGAGCGCGGTGTTCTGCCGATTGGCGACTGATCAATATTGATAACCTTATCAAGATACTCAATACCCGTTAACGCATCGTGCTTGCCTGCATAGCGACGTGCTCCGTTGAGCTCGGCAGAAAGCTTTTTGTTGAGAATTTCGTTGATAAGTGATGATTTACCGGAGCCTGAAACACCTGTAACACAGGTGAGTGTGCCCAGAGGTATCTCTACATCGATATTTTTGAGGTTATTTTCCCTGGCACCGCATATTTTAAGTTTCTTACCGTTACCGCTTCTTCTCGCCTCAGGAACGGGAATTTTCTTCTTTCCGCTCAAGTACTGACCGGTTACGGACTGCTCACACTGCATTATCTGCTCAGGAGTACCGCCGAAAACAATCTCGCCTCCGTGAATACCGGGACCCGGACCGACATCGACAACATAATCTGCACTGAGTATAGTCTCCTCATCGTGCTCAACAACAATAAGTGTATTGTCTATATCGCGCAGATGTCGCAAGGTTTCGATAAGGCGTGAATTATCGCGCTGATGCAGACCGATGCTGGGCTCATCAAGAATATAAAGCACACCGGTAAGCGATGAGCCGATTTGCGTTGCAAGGCGGATACGCTGACTTTCACCGCCGGAAAGCGTGCCGGCAGAACGAGCGAGCGTAAGGTATTCGAGACCGACACTTACAAGGAAGCTGAGCCTTTCCCGTATTTCGCGCAGGATGAGCTTTGCAATTTTTGCATCGCGCTCAGAAAGCTGAAGATTATTGATAAACTCAAGCTCCTTTGAAATCGAAAGCTGTGTGAACTCGTTTATATTAAGACCGCCTACGGTAACACACAGCACCTCTTTTTTGAGCCTTGCGCCCTTACAGTCGGGGCAGGACTGCTCTGACATATACTGCTCAACCTCACCGCGCATTGTATCACTGCTTGTTTCGTTATACCTACGTTCGAGGTTGTTGATAACACCTTCAAAATCGGAACGGTAAGTGCCCGTCATATACTGTGTATTTCGCTCCATTGTGAATTTCTCTCCGTTTGTGCCGTAGAGAAGAATATCTGTAATCTTCTTCGGCAGCTCTTCAATCGGAGTATCAAGCGAAAACTTATAATGCTTTGCAAGGCCCTCAAAATACATCCTTGCAATGCTTCCGCTGTCGTGCAAGCTCCAACCGCTTGCCTTGATTGCACCCTCGTTAACGGAAAGCGACCTGTCGGGAATGATAATGTCGGGGTCAATTTTCATAAACAAGCCAAGACCGGAACACGTGGAGCAGGCACCGTAGGGATTGTTGAATGAAAACATTCTCGGCTCAAGCTCTTCAATACACGTTCCGTGATCGGGGCAGGCATAGTTCTGTGAAAAAAGTATCTCATCGCCGCCTACTACGTCACACAGAACAAGCCCCTCCGCAAGCGCTGACGCAGTTTCAACAGAATCAGCAAGCCTGGAACGGATTGAATCCTTTACAACAAGGCGGTCAACTATTATTTCTATATCGTGGCGCTTGTTTTTATCAAGCTTTATGTTTTCTGACAGGTCGTAAAGGTTACCGTCTGCCCTTATACGGACGTAACCGCTCTTTCGTGCCGACTCAAAGATCTTCGTATGCTCACCCTTTTGTCCTCTGATAACAGGTGCCATAATCTGAATTTTTGTGCCCTCCGGCATTCCCAGAATTTTATCTACAATGTCATCTACCGTTTGCTTTTTTATCTCTCTGCCGCATTCAGGGCAGTGCGGAACGCCGACACGAGCCCAAAGCAAACGGAGATAATCGTATATTTCAGTTACCGTGCCGACCGTTGAACGCGGATTTTTCGACGTTGTTTTCTGGTCGATTGAGATTGCGGGCGACAAGCCCTCAATATAATCAACATCGGGCTTTTCCATCTGACCGAGGAACTGCCTTGCATAACTTGAAAGCGATTCGACATAGCGGCGCTGACCCTCTGCATAAATCGTATCAAATGCGAGGGATGATTTACCCGAACCCGAAAGACCTGTAAAAACAACAAGCTTATCACGCGGGATTTCTACGTCAATATTTTTAAGGTTATGTGCTCGCGCACCCTTAACCGTAATTTTTTTCTCTCTCATTTATTTACCTCGTCTGAGTTTTTCTATTCTGTCACGAAGGTACGCGGCGTGCTCAAATTCAAGTATCTTTGCAGCCGCTTTCATCTCAGCCGTGAGCTGCTTGATAAGCATTTCACGCTCTGCACGGCTGAGCTGTTTATCGCTCTTTCCACTGTCCGCTTTTGCAGAAATTTCAAGCACATCGGAAACTTCCTTAACAATTGTCTGCGGAGTTATGCCGTGTTCCTCATTAAACGCCATCTGCTTTTCACGGCGGCGCGCCGTTTCTTCAAGAGCGCGCTCCATTGACGGAGTAACGCTGTCGGCATACATTATAACCTCGCCGTTTGAGTTACGGGCAGCTCTGCCTATAGTCTGAATAAGCGAGGTTTCACTACGCAGGAAACCCTCTTTATCCGCATCAAGTATTGCAACGAGCGAAACCTCGGGTATATCGAGACCTTCACGCAGAAGGTTAATACCGACAAGCACATCAAACTCACCCAGGCGCAGACCGCGGATAAGCTGCATACGCTCGATTGTATCTATATCGTGATGCATATAGCGCACGTTGACACCCATCTCGCTGAAGTAATCGGTAAGGTTTTCTGCCATTTTTTTAGTAAGCGTTGTAACGAGCACACGCTCACCTTTCTCCGTTCTTTTATTGATTTCGCCGAGCAGGTCATCAATTTGGCCCTCGGTGCTTCGTACGGATATTTCGGGATCAAGCAGACCTGTCGGGCGTATCAGCTGCTCAGCAATCTGCGCACTCTTGTTGCGCTCAAATTCACCGGGTGTTGCACTGACAAATATCTTCTGACCCGTACGCACATAAAACTCGTCAAATGTCAGCGGACGGTTATCAAATGCTGACGGCAGACGGAAACCATATCCAACAAGATTCTCTTTACGAGCTCTGTCGCCGCCTATCATTCCCCTTACCTGCGGAAGTGTAACGTGCGATTCATCCACAAACAGCAGAAAATCATCGGGGAAATAGTTGAGCAGAGTAAACGGCACAGACCCGGGCGGCATACCCGAAAGCACACGGGAATAGTTTTCTATTCCTTTACAAAAACCGGTTTCACGCAGCATCTCGATATCGTACTCCGTACGCTGTTTGATACGCTGAGCCTCAAGCAGTTTGCCCTGTTCAACAAAATCGGCATAAACGTGAGACATTTCATCAAAAATTCTGCCGATTGCTTCCTCCATCTTATCTTTCGGAATAACATAGTGAGATGCAGGGTATACAGCAGCGTGAGTGAGTACGGATTTCACTTCACCCGTCAGCACATTAATCTCGCTCAAGCGGTCAATTTCATCACCGAAAAATTCGACACGGATTGCCGTATCGGTTGAATATGCCGGAAAAATCTCGACAACATCTCCTCTGACACGGAACTTGTTACGGATAAAGTTTATATCGTTACGCTCATATTGGATGCTGACAAGCTTTTCTATCAGCTCTTCACGGCTTTTTTCCATACCCGGACGAAGGGATATTAGCATATTTTTATAGTCAAACGGACTGCCCAAGGTATAAATACAGGAAACACTGGCGACGATAATAACATCACGTCGCTCGGCAAGAGCGCAGGTTGCCGAGTGACGGAGCTTGTCAATTTCGTCGTTCACGGCAGAGTCTTTTTCAATATAAGTGTCGGTTGTAGGCAGGTATGCCTCAGGCTGATAATAATCGTAATAAGATACAAAGTATTCTACCGCATTTTCGGGAAAAAACTCCCTGAACTCACTGCAAAGCTGTGCAGCGAGGGTTTTGTTATGGGCAAGAACGAGCGTAGGTTTATTGACCTGTGCGATAACATTCGCCATTGTAAAGGTTTTGCCGGAACCGGTGACACCAAGCAAAGTCTGCTCGTCATACCCTTTGTTGACACCCTCAACCAGTGCTTTGATTGCCTGCGGCTGGTCACCCGTAGGCTTGTATTTTGAATGAAGCACAAATTTATCCACTGTTCTCACTCCCCTGATATATTGATAAAAAAAAGATTTTGTGTTATCATTGTTTCATTATTTTTTAGGTGTTGATACATATGAAAAGCTTTACCATAAAACAGAATGATGCTTCGCAAAGGCTTGATAAATTTATATCAAAAGCTGTGCCGCTGCTCCCGCAGGCGCTGATGTACAAATACATCCGCCTCAAGCGCATAAAGGTTAACGGCAAACGCGCCGAAATTTCCACAAGGCTTCAGGTAGGCGACCTTGTTGAGATGTATATCAATGATGAGTTTTTTGAAGCCGCCCCCGAAAAGTACGACTTTTTGCGTGCATCAACAAAACTCGACATAATTTACGAAGACGAAAACATAATTCTGCTCGACAAAAAGGTTGGCCTGCTCAGCCACCCCGACGAGGGCGAATATGTAGACACGCTCATCACAAGAGTTGAGCGCTACCTCTATGAAAAAGGTGAGTATAACCCCAAGGCCGAAAACTCATTCGCGCCTGCACTTGCAAACAGAATCGACCGCAACACGGGCGGAATCGTAATTGCCGCAAAAAACGCGGAATCACTCAGAATTCTCAACCAAAAAATCAAGGACAGAGAGCTGAGCAAAATTTATCTTTGCATCGCTCACGGCAGATTCAACAAGAAAGAGGCAACTCTTAAAGCATATCTCATCAAAAACGAAAAGAAGAACAAGGTGCAGGTGTTTGACACACAAAAGCCCGACTCAAAAGAGATACGCACACGCTACAAAGTGCTTGACGAAAGGGACAACCTCAGCCTTGTAAGGGTTGAACTGCTGACGGGCAGGACACACCAGATAAGGGCGCACCTTGCACACATCGGCCACCCATTGCTCGGTGACGGCAAATACGGCACAAACGCAATGAACAAGGAAAAGGGCGGCTACAAAAAGCAGTGCCTTTACTCATACCGCCTGCAATTCTCATTCACAACCGACGCAGGTATTCTAAACTACCTCAACGGCAAAGCTTTTGAGGCAAGTGACGTATGGTTTGAGCGCGCCTTCAGAGAAGGCTCACTCTGATATCATTTCGTTAAACTGCTCCTCACTTATTACGGTGACCCCAAGGTCATTGGCTTTTTTAAGTTTGCTGCCTGCATCCTCACCCGCAAGAACAAAGTCGGTTTTTTTTGAAACCGATGAAGAAACCTTACCACCGAATTTTTCAATTATTTCTGCGGCCTGATTACGGGTATAGGTCGGCAGAGTACCGGTAAGCACAAAGATTTTGCCTGCAAATTTATCACTTTCAATTTCACGCAGCGACTTCATGTTAAGCCCCAGTTGTGTAAGCTTTTCGATAAGCTCTGCGGTCTGTGGCATGGCAAAATACTGTGCAACGCTCTGCGCCATAATTCCTCCGAAGCCCTCAATCTTTGAAATTTCTTCAACATCAGCCTGCTGTAAAGACTGCATAGTGATAAAGCGATCACTGAGAAGCTTTGCGGATTTTTGGCCGATATGGCGTATACCGAGGCCGAAAATCAACTTATATAAATCATTTTTCTTTGAATCGGCGACAGCCTTAACCAGGTTGTCTGCCGATTTTTTTGCAAAATGCTCAAGACCGACAAGGTCATCGGAAGTAAGGGTGTAAATATCCTCAACACTTGAAACGAGACCTTTATCGACAAGAAGCTCAACAACTGCTTCACCAAGGCTTTCAATATCCATTGCATCCCTTGAGCAGAAATGGATCAGCCTGCGTTTAAGCTGTGCGGGACAGTCGGAATTATTGCATCGCACAGCCGCCTCGCCGTTTTCACGCACAACAGCCGCGCCGCACGACGGACAGACCTCAGGTAAGGTAAACACATTCTTGCCGCAATGCTCCGCTACGCTGAGCACCTCAGGGATAATATCACCTGCTTTACGCACGATGATTATGTCGCCAAGAGCAATCTGCTTTTCATTAATAAAATCCTGATTATGGAGCGTTGCGCGGCTAACTGTTGTGCCGGCAAGCTGAATCGGATCAAACACAGCGGTAGGCGTAAGCACACCTGTTCTGCCTACAGCCACCTCGATATCGCGAAGCACCGTGGGCTTCTCCTCGGGCGGATACTTGAAAGCAACTGCCCAACGCGGAAATTTTGCCGTGCTTCCCATAGCCTCACGCTTTGAAAAATCATCAACCTTTATAACTGCGCCGTCAATATCGAACGAAAGTGTACCGCGCTTTTCGCCAATACTTTCGATACGCTTTTTAACGTCATCAAAACTGTCAAAATATTCATAATCCGGCACTGTTTTAAATCCGAGAGAAGTGAGATAATCCAACGACTCCTTGTGGGAAGAAAGCTCCTTGCCCTCAATACGCTGAATGTTAAAAACGAACATATCAAGGCCTCTTGTGGCGGTCACGGCGGAATCCTTCTGCCTGAGCGAGCCAGCAGCAGCATTGCGGGGATTTTTGAACGGTTTCTCCCCTGCTTCGTCCTGCCTGAGAACAAGCTCTTCAAAACTGCTGTGCGGCATATATACCTCGCCCCTTACTTCGAGCAGGGGCAGTTTTTGCTTGAGCTCAATCGGGATTGATTTGATTGTGAGAATATTATGCGTTACATCCTCACCCACATCACCGTCACCTCTGGTTGAACCGCGCACAAGTCTGCCGTTTTCGTACTCAAGCGAAACGGAAAGGCCGTCAATTTTAGGCTCAACTACATAGCGCACATCGCCAACTGCCTGCTTCACACGCTGATCAAAGGCATCAAGCTCTTCAATGCTGAAAGCATCGAGCAAGCTCTCCATACGAACGGTGTGGATAACGGGCGCAAATTTTTCGGATGCTGTGCCGCCTACACGCTGAGTAGGTGAATCCGAGGTGATGAGCTGAGGAAACTCGGCCTCAATTTCCTTGAGTTCACGCATCATCATATCGTACTCATAGTCGGTTATTTCGGGAGAATCTTCATCATAATAACGCTTTATATGGTAATTGAGCTGATCTCTGAGTTCAGTCGCTTTTACTCTCATAAGTTCAAAATCTGCCATAAATCCGCACCTCGTTGTTTATTATAGCCTTGTCTGTATATTTTATCAAAAAACAGTATGCAAGTCAACACAAAAAGAACAAATGTTCATAATCAGAGGCAAAAAAATCTGCTCCCCCGAAGGAGAGCAGAACAAGAGATTTTACTTAGAATGTAACAACGTAAGATGATCTTGTGCCGAGCGGGATAGCTGCGCCCATCTTATCGAAGTTGATTGTCCACTGGATGTCGTAATCAGCTGTCTTGACATTGCCTGTAGCGGCGTCAACAGTGATAACAACCTTACCCATGGGATAGTTCATTGTTGAAAGACCGACAAGGCTTGTTGCAATACCGGGGATGTTTTCGTTAACAACGCCGGGAAGAACAACGTTGAACGCCTTGGGGTTGTGACCCTGACCGTGCTTAACGTTGTCAGATTTGCCGTCAGCCTTTGTGACGATTGTGATTGTGTAAACGCCGTTTGACTCTGTGCAGGTAGCGGACTTAACGTCTGCTGCTGTAAGCTTGGAAGCCCATGACTCACCCTCTACGGGGAACTTAGCGTCGATGTCTGCACCTGTGTATGTAGCAGCACCCTGGCTGTTGTCTACGAGCATACCGTCAAGCCACTCGTCTTCACCAAGCATCTTATAGATGCCGCCGATAGCACTGGGAAGTGTGGGAGAAGCTGCAAGGTAGTTTGTAACGTGCTTCTGCTGAACGCTCTTTGCGCTGTCCTTAACCTTGTTGACTGCTGTGTTGAAGTACTCAACAATTGCTTCTGTACCCTCAGGCTTTGTTGCTGCACCTGCAGTTGTGGTTTCGTCTGCAGCTGTTGTTGCCTCAGCATCTGTTGTAACCTCTGCACCTGCTGTGGTATCTTCAACTTCAACGGGAGCTGTTGTCTGCTCATCGGTCGGTGCATCTACTGCTTCTGTAACATCGGGGCTTGTTGTCTCAGGCTCGTCTTTTCCGCCACAAGCTGCGAAAGAAAGGCAAAGAACAAGAGCCATAAGAAGAGCTGCGAACTTTGTGAACTTACTCATAGTGAATCCATTCCTCTCAAATTTTAAATTTTGCATATTGCTGTTTGACATTATATAACATCAATCTTGAATTTTATTTCTTTTTTAGAAAAATAAGCTTTTTTAACGAATTTTTACGGCAAAACTTTCAGCCGCAGCTGAATTTTCGTTAATTATGCCCTCGAGTATTGCTGCTGTTTTCTGCAAAAATATCGGTTTCTCGTCATCATTCTCTGCAATGAGCTCATTGAACTGTGCGCAAATATCATCATAGTCAAAGTCCGCACCGTCAGGTTGAACGCTTTTTATGATCGTTGTTTCGCCACCGACTGTTACCGTTACGGTAAGAGGCAAAAACGCAGCTTCGCCTGCAGATAACGTAACCTCGGTAACCTGCGACATACCTGCCAGCCCCTCAGCTATACATTTTGCAGTAGCCTGTTGCGCATTCTGAGATTTAAACTTAAGCTCAAACATCTCTTTAAACTTATCTCTGCCCTCTTCGCTTGAAAGGATTTTCATAAGTTTTAGTTTATCCTGAAAATTCATTCCCATATTCAATTCACCTTTGTCCTGATTTTATCGAGCATACTCAACAATCTGAATCTGCGTGAATACAGCAGTTTCAGGCGGAGCTGCTTAGCTTTACCCAGCCGGGATAAATCTGCCGATTTCATTATACGTCTGAACTCTTTATGCTCGGCAATTTGTTCAATATATTCCAGCTTTTCCTGCCCGGAAACGACACTGGTGTTTACCTGCAAAACAAGGTCTGCCACACGCCTTAAAAAGCCCGTATCAAAGAGCTTGCGGTTGACATCGTTATCAAGCCCCAGGCGTTCAAGCTCCCTCCACACCGCGGTACGAGAAAGCAGATATTCATCAAGCGCATTACTGTCAATTGTGCTTGAAATATTCGTATCGTTAGTGCGATAAAAATAGAGAACATCGGGTATGTAACTTATCTTTTCAGCCTTGCGAACAAGCATGGTCGAAATGAGCAGATCTTCAGAATTCCGAACACTCATAACGCTTGATATATCAAGGTTTTCAAACAGTGAGCGCTTGCAAGCCTTTATTACAATACTGTTCATTCCGCTCTCTTTGAGATTGGTCTGAAAATACTCACCCTGAGTGATAAATTCTTTTTCTCCGTCGAAAAAGTCGTGACACGGCTCCGAGCCTCGAAGCAAGCGGAAAATAAGTATATCGCAACCGAAACGTCCGATTGATTCATCGACTTTTTCCAGCAATCCGTCAAACCAATAATCGTCACTGTCAAGCGACAGAATATAGTCACCAACAGCATTTTTCACACCGTTGAATCTGGCGGGAATAGGACCGCTGTTTTGCTGATGAATAACCCTGACACGTTTATCAACGGATGCAAAACCGTCGCACAGCTCAGAGCTGCTGTCGGTTGAACCATCATCAACAAGTATAAGCTCAAAATCCGTCACATTCTGCGACAAAACAGAATTGACACATTCTTCGAGATATTTTTCGGCATTATACACAGGAACTACTACGCTGTATTTGGGCAAAATTACCACTCCATTATCTGCTCGGGATTATCACAGATATCCTGAATTCTGTCAAGGAAACCAACTACGTCGCCGTACTCACACACGCGGTGGTCAAACAGCACTGTCATAGGAAGAATCGTACGTATCGCAATCTCTTTTTCGCCCTTTTCATTGACAACGACAACGGGCTTGTCCGTTGCGGAGAAGAGCGCAATAACAGCCGTCTGCGGCGGAATAATTTCGAGAATCGGACAATAGCCATGTCTGCCTCTGTCTACTGAGCCGAGATTGCTGACGGTGATTGTACCCTGTTCGATATCACGCTTTGTGATTCTGTCACTTTCAGGGATGCTGAGGTACTCTTTTTTAGCCTTACCGCTCAGCGTTTTAATCCTATGCTTGCCGATTTTTGCACCAAGAAGGCGGCAGATAACAGTTTTGATTTTGCCCTTTTTGAGTGCAGTAATCGTGTTATCCATAGATACCTCAAACATGGCCTGCGTGAGGTTTGTGTTCTGAAGTCTGCGAGTGACGTCCATCATATATTCCGTCATTTCATCAAGAGTTTTGCTCTCAAAATTGTGACAGTTAATAGTCATCATTTCACCGTTGGGAAGCTGCATCGGAATTGAGAAATGCACCTCATCGAAATATTTGAGCTTGCCCTTGACAAAGTGGCGGTTAAACTCAAGGTGTGCATTGAGCTTCGGTGACTCCTTAAGACCTAAAACGATTGCCTTGAGCATAAGCGTATTTATGCTAAGTTTGTTTTTGAGCTTACCGGAATTGCGCAGAATATTGAATTGGGTCATAAGGTCTGTTATATCAAACTCTACAACCGGGCCGGCATGAGGAATCTCCCGCCATGACTGAGTCGTCATATTGGAAACAATCTTACGTTGTATTCCGAAATGTTCAATTTTTACCGGATTCATCTTTTACTCCTTCTTCAATCTTACCTTCCTTAAGCCGTATGTAACGGCACGGCAAACCTGCTGATAAAACGAAATATCAGCAAACTCAACCAGTTTAAATATATCATAACGCAAACGCAGTGTCAAACTCGTTTATATTTTGTTTACTTTTAATTTTTTGTTACCTATTTACTATTCTCGCTTTTTGGTGTATATTTATTGATTAGATAATCGATAAATGTTGCCAAAAAGGAGGAACTGCCGCTTTATGGAATTTTCAATCAATCCGCAGGTGATGTTCGGTCTGTCTTTCAGCGTGCCTGCAGCGGTTACGGACAAGCACCTCAAGCTTGCCGGTGCTGCACAGATCAAGGTTCTGCTCTGGCTGTTACGCCACGCGGCAGAGAATCCCACCATGGACGAGCTTTGCAAAGCGCTGAATATGAAAAGTGCAGATGCTTCAGATGCAATGCAGTACTGGGTAGAATGCGGCATTGTGCTTGAAAACGGCAAAGCTCCTGCTGTAGCAGAGTCCCCCGCCTACGCAGCGCCTGCAAAGGAAAACAAAACCGTAACTGTTGAGCAAAAGCCTGAAATAGCTCATACACGCCCGACCGCTGAGCAGGTTCTCAAACGCACAAAGGAAAGTGCTGAGATTCAATTCCTGTTCTGTGAGGCACAGAAAAAACTTGGCAAGACAATCGGATATGACAGTCAGTCAACGCTGCTGATGATACACGATTTTTACGGTCTGCCTGTTGAAGTGCTGCTTATGCTGATTGAATACTGCGTATCCATCGGCAAAAACTCACTCGGATATATTTCAAAGGCTGCAAAAACCTGGAGCGAAAAAGAAATCGACACCATTGAAAAAGCAGACGAACAGATTCACCTGCTCAACCGCTGTGACGGCACATGGAAAAAGCTCTGTGAGCTGACCGGCATCAGCACACCCAGACCCACAGCCTCGCAAAGCAATTACCTCGCACACTGGACAAACGAACTGAAGTTCGATATTGATATGATTTACCTTGCCTATGAAGAAATGGCAAACCATACGGATAAAATCAGTTTTCCGTATATGAATAAGGTGCTTGAAAACTGGCATGACCAAGGCATAAACTCTGCCGCTCAGGCTGAAGAAGCCAAGCAGCAGCGCACCGCACAGAAGCAGAAGCCTGCTTCAAAGAAAAAAGCGCAGGGCTATGAAGCCTCATACGATATTGACGAGTTTGACAGAAAATCGGAAACAGCACCGCTCGTGTACAGAAAGAAAAATGACGAAGGAGAGGGATAAGCTGTGAGTTACAGCAAGAACACATACCTGATCGCTCAGGGAAAGATTGAAAGACGTCGAAAAGATGCTGAAGAAGCACTTGAAAGCAGGCGTGCTGACGCATACTCAAAAATCCCGAAGCTCGTTGAAATTCAGAGCCGTATTGCCATGCTCGGTGCTGAAGCTGTAGCCGCAATATCCAAGGGAGCTCAGGCACCGGCATACATAGCAAAGCTTGCAAAGGAAAGCCTTGCCGCTCAGGAAGAACGCAGACAACTGCTCGTTGCCGCAGGTTTGCCTGAAAACTATCTCGAGCCGCAGTACGTCTGCAACATCTGCGGCGACACCGGCATTACTGATGACGGTATATGCACCTGCCAGCGCGAAATGCTGATTGAAACGGCAAAAAGCGAAATTGAAAAATACGCTCCGCTCAAGCGCTCTACATTTGAGAGCTACTCTCTCAAGTACTACCCTGAGCAAGCAGACCCCTCGGGCGTATCACCGCAGAAGAGAATGGGCGAAATTGCAACTTTCTGCAGTGATTACGCATCAGATTTCTCTGTCAATTCGCCTTCGCTGTTTATGCACGGTGCAACGGGACTGGGCAAAACCCACCTTTCGCTGGCAATTGCCAACAAAGCCATCGAAAAAGGCTTCGGCACAATCTACGCAAGTGCCCCGAATATGTTCGATGCGCTCGAAAGAGAGCATTTCTCAAGACAGTACAACAGCGAAAGAACATATATGCAGGATTTGCTTGACACAGACTTACTGATAATCGATGACCTCGGTGTTGAATTCTCAACACAGTTCACCGTAAGCTGTGTTTACAACATCATCAACTCACGTATTCTCAGCCGCAAGCCCACAATTATCAGCACTAACCTCACCGCACGTGAGCTTGAGGAAAAATACACACAAAGAATCACCTCACGAATAATCGGCAACTTTGTTTCGCTTAAGTTTGTCGGCAAGGATATAAGACAGCTCAGCAGCTACTGATCTGCCGAAAGAGAGATAAAAATGAAAGCTATCAAAAAATTTCTCAACAGACTTTTTATTGACGGACTCAGCGGAATGGCTTCGGGACTTTTTGCAACGCTGATTATCGGCACAATTTTACAGCAGATAGGCAACGCTGTACCCGGTACGGCAGGCACAGTTATATTTACAATCGGTAAAATTGCCGCATCACTTATGGGTGCCGGAATCGGTTGCGGTGTTGCGGCAAAGTTCGGCGAAAAACCGCTCGTTACACTCTCTGCCGCGGTTGCGGGTATGATAGGCGCTTTCGCAAGCAAAATACTGGCAGGCACAATGATAAGCGGCGCCGTTGTATCATATGCAGGACCCGGTGAACCTATGGGTGCATTTGTTGCTGCCTATGTCGGTATAGAAATAGGCCGCCTTTTTGCCGGCAAGACAAAGCTCGACATAATTCTCACCCCGATTGTTACAATCGGCACAGGCTCACTTGCAGGCTTACTTGCAGGGCCGTACATATCACAGTTTATGACCTGGCTCGGCAGCCTCATCAACTGGGGCACCGAACAGCAGCCTATAATTATGGGTATTGTTGTTTCCGTTCTTATGGGCATATTCCTCACACTGCCGATAAGCTCGGCAGCTATCGGCGTTGCACTCGGACTTGAGGGCATTGCCGCAGGTGCGGCTGTTGCAGGCTGCTGTGCGAATATGGTCGGCTTTGCCGTTGCAAGCTACCGTGAAAACAAATTCGGCGGACTCGTTGCACAAGGTATTGGTACAAGTATGCTCCAGATGCCTAACATTGTTAAGAAGCCGATAATCTGGCTGCCTGCAATCATAGCCAGTGCAGTTACCGGCCCTATATCATCGGCGCTGCTCGGTATGGTAAACAACTCAACGGGTGCAGGAATGGGCACGGCAGGTCTTGTCGGACAGATAATGGGCTACCAGGCTATGACCCAGGCCGGTGTTGAGCCCACTGTCGCGTTGCTTGAAATAGCTGTTGTTCATTTTGTGTTACCGGCAATTATAGCGTTTGCCGTTTCTGAAGCAATGCGCAAACTCCGTATGATAAAGAGCGGAGATATGAAACTTGAAGTTTAATTTTTATTACAGAGGTAATTTGTTTTGGATATCATTTCATCAATCACAACACAATTCGGCCTTCAGAGATGGCAGGTTGAAAACACCGTAAAGCTCATTGACGAAGGAAACACAATCCCCTTCATCGCCCGTTACCGCAAAGAGGCACACGGCACACTCGACGATCAGGTACTGCGTGAAATTTCCGAAAGGCTTGAATATCTGCGCAACCTTGAAAAACGCCGTGAGGAAGTAAGAACAGCAATCGAAGGCCAGGAAAAAATGACCGACGAGATTGCTGCCGCACTTGATACCGCGGTAACACTGGCAGAAATTGAAGATATTTATCGACCCTTCAAACCCAAAAGGAAAACAAGGGCAAGCGTTGCAAGAGAAAAAGGTCTCGAGCCGCTTGCACAGTACATATTCAGCCAGCCTGCATCGGGCAAAACACCGATTGAGGCAGCCGAAGATTATATTGACGAAGAAAAAGGCGTTGCTTCGGCTGAAGAAGCACTGCAGGGCGCAATGGACATCATCGCAGAAGATATTTCGGATGATGCAAATATCCGCCGCAGAATCCGAAACCTTTTCACCGTTACAGGTATTGTCAACTCAAAAGCGGCTGACCCTGACAAGGACAGTGTATATGCTCAGTATTACGACTTTTCGGAGCCTGTCAACAAGATTGCCAACCACCGTGTGCTTGCGATTGACAGAGGTGAAAAAGAAGATTTCCTCAAAGTCAGCGTTACGCTCGATATCTCAAAGGCACTCGGTGTTATTGCAAGCGTTACCCTGCTCAACAACGGATCACCCTGCACGGATGCAGTGCGCGACGCAGGTGCAGACAGCTACACAAGGCTCATAATGCCTTCTATCGAAAGAGAAATTCGTTCAATGCTCACAGAACGTGCGGCAACAGATTCGATAAAGGTATTTGCTTCAAATCTTCGCCCGCTTTTGCTTCAGCCTCCGGTAAAGGGCAAGGTTGCACTCGGACTTGACCCCGGATACAGAACCGGATGTAAGGTTGCGGTTGTTGATGCAACAGGCAGAGTGCTCGACACAGGCGTTATCTACGTAACACATTCTGCCGCCCAGAAGCAGGCTGCCAAGGAAACCGTTTCAAGGCTCATCAAAAAGCACGGCGTTGAAATTATAGCAATCGGCAACGGCACTGCTTCAAAAGAAACGGAGATTTTCACTGCAGAGCTGCTCAAGGAAACAGGCAGCAATGCAAAATATATGATAGTCAGTGAAGCAGGCGCTTCCGTGTATTCCGCATCGAAGCTCGCCGCCGAAGAATTTCCGCAGTTTGACGTTTCACTCAGAAGTGCGGTTTCAATCGCAAGACGTCTGCAGGACCCGCTTGCAGAGCTGGTAAAAATCGACCCCAAGGCAATCGGTATCGGTCAGTATCAGCACGATATGCCGCAGAAAGAGCTCGGACAGGCTCTTGACGGCGTTGTGGAGGATTGCGTTAACAACGTCGGGGTTGACCTCAACACCGCTTCCCCTTCTCTGCTTACAAGGGTTTCGGGCATCAACTCGGCCGTTGCCAAAAACATTGTACTTTTCCGTGAAGAAAACGGAGAATTCACAAGCAGAGCACAGATTAAAAAAGTTCCGAAGCTGGGCGCAAAAGCCTTTGAGCAGTGTGCCGGCTTCCTTCGAATTGCAGAAAGCAAGAATCCGCTGGACAACACGGGTGTTCATCCCGAAAGCTACGATGCTGCAAAGTCACTGCTTGCAGAATGCGGCTACGACATAAAAGACGTTGCCAAGGGCAACATTGCTGACCTTGCACAAAAGGTTGAGCAAGCAGGCGCAGAAAAGCTTGCAGAAAAGCTCGGTATCGGTGTGCCCACGCTCAACGATATCGTAAAGGAAATGCTCAGACCCGGTCGCGACCCACGTGACGAGCTTCCTCCCCCGATGCTCCGTGCAGACGTTATGGATATGAACGACCTTGTTCCCGGTATGGAAATGCAGGGCACTGTAAGAAATGTTATCGACTTCGGTGCCTTCGTTGATATCGGTGTGCATCAGGACGGACTTGTTCATATTTCACGCATCACCGACAAATTCATAAAGCATCCTTCAGAGGTACTCAAAGTCGGCGATATCGTCACCGTATGGGTACTCAGTGTAGATAAGGCTAAGGGCAGAATATCACTGACGATGAGGAAACCGAAGGAGGCTGAAGCTGTTGGCTAATTTCAACAAAGACCTGACTCAGGGAAGCGTTGCAAAACAGCTTATAAAATTTGCAACGCCGTTCCTTCTTTCTAACCTTTTACAGGCATTATACAGCGTTGCCGATATGATAATCGTCGGTCAGTTTTGCGGCAAGGTAGGCATCACCGGTGTATCAATCGGCAGCCAGATAAACATACTCGTAACAGGTGCGGCAATGGGACTTTCCATAGGCGGTACGGTTATGATTGCACAGTACAGCGGACAAAAAATGTACAAAGAACAGCGGCAGACAATAGGCACGATGACTACACTGTATGTCATTCTCTCCGTTGTACTTACGGTTGCTATGCTACTGCTTTGCAATCCTCTTCTCACGTTGCTTAACACACCGGCTTCAGCATATCAACAGGCTACAGACTACTACAATATCTGTATGGGCGGCATGATTTTCATGTTCCTCTACAACGCGATAAGCGGTGTGCTCCGCGGTATGGGAGACTCAAAGCGTCCGCTTTACTTCGTGCTTATTGCCGCTGTCACAAATGTTGTGCTCGACCTCATACTTGTAGGCAAATTCAACATGGCAAGTGCAGGTGCGGCTTGGGCAACAATTTCCTCACAGGCGCTGAGTGTTGTTATATCGCTCATCTATCTTGTTAAGAAAAAATTCTTCTCCGATTACAAGCTGAGTGATTTCAAAATCAACAAAGAAAGGCTGGGACCGCTGTTTAAAATCGGTCTGCCCTCCTCTGTACAGAGCCTTGTTGTTTCACTCTCTTTCCTCACTCTTACAGCTCTTGTAAACTCACTGCCCAACGCGGAGGTTGCATCAGCCTGCCAGGGCATTGGCGGCAAAATCAACTCCTTTGCAATTCTTCCCGGCCTCGCAATAAGCAGCGCTATCAGCTCAATGGCAGGTCAGAATATCGGTGCAGGCGAATACAAACGTGCAAAAAAGACAATGTATATCGGTATGATAATGGCTTTTTCAATATCCGTTGTCGTATTTGCCGTTGTAAATCTTTTTCCCGAATTCCTGATAAAACTGTTTGACAGCGAACCTGAGGTTATAGAAACCGGTGCGCGCTACATCAGATTAATATCATACGATTATCTTTTTGCTTCAATAATGTTCTGCTATAACGGACTTGCGATTGCCGCAGGCAGAACATACGTTGCGCTTATCAACGCAATTGTAAACGGCATCATCTTCAGAGTACCGCTCGCCTATCTTTTTGTAAATGCAATGGATATGGGCTTTGACGGCATCGGACTTGCAATGGGACTTGCTTCAATAGGCGGTATCATCATCGGCGCCATTTTTGTAAAGAGCGGAAAATGGCAGAATAGAATCGTCGGAATAAAATAGGAGGTAGCAAACCTAATGAAAAGAGTATTGGACATCCTGGCATCGCTGTTTGCGATAATTGTCCTTTCCCCTGTTTTTCTTGCAGTAGTTCTGATTGTTTTGATAGCTGACGGCTCGCCTGCTATATATAAGCAGAAGCGAGTTGGCAAAGATGCCAAGCTTTTTACCATCTACAAATTCCGCACGATGAAAAACGGCACAAGGCTCGCCGCAACAAATGACCTGACAGAATCTGACTCCAGCATAATTTCCTGCGGATCACTCCTCAGAAAAACAAGCCTTGACGAGCTGCCTCAGCTTATCAACATCCTTAAGGGGGATATGAGCTTTGTAGGCCCCCGTCCGCTGATTCCCGAAGAAGAAGAAATACACAAACTGCGTATTGAAAATAACATATACTGCGTACGTCCCGGCCTTACGGGCTATGCACAGGTCAACGGACGAGACAAGTGCTCAATCGAAGAAAAAGTAAAGCTCGACCGTGAGTATATCGAGAAGAAATCACTTATGTTTGACATAAAAATATTCTTCAAAACCTTTATCAACGTATTCAGTATGAGTGACGTTGTGGAGGGCGGAAACAAATAAAGCCACACCCTGACTTAAAATTTGTAAGTCAGGGTGTATTTTTTGCAATACAAATACATATAATTTAATAAAAATTGCGATTACTCCCTCATTTTTTGCTTGAAAAAATTTTGGTTTTGGTGTAAAATAAAGTAAGATTTGGCGTATATTGACCAATTTCGAACACCACGCTATCTACTTTGAGGGAGGTCTTACTTTTGACTGCAGATTTGCATTGCCACACCAAATTATCTGACGGATCAATAGGTATTAACGATCTGATAATTCTGGCCAAAAACAAAGGTATTGAAACAATCGCCATAACAGATCACGACTGCCTTGCAGGCACAGTGCGCGCCAAAATGATCGGTGAACGCTACGGCATCAACGTCATCCCCGGTGTTGAGCTTACTGCGCTGAGCAAAGAGCTCGGCAAAGAGGTACACATCCTCTGCTATCAGCCGGAAAGCCCCGACAGACTTGAGGGCCTTTGCCGCAGCAACTCTTTTCTGCGCAAGAGAGCAAGCCAGTACCTTATAATCAAAGCCTCAAAGCTTCATCCGATAACATCTGATCTTGTGCTCAAGTGTGCAACCGGCTCAACAAACGTATACAAACAGCACCTTATGCACGCACTTATGGAATGCGGCATCACGACACAGATTTACGGTGATGTTTACCGCGAGCTGTTTTCACCCGAAAGTGAAACCAATATTATTGTTCAGCCTGAATATCCCGACCCGAAAGAGGTTGTAAACCAGATTAAAGATGCGGACGGTATTGCTGTGCTTGCACATCCTGCACACACAGGCTGCACCGAAATTATAGACGACCTTGTCAAAGCAGGTCTTGACGGAATCGAGGTATGGCACCCCGCTCACAGCGAGAGTGACATAAAAAACCTTACCGCACTTGCCAAGGAAAAGGGCCTTATTATGACGGGCGGCAGTGATTTCCACGGAATGTACTCACCTGCCGCAATCGGTTTGGGCGGAATCGAAATACCTCAGCAGCACCTGACAACCTTCCTTGGTTATAAAGCAAAGCAAAAGCGGCTTGCTAAAAAAGCTGCAACCGAATAATTTTTTTCAAAGGCGAGGAAAGCATATGCACGACGACAGCGATGTAAAAATATTCAACGCAGGCCACAGCGACGGTGACAGCGGTGAATTATATGCGGTTGCCGAAGAGCTTAAATTCCACGTACTTAACGGCAACTCAGCAAAGGCAAAACAACTTGGTAAAGAGCTTGCTTCACTTTCGCCCGAAAGCGAAGACCTTATAAACGAACTGACTCAAGCACTTGATGCCGAGTGGATAAAACCCGATATCAAAAACCAGCTCAGGCTTCTTATGGTTTTCTGCGCCGAATACACGCTTCTCAGCGAGCTCTGCCCGATGCTTGCAACATCTGCAAGCGAAGCTTTTTACGATGAGCTCAGAAAAAGCGCACCCGAATTTTATGACGGCATATCAAACGGTGCAGCAATGAGCTTCTATTATATGGCTGTCAAACAGTATGACACCGTAAAAGCAGTTGCCGACAGCTTTGCAATGCTGTGTGATGCCAAAACAGACGAACGCATCACCAACCTCGGAGGACAGGTATTTTTGCTCACCTGCAAGCACATAGTAAAAATAATCGAAGGATATGCCTTCGAAAAGTAACCAATAATAAGTGAAGCAGCCCTGCATCAAAAACTGATGCAGGGCTGCTTTGTTTTATTCTTCCGTTTCGTCATCAAGAAGTTTTTCATCGTTATCAACCGGAACAAAAAGTATCTCGTCAGATTCAATACTGATGTTATCCACCAATAAGGTGTTACGCGAAACTTTTTTCCCAGTTCCTCCGGTAGCATATAAAAACTTGCTCAATTTTGTTTTTATCTCATTGTCACTTTTTACCTTTTTACACTCAAAGCAAAGCCAATCGTTTTTGTTATGACGGGCAATAACCTCAAAGCCATTTTTCTCAAAAGCTTCAAGCACCTCTGCCTCACGGGGAGCGATAATACCCGAAGCGATAAACACACCGTCTTCAGCAAGGAATTCACCGACCTGGGAAGAGAAAAGAATGATTATATCAGCAACAATATTTGCCGCAATAACCTGAAACTTACCGCTCACTTTATCTGTAAGATTGCCCTTGTGAACAACGTATTTCGGCTCTGAAAAGCCGTTTACCTCACCGTTCTCGCGCGCGGTTTTTACTGCCAATGCATCAATATCCACACCGACCGCGGATTTTGCGCCAAGAAGCAGCGAGGCAACGCTGAGAATACCGCTGCCGCAACCGACATCGAGCATATCTGTATCGGGTGTGATATAAGGCTCGAGTGCCTCAAGGCAAAGGCGCGTTGTTTCGTGTGTGCCTGAACCGAAAGCAAGACCCGGCTCAATGCTGAGCACTGCTCTGCCGTTTGCATTGTAGTCGTCAATCCATAAAGGACGGATGAGCAAACGCTCACCTACTTCCATAGGCTTGAAATATGCCTTCCAGTTATTCTCCCAATCCTCATTCCTGCAAACCGTTGTATCCATTGTATATCCGATTTTTTCTGCCGCAAAACGCTCTGTAAGGAACGCCGTTGCTTCTGCAGGATTATCCTCCGGTGAAATATAGATATGTATAAGTCCCTTTGTTCTGTCCTTGGCAAGCAGTTCCTCATCAATCAGGTCGATGCCGGCAATCTCAAAAGCCTCCTGCTCAAGTGTACGGTAATCCTCAATATAAACACCGGGCACAAGCACCTGAGCAATCGCTGCCGCCTTATCGATATCGTCACTGCTGACGGTTATAATAATTTCAGTCCAATCCATTGTAATTTCACCTCAAAATCAAAGTCCGAGATTAGTTTGCGTTGTAACGTCAACCCTGCCGTGATTGTAGAAAGCACGGTTATCGAGCGCCCACTGGCGGGTCGAGAATCCGCCGGCATCAACACCCGAAACAGCATTGTTAACCTCTACGATTCTTGCATCAAGTCGGTCAAGCGCAGAAAGGATATCCGCCTCGATAAACAGCGGTCTTACCGCTGCACCGAACTCAGGATCACCGTGGTGCGAGATGAGCATATGCTCAAGAAGCACTGCCTTATCGTGAGAAACACCGAGTTTTTCGGCAGTTTTATCGATGAGGATTGCCCCCTTGACAAGGTGGCCGAGAAGCGTACCCTCTACGCTGTAGCCCGAAGCTATACCCGTTTCGCCCGCAACAAGCTCTTCAAGCTTTGCAATATCGTGAAGCATCGCACCGCTGAGCAGTAAATCGGCATCAACAAACGGATAAATTTTGCACACACCCTGTGCTAATCTGACTATTGAAAGCGTATGCTGAAGAAGCCCGCTTCGCATAGCATGGTGAAGCTTGAAAGCTGCAGGATAATAGAGCAACTTTTCTTTATTTTCGGTAAGGATTGTTCTGACAAGCAGCTTAAGCTCTTCATCCTTAAAATTATCGGCAATGTCAACAAGCTCGTTAAACATCATTTCGCCCGAATACACGGCTGACGTGACGTAATCCTCAACACATACGTTGTCGGTTTCATTAACCTTTCGTATACGGTCAATACGAAGCTGGTCGGCATCGTTGAATTTTGTTATGATTCCCTGCACTTTAACAAGTGTATTTACTTCGTAAACGCCATGGAGATTTTCATCATACTTCCAGAGCTTTGCATTGATTTCGCCGCTACGGTCGCTGAGCACCATATCAAGATATGGCTCACCGTTTTTATTAAGCTTGCGCTCACAGCTTTTTACAAGGCCATATCCGGTATGTGTGCCTGATTTTTCGTGATAACTAAAGTTCAAATCCAACACTCCTATATTTAATAAGCAAATTATACATTGTAATTTAAAAATTTACAACCTACAGGAAAGAAATTTCGCTTTATTTTCAGAAATTCTCATTAATTTTTGATTATAATATAGATTAAATGAAAAATTGTGCTATAATGATATATTATTACCCTTCAAAGAAAGGATAAGTGAGTTTTTCTATGGAATACAAATTTACACACTCAAGCCCGATTAACGGACTCGATTTTTTATCTGTCGATACTCAATCTAATTTCAAGGTTGCCATTGTTACAGCAAGCTTTGCGTTACCGCTGGGAAAAGATGCAGCTGCCAACGCTCTTCTGCCCGGCCTGCTCAAGCGTACCTGCAAAAAGCACCCCACCATTACCCAGATGAACCGCCACCTTGCCTCACTGTACGGAGCAATGATTGGAGGCAGCGTAAGCAAAGACGGTGAATGCCAGATTATTACGCTGCGTGTAACAGTGCTTGAAGACAGATTTTCACTGTCTGATGAGAAAATTTCCTCACAGGCAGCAGACCTGATTCTCGACCTTATCTTTGACCCCAACCTTGTTGACGGCAAATTCTGTGAAGCAGATGTTGAGCGCGAAAAGCGCCTTATGATTGAGCAGATTGAAAGTGAGCTCAACGACAAGCGCTACTACGCACTCAAGCGTTGCACAGAATTAATGTGCGAAAATGAGGTTTACTCAATGAGTCGCTACGGCACGGTTGATGACATCAAAGCGCTTAACAGCGAAAAGCTTGTTGAAGCATGGAAGAAGATGCTATCATCAGCCGTTATACACATTGGCGTTACGGGCAGCATGGATGCAGACGTAATCAAAGAACGTTTTGCACAAAAGTTCAAAGCTATTGACCGCTCAAAGCTTGCTGAGCTCCACACAGAGTTTGTAACAAGCGCAAATGAAGTGAAGAAAGTACGCGAAGAAATGCCGGTAAAGCAAGGCAAGCTGGTGCTTGGTATGCGCGCAGGTATGGTTGACGTTGATGATAACTATTACGTAATAAAAGTTATGTGCGATATTTTCGGTGGCGGTGTTTACTCAAAGCTTTTCAATAACGTGCGTGAAAAGATGAGTCTTTGCTACTACTGCTCGGCAGGCTTCAACAGAAGCAAGGGACTTATTATGGTACAGAGCGGTATTGAAAACGAAAACGAGCAGAAAGCAATTGATGCTATACTCGCTCAGCTTGAAGATATTAAAAACGGCAACTTTACGCATGAGGAATTTGATGCTTCAATCAAAGGACTGACAAACCTTGCACACGGTGTCAGCGACACCCCGGAAGGAATTGACCGTTGGTACGGCGGACAGATGCTCGACAGCGATATCATCACGCCCGAAGAGTATGCAAAAAAAATCAGCACAGTCACACGTGAACAAGTAATCGCCGCAGCTCAGGCAGTAACACTTGACACGGTATATATGCTTGTAGGCACGGGAACCGAAGACGATGATGAAGGAGAGGTAACGGAATAATGCAGATCAAAGAAATAAAAGATAAACTTCTCGACGAAAAATGTTACCACATAATTCACCCGACGGGACTCAACATCTATGTTATGCCCAAGCCCGGCTACTCCGGCACATATGCCGTATTCGGCACAAACTACGGCTCTATAGACACAAAAATTCTCAACAAAAGCGGTGAGATTGAGGATATCCCCGAGGGTACGGCTCACTTCCTTGAGCACAAGCTTTTTGAAAGTGAAGACCTTGATGCATTTGCAAGGTATGCAAAAACAGGCGCAAATGCAAACGCCTACACCTCGTTTGACACCACCTGCTACCTTTTCTCCTGCACAGGCGATTTTGCCGCTTCACTTAAGATTCTTCTTGATTTTGTTCAATCTCCCTATTTCACAGAGCAGACAGTTGCAAAAGAACAGGGAATCATAGGGCAGGAAATCACCATGTACAAGGATGTTGCCGATTGGGAGGTGCTTTTCAACCTTCTTCGCGCACTCTACCACAGCCATCCCGTAAGGATTGATATTGCAGGCACTGTTGAATCGATTGCTCAGATTACGGCACAGACACTTTATGACTGCTACAACAATTTTTACAACCTTAACAATATGGTGCTTGCAATTGCGGGCAATGTTGACGTTGATGAGATTGTTTCAATCTGCGACGAGATGCTCAAGCCCTGCGGCGAATTCAAATTTGAAAGAAAGCCGCACGACGAGCCCGAAAGCATCGTGCAGAATTATATCGAAGAAAAGCTTTCTGTTGCCGCTCCTATTTTCTCATTCGGCTACAAAGAAAATTACGGTCTGCCAAAACGCAGCCTCAAGCAGAGGATTGCCGCATCAATCCTGCTTGAGATGCTTGCCGGCACCACCTCAGAGCTTTACAACAGCCTTCTCGAGCAAGGGCTTATCAACACCAGCTTCGGCTTTGAGCAGTTTACGGGCTTCGGATATGCTGCAACAATTTTCAGCGGTGAAAGCAAAAACCCGGATGAGGTTGCAAAACAGATCAACGCATATATCTCTAAGCTCCGCACCGAAGGAATCGAAAAAGAAGCGTTCGAGCGCACACGACGCAAACTTTACGGCAGAGCCGTTATGAGCTTCAACGATATTGACGAGGTTGCAAACGACCTGGTTGGTGCTCATTTTGACGGCACAGGTGTATTTGACGATATAGAAATCTACCGCACAATAACGCTTGACGATGTCCGTGAAGTGCTTGACAGCACAATGCGCGAAGAATACGCGGCACTTTCGGTTATTAAACCCATTGAATAAACCTTAACAGGATGTGAAAAGTTATGGATTCTACCACAGTATATTTTTCAGCCTTTGAAAAAGGATTTGAAGTAAGCTCTATACTTGCAAACTTTGAAATTTTCGGCCACGAAATCACTATTCGCTGGTACGGCGCAATCATCGCTTTCGGTTTCCTGCTTGCTGTACTCTGGGGTGGCAGAATGGCTTACAAGTGGAAGATGAGCCTTGACAAAATGATTGATGTGCTCATCTTCGGTACATTTGCCGCTATTATCGGCGCAAGACTTTATTACGTAATATTCCGCTGGGATTATTACTCCGCTCATCCCGATGAGATTGTTCAGATATGGAACGGAGGCCTTGCAATCTACGGCGGTATCATAGGCGGTATTATTGCAGCCTTTATCACCTGCCGTTTCAACAAGCTCAACTTTTTCAACCTGCTTGACTGTGCAGGTATGAGCCTTCTTATCGGTCAGGGTATCGGCCGTTGGGGCAACTTTGCAAACCAGGAAGCTTTCGGCACAAACACAACCATGCCCTGGGGTATGATAAGCGAAAAAACGACCCTGTATCTCCTCGACCACCGTACTCAGCTTGAATCGCTCGGTATGACGGTTGACCCCTATCTACCCGTTCATCCTACCTTCCTGTATGAATCGCTCTGGTGTGCAGGCAGTTTTCTTATACTGCTCATAATGTATAAGAAATTCCGTAAATTCAGCGGACAGCTCTTCCTCACATACGGTGTGCTTTACGGCATTGGCCGATCTATAATAGAAGGCTTCCGCACGGACAGCCTTTACATCGGCGATACCACACTGCGCGTTTCGCAGGTGCTTTCGTTTGCCGTTGCAATGTGCTTCCTTGCAGTACTTATTACTATGCTTGCAAAGAGAATAAAAAATCCGAAACCCATCGAAGGTGTCGATTTTTTCCCCGAACCTACACCCAAAAAGAGCAAGAAATCCGCAGCAGACGAGAACATGCGCACACTTGCCCAAAAGCGTGCTGAAAAGATTCTTGGAACTGAAGAAAAAGAAGAAAGCACTGACTCAAGCGAAGAATAATAATAAAAAATCAACGGCTGGTCACTCAGCCGTTGAAATTACCTTTTCTGCGATTATTTTAATGTCATCAATTGTCTGAAGCTCGCATATTTCGCGGCGTAGTGCCGCCGCACCGCGTATGCCCTTCATATACCACGCAGCGTGCTTGCGCGCTTCAAGCATACCAACCTTTTCACCCTTATATTCACACAGCAGTTCAATATGACGGAGCATAACCTCCATACGCTTATCCACCGGAGGCTCCGGCAGAATCTCGCCCCTTTCGAGGTATGCATTTATCTGCTCAAACGCCCACGGTCTTCCGAGTGCTCCCCTTCCGACCATTACCGCCTCACAGCCCGTTGCATCCAGCAGCTTTTTTGCAGATACACCGTCGGTAACATCGCCGTTTGCTATAACAGGAATTCCGACGGCCTCCCTCACAGCCGAGATATACACGGGTCGCACCGGCGGAGAATACATCTGCACCTTTGTTCTGCCGTGCACGGTGAGTGCTTGCGCACCTGCGTTTTCGCAACGCTTTGCAAGCTCAACACAGTTGATATTTTCGTCATCCCAACCGATACGCATCTTGACGGTAACGGGAATATCGACGGTTTTAACCACCGCTTCAACAATTTTTTCGGCAAGCTCAGGCTGCTTCATCAGCGCGGAACCGCCACCGTTACCTGCAATTTTAGGAGCAGGACAACCCATATTGATATCAATTATTTCCGGATTAAAGCTAAGCGTTTTAATCGCCGCTTCAGCCATAAACCTCGGATCATCACCGAAGAGCTGTGCCGCTGCAGGCCGCTCAACCTCCGATATTTTCAGAAGCGACTGCGACTTGCGGTCACACATGCAAAGACCCTTTGCACTGACCATTTCGGTAACGGTGTAGCCCGCACCGAACTGACAGCATATTTCACGGAAGGCTCTGTCTGCAACACCTGCCATAGGTGCAAGCGCCGCACAGCCTTTCCACACAACATTTTTAATCTGCAAATCAAATCACCGACAGGTATTTTAACATAACTGAATCTTCAAGTCAAATGAGAGGAGAAAAGCATAATGAGGCTGATGGTTATTGACGGCAACAGCATACTCAACCGTGCTTTTTACGGAATTAAACTGCTGAGCACAAAGGACGGCAAATTCACAAACGGCATATACGGCTTTATGACGATTCTGCTCAGGCTGACCGAAGAAGTGAAGCCTGATGCTGTTGCAATAGCATTCGACGTTAAAGCACCAACATTCCGCCACAAGATGTATGACGGATACAAAGCGCAGCGCAAAGGTATGCCCCCCGAGCTTGCCGAACAGATGCCCACCCTTAAGGCACTGCTAAAATCGCTCGGTTATAAGCTGCTTGAGCGCGAGGGCTGGGAAGCGGATGATATCCTCGGTACACTCGCTTCCGCCTGCAAGGACAGCGACGAATGCTTCATAGCCACGGGCGACCGCGACAGCCTACAACTTGTTGACAAAAAGGTAACCGTACTGCTGACCGCAACAAAAATGGGCAGACCGCAGACGATCCGTTATGACGAGGCAACTGTATTTGAAAAATACGGTGTGACGCCGACTCAGCTTATCGACGTTAAGGCACTTATGGGTGACAGCTCCGATAATATACCGGGCGTTGCGGGCATTGGCGAAAAAACAGCCGGTGACCTTATAGCCCGCTTTGAAAGCATTGATAAAATCTACAGTGAAATAGACACTATTGACATAAAAGATTCTGTCAGAAAAAAGCTTGCCGACGGTAAAGATATGGCATACCTCAGCCGCACACTCGGCACAATCAGCCGCGAAGCACCGATTGACACCGACTACGCCTTATACATCAAGGGTGAACCCGATGCTTTTGAATCCGTAAAAACTCTCACTGAGCTTGAAATGTTCAGTATGATTGAAAGGCTTCACCTTGACCCTAAGGTAGCGCCGGCAGCCGAAACCGCAAAGCCGCAGGAAAAATTCCGCTGTATTGAATGCGACAACGTGAGCACACTCATACAGAACATTAAAGCTTGCAGCAAGGCATATTTCACACTCGACGGAACAGCTGATGAGATATCGGATATCTATATGCGCGTTGACAATGAGGTTATACACCTCAACGCTCTCAACTTCTGCTTTATGAGCTTTATTGAAGAGCTGTTTGAAGACGAAAGCATTGAAAAAATAACAAACGACTGCAAGTCGGCTTACTCGTTTGCAATATCAAGCGGTATTCAGCTTGAAAGCGTAACGTTTGACACCAAACTTGCAGGCTACATCCTCAACCCATCTTCCAACAGCTACTCGGCTGACAGGCTCGCGCTCGAATACGGCGTTGCCCTGCCGCAGGATGAGGACGAAGGCAGTGCGGCTGTTGCGGCATGGCTGCTGCCCGGCTTACAGGAAAAGCTGACTGAAAAGCTCAAGGAAAACGGACAGACACAGCTTCTTGCCGAAACTGAGATTCCTCTTGCACAAGTGCTTGCCGATATGGAGCTGACCGGCTTTGAGGTTGACCGCAACGGCATAACCGAATTCGGAAAATCACTTGAAGAAGACATAAACAAAATAACAAAGGAAATATATGAGGAAGCAGGCTGCGAATTTAACCTCAACTCTCCAAAACAGCTTGGAGAAGCACTGTTTGAAAAACTGGCTCTCCCAAAAGGCAAAAAGACAAAGAGCGGCTGGTCAACCAATGCAGATATACTTGAAAAGCTTGCTCCTGACTACCCGATTGTTGCAAAAATACTTCAGTACCGCACGTGGGCAAAGCTTAAATCAACCTACTGCGAAGGGCTTATAAAATCAATAGCTGCTGACGGCAGAATACACACAACACTCAACCAGACTGAAACAAGGACGGGCAGAATATCCTCAGCAGAGCCTAACCTGCAGAACATTCCCGTAAGAAGTGAGCTCGGCAGAGAAATGAGAAAGTTTTTCAAAGCACGAAACGGCTGTGTGCTTGTTGATGCCGACTACTCGCAGATTGAGCTGAGAGTGCTCGCACACATTGCTGACGACAGTGAGATGATTGCAGGCTTCAACAGCGGTGATGATATTCACGCTATCACGGCTTCGCAGGTATTCAATATGCCGCTTCAGATGGTAACTCCGCTTATGAGAAGCCGTGCAAAGGCTGTAAACTTCGGCATTGTTTACGGCATTGGTGCATTCTCACTTGCACAGAATATCGGCGTAACACGTGCAGAGGCAGATGCATACATTAAAGGCTACCTGAAACACTACGCGGGTGTTAACGGCTATATGGAAAAAATTGTTGAGCAAGCCAAGGAAACGGGCTACGTGAAAACGCTGTTCAACCGCCGCAGATATCTGCCTGAGCTTACATCCGGCAACGGTATGCTCAGAGCCTTCGGTGAACGTGTGGCTCGCAATATGCCGATTCAGGGCACAGCAGCAGACATAATCAAAATTGCTATGGTGCGCGTATACGGCAGACTCAAGGCAGAAAAACTCAAGGCAAAGCTTATAATGCAGGTGCACGACGAACTGATTATAGAAGCACCCGAAGCAGAGAAGGACAGGGTTTCGGCTCTGCTCAAGGAAGAGATGGAAAATGCAGTTGATATGAAGGTAAGTATGCTTGCTGACGTAAACAGCGGCAAAACCTGGTACGATGCTAAAGGATAAAAAATTAAACCCCGAAAGATGAGATAAATAATGGAACTTAAAGAAATTACAAAACAGGCACACGAAGCAGCGGTTGAGCTTATTGAACGCTCGGGAATCAAAGCCGGTCAGGTAATGGTTGTAGGCTGCTCCACAAGTGAAATCCAGGGCTATGACCTCGGATCACATTCAGGCCCCGAAGTAGGCAAAGCCGTGCTTGACGGCATTTTGCCCGTTGCACGTGAGCACGGCATTTACCTTGCCGCTCAGTGCTGTGAACACATTAACCGTGCAATAATCATTGAAGAAGCCGCAATGGAAAAATATAACCTTGAGCAGGTCAATGCAGTGCCTCAGCCCAAGGCGGGCGGCTCATTTGCAACCGCTCTCTATGCAGCACTTGAAAGCCCTGTTGCAGTTGAAGGCCTCAAGGCACACGCAGGCCTTGACATCGGCGGTGTACTTATCGGTATGCACCTGAAAAACGTTGCCGTCCCGATGAGACTGAAAACAAAGCACATAGGCAACGCACTCATTATAGCTGCGCGTACAAGACCTAAATTTACGGGCGGTGAAAGAGCCGTTTACAACGAAGAGCTGAAATAAGACATGATGAATATTGTTTTTGTTTGCACAGGCAACACCTGCAGAAGTCCGCTTGCAGAGGGCCTGATGAAGAAACTTCTATCCGAAAGAGGTATTGACTCAATCAGCGTAACAAGTGCAGGACTCGCTGCGTATCCCGGCGATGAGGTGAGCGAAAAATCGCTTATCGCCGCACAGAAATACGGAGTTGACATCTCCTCACACCGTTCACGCAGAATCAGTGAATATATGCTTGCAGATTCGATTTTTGTGTGTATGACCGCTTCACACGCACAGGCACTCGCCCCGTATCTGGATGAGCGCAGGCTTTTTGTTGCAGGAAACGGCATTGCCGACCCATACGGCGGCATTCAGGAGGTATACGACCTTTGTGCAGAGCAGATTAACGATGCGTTGCCTGCCCTGCTTGCGACCATAATAAAGCAAAACACAGTTATAACCGCTATGGAGAAAAAACACATAGCGGAAATAGCACGGATTGAAAGGGATACCTTCTCCATGCCGTGGTCTGAAAGCTCGTTTGAGGAGGAGCTTGAATACGTCAACGCTCATTTTCTCACATCGCTACTCGGAGATGAAGTTACAGGCTATATCGGCGTGAATGAGATATGCGGTGAAGCTGACGTAACCAACATTGCGGTTGACCTAAAATACAGACGTTTCGGAATCGGCGAAATGCTGCTCAAATCAGCCGAAAACGGCGCAACAGCACGTGAATGCGAAAGTATCACGCTTGAAGTCAGAGTCAGCAATACGGCGGCAATTTCGCTGTATGAGAAATGCGGATACAAAAAAGTAGGAAAACGCAAGAACTTCTATGAAAAGCCGACAGAAGATGCATTTTTGATGACTAAATATTTTAAAAAGGGATAAGTCAAGATGAAAATACTCGCAATTGAATCCTCCTGCGACGAAACTGCGGCAGCGGTTGTTGAGGACGGCAGAAAAATTCTATCAAGCATCATAGCATCTCAGGTTGATGCACACATTGTATACGGCGGTGTAGTGCCGGAAATTGCCTCGAGAATGCACGTTGAAGCAATAAGCGGTGTTGTGGCACAGGCACTCGAAAAGGCCGAATGCACAATGAACGATATTGAAGCCATAGCGGTAACATATGCACCGGGGCTGATTGGTGCTCTGCTTGTAGGTGTTAACTTTGCAAAGGGGCTTTCGCTTTCAAGCGGAAAGCCGCTTGTGCCCGTGCATCACCTGCGCTCACACATTGCGGCAAACTATATCAGCCACACAGAGCTTGAGCCGCCCTTTCTCTCACTTGTTGTTTCAGGCGGCCACAGCCACATAGTCAATGTCAAGAGCTATACGGATTTTGAAATAATCGGACAAACAATGGATGATGCCGCAGGTGAGTGTATGGATAAAGCAGCAAGAGCGCTCGGCCTGCCATACCCCGGCGGTCTCAACCTTGACCGTGCAGCTAAAGACGGCAACCCGAAAGCGTACGCATTCCCCAAGCCCAAGGTACAGGGCAGTGAATTAAGTTTCAGTTTTTCGGGACTAAAAACAGCCGCGGTAAACACAATACATAACGCAACACAAAAGGGTGAAAAAATCGACATTGCCGATTTCGGAGCATCGTATATATCAGCCGTTGTAAGATGTCTGACAGAAAACACGCTCAAAGCCGCTGAACTTACGGGACAGAAAAAAATCGTACTTGCCGGCGGTGTATCGGCAAACTCAGTGCTCAGAAGAGAAATGGAAGATATCTGCAACAAAAACGGACTTGAGCTTTATTACCCCGAGCTTTTCCTCTGCGGAGACAATGCCGCAATGGTAGGCGCACAGGGCTATTACGAGTACGTTTCGGGCAAAAAAGCGGGTACAGAATTGAACGCATACGCCACAATGCCCATAGATAAGGCTGTTTTTTGAGATAAATAACACAGTGCGGTGTAAAGTCATAGATTTTACACCGCATTATTTTGTTATATTAACCCGTATATCAACAAAATATTGAAAAACCAACAGACTGTTATGTAAAGCTTTATACTTTACGTAATAGCTTAAAAAAATAAATTTTTTAAAGCTATTGACTTTTTTCAAACACTGCAAACTAACCAAAATTATTGAAAATTCTTACTGTTTTTTAACAAAATATCCTAAATGTAACAATGGTTGGATGATTCTGTATAGTCAAAAATGAAATATACAGCAAAAAGCGAATATTTATTACCATTATGCATAAGAAATTTGCTCAACAGCAGAAAAAATCAAGAAAATTATGTAAAGTTACAGTGTTTACAAATGTGAAAAACTCTGTGGAAAATGTGAAAAAGTCGCATTTTTCATTCTTTAAAAGAATTATATCAGATTTATTTGACAAGTTTTTTACTTGCACGGCATTTTTAATTCTGTTTTTGACATAAAAACACCCTGTGAATATTCAGCTGAATATTCACAGGGTGAAAAAAAGTTAAAACTAATATTTTTTCAAAAATAATACTTACTTGCAAGTTCTCTGAGCATCGAAATCGCAGTTTTGGGGTCATCCGAACCGAACACTGCACTGCCTGCTACAAAAACATCGGCACCGTTTTCTGCAGCAACGGAAACTGTTTTTTCAGCAATTCCTCCATCAACTTGAAGATAAACGTCAAGGTTTTCTGCTTTACACACTTCACGGATTTGCTTGAGCTTCGGCATAGTTTCGTGCATAAATGACTGCCCGCCAAAGCCGGGCTCAACAGTCATAACAAGCACCATTTCGAGCTTTTTGAGGTAAGGAAGCACCGAGACAGCATCCGTGCCCGGTTTGAGGGCAAGACCTGCCTTACAGCCAAGAGAATGAATTTTATCAATAACCTCATTTACATCATTATCACACTCTGCGTGGAACGTAATGATATCCGCACCTGCTGCTGCAAAATCAGCAACGTACTTAAGCGGCTCGCTGATCATAAGATGAACATCAAAAACAAGCTCGCACCTATTACGGAGTGATTTTACAATCGGTGCGCCGAGCGTGATATTCGGCACAAAGTGTCCGTCCATAACGTCGATATGAAGCCAATCCGCACCTGCTGCCTGCATACGCTGCGATTCTTCACCGAGCCTGGAAAAATCCGAAGCGAGAATTGACGGAGAAATAAGGATTTTCATAATTAAACTATCCTTTCGTATTACTTACAGCTTCATTCTATATTAATTTATTAAAAATATCAATAATTTAATAAAAAACTATTTGCAAAGTTCTAATTATTAATTATAATATACGTATCCATAACCTATACTACAAACAGAAGTGTGATTCAAATGAAATCAAGCAAACGATCGGAAAACAGAAAAAAGAACTTACGATTATTCAAAACGTTTCTACCCTACCTTTCAAAACATAAGGGCGAGATTACGCTGGATCTTTTCTGCGCTTCACTTACAACAGTGTGCGAGCTTGCGCTGCCGTTGATTGTGCGTATGATAACCGACACGGCAATGAATAACCCTGCAGACCTCACCGTAACGTTAATTCTTCAGGTTGCACTGTTTTACATATTCCTGCGCGTTGTCGATGCAGCCGCTAACTACTATATGGCCTGCGGCGGTCACGTAATGGGCTCAAAAATTGAAACTGAGATGAGAAATGATTTGTTCTCTCACCTTCAAGGGCTTTCTTTCTCATTCTATGACAACACAAAAGTCGGACAGCTTATGTCCAGACTTACAAGCGACCTTTTCGACGTTACCGAATTTGCTCACCATATGCCCGAGGAAGTTCTGATTGCAGTAATCAAAATAATAGGTTGCTTCATAATTTTTGCAAAAATGGATATCTGGTTCACACTTCTTATTTTTGCGATGTTCCCGCTCATCCTTTTCCTCACAAAGCGTAACCGAACGAAGATGCGCCAGACCTTCAAGGATTCTCGCCATCAGATAGGCGAAATAAATGCCATAACCGAAGACAGTCTGCTTGGAATAAGAGTTGTGCAGTCGTATGCTAATGAGCCGATAGAAAAAGAAAAATTCGACAAAGGCTCAAGCCTTTTTCTCAAAATCAAGAAGCTGTCATACAAGTATATGGCACGTTTTCACACAACAGTCCGGCTCTTTGACGGTATAATGTACATCCTTGTTATTGCAGGTGGCGCATTTTTCATCAGTGCAGGCAGAATCACAGCTGCAGACCTCACCGCATACACGCTTATGGTTTCAACGCTTATGGGCACAATACGCAGGATTGTTGAATTCAGCGAGCAGTTTTCAAGAGGTATGACGGGTATTGAGAGATTTGACGAAGTCGTATCGGAGCTGAGTGAAATCAAAGATAGCGAAAACGCGACAGAGCTCAGCGATGTTGAAGGTGAGATAGCATTCAACAACGTCAGCTTCGCATACAAGGGCACGGACACAAACGTACTCAGCGGCATAAACTTCACCGTCAAGGCAGGTGAAAGCGTTGCGGTAGTCGGACCTTCCGGCGGTGGAAAAACTACGCTCTGCAACCTTATCCCACGTTTTTACGAGGTTAACGAAGGTAACGTAACAATTGACGGCAAGGACATACGCGATTTTACACTCAGGTCACTGCGTTCACACATCGGCGTTGTTCAGCAGGACGTATATATGTTCTCGGGCACTGTTAAGGAGAACATTGCCTACGGCAGACCCGGCGCAAGCGACGAAGATATAATCACAGCTGCAAAGGATGCCGGCGCACACGAATTTATCACTCAGCTGCCTGACGGTTACGACACATACGTCGGTGAAAGAGGAGTTAAGCTTTCCGGCGGACAGAAGCAGAGAATCTCAATTGCGCGCGTATTCCTCAAAAATCCCGAAATATTAATTCTGGACGAGGCAACAAGCGCACTGGATAACGAAAGTGAAAGGCTTGTACAGCAATCACTTGAGAGGCTTGCAAAGGGCAGAACAACGCTGACCATAGCACACCGCCTTACAACAATCCGCAACGCAGACCATATACTTGTACTTACCGAAAACGGCATTGCAGAACAGGGCAGCCACGATGAACTCATAAACAAAAACGGTATGTACGCAGATATGTACGCACTTTATTCCGTTTAATTAACCATGGAGGTTTAAAAATATGCTTAAAAACATTTCACCCATCATTTCACCCGAACTTCTCAAGATCCTTATGGAAATGGGACACGGTGACGAAATCGTCATCGGTGACGGCAACTTCCCCGCAGCTTCGGTTGCACAGCGTCTCGTAAGACTTGACGGACACGGTGTGCCCGAAATTCTCGATGCAGTGCTCAAGCTCATGCCTTTGGACACATACGTCGAAAGTCCCGTTGCACTTATGGATAACGGCGATGCAGCAAATCAGCCGCCTATCTGGGCTGATTACAAGAACATTGTAACAGCTAACGAGGGCGAAAAGAGCTTTGAGCTTGTAGAGCGTTTTGAATTCTATGAGAGAGCAAAGAAAGCTTACGCTGTTGTTGCAACGGGCGAAACAGCAATCTACGCTAACATTATCCTCAAAAAAGGTGTTGTAATCTGATGAAAAAAGTACTTGCCATCGACTTCGGTGCCTCAAGCGGACGAGTTATTGTCGGCAGTTTTGACGGCAAAAAGATTACGCTTGAAGAAATTCACCGTTTCTCAAACGACCCCGTAAATGTCAACGGCACAACCTTCTGGGACGTGCTCAGGCTTTTCCACGAAATCAAGCAGGGTCTTATCAAAGCAAAAAGCTGCGGCGAGATATCTTCAATCGGTATCGACACCTGGGGTGTTGATTTCGGTCTCATTGACAAATACGGTCAGCTGCTTGAAAACCCGATACACTACCGCGACCTTCGCACAAAGGGTATGATTGAGCAGGCAGATGAAATTATTTCGCTCAAAAAGATGTATGAGATGACAGGCATCCAGTTTATGGAGCTTAACACAGTTTTCCAGCTTCTGTCACTTGCAAAAAATCGCCCGCATATACTTGAGCGCACGGATAAGCTTCTGTTTATGCCCGACCTTTTCGGTTATATGCTTACGGGCAAAAAAACAACCGAATACTCAATTGCCACCACCTCACAGCTCATCGATATCAAAACAAAGAGCTGGAGTGGCGAAATTTTTGAAAAGCTCGGTATTCCGCAGAATATTATGTGTGACATTGTAAAGAGCGGCACGGTGCTCGGCGAGCTTTCGGACAACGTTTGTGAGGAATGCGGCCTTGATAAAATCAAGGTTATTTCCGTGTGCGGTCACGATACACAGTCAGCCATCACGGCTGTCCCCTGCCCTGAAAAGCAGTTTGCGTTCATTAGCTCGGGCACGTGGTCACTTTTCGGCACAGAACTTGCTGAACCAATCGTAAACGACAAGGCTTTTGAAACAAACGTTACTAACGAAGGCGGCTACGGCGAATCAACCGGATTCCTGAAAAACATTATCGGCTTGTGGCTGATTCAGGAGAGCAGACGCCAGTTTGCACGTGACGGTGTACAGTACAGCTACGCTGACCTCGAGCGTGAAGCTCTTGCAGCAAAGCCATTTACCTGCTTCATCGACCCTGATGCTCCCGAATTTGTACCTCACGGCAATATCCCTGAGCGAATCAGAGAATACTGCCGTAAGACGAACCAGCACGTGCCCGAAACCGTCGGCGAAATAATGCGCTGTATTTACGAGAGCCTTGCAATGAAATACAGACAAACGTTTGAAAAGCTTTGCGAATGCACCGAGAGAGATTACGAGGTTATTCACGTAATAGGCGGCGGCACTAAGGATACCCTGCTCTGCCAGCTCACGGCTAACTCCTGCGACAGAGAAGTTGTTGCCGGCCCGATTGAGGCAACAGTGCTTGGTAACATCGCGGTACAGCTGCTCGCAAGCGGCGACATTGAATCTATTGCAGACGCAAGACGAATTATTGCAGAAAGTGAAAACGTTACAAAATACACACCCATAGACACAGCAGAATGGGCTGAGGCTTACAACCGCTACCTCGAAGCAACAAAGTAAACAATACGATTTTTTCGTATTTAATAAACAAATAAATTTATCTACATAAGAAAGGACGAAATCACAATGGCAAAGAACAGATTTATCGGCGATTATCCTGTAATCGGTATCCGCCCCGTTATTGATGGCAGAAGAGGACCTCTCAAGGTAAGAGAAGGCCTTGAAGACCAGACAATGGGTATGGCAAAAGCTGCAAAGAAACTCTTTGAAGAAAACCTCAAATACTCAAACGGTGAGCCCGTTAAGGTTGTTATCGCTGACACAACAATCGGCCGTGTAGCAGAAGCTGCTGCATGTGCAGAAAAGTTTAAGAAAGAGGGCGTTATGATTACTCTTTCCGTTACACCCTGCTGGTGCTACGGCTCAGAGACTATGGATATGGATCCCTCAACAATCAAGGGTGTATGGGGCTTCAACGCTACTGAGCGTCCCGGTGCTGTTTACCTTGCATCCGTTCTTGCTGCACACGCACAGAAGGGTCTGCCCGCATTCGGCATCTACGGTCACGATGTTCAGGAAGCTAACGAATCCGAAAACATTCCCGCAGACGTTGAAGAGAAGCTCCTCCGCTTTGCTCGCTCCGCAGTTGCTGTTGCAACAATGAAGGGTAAGAGCTACCTCCAGATCGGTTCTATCTGCATGGGTATTGCAGGCTCATCAATCGACCCCAACTTCCTTGAGGAGTACCTTGGCCTTCGCGTTGAGTCTGTTGACGAGGTAGAAATCATCAGACGAATGACAGAGGGCATCTACAACGAAGAAGAGTTCCAGAAGGCCCTCAAGTGGACAAAAGAAAACTGCAAGGAAGGATTCGACAAGAACCCCGAATTTGTACGCAAGAGCGACGAGCAGAAAGAAAAGGATTGGGAATTCGTTGTTAAGATGATGGTTATCATCAAGGACCTTATGAACGGCAACGACACTCTCCCTGCAGGCTGCGAAGAAGAAATGGTTGGTCACAACGCTATTGCAGCAGGTTTCCAGGGACAGAGACAGTGGACGGACTTCTACCCCAATGCTGACTTTGCAGAAGCAATGCTCAACACATCCTTCGACTGGGAAGGTATCAGAGAGCCCTATATCCTCGCTACAGAAAATGACGTTCTCAACGGTATCTCCATGCTCTTTATGAAGTTACTTACAAACAGAGCTCAGATGTTTGCTGACGTTCGTACATACTGGTCAACAGATGCTGTTAAGCGCGTTACAGACTACGACCTTGAGGGTCACGCAAAGGATGCTGACGGCTTTATCCACCTCATCAACTCCGGTGCTTGCTGCCTTGATGCTTGCGGTGAGGTTAAGGATGCTGACGGCAACGCAGTTATCAAGCCCTGGTACGAAATGACTCAGGCTGATGCAGACGCTTGCAACAAGGCTACTGAGTGGTGCCCTGCTGACAACGGCTACTTCCGCGGCGCAGGTTACTCCTCACGTTTCCTTACAAAGAGTGAGATGCCTGCTACAATGATCCGTCTCAACCTTGTCAAGGGTCTCGGCCCTGTTGTTCAGATTGCTGAAGGCTGGACAGTTGCACTGCCCGACGAAGTTTCCGACACAATCTGGAAGAGAACAGACTATACATGGCCCTGCACATGGTTCGCTCCCCGTTGCAACGGCGAAGGACCGTTCAAGTCAGCATATGACCTTATGAACAACTGGGGCGCAAACCACGGCGCAATCAGCTACGGTCACATCGGCGCTGACATCATCACACTCTGCTCAATGCTCCGCATCCCCGTTGCTCTCCACAACGTACCGGAAGAGAAGATCTTCCGTCCCGCTTGTTGGGGTGCATTCGGCACTAAGGATCTCGAGGGCGCTGATTTCAGAGCTTGCGAGACATACGGTCCGCTTTACAAATAAGATAATAAAACAAAATACAGGGCAAGCTCCTCGGAGCCTGCCCTGTATTTTGTTATAACGTTTTAGCAATAAAATATACGAATGCCACTGAAGCAATATAAAGCAATATACCGAGAAGAGTAGTTAAACGTTTCTGCCGGTCGGTTGAAAGCTTCTTTTTGAATTTATCAAGTAAGATATGACCAGGCACATAAACACTGCCTATTCCAAATATCGCAAGCTGTTCCCAGTTCTGCAGTTTTACTGATTTATAAATACATATCAAAGCCGCAACGGCAGTAAATATGACCGACAAAACAATGACTGCTTTTCCGCCCGCTCCGCTTTTGCTGAATTCGCCCACGGAAGCTGCAGCAAGTGCCTTTTTGTGCCAACGAAGATAGGAAAAGAATTCCATAATAATAACCACTGAAACCACAAGAAAAGCACAAATCAATAAATCGTTTACAACTGATAAAAACAAACTTATAACAGAGATTACCGCCACAACAAAAGATATGACTACACCGGGTACGATACGTTTCATAACAGATTTATGTATAGATGCAAGCTCAACCTCAGGGTCAGTCTGAAACGGTATAGGATTATCTTCTTCACTATAAAATATAAGCATATCTTTATATGCACAGGCAAACTGCCAGCCTTGCTCTGCGCAAAGCTCAAGATATTCATTTTTGCTGTCTGAAAGCAGAAACTCGTCTTCATTGGAATACTTCGGCAAATATGTTATTGCATAGTGAAGCTTCTGTGGCTCAATACTTTCAAATTCCCACGCACCTGAGGAAGGTCTTCTGACGAGTCGCCAACCCTCAAGAGCTTTTACCTCCAGATATTCCTGAATGGCTGTATAGTCATAATAATGAAGTGTTTCACGAAAGGATTTGTGTTCTTTAGCTTTATACATAACCTTACCCCCTTTTACATAAACAGATTGCGGTAATCCTCTGCCTGTGTGCAAAGGCGTTTATATTCGGTTTCGAGTACTTCTCTGCCCTTTGAAGTTAAAACATAGCTGCGACGTCTGCCCTCTGATTTGGTTTCACGAATCATATCGGAATCAAGAAATTGTTCAAGCAGATTGTAAAGTGTACCCGAACCGACCTTTACTCTGCCATTGGTTATCTGCGAAACCTTATCCATAATATCAATTCCGCAGCATTCCTCTTTAAGACATAGCAGAATATAAAACATCTGCTCGGTCAAAGTTTGAAATTTTAATCTCGGCATATATCCACCGCCTTATATCGAATATCGGCATTTACAGTTTTATTATAATGTCGATATTCGATATTGTCAAGTGTATCATTGATAAAATTGCCTCGCGTCGTCGAGGACACCGACCACTGCGAAATTCGCAAATGCTCAAAAAATATTTTTACAATTTGTTGGTAATGATTAAAACATATAATTTGAAAATGTGTAAAAAAGCTGCTTGAAGACGGCAGAAAAAAGATAATATAATCTGTAACTGTGATAAAAACAAGAGAGGTAAAAAATGAAAGGCTTAAAACCAAAACTTTTTTTCGAGTCTTAAAGGCTCCTCAAAGCAGCAGCTTATAAAAGACCTTACTGCAGGCGTTATCGTTGCGATAATTGCTCTGCCGCTGTCGATCGTACTTGCGCTTGCATCGGGTGCAGGTCCTGAGCAGGATCTTTACACAGCTATTGTCGCAGGCTTTATAATATCATTCCTCGGCAGCAGCCGTGTGCAAATTGCAGAAATTGGTCGATGTATGTACAGTAGTTTTACTTGACAAACAAAGCAACAAGTAGTATAATTTTGTTTTAGAATTAAAGTAAATAAGGGAGGAAACACAATGGATTGGCAAGATTTTCTTCAGGCTACGCTCGGCCAGTGGGAGCTGCTTGTGCGTCTGCTGATAGCCTGCGTATGCGGCTGTATTATCGGTGTTGAGCGAAGCTTCAGACAAAAAGAAGCAGGTATACGAACACACGTCATCCTTGCGCTCGGTGCAGCGCTGATGATGATCGTTTCAAAATACGGATTTTTCGATCTGGTTGCGCAGAACGTTGATGCAGACGGCTCACGAATTGCATCAAATATCGTTACGGGTATTTCGTTCCTTGGTGCCGGTGTTATTTTTGTGCGTGGAGGCTCAATCAAGGGTCTCACAACAGCGGCAGGTATCTGGGCAACAGCAGGTATCGGCATGGCACTCGGTGCAGGTATGTACACAATAGGTATCTCCTGCACAGCCGGTATGATAGTCATCCAGCTTCTGCTTCACAGATTTATGCCGTTCTCTGAGAATATGGAAACAAACATCATCACAATAAAGGTCAGCGAAGGCTCGCAGGGTCTTGATCAGATAACGGATGAACTTACCAAGGCAGGCATACTTGTTACGGGTATACGCTTCAAAAAGCAGGACAACGGAATCACCAAAGCCGAGCTGACGGTAAGAACAAAGAAAAAAGCATCTATGAAAACAGTGCTCGAGCTTATTAACAACAACGAAGCTATACAGGAGTTTTCGCTCGAAACCTAACACGCAAAAAGACAGGTTTGTTAAAACAAACCTGTCTTTTTTTATATGCTGAGCATTGCTTTAAATGCATCTATGTAGCCCTTGGCAGTTTCTTCATCACTGCTTTCTGCGAAAATTCTGAGCAGCGGCTCAGTGCCGGAAAAGCGGCAAATAACAAAACTGTCATCGCCGAAATACACCTTACAGCCGTCTTCATAGTTAACACGTACAATTTCTTTACCGAACTCAGGCAGTGCTTTATCTTCATAAATAATCTTCATTATTGCAGATTTTTTCTCTGCTGCAAACTTGAGATTATCCTCCACCATAACGTGCTTACCGTAAATCATCTCAAGCTCATCTGCAATCTCAGCCGGAGATTTACCTGTAACGCACACCATCTCCGTAAAGAGTGATGCGGCATAGACCGAATCCTTGCCGTGTATATGTCCCCTTACAGTAAGACCACCGGATGACTCACCGCCCAAAACAGCATCTGCCTCGTCAATCTTTGAAGAAATGTACTTAAATCCTACAGGCACTTCGTAGCACTTCTCACCGAAGCTCTCCGCAATTTTGTCGAGCATATGGGTTGTGGCAAGGTTGCGAACTACTGCACCTTTCCAGCCTTTATATTTGATAAGGTAATAATAGAGTGCACAAAGGATTTCGTTTGCATCAATATACCTGCCTGTACGGTCGATAATGCCCAGACGGTCACCGTCACCATCCATTGCAATACCAAAATCATACTCGCCCTTGATTACCATATCCCTGAGATGACCGAGAGTCTGCTCGGTAGGGGCAGGCATTCCGCCGCCGAAATAAGCATCCTTATTAAGGTTTATTGTGTCAACTGTGCCGCGTGCTGTATGGAGAATAACCTGCAGAGGATATGCACCCGAACCGTGCATTGTATCGAAAAGAACGCGGGGACCTCTTTCACGTATTGCGTTCATATCAATAAGCTCAATAATATCATCAATAAACTTATTAAAAGGATTATGCAAATAAACAATCTTACCTTCTTTTACGGCAGTATCAAAATCGCAGTATTCCACCTCTTCAATCTCTTCGATAATCTGCTCAAGCATTGAAGTTGTTTCAACATCGGCATCCCTGCCCTCGTCCGTGAAAAGCTTGATTCCGTTGTAACTTGCAGGGTTGTGGCTTGCGGTTACCTCAATTCCGTAGTGAAGACCTTTATCCTTGACCGTGTGCATTACAAGAGGAGTGGGAGCGGAACGGTTGAGAAACCATACCTCTATACCACCATTTGCAAGCACCTCAGCAACCCACTTTGCCGCATCAACAGAAAGGAAGCGTCGGTCGTAACCGATCATAATCGGCATTTGAGTTTTATTCTCTTTTCGGGCAAGCGCAAGTATGCCCGCCGCAACACGTCTGATATTTGACTCAACAAAATCAGAGCCTATTACGGCCCTCCAACCACCCGTGCCGAATTTAATCATCAACATTCACTCCATTTTTTAGTCTAATACTTTTTTATCATTTTAGCACAGTGAAAACAAATTTAATTATAACTATAGTCTCTATATTTATGATTTCAGACCATTTTTCTGTTGAAAATCAAAACCACACAGTATATAATATGAGACGGAGGCGAATATAAGCTATGCCATACGAAAAAACCTTACTCTCCTGCCCTGTTAAAATAGATGGAATTTACACGATTCATTATTTTGAATATACCAAAGATTTCAGCTATTCCGGTGAATTCCACAACTTTTGGGAGCTGGTGTACGCAGACAAAAAAAGTGTACTTATCACAGCAGATGCAACCGAAACCGCACTTGAAGCAGGACAGATGTTTATTCACCGACCAAACGAATTTCATAAAATAAGATGCGATGGCACACATGCCGCAAACGCAGTTGTTGTATCGTTTGACTGTGACTGCCCCGAGCTTCACTCTGTTGCAGGCAAAAAAATCACCTGCACTGCTGAGGAAAAAATGCTTTTGGGCCTGATTGTATCCGAGGCTGCCGAAGCTTTTGAGAACCCACTCGGATCGCCGTACACAACAAAAATGGACAAATCCGACAGCGGAAGATTCGCTTGCGAGCAAGCAATACGCTCGTCTATAGAGCTACTGCTTATCAGCCTTATCAGAGCGCATTCCTCCGACATTAAGGGCAACACACAAGCAAGCAATGTATTGCTGCTTGAAATATGCGACTACCTTGAAAGCAACGTCAACAAACCGCTCAGATTTGAGGACGTATTAAAGCGTTTCAACGTTTCGGGTTCTGTTATCAAAAGGCTGTTTAAATCAACGCTGGGATGCGGAATTATGCAGCATTTTTTGCATTTGAAAATAGACTGTGCAAAACAGCTCATAAGAGAAAACAAGATGAATTTCACCGAAATTTCGGAGTATTTATGCTTCAGCTCACCGCAGTATTTTTCAACGGCATTCAGCAGAGTGTGTGCTATGACACCGCGCGAATATGCAAACTCCGTAAAATCCAACTTCAAATAAAAAATGACGCAATACATCAAGTATTGCGGCATTTTTTATTCAGCAATATAAGTTTTTACTATCTCACCAATATATACACGGTGATAATCTCCGTTATAATTGCCCTCGATACTCTCGTCAAGAAAGCCTTTAGGGTCGATATCCTGAAAAGCGAGCTTTTTGAGGACCAGGTTTACCTTTGCCTGAGCAACGCAGGGCACACCGTCCAGTTCAAGTGTGCTTAGACCCGTTGCGGCATATTTGTCGCCGTCCCTACCGCTGTTGCGTCCAAAATAAGTAAGCTCTTTTTTGTATTCGCCATCAAAAAAGCTCATTGAGAAAACGTCTGTTTTTTCGAGCAGCTCATAGGTGTATCTCTGCGGACGGATGAATATAAAAACAACATCCTTGCCCCAGAGCTCACCCATACCGCCCCAACTGACGGTCATTGAATTGACCGCACCGTCTGCCTCAGCGGTAACAAGAGCCCAATCATCGTTAATAAGCTTAACTGCCGACTGCCTGATGTCACGGATATTTATTTGCTTAAAAGACATACTACCACTCCAATATCATTTATTGAGCACGATTTCGTTATAGCACGCTACACTGTCCGGGTGAATACAAGCGCCCTTGAAAACAAGCTCGTTTATGCTGTAACGTTGAGTGTAAAACATTGTATCTTCAATGCTTTTTTCAGCCAGCTCACGCACAACGTCAACATCATCGTAAACTCTGTCTGCCGATATGAAATCGGCAATATATATAACCTTTTCGAGGAGAGACATACCCGCGCGTGCCGTTGTATGATAACGCACGGCATCCAGCATCTCACAATCAGTTATATTCAGCTTTTCTTTGATATATACCGCACCGCTCATTGCGTGCCAAAGTTTATGGTTAATTGATTCAAGCTCTGTCAGCTCAAGTTTGCCGACCTCAAAAAGCTCGAAGTGTTCTTCTCGACTTGCCTCTTTTGTAATATCGTGCAGCAAACCTGCAACAAGTGCCTTTTGAGGATCGGCACCGTAACGCTCGGCAAGCTTAACAGCACTGTCTGCAACGCAGAGTGAATGATGGTAGCGGTATTCGGAAAGTCGGCTTTTCAGCAGCGATTTGTATTCTTCAATACAGTTCATTTGTAAAGCCCCCTTTCGTCGATATAAGCGCGCACGGCAGGATCAAGCAAACCGTCTGTGCACTCACCTTTTCGTATAAGCTCTCTTATCTGAGTAGAACTGACCTCAAACGCAGGAAGCGACGAAACAACAAGGCGCTTACCGTTGAAAAAATCGGGCACACCGTACTTTTTGAGAATCGAATCCTCCTCCTGCCTGTCGGCAGCACAAAGCGTTACCATATCAAGAATTTCCTCGTGCTTATACCATCTGTTAAAGCTCAGCAGCATATCGGAGCCAACAATAAAAAACAGCTCATCCCCCGGATACTGCGCACGTATCTCGGTGAGCGTATCATAGGTGTAGCTCTTACCGCCTCTTGCAAGCTCAATAGTGCTGATGAGCGCATCGGGAAAAGCGAGCATACACATATTCATCCTGTCATCACCGCTCGCAAGGTCAGGGCTTACCTTATGCGGCGGCTGTGCCGTAGGAATAACAAGAAGCCTGTCGAGCGGAAGTTCGTTAAAGAAATGCTCGGCAAGCCTTGTATGACCGATATGAGGCGGATTGAACGTGCCGCCAAAAATACCAAGTCTGCTCATTTGTCGTTTGCTGTACGTCTGCGTTTGCGGACGAAATGAACCTTATAGCCCTGCTTCTTTGCCTCTTTCTTTGTGGCAGGACGCTTCTTCTGCTCGCCCGGCTTCTTTTCGCCGTGAAGTTCGGGGCTGTAGCGGTAGAGCACGATAACTCCGCCAATAACCTGAATAACGTCCGCACCTGTTGCGGCTGCAAGCTCATCTGCTGCCTGACGGGGTGTGATCGGGCTTGACTCAAGCAAAACCTTAACTTTTATGATTTCTCTTGCGCGCAGTGCATCATCCGTCTGTTTTATAACGGCATCAGACATACCGCCCTTGCCCAACTGAAAAAGAGGCTCAAGTGAATTTGCCTGCGCACGGAACGCAGCTCTTTCTTTACCTGTCAAATGTATCAATCCTTAATTATTATTTGCTAAAACCTCGGCAAGTGCCTTTAGCGCATTGCCTCTGTGGCTGATTTTATCTTTTTCTTCACTTGTAAGCTCCGCAAAGCTTTTATCCCCTACCATAAAAACAGGGTCATAGCCGAATCCACCGTCACCCTTTGGTGCATAGCCTATCTTACCCTCGCAGGTGCCGTTGACTACAACCTCCCTGCCGTCGGGATAGGTGCAACAAATTGTGCAGACAAAGCGTGCAGTACGCTTCTCATCGGGAATATCCTTGAGATTTTTGAGCAGCAACGCGATATTTGCAGGATCGTTGCCGTGATCGCCTGCATAGCGTGCAGAATAGACACCGGGCGCACCGTCAAGTGCATCAACCATAAGGCCTGAATCATCACCGATGCAGGGCATACCGCTCTCTTTACAGCCGCTTTGGCTCTTGAGGCGAGCATTTTCTTCAAACGTTGTGCCTGTTTCTTCAACATCGGTCAACTCAACGCCTGCCTGCTCGGCAGTGAGGATATCCACCCCGAGAGTCCCGAGAATACGGGCCAGCTCGTTGCGTTTTTTCATATTGTGAGTTGCAATTATATATTTCATTTATTTTTCCTCTTCCGGGTCTTCAGCAACATCAAACAGACCTTCGGCAAATGCTGCAGGGCTGAAAGGCTGAAGATCATCCATCTGCTCACCGACACCGACAAACTTAACGGGAACATTGAGGTCGTGCTTGATTGCAAGCACAACGCCTCCCCTTGCTGTGCCGTCAAGCTTGGTGAGAACGATACCTGTAATTTCAGCAACGTTCTTGAACTCTCTTGCCTGATTAACGGCATTCTGACCCGTTGTTGCATCGAGAACAAGAAGGCTCTCACGGTCGGACCAGGGAAGCTCACGGTCGATAACACGGTAAATCTTGGCAAGCTCATCCATAAGATTCTTCTTGTTGTGAAGTCTGCCTGCCGTATCGATGATAATTATATCTGCATTTCTTGCCTTACCTGCGTTGATTGTGTCAAAAACTACAGCGGCAGGGTCGGCACCCTCTTTGTGTTTGACGATATCAACACCTGCTCTGTCAGCCCAGATCTGGAGCTGGTCGATAGCCGCAGCACGGAAAGTATCGGCAGCACCGAGAATTACCTTTTTGCCCTGTGCCTTGTACATAGCTGCCATCTTGCCGATTGTGGTAGTTTTACCGACACCGTTTACACCTATAACAAGAATGATTGACGGCATAGTGATCATTTCCATCTGCTCGCCGCCGTCAAGAATTTCGGCCACAATCTGCTTAATTGCAACTCTTACCTGATTGCCGTTACGGAGGTTTTCCTTAGCAACTTTAGCGCGCAGTCTGTCAATAATCTCTGTTGCTGTAGTAACACCGACATCGCCCATAACGAGAATTTCTTCAAGGTCATCAAACATCTCGTCGGTTATTTCGTTAACGCCGTGAAGAACGTTGTCGATAGCGCCTGCCATTGAAAGCCTTGTCTTCTGGAGGCCTTTGCTTATTTTTGAAAAAATACCCATGGTTTAACTCCGAGTGAAATTTATTTTATTTATCCTGAGGAACAACGCTTATGCCGAGATCCGTAAGCTGAACACCGTCAACAGGTGCCGGACACTCTGTCATCGGTTCTGTTGCATTCTGTACCTTCGGGTAAGCGATAACATCACGAAGACTGTCACAGCCAAGCATCTGCATAATAAGTCTGTCAAGGCCGATACCCATACCACCGTGAGGCGGTGCACCGAAGCGGAAAGCATCAAGCAGATAGCCAAACTTCTCGTGCGCCTGCTCATCTGTAAGGCCGAGGAGTGAGAAAATCTGTGCCTGAAGCTCAGGGTTTGTGATACGGATTGAGCCTGAAGAAAGCTCAATACCGTTGAGAACAAGGTCGTATGCCTTTGCACGTACCTTTGCCTTATCTGTTTCAAGGTAGGGAATGCACTCATCAAGCGGAGAAGTGAAAGGATGGTGCATAGCAACAAACTGACCGAGCTCTTCGTCCCAATCAAAGAACGGGAACTCTGTAATCCAGAGGAAGTTGTACTTATCCTTCGGGATGATGTCGAGCTTGCGGGCAACCTCACCGCGAAGCAGACCGAGAGTTGAAAGAACAAGTGAATTCTTTCTGTCTGCAATGATGAGAACAACGTCGCCTGCCTTGGCATCAGCCTTTGCAAGGATTGCCTGCATCTCCTCTTCGCTCATAAACTTAGCGAAGGATGAAGCAACTGAACCATCCTCGTTGAGTCTTACCCAAGCAAGACCCTTTGCACCTGAACCCTTGACAAACTCTGTGAGCTTATCAATCTCTTTGCGTGTGAGAGTTGTAACAGCGCCCTTAGCTGTAATACCTCTGACACTGCCGCCCTCGGCAACAGCACCTGAGAACACACTGAAACCGCAATCCTTAACGATATCGGTAAGGTCGTAAAGCTCCATAGCATAGCGTGTATCCGGCTTATCGGAACCGTAACGCTCCATAGCATCTTTATATGTCAGGCGAACGATTGGTGTTTCAATATCGACGTCGAGAATTTCCTTGAACAGACGTTTGACATAGCCCTCACCGATTGCAAGAACATCGTCCATTTCGACGAAGGACATCTCAAGGTCAATCTGTGTAAATTCAGGCTGTCTGTCTGCACGCAAATCTTCATCACGGAAGCAACGCGCAATCTGCATATATCTGTCAAAGCCGGCAACCATTGAAAGCTGCTTATAAAGCTGAGGTGACTGGGGAAGAGCATAGAAGCTGCCCTTGTGAATACGGCTGGGAACGATATAGTCACGAGCGCCCTCGGGTGTGGAACGGATGAGAATCGGTGTTTCAATTTCGATGAAACCGTTTTCGTCAAAGTAGTCACGGGTTACCTTGGCAATCTTGTGACGGAGAATGATGTTTGACTGAAGATCAGGACGGCGAAGGTCGAGATAACGGTGCTTGAGACGTGTAAGCTCCGAAGTCTGGCAACCTGCAACGATATCAAAGGGCGGTGTTTCGCTCTTATTGAGCACACGGAGGTCTGTAACCTCAATTTCGATTTCACCTGTGGGAATTTCCGTATTTTTGGAAGAACGCTCACGCACAACACCCTTTGCCATAAGGACAAACTCACTTCTTGCGGTGAATGCCTTTTCAAAAATCGCTCTGTCTGTATTGTCGTCGAATGCGAGCTGTACGATACCCGTACGGTCACGAAGATCGATAAAGATAAGAGCGCCAAGGTCACGCTGACGCTGTACCCAACCTGCTACAACAACCTCTTTACCTGCGTCTGTTGCACGAAGCTCACCGCAGTAGTTGGTTCTTTTAAGTCCTGTCATAAAATCCATATCTATTTAACTCCTTTGAGCAAAAATCAGAATAAGTCTGTAAGGTTGACACTGCTTATGTCAACACCTTCGGTATCGGCGAGTGCACTGACTGCCTTTTGGATGAGATAATTTTGGTAGCTGTCCTCAAAACCGTCAAGCTCCATCTCAACGCTTTCGCCACCGTCCATATCCTTAACGATAACCTTGCCGGATTCAATCTCGCTGTCGCCTATAACAATAGTGTTGCGGACACCGAGCTTGTTTGCAAATTTCATCTGTGCTTTTACAGAACGGCCTGCCACATCATACTGTACACCTATACCCTCTTCACGCAGGGATGCGGCAATTTTTGCTGCAACCACATTAGCCTCATCGCCCATCGATGCGATATAGAGGTCAAGACGTTCTTCCTCGGGCATCGGGGTATTTTGCGCCTGCATAAGCATCATAAGGCGCTCAATACCCAGCGCGAAACCGAGTGACGGAGTTTTTGCACCGCCGAGCTGCTCAGCAAGTCCGTCATAGCGTCCGCCGCCGCAGACAGTACCCTGTGCACCAATCTGAGTAGAGACAAACTCAAAAACAGTACGTGTGTAGTAATCAAGACCGCGTACGATTGTCGGGTTGACAACGTAGGGAATATTCATAGCATCAAGATGCTTTTTAACGGTTTCAAAGTGTGCCGCGCATTCATCGCAAATATAGTCAAGTACTTTGGGTGCATCCTTTGCAACAGCACCGCATTCGGGACTTTTACAATCGAGTATACGCATCGGATTTCTGCCGAGCCTTTCAAGGCAGGTACCGCAAAGCTCCGATTTGTGAGAATCAAAATACTCATGAAGAGCAGCGTGATAGTTTTTGCGGCATTCGGGACAGCCGATTGAATTTATCTCAAGCTGAAGATCGTTCACACCAAGGAAAGAGAAGATGCTGTGGCCCAATGAGATAAGCTCCGCATCCGCTGCAGGAGCCGCAGTGCCAAGGCACTCAACACCGAACTGGTGGAATTCGCGCAGTCTGCCTGCCTGAGGTTTCTCGTAACGGTAGCATGAAGTGAGGTAGCTGACCTTTTGAGGCAGAGGCTCATTGAAAAGGCCGTGCTCAAGGAAAGCACGCATTGCACCGGCCGTACCCTCGGGACGCAACGTAATTGAACGGCCTCCCTTATCATCGAAGGTGTACATCTCTTTCTGTACAACATCGGTTGTATCGCCAACACCGCGGCTGAAAAGCTCAGTGTGCTCGAATACGGGAGTACGCATCTCTTTATATCCGAATTTTGTTGCAATATCAAGCATCGCCTGCTCAACATAGCGGGTTTTATAGCTGTCGGCAGGCAGCAAATCCTGCGTACCTTTGATAGCTTTGGTCACTAATGCCATTTTGAAGTATCCTTTCGCAAATGAATAAAATATGACTGCAGGGCGGACAAAGCAAGCTGTCCGCCCCGTGGTATAAAACTAAACAACCCGAACTTACCCCAATACAGGCGCTCGGTTATAGAAGGCGACCGATTCGGTTATTTTTTCGGATTAACGATATCGCGCCAATCGAGGTCGCCACGCTCAAGGCTGTGGATAATTGCCTCAGCGGTTGCAATATTGGTTGCAACGGGAATATTGTGCACATCGCAGAGTCTGAGAAGTGTTGCTTCGTTAGGCTCGCCCGGCTTGGGATTAAGCGGGTCGCGGAAAAGGAGAAGCAAATCAATCTCGTTACAGGCTATGCGTGCGGAAATCTGCTGATCTCCGCCCTGAGAGCCACCGAGGAAGCACTGAATTTTGAGACCTGTTGCTTCAGCAACAAGCTTTCCTGTAGTGCCGGTTGCACATAATGTGTGTCTGCTGAGTATGCCGCAGTATGCAATGCAAAACTGTGCCATAAGCTCTTTTTTGGCGTCGTGTGCAATTAAAGCTATGTTCATATATCTCTTTTCCTTTCCGAGAAGTTTATAATTCCCCTCTACCCAAAATTACTTTAACAAATAGTGTGCAACAAGTCAATAAAAATAACCGCTGCTAATCCAACTTAAGCGGCACACGTTTGCCGTCAAGTCTGGCGGCGATACGTGCAAATGCTTTTGCCGCACTGCTTCGCGGCGGCAACGGTTTACCGCGGCTCATATTGAATGACACCGCGCTGTCCTGCTCAACTATACCGAGCAAACGGAGGCGGGTTGAATCGATAACATCATCAATATTGAGCAGCCTGCGCTTAACCGTAGCCTTAACATCAAATCGGTTGATTATGAGTCTGCTTTTCTCTATACCCATAGCAGCCAGATTATCTGCCGCTATTGCACCGTTTCGCACACAAACCTCATCAGGCGTAGCAACGATTATTGCCGAGTTTGCCGCAGCAGCCGAAAGCCTGAATCCCATACCCACACCTGCGGGTGAATCAAAAATCATATAATCAAAGCGTTCTTCGTACTCTGCCGCGAGCTTCTGCATAGCTTCGGCAGTATACTCGTGCTCAAACTCCTTGGGTGCACAAAGAAGTGTCGGGCCGTATGCCGTCGGTGTGAGAGCACTGTCCGCAGGGCATCTGCCTGTAATGACATCGCCCCAGTTGAAAAGCATCTCTTCGCTCGCACCGAGCATTATGTCGAGGCTTCGCAGACCGATATCACAATCGATAACAAGAACGTTGTGACCCACCCTCTGAAGAGCACAGGAAAGCCCTGCCGAAACAGACGACTTGCCTACACCGCCCTTACCTGATGCAACAACAATCTTTTTTGCCATAGTGCTGCTCCTTTGCGTAAACTAAAAATCAGTCGATATCCTCAAGTGTGAGCAGACGGATACCGTTATTTGTAAGAATCTCCGCAGCAGCATCGTTATCGGTCTCGCGGAAAATCATATAAGCTATATCCTGCTTCCTTGCAGTGAATGCGTACACATTCCTCGAGCGGTGCACCGAGCAAGCTGTAGGGATACGCTTTTGTGAGATCGTCTTTTGTAAAGAACGGAGAAGATAAAGATCATCCACGCTTCTGATATTGAAAGGCTCAAACCCCTTGTCCTACATAAGTTTTTTGTAGCAAGGCACATTCTCGTAAATATACTTTACCTGAGCAACAAGCCTTTCAGACTGCCACGCTCTGGTCTGTTCGTGCGAGGCACATTCTGCCTCAGGCTGACAGTAACGCCTTTTCACTGTTATTCTTCCTTTAGAAACCGGTTGAGAATATATCTAATAATAACAAAAAAATTATAAAAAGTAAATAGATACGGCAAGAAAATGTTCGTTTCCGGGCAATAAAATAAAAACACCGCCTGCGATGAAAACCGCAGGGGTGTTATGAAGAATAAGTAAAGTTGTGTACTTTACAAAACAAGGCTGTGCAAAGCTCGGTAAAAAAGCACTAATCCGCTTAACAGCGCAGTTATTCAGTATAACATAGACTAAGTGTTAAGTACTTTTACTTAACAAAGCCTTGATCAGTTTTCGGGACATTTCCAATCAAAAATCAAATCAGGTTTTTCAAACGGAACACGAAAATAGTTATCATAGAGCTCATCACCGTTCTTATAGTGCATAATGACGTTGGTGAGCATATCAACATCTTCAATCTGATGAAAATGCGTACCGTTGCGGAAATACCACAGCAGATTGTCAGGCACACCGAGGAATTTGTAGACCTCTTTTGCAGCCACAGTTGTCTGCCAAGAACCAACGGGATTGCCCCAGATATCGCTTGCAGCCTCCGAAACAAAAAGTACGCGCGGAGCAATCATAGCCTTGAGAAAATGGCAATCAAACGGAAGTTCATTCACACGCTCAGCGTATTCACCAAGATTCGGACCAAACCAGAACGGAAAGTTATGCCAGATATCGCGAAGCGATTCACTTCGCCTTTCTTCACCGTTTTCAGCAACAGCTTCTATATTGATACGGTAGCAGGAACAAGCGCCGGCGCAGGTTTCATTCGGATTAACGATAGAGGCACGCTCATCAAGCACACCTGCAAGCGCGGCTGTTTTGCCACCACGTGAATGACCTGTAAATGTAATGCAGTCCATATCAGCGTAGCCGAGAATCTGAAGAGCATCGACACAGCGTGAATATCCCCATGCCCAAGCGCCCAGAGCGCCAAACGTACAATCGGGATAAGCTTCATAGAGCGGGCCATGTCCTCTGCCCTCATTCTGAACATCGTTTGCAAGCTCAACTCTGTTGAACAGAACAAGCATTATTTTTTTGTCGGTAAAGTTTGAAATGAACTCCTTATCAAAAGGATAACCAAAGCAGAGGTCGCCGTCAATTACGGCGGGTCTCTTTTCATCAACGCAGCCTCCCTTTATGTACATCGTAAAGCTGACAGGGTGCGCCCTTGTGCCCGATGTAACACGGTAGGTTTCATTTGTACCGCCCCATCCGCTGAGCTTTTCAACTTCAACAAATTCGGGTTCAGGTGGCATCGTACCGTACTGCAACTCGATTACGGTTTTATACATTTCTTTACGGCGTCTGAGCCAATCCTCACGGGTTACCACTCTGCTGCCGTCATCAAACACAAACGGATCAGGCAGCTTGCCCGACACGTCGTATTTTGTGATTTTAATTGTGTCTTCAGTTACATAACTGCGCATATTATACCTCCTTAAATTTTACCTGAAAGTTCTTTTGGGGCTGTTGAAATCAAACACGGAATCACACCCGCAAATTCTTTTTGATACCCGTTTTCCATATAATACTACATACACTAAAAAATAAAAAGCTTTTTAGCTTAATTTCTGTTTTAAGGCTGTGATTTTTTTGACCTCTTTGATTTTCAATCTGCAGAGTTTATGCTGGAACCCCCTGACACTGCTGGCATTTATGGGCGCAGGATTTTACTTTTCGTTAAAAACAGGTTTTTTTCAGCTAAGACACCCTGTTTTTATATTCCGCTCAACCTTCGGCAGCCTGAATCAAAAACGCGGCAAAGGCGGAATTTCGCCATTTGCGGCACTATCTTCAGCACTTGCCGCCTGCATGGGTACAGGCAACATAATAGGAGTTGCGGCAGCACTGAACACAGGCGGTGCAGGAGCAGTTTTCTGGATGATTGCATCAGCTTTACTCGGCGAGATGACCTGCTGTGCCGAAAACATACTAGGCATTGAGCACCGCATAAAAAACAGCAAGAACGAATGGAAAGGCGGCTCAATGGCATATATAGAAAAAGCATTTTCGAGCCGTAAAGTTGCTTGTGTTTTTTCAGTATTCTGCATAGGTGCTTCTCTGGGAATGGGTAATATGACACAAAGCAACGCTATTTCGGGCGTTATATGCCGCAGTGAGGATATTTCACCGCTTTCAGTCGGGATAGTTACAGCAGCAATATCGGGCGTAATTATTATAGGCGGCATCAAACGTATAGCCTCCTTTACAGAAAAGCTGATACCTGCCGTATCGTTCGTTTTTATTGTAGCACTGACAGCAACAATAATTAAGAACTGCGAAAATATACTCCCTTGCCTGAAAGAAATATTGTTTTCAGCATTCGGCATTAAGCCGATAGTTGGCGGCAGTATCGGCTACGGGATGAGCAAAGCTGTGCGAATCGGAGTTGCGAGGGGTGTTTTTTCCAACGAGGCAGGACTCGGTTCATCCCCTATCGTACACTCCGAATCAAGCGAAGAAAGCAGTGCTGTGCAGGGTATGTGGGGCATTGTTGAGGTATTTATCGACACCGTGCTTATGTGCACACTGACAGCACTTGCACTGATGACAAGCGGTGCATACAAGCCAAGCAACAACCTGACGGAAATTGAAATGAACACTGCCGCATTCTCGGGAATTCTGGGCAGATATTCGGGCACATTCGTAGGCATTTCGCTTTGCTTATTTGCCTTTGCAACCGTCATCGGATGGGAATATTACGGTGAAAAAGCAACAGAATACGCCTTTGGCTGCAGAGCTGTAAAAATATACAGATGCGTATACTTGTGCTGTATTGTAATAGGTGCCGCGACAAAGCTTGAGACAGTGTGGGCGCTGTCAGATATATTCAACGCGCTTATGGCTGTGCCTAATCTTGCCGCACTGATAAAACTCAGAAAAAAAGCAGTACAGCCACTGAGGGCCGTACTGCCGTGAATGGTTTTTACTGAAAATTATACGTTGCTCTTGCCGTGTTTCTTTACTGTGATAGCCTTCATAACGAAGAGGAAGCCGACAGTAAGAGCGATACCTACGGGAAGTGCAATGTAAGCATTGGGAACAAAGCCCGAAACAACGTACATTACAAATGAGATAACCGCAACGGAAATCGCATAGGGAAGCTGGGTTGAAACGTGGTTGAGGTGGTTACACTGGCCGCCTGCCGAAGACATAATAGTTGTATCGGAGATGGGTGAACAGTGGTCACCGCAGACAGAGCCTGCAAGGCAAGCTGACATAGCAACGATCTGGAGAGGATCGCCTGCCTCGAAGATGATTGTAACGATCGGGATAAGGATACCGAAAGTACCCCATGACGTACCTGTTGCAAAAGATATAAAGCAGGCAACGAGGAAGATGATTGCAGGCAGGAAGTTTGCAAACGCACCTGCTGAGCCCATAACGTCATTGACAAAGGGCTGTGCACCGAGAACGCCTGTCATATTCTTAAGAGAAGTTGCGAATGTAAGAATAAGGATTGCGGGAACCATTGCGATGAAGCCCTTGGGTATACACTCCATAGCCTCTTTAACTGTAACGATCTTGCGCAGAACAAAGTAAGCAATCGCAATGACAAGAGCAATAATGCTGCCCCAAGGAAGACCGACCGTAGCATCTGTGTTGCCGAAAGCATCAATGAATGAAGCGCCGTCAAAAATACCGCCGACGTAAAGAAGAGCAAATACGCAGATTGCAATAAGAACGAGAATCGGAAGAACAAGGTCAATAACCTTACCCTTGGGATTGTAAGAATCCTGAACAGCCTCTGCCTTTTCACCGCTTGTGTAAAGGTCACCGTTCTTCTTTGCGTTAATCTCGTGAATTCTCATCGGACCGTAATCAAACTTCATAAGTGTTATTGCAATGATGAAAACCAGAGTGAGAAGCGAATAGAAGTTGAAGGGAATAGCTTTGATGAAGAGTGAAAGGCCCTGACCATCTTCAGCATAGGAAGCAACCGCTGCAGCCCAGGAAGAGATGGGAGCAATCATACAAATAGGAGCTGCAGTAGCATCGATAAGGTAAGAGAGCTTTGCTCTGGAAACCTTCTGGCTGTCTGTTACAGGGCGCATAACCGAGCCGACTGTAAGGCAATTGAAATAGTCATCAATAAAGATGAGAACACCGAGAACGAATGTAGCAAGCATTGCACCCGTACGGCTCTTGATGTGGGTTTCTGCCCATCTGCCGAATGCTGCAGAAGCACCGGACTTATTGATAAGGGCAACGAGAACACCGAGAACAACGAGGAATACAAAGATACCTGCAGTGCCAGAAACGGCGGAAATAAGACCGTCGTTTGTGAGGATATCCATTGTGCCGGTAAAGCTGAAATCAGCACCGAGGATTGCACCGGCAAGAATACCGATGAACAGCGAGCTGTATACCTCTTTTGTAATCAGCGCAAGACCGATTGCAATAACGGGAGGTACGAGAGCCCACCACGATGCGCGTACGTTTCCTTCGCCGCCGCAAGTTTCGCAGGCAGCTTCTTCAATAAGGCCTGCACCGCCGCAATCGACACACGGAGCAGTTGCAAGTGCACCGTCTGAAACAAATGCAAATGCAAGCAGACCGACTATTGCCAGCGCGACAACAGCCAAGAGAATTTTTCTTGTCTTTGACATTGTAGTCACTCCTAAAAAAATATTAACAAAAAATGACACGGCGAGCACAAAAATACCAACCGTGTCATCTGATGACATTAATGATATAGATAGCACTCCACAGTCTTTGTGACAGTACGCAGGATATTATCCTGACGTCCCAGCAAAAAGAGCCTTGAACGGGAACGCTCTTTCCGCTTCGGCAGCTCACCCTTTTGCTATGCTTAAAACCCGATACACAGCATAGCTACTTATGAAAGCCGCAACCTCTATCCGCATTATTTTTTATAAAACGAATATATCACACAAAAACTGCGGTGTCAACAAAAAAGCTGACAAACTTCGTCAAGAAAAGGTAAATTATAAAGTGACTGTGAATGTATGTGTGCCGCCTGCAAGCTCGTGAACACCGTCAGGCAGATAAGCTGTTGCCGTACTCTGCTCGGGAACAGTAAAGATATACGTAACCTTACCGTCTTCAATCTTCCATTCACTTGCAACCGTACCCATACGTGTATCAACGCTTGCTTTTACCCATTCAAGACGGCTGTCTGTAACGGGCTTGAGTATTATATGCTTATACGCAGGGTTTACCTCATCAACATTGATACCTGCCATATCGCCGTACATCCAATCGGCAACGGCGCCGTAAGCATAGTGATTGAAGGAATTCATATCCGTACTCCACATTGAGCCGTCTTCACGAAGGCTGTCCCAATGCTCCCAGACAGTAGTTGCGCCCATCCTGACAGAGAAGAGCCATGAAGGATAATCCTCACGCAGGATAAGGCTGTATGCGGTATCGGCATATCCGTTATCGGTAAGAGCGTGAAGCAGATACGGTGTGCCGACAAAGCCGGTTTTGAGGTGACCGCACTCGAGCACAAGTTCATTGAGCTGTGCGGCCGTTTGGGCAATATTGTCGCTGATGCCGAAATGTGCTGCAAGCACGCAAGCTGTCTGCGTTGCAAACTCAGTCTTGATTCTGCCATCCTGCATAAACTCACGCCTGAAAGCGAGGATTGAAGCCTCACGCTTCGCCTCCTGCTCAGCAGTATCTTCACCGCAAAGGCGCATCGCCTTGATAAGTATGCCGCTTGAATAGATATAGTAAGCAGTTGCGATAAGGTCTTTGTTTGTGCCTATATCACATTTGCCGACATCGCTTGCATCAAGGTTGAGCCAATCGCCGAAATGCCAGCTCTTGCACCAGATACCGTCACGGCTCTGCATTTCTATATACTCGATATAATCTTTCATTGATTGAAGAGATTTTTCAATCAGTTCCTTGTTGCCGTATGAAAGATAAATCTGCCACGGACAGACTGTTGCAGCATCTGCCCAGGCAGCAGATGAATTCTCATCACAGTCAAAAATATCGGGAATAACGTGAGGGATTGTGCCCCACGGGCGCTGGTCTGCGCGCAGGTCGGCAAGCCACTTGAGGAAGAAACGCTCAACATCATAGTTGTATGCGGCAGCCTTTATAAACACCTGAGCATCGCCCGTCCAGCCAAGGCGCTCATCACGCTGAGGGCAGTCTGTCGGAACATCAAGATAGTTGCCCTTCTGGCCCCAGATGATATTTGAATAAAGCTTGTTAAGCCTTGCATCGGAGCACTCGAAGTGACCCGTACGCTTCATATCGGAATGAACAACAATCGCTGTGAAATTCTCTTTTTTTATTTCGTCGCTCCAACCTGTGAGGCGGATATAACGGAAACCGAAGAAGGTGTGATCGGGCTTGTGAATATGCTCTTCTCCATCGCAGACAAACTCTGCCTTAGCTTTCGCTGAACGGAGGTTATCGCGGTAGAAATTACCCTGAGCATCAAGCACCTCAGCATGCTCAATCGTAACAGTTTCGCCCTTGTTGCCCTTTACCTTAAATTCGACATAACCCGTCATATTCTGACCGAAATCAATAACGGTTTCACCCTTGGGCGTGATGATAATTTCCTTAGCTGCAAGCCTTTCCTGCTCGATGATTTTTTCACCGTCACGGTCGATAAGGACATCCTTTTCTTTCGGAAAAACAACCGCATCCATCGGCTTGGGATCAACGTAAAGCGGATCGTACTTATAGCCGTTGTAGAGGTCGGAATAAACGTTTTTGCCAAGCTCTGTAGCCCAGGTGTCATCAGTGACTATTACCTCTTCGGTGCCGTCCGCATACTCAAGCGTAACCGCGCAGATAAGCGCAGTTTCACGAACACCGAGGAAATACTCGGCACATCTTTCATTGCCTGTAAAGTATCTGCCTTTCCAACCGGGGCCAACACCGACACAGAGCGTATTTTCTGCGCTGAGCATATCGGTTATATCATAGGTTTCAACCTGAAGACGCTTGCGGTAGGCTGTCCAACCGGGTGTCATAACCTGGTCGCCGATTTTTTTGCCGTTGATGCGTGCAACATACGTACCCAGAGACGTTATCTCAAGGCTTGCTTTCTCTACGGGTTTTGCTGCGCTGAACTGCTTTGTGTAGCAGATTTCGCACTCCTTTGAAAGTTTCGGACTCTTGATCCAATTAGCATTGAGTATGTTCTTCATAAAGAAATCCTCCTTTGTTTATTCGAATTCGGCAAGTCTTAACTGTATATTCTCCCAATCCTCATAGAGCTGCTCAAGGCTTGTGTTAAGCTCCTCCAGTTTGCCTGTAAGAACCATAATTTTCTCATAATCCGCAGCAGTTTCGGGGCTTTCAAGCTCCGCCTGCGTTTGGTTTATGAGTTTTTCTGTATTTTCTATATTCTCTTCGCAACGCCTGAATGCTGTATTCAGCTTTCGTTTTTCACTCTCACGCTCTTTGCGAAGCTTATAATTATCCACCTTTGGAGCAGCTTTTTCTTTTTCGGTTTTAACATCCTGTTTGAGAGATTCAAGACGGCCGAGATACTCGTCGTAATCGTTGCCGAATTCTTCAATCTTCTCCTTGCCCAAACGAAGTATACGTGTTGAAAGCTTGTTGATAAAGTATCTGTCGTGCGAGACGATGAGCATTGTGCCGTTATAGCCAAGCAGCGCATCCTCAAGCGCTTCACGCGATGTGATATCAAGATGGTTTGTAGGCTCGTCAAGCAGCAACAGATTATAGCCGCCCAACATAAGTTTGAGCAGAGCCACTCTGGCCTTTTCACCGCCGCTCAGGTCACCGACACGGCTGAACACGGCATCGCCCCTGAAAAGGAAGGCTGCAAGTGCGTTCCTTATCTCGGTCTGCGAAAGCCTTCGGTACTTATCCCACACCTCGTCGAGCACGGTTTTATCCTCGTTGAGCCCGCTGAGTGTCTGATCGAAATAACCTACACGCACATTCTCACCGAATTTGCGTATACCTGCCTGCGGTATATACTCGCCCATAACAACACGAAGAAAAGTTGTTTTGCCGCAGCCGTTTGCACCGAGCAGAAATGCGCGCTCACCTTTTTTGAGCAGCAAATCGGCATTTTTGAACAGCGGCTCACCGCCGAAGCCTTTTGCAAGCCCCTGACAGATAAGCACATCATTTCCCGTTTCAACAAGTGTTTTGAACTCAAAACGAAGTGTAGCTTCATCCGACTCAGGCTTTTCAAGACCGTCCATTAGTCTGTCAATGGATTTCTGCTTATGTTCTGCGGTACGGATATTGCGTTCTCTGTTCCATCTGCGTTGCTGCTCAATCATTTTTTCAATGCGGTGAACCTCATCCATCGTATTGTCGTAATGACGCTGCGCAATCTCTTTATCTTTCTCTTTCTGCTTTATGAACTCAGTATAGCCGCCCTTGTAAATCCGCATCTTGCGATGCTCAATTTCCATAGTACGGGTTGTGACACGATCAAGAAAATAACGGTCATGCGAAATGATGAGAGCCGCACCCTTATAATCGGCAAGGAATGACTCAAGCCACTCAACACTGTCAATATCAAGGTGGTTTGTAGGCTCGTCAAGAAGCAGCAGATCCGGCTCGGAAAGAAGCAACTTGCCGAGACTTAGCTTTGAGCGCTGACCGCCGCTGAGCTTATCGCAGGTAAGACCATGAGTATCCGCGGCAAAGCCGAGACCGACAAGGGTTGAGCGCGCCCTGCTGCGGCAGGTGAGGCCTCCGTCACGTTCAAACTTTTCTGTCAGCGTGAGCTGCTCCTCGATAAGAGCATTAATTTCTCCGCCGTTATCAATCATTGTGTTGAGCTGCTCAAGACGCTTTTCAATCTCAATGAGCGGATCAAACACCGTCATAATCTCATCATATATGGTTTTATGCGAGTCACGGCAGGCGTGCTGCTCCATATAGCCTACAACCGTATTTCTGCCGGGGTGTATTTCACCTGAAGTCGGCTTTTCCGTGCCAAGAACAAGGCGGAACAAGGTTGTTTTGCCCGTTCCGTTAGCACCTATCAACCCTACCCTTTCACCTGCATTTATCTCAAATGAAACACCGTCAAAAAGAGTTCTGTCGCCAAAGGACATATTCAGATTTTGTGCGGATAAAACTGCCATTTGTATTCTCCGGAATTAACGTAATTTATACTCTGCTTTCGAGGATTGTTGCATTGCCGACGACAACGTATTCACCTGCAGAAGCGGGAACAAAAACGCCCTCACCCTTGGAAATATCAAAACTGACATCGCCGCAGGAGATTGTGCCGTTGCCATCAAGCACCATAATATGAACGAATGAATTTTCATCGGCGGTACTGCTGTATGCACCGCTGATTTCAACCTTGTTTACGCTAAAAAGTTCAAAGCTGACAAGCTCTGTTCTGACAGCACCGTCAAGCTTCTCAACCTTTGTGAGGGTAGGAATTGACGGGCAGGGCGGTTCGCACTTTGTAACATCAAGTGTTTCCTTGATATGGAGCGGCCTGGGGCCGTTGCACTTTGCATCAAAGCGGTTATAGTCGTATGCGCGGAAAGTGACGTTTGAATTCTGCTGAACCTCTGCAAGCAGGATGCCCTTGCAGATTGCGTGGAGCGTGCCTGCCTCAATGAGGAAGAAATCGCCCTTTTTGACTTCAACGTAGTTTACAACGTCATCGATTCTGTTCTCTTCGATTGCCTTTGCAAACTCCTCGGTAGAAATTTTGTTTTTGAAGCCGTAGATGATACGAGCACCCGGCTCACAGTCCATTATATACCAGCACTCCGTCTTACCGTAACCGCCGTTGTACGCTGCAGCATACTCGTCATCGGGGTGAACCTGAACAGACAGATCGTCAGCCGCATCGATAAACTTGATAAGGATCGGAAAATACTCAAAATTTTGCGCGTTTTTGCCGAGTATATCCTTGCCGCACTCTGCAATAACCTGAGTGAGCGTTTTACCGGCATACTCACCTTCTGCAACGGTGCTTTCGAAATTTTCAAAACAGGAAAGCATCCATGCTTCAGCACAGTTTTCGAGGTCTGTTTTGATACCGTAGTTATCAATAAGCTTTCTGCCACCCCAGATTGTTCTGACCGAAAAGGGGCTGAGCTTTGTCATATACATAATATTTTCCTCCATAGGTATATTTTTGTGAATATCCGTCCATCCTTTCAACATATAGATTAGTGAAACGGAGGACGGAAAATGACGATAACGCAATTGATTACGAAAAGGAGATGCCGTAACGAGGATGACGAGCAGCTAATCGATGAAATTCACCGACTGAGCGAAGCCTTATCTCTCGCTTACGAAAGGTTTGAGCTGCAGTGCGACAGCAACCTTGTTGAAGCAACAATATATGAAATTGAATCACTTAAAGCAAGATACCGCTATCTGCTTTCAATAGCAAAAGACCGAAACCTTAAATCAAGCGAAACGAGGTTGCAAGACTATGGGAGTTAACACCTTGCCCTTAATTTATGCCGCAATCTGTACACTGACACTCACAGTAATAATGCTCAGGCGCAGATGTCTGATAAAAGGCGTCATAGCAAGTGCCGCTCAAGGGATTGCCGCGCTGTATGCCGTGAAGCTGATCGGGCTTGCGATAGGCACACAGTTTGCCGTTAACTGGTACACGCTCGGCACAGCCGCTGTGCTCGGTTCACCCGGAGTAGCGCTGATACTCGCTGTGCAGACGGTTTTTAATACATAACCGTGCAGGAAATCTTCTCGCCTGCCCTGACATCAAGCATAAATAATCCGTCAACAGCCTTATAATCTTTGCCGCCGCAGGAAACTGTTGCGGCATTTTCTATTTCGACACCGATGCACTTATTATCAGCACTGATAAGCTCAAACGATTTTACCTTGCCATATTCAAACTCGGCCGAAACCTCAACGTTGCCCCTTGCTTTCAAGCCGCTGAAGCTGCCCGAAAGAAGCACACTTGTTGCAGGAAGCAGTGAAATAAAGCCCTCGTGGCTCTGCACAAGCATCTCACCCATACCTGCTGCACCGCCGAAGTTGCCGTCAATCTGGAAAGGCGGATGAGTATCGTAAAGATTTGGAAGAGTTGAGCGTGTAAAGAGAAGCCTGATATGCTCGTAGGTTGCCTCACCGTCACGCAGACGGGCAAAAAGGTTGATGAGCCAGGCTCTGCTCCAGCCCGTATGACCGCCGCCGTTTGCAAGCCTGCGGTCGATAGTGACTCTGATTGCCTTGTACAAATCGGGCGTTGCCCTCGTGATAAGGTCAGCAGGATAAATACCGAAAGCGTGTGAAATGTGGCGGTGACCCGGCTCTGCCTCCTCATAGTCCTCAAGCCACTCCATAAGCTGGCCATACTTACCAACCTGAATCGGGGGCATTTTTCCAAGTGCCTGTGCTGCCTTTGCGGCAGTTTCGCTGTCAATAGAAAGCAGCTTTTCCGTTTCGATATAAAATTTAAGAAGACCGCTGACAATTTCAACATCCATTGTGGGTGACATACACATACATACGGGTTTACCGTCAGCACCGATATAATCGTTTTCGGGAGAAGCGGAGGGACCTGTAAGAAGTCTGCCCATTTCATCCTCGACCATATAATCAAGGAAGAATTCAACGCACGCCTTGATGTACTCATAAGCTGTATCCTTAAGGTATGCAAGATCCTGAGTGTAAAGGTAATGCTCCCACATATGGAAGGCAAGCCATGCGCCGCCCATAGGCCAAAGTCCCCATACACCGTCTGCAGGACCGTTAAAGCCGTAGATATCGCTGAGATGATGTGTAACCGTGCCTTTACAGCCGTAATATTCCTCGGCTGCCTTTCTTCCGCCTACGAGGAGGTTTGTGTTCATATAATCAAACAGAGCCTGTGTACACTCTGAGATATTTGCCTGCTCAGCCTGCCAGTAATTCATCTGAAGGTTGATATTTGTGTGATAATCGGCATTCCACGGATTCTGCATACGCTCACCCCATACACCCTGAAGGTTTGCAGGAAGTGTACCGGGACGGCTTGAGCTGACAAGAAGATACTTGCCAAACTGCCAGTAGAGCGACATAAGACCGAAATCGGTTGCCTTTTTATCCTTTTTGAGGCGCTCAAGTCTCGCGCTGACAGGCATTGACTCCAGTTGCTCATCACCTGTGAAACTGATATCAGAGCGCGTCATAATTGCAGAGAAGCTTTCGGTATGCGCTTTTTTGAGAGATTCATAATCGGGAGCTGCCGCAAGCTTCGCGTTACAGACATCAATGTAGTTCTCAGCAATATTATCGGTGACTATGCTGATGTAAACTACTGCCTCGTTCGCAGATTCAACGCGGAGCTTACCGTCATCGGCTGAAAGTGCACCGTCCGTAACAACCTTTATGCCGACAGCAAAGCCGTGAGTGCCGTTTGCAGTGCCGCAGCAGACTGTGAGTGTATTGCCCTCGGTCATATAGCTCCTGACAAGGTCGCGTTCAAAGCTGAGAGTGAACGACGACGGTGCGGAGAAAGCAAATTTTGAAGCAATAAGCTTTTCTTCGTATGAAGCAAAGCACTCCTCGACTGTTTCAACACCCTTCTTTGTATACTTTACGGTTGCAATACCGTTAATCAGAGAAAGGTCACGGCTGTAATCTTTTGCCTTCGATTTATTATCAAAATCTATATGTACTCTGCCGGCAACCTCAAAGGAAGCAATGACGTTGAAATCATTCTCAAGGTTATCCTCGGCCCACTTTGCGGCTTCAAAATTTTTGCCCTCAAGGAAAAGAGAGCGGATATGCTCAACCTTATCCTTGAAATCGCCTGCAGGCTTCATATCAGGTTTCTCATCCCATACGGTTTCTTCGTTGAGAACAAACAGCTCACTGTCCGTTCTGCCGAAAATGCTCAGACCCATTGAGCCGTTACCGACAGGTGTTGAATTCTCCCACACGTCTGCGGAATTTTCCAGGTGAAGTACGTAGTTTTTCATGTGTTTACCTCCGGAATTTTTATGTAATTGAAATTATATGACAAGTATCGGGAATACCGAAGTAATCAAAATATCTGTTTTCAAGCGGTATCCACTTTTGTTTAAAAGCTTCAAGCAAATTCTCACCGTTGCGGATTCTGATTCGCTCAAGCTGTGTGCGCTCATCGGTACGGCAGAAAATACGCAGGTCATAATCCGCCTCGAGCTTCGGGTGCATACAGTAGCTGCCTTCAACAATAATGAGCCGTGGCTCATCGACGCTGATACTGTGAGTAACTTTACCGCAGCTGCAATCAAACACACCATAGGCAAAGAGCTCTGATTTTCTGAGGTTAGCAATAACTTCTGTTCCGAACCGCTCATAGTGAAAATTGCCACCCGCTTCGGACAAGCGCTTTTCACCGCGCATATCAAAAGGAAGAAAAAAGCTGTCCGCACGTATAACCGTACCGCCGAAAGCAAGCTGAATTTCATCAGCCAGCGTTGTTTTGCCCGAGGCACAGTTACCGTCAATTGCAACTACCGCTCTACCCTGAGCAAGGATTGAAGATATGCTTTCTGATATTATACCGTTCATCTTTTGCCTGCCGCATCCTTGATGATTCCGAGCACACGGTAAGGTACACATACATTACCGTTTATACCCGTGCCCAACGCAATATGCGGTTTCATATTGCCGTGAAAATCGGTGCCTCCGGAAAGCAGCAGCCCATATCGCCTTGCAAGCGCCTGATATTCATTCTGCATATCTTTATCATATTCGCTGTAATAACCCTCGATGCCGTCAAGCCCGTATGACACAAGCTCCCTGACGTAATCTTCAAGTCCGTCACCAAGCTTCATCTGGTGCGGATGAGCAAGTACAGCAACACCGCCTGCACCATGAATCGTTTCGATTATACGCTTTGCTTCAAGCTTCTGATTAGTAAAATAAGCAGGTTTACCCGAAGCAAGATATTTATCAAAGCTTTCCTTGACAGAAGAGGTGTAGCCTTTATCCATAAGAAGCTTTGCATAGTGTGCCCTGCCGATAATTCCGCCGGGTGCAATTGCTGCAGCCTCTTCAACGGTAATGTCAAAGCCCAAACCCCGCAGAAGCTTTGCCGTCATTTCGTTACGCTCTCTGCGTTTTTCAACCACCTCTTCAAGTACATTACTGAGGTCCGAATTGTTGATATCAACACAGTAACCGAGAATATGGGTGAGTGTTTTGGAGCGTGCCGAAAACTCAATACCGGGTATAACTTCAACACCGCTGATTTCACCCTGCGCCATCGCACCGGCAACGCCGCCGACTGTATCGTGATCGGTAAGAGCAATTGCTGCCAGACCCTGCTCAGCGGCATGAACAACAAGCTCTTCAGGCGACATTGAGCCGTCAGAAGCGGTAGAATGAGTGTGAAGGTCAACTGCAATTATTCTATCCAAAACAAATTCCCCCAGTATTATAATATTACGCATACATATTAGCACGAACATATTTTATTTGCAATAGATACAGCATAACTGACCCCATAAAAAAACAAAAGACTGCCTCATTACAAGGCAGTCTGTAATACACCTCAGCCAAAAACACCTGCGGACAGGTATCTGCTGCCGCTGTCAGGCAAAAGAACAACGATATTTTTGCCTTTATTTTCATCCCTGTCGGCAACAGCACAGGCAGCGGAAAGTGCTGCACCGGATGATATACCGACAAGACAGCCCTCACACTTAGCGACAAGGCGTGTGTACTCATAAGCGGTTTCATCGCTGACGGTCACAATTTCATCAATAACGTTTCTGTTCAGTGTATCAGGCACAAAGTTTGCTCCGATGCCCTGTATTTTATGCGTACCGGCTACACCCTTTGTGAGCAATGGCGATGCTTCAGGCTCAACACCGATAACCTTAACTCCGGGATTTTTTTCTTTAAGGTATTTTGCAGTGCCGCTGATTGTACCTCCGGTGCCTATAGTCGCCACAAAAATATCGACTTTTCCATCGGTATCTTCCCAAATTTCAGGACCTGTTGAAAGGTAATGCGCCTGCGGATTATCGGGATTTGTAAACTGCCCTGCAATGAAGCTGTTATCAGTTGCGGCGGCAATTTCTTCTGCTTTTTTAACAGCACCGCCCATACCCTCCGAGGCAGGTGTAAGCACAAGCTCTGCACCGTAAGCGGCAAGGAGCTGTCTGCGCTCAAGCGACATACTCTCGGGCATTGTTAAAACAACTTTGTAGCCCTTTGCAGCGGCAACCATCGCAAGGCCGATACCTGTGTTTCCGCTCGTAGGCTCGATTATAACGCTGCCCGGCGTAAGTCTGCCGCTTTTCTCCGCCTGCTCAATAATGTGTAGTGCTACTCGGTCCTTCACACTGCCGCCGGGGTTAAAATACTCAAGCTTTGCAAGCAAAACAGCCTGTATCCCCTTTTGCTTTTCAAACCGCTCAAATCTCATAAGCGGTGTTGAACCGACAACATAAGATATATCTTCGAAAATCCTCATCAGAAATCACTCCGCAAAAAAACATTTTATATCGGAATTATACAACACTGACGACACCTCGGTCAACAATACAAAACCAAATACATAAATTACCCTGTAATTTGTTGCAATTGTTGAGAATTTATGGTATATTTTTATATATATAAGCGTGAAAGAGAGGCACAAAAAGATGAGCAAAACTCTTATTATGGCATACGATATCGGCACAACAGGCGTTAAAACATGCCTTTTCGAAATAGAAAGCTCCGTAACCCTCATAGGTGCGGCGATGGAGGGATATTCACTCCACGTAAAGCCCGACGGCTCAGCCGAACAGGTCCCTGCAGAATGGTGGAGCGCAATATGCAACACAACAAGAAAGGTGCTTGCCGACACGGGCATTAATCCTAAAGAAATTGCAGGCATCTCATTCTGCTCACAGATGCAGGGGCTCGTAATTGTTGACAAAAACGGTGAACCGATAAGAAACGCATTCAGTTATATGGACCAGCGCGCCAAAGAAGAACTTAAAGAGAATATGGCATACGGCATTCAGATTGCAGGCGCAAACATATTCAAGCTCATCCCCTCACTGCTTATCACGGGTGCTGTTTCCGCCAGCGTCAAAGACCCCGTTTACAAATACAAATGGGTTGAAAAACATGAGCCCGAAAACTTCAAAAAGATTCACAAGTGGCTCGACGTTAAAGAATACATAATCTGCAAAATGACGGGCGAATGCGTTATGACACAGGATTCCGCATTCGGCACACTGCTTTACGATATCCGCAACGGCAAAAGAGGCTGGAGCAAAAAAATCTGCAAGCTTCTCGGTGTTAATCCCGATCATCTGCCCGAAATCAAAAAATCCTCCGACAAGGTTGGCGTGCTGACAGAGAAATCTGCTGCCGAGCTTGGTCTCTGCCCCGGTACTGCGGTATTCGGCGGCGGCGGTGATGCTTCGCTGATCGGTGTCGGCGCAGGCGCAACTGCACTTGGCGACACACACGTTTACTCCGGCACATCAGGCTGGGTAGGCACAGTTGTTGACAAAAGCATTGTTGACACATCTGCGATGATTGCTGCAATTGTCGGCGCTCAGGACGGCTACTTCAACTACTTTGCCGAGCTTGAAACCGCAGGCAAGTGCCTTGAGTGGGTTAAGGACCACCTTGCACTTGATGAAATTGGCATCTACCTCAAAAAAGAGAACGTTGCCGAAAGCAAGGAAACCGTTTATACAAGCCTTTACGACTATATGACAGACGCTATCAAAGACGTTCCTGCAGGCTGTGGCGGAGTTATCTTCACCCCTTGGCTTCACGGCAACCGCTGCCCGTTTGAAGACCCGAACGCAAGAGGAATGTTCTTCAACATCAGCCTTGAGACAGGCAAGACAGAGCTTATCCGTGCAGTGCTTGAGGGTGTTTGCTACCACCTTCGTTGGTTTATCGAAACGCAGGATAAGAAGGTTAAAACATCCGACACAATCCGCTTTGTCGGCGGCGGTGCACTCTCCTCACTCACCTGCCAGATTCTTGCAGACTGTACAGGCAGAACAATTGAGACAACACCCAGCCCGCAGAATGCAGGCTCAGTCGGTGCGGCAATCACGGCAGCAGTCGGCCTCGGTGTAATTGAAAATATGGAAAAAGCAAAGGCACTTGTACAGATTGAGGCAACATACAAGCCCAACCCTGCAAACAAGGCTATATACGACAAAAACTTCGAAGTATTCAAGCAGCTCTACAAGGCAAACAAGAAGAACTTTTCGGCGCTAAACGGCTGATAAACGAGATCGGACGAGGTGTGCAAGATGAATATTATCGACATTTCCCGCGACATCCTCACGGCAGAAGTTTACCCCGGTGACCCTGAGCCAAGGACACAGCGATACCTCAAAATGGAAGAGGGCGACGACTGCAACCTCACAGCCCTGTATATGTGCCTGCACAACGCAACGCATATTGATGCCCCAAACCATTTTATTGAGGACGGTGCAACCGTAGAAGCACTTGAGCTTGAAAGATTCATCGGTGAATGCACGGTAATTGAAGTGCCCGAAGGTCCGATTCACGGCGCATTTGTTGATGAAAATATATGCGAAGGGTGCGAAAGAATCCTCATCAAAGGCGGAGGAAAGGCTTATTTTTCAGACAGCGGTGCGTTTGCACTCGCAGCACTCGGTGTGAAGCTCGTTGGTACGGATTCAAACTCCGTTGGCACACACGGTGCACAGATTGGTCCGCACAGGGCATTCCTCGGCACAGATATTCCCCTACTGGAGGGACTAAACCTCAAGGATGTTGTACCCGGCAAATATTTTCTGATTGCTCCACCGCTGAGCATAAGCGGTGTTGAAGCTGCCCCGACGAGGGCACTGCTCATATCCGATTACCTCTTCTGGGGCAAAAAATAAGAGCATACATCTTGACTAACAAACCATAAAGTGGTAATATATTCGGGCGGCTATAACCGCCCGAATACAAATACGCCTCCATAGTTAAATGGATATAAGAACCTTTCGCCTACGGCAAAAGAACCTTGTTACTCGCTACGCTCGTAATAATAAACCCGCCCAATAACGTAAATTTAATATTGTAAATACGCCTCCATAGTTAAATGGATATAATAAACCCCTCCTAATTGTTTGTTATGTCGTTCACTTTTTGATGAAAAGTGATTGACAACAAGTTAATACAGTATCATACAATTCCATAAATTCCACATATGCCTCCTTAGTTCAATGGATAGAATAAGCCCCTCCTAAGGGCTAGATATCGGTTCGATCCCGGTAGGGGGTGCCATTTTTGAAGTCGAAGACCCTTGATATATCAAGGGTTTTCGACTTCTTTGTTATTTATTAACTCATTGACATCCACCAAAATCGCATGTTTTTGTTAGCAGAAATCGCCTCCCCAAGGCGGAATTACTTGAATTGTCCTTTCAATTTCAAGGTGAATGTCACTGCTAACATTTGTTAGCAGAAATTTTGAAATTTTGCTAACAAAATTTGCATTTTGCTAACACGAGAAAAAATCCCGAAGCTTTTTTGCTAACAAAAAAGTGATTGTTATTCAGTTAACTCGATATTTAATAAGGATATATAATAGTAAAAAGGCAATCCTCTCGGACTGCCTTTTTCCATTTTTATAAAGATTTGGCTAATGCTTTTAGGAGTGCTGCTGCATCAGGGTTGGCTAATATCTTTGTGAGCAAAGCCACATTGTCATCTTCTTTTGGTTCTTCTGTGATTTCAGTTTCCGCATCTTCAACTACTGCCATTGTATCAAGTAATTCAATATTATTTGAAAATCTTGGCATTGGTGCCGTCTTACCTTCTTCGGTATTTCGTAATCCTTTTGTATTATAAAACTGTTCCTCAAATTTCTGTGCATTAAAACGCCTATCTTCATCAATTATATGGCTATATACATCTGCAACCATATCCATTCGTGCGTGACCTGAATCGCCTTGTACGGATTTCATATCTCCCCCGTTCCATTTTAGCTTGTATGTAATACTCGCATGACGGAAAGAGTGAAATACTATGGGCGGTAAATCATTGTCCGTAATGAGTTTTTTTAACGCTCTGCTGATTACTTGCGACTCCATTGGTCTGCCGGATGAATGACAAAAAACTAAATCGTAATCGGTGTATTCATCTCCGTATAACTCTTTCATTTCCTCAATTTGCTTTTTGCGTTCAGTAAGCATTGAAGCAACCGATTTTGGTAAAAAGATTTTTCTGACACTCGTTTTTGTTTTCGGACTTTTAAGAACTAATGATGTATTGTTTCCCGACAGAATGTGCGGAAACACAAGTATTACATCTTTTTTGTCGAGCTTTTCCATTGTCTCCTTGTTTACCCTCTGGAGTTCCTTGTTCACGAAGATAAAGGCATCGTTATCTTCTATCTTTTCTTTGGATATTTCAATGCAGTCCCAAGTTAATCCAAGCACTTCACCCATACGCAATGAGCAGGAAAAAGCCAAGTTGATTGCCAAAGCGAGAATATCATCGTCACAAACTTCAAGTGCGTGAAGCAATGTTTCCGCTGTCCATATATCCCTTTTCTGATATTCGTGTTTCGGAACTGTGGCGTTAAGCACAGGATTTCTTTGCATAAGTTCCCATTTGACCGCCTGACCAAAAGCACTACGAAGTAACTTGTGTATTTCATTTACGGTATGTGCAGTTATATAAGTTGTTTGAGCTTTGCGGTTTTTTGACGATTTGGCTTTAACCTTTTGCAAACTTTTGTAATAGGTATCCATCATTAACGGTGTTATATCTGTCAACTTATAATCACCGATTATAGGATTGATATAATTGTATATAAGACCTTTACGGGACTCATAAGTGCTCATTGCCCAATTATTAACTCCGTATATTGCACAATACTCCTCCAGCAATTCAGCAACCGTTACTGCTGTAGGAACAACAAAGCTTCCGTTATCCTGCTGATACTCAATCTCTGCTTTTCTTTTCTTTGCTTCTGCGTTAGTGTCAAAGGTTTCCCATTTCTGTTTGCTTTTGCCTTCTTCATCGGTATAGCGATATACTACCGAATATCTGTTCTTTCTTTTTAATATTGTTGCCATTGTTTATTCCTCACTTTCTTTTTCGTCTAACCATCTGTCAAAACTATCTTTCCTAATGCGGTATCCTTTCTCAACCTTCACGGCAGAAAAACACCCTTTATCTATGAGTTTATAAACCGACTGTCTTGTTATTCCGAGCAAGGATACTATTTCTTCAACTGTGTAGCTTTTCTTAACAAAAGAATTTCCGTTTATTTCTTTTACGCTTTCTTTAATCGACAAATCTCTCTACCTCCTTTATCTCCATTACTTTTTTATAATGGCTCTGAGATGCGTACCACTTTTCAAAGCTGTCCTCTAAAACTCGTCTTGTCCCATCAACCCATATCATTTCTATTGAGTTCTTATCGACTATATCTCTTGCCGTTGCCCTCGATATTCCCAAAACTTTAGCAATGGTTGTGGATGTAATTGTATGACCGTAGTTTCTGCCTGGTCTTTCGCCGTTCACTTTCTTATAGTGGAATTGGTTGGCATACCACTCCTCAAAACTTTCAACATCAACTCTCATTTGACCGAAAACTAAATATGTTTTGAATAATTGTTGATTGACAAGTCTGTAAACCGCAGTTTTTCCAAGTCCTAAAATCCTTCGCAAGTCAGGTACAGAGATTGTTTTATTCTCTCTGTAATTCAGCATTGTTTTAACTATTTTTCGGTTTTCTTCAACGCTTTTCCGATTAGCACGATATACATTACCTACTCTGTAAACCTTAAACAGACCTGATTTCAAGAGTTTTAATGTTTCTTCTTCTGTGAGTGATAAGAGCTTTTGCACTTCCTCAGAGGAGTATGATTCCCATATTGCTTCTTCCATTTCTGTGTCGCTGCCAAGCAGTTCTTCAAGATAGTGAGTGTCATTCTCGGCATTCAATATCTCAATTCGTTCTTCAATGCTCATTTGTTTCGCCATTTTCATCACCTCCTTGTTTTCTTTCTAACCATTCATCAAAGCTGATTTTAGAAATTCTGTAAGCACTTCCGATTTTTACATAACTGAACTCTTTGGTTTTCAAAAGGTTATATGCACTCGATTTGCATATACCCAATATGCTTTGGATTTCTCCAACTGTGTAAATTCTTTTCTGTTCGCACTTCATAAAAACTCTCCTAATAAAAGCGGTATCATATAGCCGGAGGGCCTGGCTATATGATACCTAAAAAAGTAAGGATAGTGAAATGTACGATTTTATTCAGCTACAGTTTCACTACCGGAGGACTCAAGCCAATTATCAAAACTCTTTTTTGAAATTCGATAATGACCGCCAACTCTGACAAAGTGAAATACACCTGAGTTTACAAGAGCGTAAGCGGTATTTTTTCCGATGTTAAGTATGTTCATTATTTCCTCAACCGTATATACTCTTTTTTCATAAACTTGTTCGGTTTTAGCTTTTTCATCAGACAACTCTACACACCTCCTTGTTCGGTGTGTGCTTATGCTTTTTAGTGATGAGATAATCATAGCCATAATAAGTTTGGCACTTATCACAAAGGCTCTTTTCACTCTGCCAATGGTCAAGTCGTCTTACCATATTATCGGGGTTCTTCATCTGTTCTCTTTGGCATTCAGGACAAAGCGACAAGATTTTGCCCACACGCTCTCTTTTTGGCTTTTTAGGTATGCCTACAAGATATTTGAGTCCCTGCTTTATTTCCTGTCTTTTGCCTTCATTAGTTACGCATCCGACATATCTGCCGAGATCTTCAATCTTGTCTATTGTTCTCAACTGTTCTAATGCAACCATTGAAGGCTCACTCAATCCGCAATCTTCATCAAGAAGAACGTGTGTTGACATTGACTGCTTCTTGCGAACAGATGTAATGACGGCAACAACCATTGTGGGGCTTGATTTGTTCAAAGAGTTTGTCTGAATGACAAGGACCGGGCGGTGTCCGCACTGAACAGAACCGTTCATCTTTCCCAAATCACAGTAGAAAATATCGCCCCATTTTATATTTTTGACTTCTTTGTTTTTCATAGTAATTACTTCCTTTCAAAGTTAAGATTTGAAGGGAATTAAAAACACCCTTCACTATATATGCACTGGGAAGTGCCATTTTGGGGGGTTATTCATAAAATTTTTTTAATTTTTTTAAAGTTTGCTCGATTGATTCACGAATCGACGAGCGATTTACACCTTCTTCTTTGCTGATTTCCGAGTAAGTCATCTGAAGAAAAAAGTGCTTATATATTCGACTTCTTTGAACATCACTCAATGTTGACAATGCTTTTTCAAGCATTTTAAGCTCTTCCTTTTTTACAAGTGACTCCTCAGTATCATTGACGATTAGCTCGTGGTGATATTTGGCAAACTCCTCATCTGAAATATCAAAAGAACACCCGGTTCTGACCTCTCTCATTCTGCATTTGTTTTCATATCGGGTTCCTTCTTCAAATACTTCTCCTTGCGATACAGAAAGACGAATAAAGGGAACGTATGGCTTGATTTCTTCGGGATATTTTTGGAGGATTTCTTCTTCGGACAGTTCTGTTACTATTGCCCATTGAACATCATCCTTGTAACCTGTATATTCATATTTGAGGTTAATAATTTTGCAATCCAGCTTGAATTGGTCGAGTCTGTTAATATTAGATATTGTCATTTTCTAATCTCCGAATTTTGAATTTTGGTTAAAATCAAAATTCGGAGATTAAGGATATTCAGCAACAAAGCAAATCCATTTATAAAACATAAAAACCCTTTCTGTCATAAGCAGAAAGGGTATAAAGAAGACACGACAATTCAGCTTATGAGCTGTTTGTCATGTCCTAACTCAATAGTCCGTATATTTCACCGTAAATAATGAATATTGGTTTTTTCCAGCTTGCTTTACTGATAATGTCAGTATGTCTGGTGGTTGAACTATGTACAAAACATATTATTTATTTTGAAAACAAATTATAATTTTTTGATTGCACTTTGGACATTTTAGAATTATTCTATTGCTGTTTTTGTTAGAAAATCCATTGTGTTCGATGGATGCAACTACTTTTTCTTCCACGGGCTTATCACATAAGCGTCCTGTTTTACATAACGGACATTTTACATGGTCAATTTTAGTATTTTCGTCGTTAAAATGTTTGAGCAATAGCATTTAATTTATCCTTCTTTGAACAATAATATGTTTATTTTTTAGCAAAAGTATTTATAATGCTTTGCAGCATCTCACAATTTGGAGGTTGACCATTTATAATGTCTTCTAATGCTTTTTTCTGTTCATTTGTAAGGTGTCTACGATACCAGTAAAAGCCTTGTGTTAAACAAACACCTCCACCATAACGACCTCTAATTGTATATATGGGTGCAAAACAACTAAGTGCCACGATATCATTTTGAATTGTTCTCCTAGTTACATTTAATTCACTGGCGAGATTTCCCATAGTTTCAAAACGACGTAAGCTTAAAATTTCAAGTATTTCCTCTCTTCTTTCAAGAGCACTCAACTGTTTGCACCTCCTTTCCCGTCTGTAAGGAGTATTCTAAAAATTAAACAGGAAAAAAGTCTTCCTATTTAATGATTTTTTTAAAAAATAAAAATCAACCTGCAACATAGATTAGAATTCAATGTTGCAGGTTGATTTCAATGTATGAGTTAGAGTTTATAGTTTTATGAATAAAAAAGCTTAAATGTTGCAAAAAAGCAACTGAACTCACATATATGTTGTTTTACATATTAAAACAATATTTCTGACTCAAAATCAGAATTCATATCTCATTTCTTTGTTTGGTGAGTTTTCTTCATCTGTATTATTAACAAATACAAACCCTAAATGATTATATATTTTGTATAATGCTTCGTATGACAAAGGAACTTCACCTTTTTGAGGTTCAGGATTGGGATAAACAGTTAAATAAACACACCCCATTTTTTTAAGTTTCGCAATTGCCTTCAAAAACATTGATTTGCCGTTTCTTTGATTTCTATGTTCAGGTTTTACATAAAAATAATCAATTCTTGAGTAACACTCATTACCTACCGAAAAGACATTTACAATTAATCTACCAATTTCTTCTTTACTATTATAATCAGCAAACAATTTTATTTCTACTCGGTCTTTAGTGGCATTAGATTTAATTGTATTCATTAACTTCACATCCTTATCAATTATTGGGGAAACCAGTTGCTGAAGGTGTGTTTGGGTTTGGGGGATTTTGTGTTGCAAGTTTGGGTGAAACATGATGCTTGGCCTGAAGTAAATATACAATTTCACGGATTCTTTGATAGTGAAAGTTTCCTAAAACAAACCTTCTGGTCACGATGTAAAACAGCATATAAACTGCACTGATACAAAGAATCACAAACAAATCTTCAAAATTAACAATACGAACAATATAATCAAAAGCCTTGTGTATGATAAAAAGAATGGTATTGTTTCCAAAAGAAAAACTTGGTTCTTTTTGAAATCCTGCTAACCATAAAAAAACGAATCTAAAGGAAAGTATCAAAAGAACAATGCAAAAAACTATAAGAGCACAGAAGAATAGACTTTTCTGTGAATGATATGCAGAATTCATAAATCTTATGTGGGCGCCTCTCTGCCGTATATATTTCATTCCTGGATAGTCTTTTTCATTTAATAATGAAACAATTTCAGTAATAAAAGCTTTCGTTTTCCTTCTGTTACTTGTATCCCAATCAACTTCCGATGCCAAATCGACAAGTCCGTTTTTAAGCAAATAGTTTTTTAGATATGAATAAGGATAATCAACTTTTAAATCAATTTTTTCTTTGAGTTTTTCATAAAGAAGTTTCAAATCATTTCTTTTTTCGACGAGCCTATTTAAAAAATGAAGCTTCCCGTTGAACAAGCGAATTAATGGGTTAAAAAAGAAACATTTTCTGTTAGCTTTTTTATATACTTTTCTTATCTTTTTGCTTGCATATAAAAAAATCAAGTGTTGGGGAACTGTTTCATAATTCCATATACGCTTTTGATTTTCTATATAATACAAAGAAATGGGAACTCTGTATTTGGCTTTTATGTCTTTTATATCTTGAGTTAATTCGTTTTTGCAATAATCCTCAAAAGCATCGCTCAAATATTCTGTATGAAGCAAATCTTTCTTTGATTTTTTCATTATGTACTTAACACTAAGAGTATCAGTTTTCTCCATATTTCCTCGTCTGAAAAGTGTTCCTAATACATATGATATTGCTAAAAATGGAACACCAATAAGGAGCGTATTTGAGGAACTTAATGCAAACACATCACTTCCAAGTATGACACAAGCACACATAAGAAAATATGTACAAAAATATATTCCGGGGAAAATTCCACCGATAATTTCATCAAGCAACTCGTAGATTATTGTCATTACATTATTTGAATTTTTCAAAACAGCTCTCCTTTTATGCAAATTCGACAATTTTCGCATCTGTTTTTTGAAAATAGGGCGACTGTTTTTAGCAATCGCCCTTTAAGGTTTAAATATACCAGAAATAGCCCCACAAAAACAAGATTATAAACCATTGAAAAATATGATACTCGGAAGTTATGAATATTGTCATTTTGCGATTGTTTTCCAAGTATATATAAACCTTTGCTTCACCTGTACCTGTGGCATATATCTCTCGTTCAGTTTTATTTACGGTAACAACATCTTCATCAGAAGAATACACCGAAATAATTTTAGCATTTTGGGGTACTTTTAACTCGTCAAAGGTTACGGTTTCTTTGTAATACACATCTTCATAAGCCGACCACTTTATCGGCAGTGTAGCTTCATCACTTTGAAACTTTTCGGCTTCATATGCAATGGCCCTCACACTGACAACATCTGATGTGCTGAATGGAGAACGGTAAACATCAGAAACACCAACTATAGGCACACTGCCGTCAGTTGTGTAATATATAATTGCGTTTGGTGACGGCGAGGTGATAGTTATATTCCCTTCGGAGTTAAAGCGTATTTGGGGAGTAGATGTTTTTCCAATCGACATAAAGCTTTCACAATTCAAAACACCTGCTCCGTATTTTGTGTTCCAACCTGAAGGGGTATAAACTGAAGTTTTAAGAATATCCGTTATCTTCTTGCTTGATATATCAGGATAAATCAATTTTAATGTTGCAACTGCCGCAGAAACAAAAGGTGCTGCCATTGATGTGCCAGAAGCTTCAAGAATGATATAAGGATTTTTACAAGCACTTGCAATTTTAACGCCGGGTGCAGCAATATCAACACAAGAACCGTAGTTTGAGAAATCTGCAGGAGTAAATGTTTCATCGACGGCAGAAACCGTTATTACATTTTCAATATTAGCAGGATATGTGGTGCTTGCATTTATGCTGTAATTTCCTGCCGCAGCGATAAGAGGTACATTGTTATCGTAGGCATATTCTATAGCCTCAGTAATATATGAATTACCGTAAGCACCCCACTTCATACTGACATTTATTAAATCATCACCAATGTCAACCGCAGTATAGATTGCTGTGCCGAGGATAGTCATAGCTGTGTCGTATGAGTCTTGACCGTGTTCGAGATTTACTCTGTAAGGACGAATTTTGACATTAGGTAATGTATTTTCGTATATAATACCTGAAACATGAGTTCCGTGACCGATACTTTCGAGTGAAGTATCACCTTCGTCAGAAGTGTCGCCATTGCCCTCAAATACATTGTAGCCCTTACGGATTCTGTCTTTATTATCAAAAATTGCGTGCGTTTCCAAAAGCCCTGTATCAAACACAGCCACTACAACCTCATCTTCTTCGGATACTCTTCCGTTTTCAACAATAAGATTGTTTAGATAATCAAGATTTACAACTGATGTTCCCCAACTTAAATTTTCTTCTGTGGCGGTGTATTCAAAACTTTCACCGGTCATAGTTCCTGACGAGCAACTGTAATAAACATCCATTTCGGCATAAATCACATAATCTTGTGCCTGATAGTAATCTAAAGCTTCATTTGCTTCAGTTTCATTTGAATACTGTAAAATGTGTATTGAGTTCCATCCTTCAAGAACGGCTTTCGCCCCTTGTGTATCGGTCAAAGCATCGTTTGTAACTGTTTTTACTACCAAACGGTTTGTAGGTGCTTTCCCGCTTACAACTGAAGAATCAAAAGAGTTTAAATCGTACTCAACAATCATATCACTGAGCGATAAAAAGAAACTCTCTGAAGCAATTGTTTCACTTTCGGTTTCTGTTATTTCATCAGCAGCAAATGCAAGGACAAATACCGAGCTGAACATAAACAAAGCGGAGAGTAAAAGTGAAACAAGTTTTTTGCAAATCCTCAATTTTTTACACTCCCTTTGTCTTAATCAAAAATGGTAAGAAACCAAGCAACCAACGATGCGAAGAATTCTGAAATCTTTTCAAATATTCCTTTTGGTGCTTCGTCTTCATTTTCACAGACAACAGAGATTTCAATTACTGAGAAATCGCCATCGGCATTGATAGTATCAATGCTTGTTTTACCGCTTGAAATACATTTAACAAGAGAGTTGTCTTCAACAGTAACAATTTCTTCGTTGTTTGATACAGCATAAACTATTGAACCGAAGAGTTCAAAGGAGTCTGTGCCTTTAACTTCCATATATGAGCCAAGTTCACTTGTTTTTCGCATAAGAATAGGGGCTTCGTTTGGAGGCGTAACCCAAACCTTAATAAAATCGAAACCGGCAAAGGATTCCTGATTTGTAAATTCATCAGCCGAAAGTGCTTTTACGGATGAAATGTCACCTTCAGAACCGTTGCTGATTGCAGTTTCGTATTCGTCAATATAGTAGCAATTGGCTACGGTTGCATTTACTGTGTTTTCCGGCAAAGGATAAATGATTGCTCTGGACATGTTGAACTGTGTTGTGCCTGCAATACCGCCGAGTTTTGAATTAGACTCGTTATCAACAGAAATCGCTCCTGTGTTATAGCAATTTGCAATAGTATGTGACTGCCCGCAAATACCGCCGACTGTTGCCGTACCGTTTACGGAAATCTCACCGTTGTTTGCACAATCGGTAATGGGAGCATTATACAATGCAGAGCCGCAGATACCGCCCGAATACACATAATTAAGAGGGGTAACACCTATATTACCTTTGTTCATACATCTTGATATTGTATTGTCGTTATAAACAATTCCTGCAATGCCGCCGATGTGAGCATAAATTACGGAGCCAATTCCGAAGCCGTCATCGCTTAAGACACCTTCCGCCTGAATGTTTACAGTATTCAGACAGTTTATAACGGTTGAATTGCCCTCTGAAATATAACCTGCAATACCGCCGATGCAAAGTGTTCCGCCTGCTGTAACATCAACACAGCCGCTTGCAGAGCAGTTAAGAACATTGGATGAGTTGATAACGCCTGCAACTGCACCGACATAATATGCAACCTGATATGGATTATTGATTTTTATATTTACTTTTTCTATATAAACATTTGCTACGGTAGCGTTATTAATATCGCCAAATAAACCGACAGATTTGTTTGATACTTCCGTAACAGAAAGATTTTTTACTGAGTAACCGTTGCCGTTAAAAACTCCTGTGAAAGGAACATCCTTGTTACCGATAGGGGTCCAATTAGTAACCGAGCTTAAATCGACATTATTCATTAAAATATATTTTCCGTCAAGGTTATCACGGACAGCGTTTAATTCGTCAACACTTGTTATTTCCGTATAACCGTCGGGAACGGTTTTGTTGACCGCAACCGATTTAATGAAGCAATTTTCTTCATTTACTGCGAATGACGGAATAAAAATCGCAGTTGATAAAATCACAGATAAGAAAATTGAAATAATTTTGTTCTTTTTCATGGGTAGCTCCTTTACAAAGAAAGCAGCCAATACCTCTGTTGCAACTCTAAAATAATTCTTGCTTCAAAGCAATCAGGGGACAGTATAACCCTGATTACAAGAATACTTTATAACACTTATTCAAACATTGCCTCATTGTAATTTTGGAATGTTTATAAGCGAAAGGGATTAACTGTTGTTTACAATATTCCTTCTGCCAAAAAGGACTTGAGGGCAGATACAGTTTTGGGCTGTATCTGCCCCTGCACAAGAAGGAAAATGTCACACTCGGGGGTTTTCCCCGTTTACGAAAATATCATAATTTTTTCAAAGCGCACCATAGGGGGCATCCTTTTAGTGAATGCCCCGTGGTACATTAAGGAAGAAAAAATTGAATGAAACTATTCGTTGTTACCAACACCTCATAAAGTGGGAGAAGATGGGGTGGGAAACACGGTTGTTCCACACCCCATGCAACCCGCAAGCACTTTATGGAGGGTGTCAGGGTAGTTTGTTTTATACCGTTGCGAGAGCAAACAAATCTTTCACTGCATTTATGATGAAAGTGAAGAACTGAACGATCTGCTGCCATACCCACTCAAAGTAAAGTTTGAGTGAGAATTCATAGTTTGCCGTAAGCTCTACATCTTCATCAGGCATTGCAAAGGAAACTGTTTCGTTTGCAAGTTCCTCTTCTGAAAGACCTGTGTTTCCCTTAACGTCCGTCCAGCCAGTAAAGCCGTAATAAGGCTTATCAAGGAGTGCGGGGTCTGTTGCGGGAGCAGTAACGGTTGCTGTTTCGCCCATTGAGAAGGATAATGTTGCAAGACTGCCCGTTGCAATAAGTTTATGCTCGGGGAAGTGGCTGTAGTTTGTTGTTGTTACACTTTCGATTATGAAATAATCATTCTCGATGGGGTTGTATACAACTTTAAATCCGTAATCGCCGCTTGAAGTGGGTGTCCATTCAAGAATTTCGCTGTTACCTTTTACATCGCCGATTTTAGTTTCGGTTTCACCGATAACATAGTAAACAGCGAAGCTTCCGGGAGGAGAATAATCGCCGCAGTCAACCTTTAATTTGCCTGCGCCTACCCATTTAAGTGACGGTGTGATTGTTGTTTCTTTAAATGAAACTGTAAAATAAAGGTCTTTGCCTGTGTAATAAGGATCATCGTGAAGTACGGTGAGCTTATATGTTCTTCCGTTTTCTGCATAACCGTTGTTGTCTTCAACCGAAATTACAGCGTTTTTAGGAACACGAAGATTGGTGGTAATAAGAGCCTTGATGTCATTCATCTTAGTACCGGGCTCGACTTCAAATGTGAAGTCTTCAACGGGTCTACCTTCGTTATCAATAAAAGTAAGGGGTGAAGGATTTACTGTTACGGGAATTGTAAATTCATACGGAAGAGCTTCTTCTGCGTTTGCAGGAGTAAATACAATCTCAATTTCTGTGAAATTGGGATTCGGAACAACATCTTTACGAGTGTCTTTTATTGCAAAAGTTCCTTCAATTTCTGTTTCTGTACCCTTGATAACAGCTTTGCCGCCTTCAAGTGAAATATCTGCCCAAGTAACATTAGGGTCATAAGTCAATTCAGGAATCGTAGGATATTCTGCAATTGAGCTTTCAGGAGTTTCTCCTGCAATTCTAACATATATCATTTCTGTTATAATTTCATAGCCTACCGCAACAAATTCAGCTTCATAATAACCGCTTTCATTTATTACGGTTCTTCTATTAGTCCATTCCCAAACACCTTCTGCGATATTGGGTTCTGACTCATTATAAGGATTTTTCATTTTACCGCCAGAGATTGTTGATGTTGAAAGCTTTGCTCCAGCCTCAACATCTGTTGCGGACGGTTTGTCATTTTCATCGACAAAAACAGGGGTAACCGCCTTTACCGGAAATGTAACTTTTCTGCTTCGTGAGATTGAAAAGCCAATGTAGTTTACTTCATCATCAGGGATAAATTTTATGCTTGCTCGTTCTGCATCTTTTGCATCGCTAGGATAGAAATCCGGATCAACAAATTCAAAATGTCCAGGTATAACAGTTCCTGACATTGTTCCATCTGTTGTTACAATACCACCAGAAATAGTTATACCTTCGCTTACTTTTTGTCCGAACCATATTTCACCATTAGCAACAGGATATTCGGAAATGTTTGCTTCCGATAATGTAACAGGTTCTGCAGCAAATGCAACTGGCACAGAAACAATAACAAACAAAAATGTCACAAGAAATGAAAAAATTCTACTTGTAAATTTTTTTTGCATCTTTAAACCCTCCAAAATAGAATATAATAAGTCAATGCAATAATCGTTTGTTCTTCTATTTTATTGTTTCCTTCTTGTTTTCTATTCAAAGAACAAAAAAGATTAACACCGCAGGGCGATTTTTTTACCGCCCTGCGGTGGAGATGCTTTAACTATATAAAGCTTCTCTTGCTATTGATTTTAAACATTGGGAACCTGTGTTATTGTATTATTTGCAATAATTGTAATATCTGCAGAATTGACTACACCATCAAAATTAACATCAGCAGCTTTGAAAAGCATAGGATCTGAAAGTGTCTCAGTGTCAGTACCACTTATATAGTCAGCAATGACATCTTCATCCGATTCGTTAATTCTGCCATCACCATTAGCATCACCATAAAGGATAACAATATAAGTTGCTACTTCTTCATCTGCAGCATTATAGATGGTTACAACCGAGCCAGTTCCGATATAAGTAGAGCTTCTTTCACACTCAACCGAATATCCAGAAACAGCACTTACAAAGTCAGTAATATTTCTTGAGGTATCTTCAATACCATAAATAAGCATATTAACAGAATCTATGACGGTTGTTGTATCTTCTACTGCATTAAGATATCTCGGTTTAATACCCTTCAATGCTCTCATGAGGTCAATTCGAGCATCGTTTACTTCTGTCTGAAGAGCATTGGCATCTTCATTTACAGCAACTGCTGCGTCACGGGCTGTATCAAATGCTGTCCACCACTCGGCGGCAACATCATCCTCTGTCCATGCTGCAACGGGAGTAAGAACACTTGCAAGCTGAGTCTTAACAGTAGTCTTCTGAATAAGACGAGCGCCCCAAAGATTGAGCTGCTGAGTTGCATAAACAAGATCAAATACGGGGATTGAAGGAGCAACGAATGTTTCTTCTTCGCCTTCGGGAGCTACCTGTGAGTTAGCAAGACCTGCTGCTCTGTCATAAGCATCTTCAAAACGGTCATAGGTGAAGAGAACATAGTTATCGCTGTCAACTGCTGCATATTCTGCGATTTCTGCATTGAGTGCTGCAAGCTTGGTTGCGTCAGTTGCCTTTGCCTTGGCATCAAGAGCTGCAACAGCGGTGTTGATAGCTTCAACCTTTGTATAATAATCGTTCTGAACACCTTCAAGCTCGGTGTTAACATCTGTGAACATCTTTGTATGGTCTGGGTTGCCATTGATGAGAGCATAGCCGTCAGCAACTGCTGCGAGATATGCATTCCATTCAGCTGTTGCATCGTCTGCAAAGTCTACTCTCTGTCTGTTAGCACCCATAACCTCGTCAAGAAGTCCGGGAAGACCGAAATCGTTATAAATAACAATCTTGTGGTCTCTTGCTGCCGATGTTGCAGTAGTGGTCTGACCAAGAATATTTCTGCCCTGAACCTCAAACTGAACTGTTACCTCATAAATGCCGTAAGGCTGAGGAGCATCAGCATCAACATTGGAAACATAGGGGTTTACTGTTCCGTAGGTATCACTTGTAGCTGATGAATCGTCAATTGAAACGATTGCGCCGCTTGCAGGAGCGTTAGCAGTAATACCTGTGGGAAGATTGCCTGTTACGATTGCTCTCTTAACATCAACGGCACTTGTAACAAGACCGTTTTCGTTAGTTGCAAGAATCGAGAACAGAGAAACATTGTAAACATCTGTTGTGTAGTAGTATGTTGAGAAGTCCTCAAATGTAACATTGTTTGCTGAGGATTCTGCACTTGAAATGTCGTAATTGCTTGAAGTTGTGTAAAGATGTGTGAACACTGACTTAACGAGAGGAGTTCCGTTGTTAAGTCTTGCTCCGTCTTCATCAAGAATGTAGTATGAAAGGTCAAAACGAGCTTCAGTAGCTGCCGAAACAGTACCGGAAACAGCAACATCAAGATATGCGTTTGCAGCAATCTTTGTGCCTGCGGTTACGGAAGCGGTAAGACCTGCATTGTTGGTAAGAGAAACGAGTTCGATTTCGTACATCTTATCCTGGTCGATAGCTGTTGCACCGGAGGGAAGCCAACCGGAGTTAACGCCGTCAGAATAGTTTGAAATACGCATCTTTGTGCCGGAAGGAATTGAGCCTGATGTGCAGTTAATTCTGCCGTCAAGGTCAATGTCAACTTCGCCGAGACTCTGAGGATCTGCAAGACCCATCATCATTGTAACGAGATTGATAACTGTTTCTTGAAGAGCAGGACGCTGTGCAAGTGACTTAAGAAGACCGCTGATGATACCTGCAGCATTTGAAACGGGATTAACGACCTTATCAAATGTTGTGATAACGGTTGTGTCAACGATGTCAGTCTTGTTACCGCTGTCATTTGTTACATAGAAAGCGTTATTAAGAATGTTAGCAACGAAGTCAATAATAACATCACGAACGGGAGCTGTAAGAGCACCGTTGGGGATATGGTCGAAGAATATGAAAAGCTTTTCGACATCCATTGCAAAAACAGCATCAATGAAGTAATTGATGAGGTTCTTGAATGTAAGGTCGGCTGCTGTGCCTGCACCGTTTGCATCTGCAAACATCTCGGTGTAGTTCATCCACTCCTTGGGAATAAACTGCCAAATGATAGCATCGATTTCATCCCAACCTGTGCCGCTTGTTTTTGCTGTGTTGTAGTCTGTTGCATCAAAAAGACCATTGATATAAGGCATGCACCAAGTAATGAATGCCGAAATAAATTCTTCAGCAGTGCTTGATATCGGGCAATCAAGACCGATATTTGCGTTAAGATAGTAGCAAGCAATGTCTGCACCCATCTCAATGATGGCATCACGGTACTGTGCAGATGTTGTGTTTGCGGGCATATCATTATAGGTAACTTCAGGAACAAATCTTACAACGAGTTCACGGAGACCTTCGTATGCGATTTTTTCCATTGTGTCGCCTTTTTCAAAATCAAGGTGTTTAACAAACTGTTCAACTGCTACACGAGCAATATAGTCACCAAGTTCTTCAAGAGAATAGTCGGAAACGTCTTCAGGCTCACCGCCTGCAACGATAATCTGCTTAAGAAGAACTTCAAGGTTGTAAATAAGGTTTTCAACATTTGTTCTGCCTGCAGCTGCACCATCAGCGGTGGAAACCCACTGTGATTTGCCGGGAAGAAGCATTTCTTCAACAACAACTTTGAAAACATCATTAATCTGCTCAACAAAACCTTTTTCTTCGTCGAATTCGTATCTGTCGATAACATAATCAACATTGATAAGAGTGTAAAGATTGCCGCCATCAGCCTGGTTTGATTCTACAGCACTTCTGATGGTACCCTTAAGGTCGCCGTTGAGAACGGGAATGATGAAAGCATTGAGTGCTTCATAGATACCTTCTTCGATTACACGGTAAGCGGTATCAGTGGTAAGGTTGATTTCAAAACCGGGCATTTCGCCTTCAAAGCCCATAACCTCAGGTCTCTTGCCTGCAAGCTGATTATCACAAGCAAACTGAACAAGATCATCAAGAGTAGGATTGTCAGGCATCGTTTCATCATTTACGGGATGAAGAAGATCCCAGATAAGTTCATCGAGCCATCCGTTGAAGTCATCAATAATCATTCTGAACTCAGGGGGAAGGAAACCATGGACAATACCCCAGTTAAAATCGTCACCGAACATACCGAGAAGAGTGGGAGCACAATTTGAAAGGTATGTAACAAGGCTTGCGATAACATCTACATCGGTTTTACCCTCGGTTGTTCTGCGAACAGAAGCAATATCACCTCTGTGGTCTTCGAGAACTACAAGGTCACCAACTGTAAGACTGCCGTAAAGCCAGTTGCCGGTGAGGTCATAGATCGAGTTGAGAGCTGCATCTGTTGATGTAAGATCGATTGTGCCGATAACGGGAATATCAAGAACGATTTCCTCTTTCTCAAGCATTATATCGAGATCATCAAGAAGAATAGCAGCCTTCTGAGCAAGTTCCAACTCGACTTTGTCAATGGAGTTGTACTGGTCAGTAATTGCGCTGTCAAGATAGGGACTGTATGCGGCTGAAGCAGCAACTGAAACGCTACCAAAAATCATAACAGCCGACATAAGAACAGCCAATAATCTCTTTGCTTTTTTCATTGAAGTTGCCTCCTTATTTTATTGTTCCGAAAAATTTACATTTTCATTTATGCTTCCTTGATTTTTCACTTTTAAAAGCCGCGAAAACATATATTTTTCGTTTTAATTTTGTGTGCACTTGTTAGGTTGATTGCATAAGCAATTTAGAGTGAGAAGAATGGGCAGGTTTGATATCAAACCGCACACTTTACTTTTTGACATATTAACCTGCCCACTCGCAATTGCTTGCCATCGGTATCACATCCTTTCTAAGTTGCACAAAAATATATACGAATCAAACTATCTAAATTTATGCACAATTTTATTGAACATAAATCGTCCACAAGAAAAGTTTAATTTATATATCAGAATTTGTTGGTATATATTATTAATTGTATTGGAGGGATAGTATTTTAATTAAGAAAATCTATTCCTGCAACAAATTCATCGGCAGCTGCTACATCTGCAAGACCACCATCTTTGGAAGTAAGAGTAATCATTAAAATGCGGTCGTTAACCTGCACCAAATAACCGTATGCTTCAATCGGAGTTCCGTCATCATCGGTCATTGCCATTGCGAATCGCTTCATGGGAATATCTTTGATAGTTACATCTTCAAGTTCTCCTGTTGCAAGACCTGATGCCGATGCAGACCTGTATGTATCTGTGACATAACTTTCAAAATCTGTTGCGACTTTTGTTTTATCCATTATGTTGAACTGAATTGTTCCTTGCTTGTTTTCGAGCAAAGGATTTGTGTCATTTGACTTAACTTCAAAGTCATCGGGGATTTCCAAGTCATATGCAGGTGCCATTAACTTGTCATCCTGAACGATGAGGTAATCATCGGATAAAACCTCTGTGACATCATTACCTTCAACATCGGTTGCTGCGACAATGAGATTGCCGTTGTCATCCGTTACTCGCCCGCCGTCTTTTGCAGTAATCATTTCGTATGATTTTCCATCTGAACTGATAACCTGAGGTCCCGAAACTTTACAAGAAGAAAGTGCGAGAATAGCTCCGATAAGCAAGAAAATTGGTACTACACGTTTCATAGAAATCCTCCTTTTTGATATTCTCTGAGTATTTGCTAATTACACTTTATTCAAGATTTTTGGGGATTTCAATACTCCGAGCAAAACTGCGGTTTTAGGATGCAAAATTTCGGGTTTATAATAAATTGTTTCGGCTTTTCTCAACTTTTTTGATACTCATTTCATTGCACATAGATGTTTGTTGCTTTTAATTGTTTTTTATCTAATTTGCGAACTGAACCTAAATCTTTGTACTTGAATATTGAATTAATTCTTCTTAATGTATTGGACTTTGCACATAAGGAAACGGCGATCCTGAACATCAGAATCGCCGTTTCCTTAAAACTGCACAAGATAGTTTTGGAGCTTCTATGAGACAAAGTTATTCAAATCATGTGATAGAAAAATTACCATATTGTGGTTAATATGTTTAGAAAGCATTACAAGAATTTATAAGTTGTAACCAATATCTGATTCGCCTAACCGTTTTAAATAATTTCTTACTATTTTTACTACAGCTTTATGGTAAGATACTCTTAGGTTTGATTTTTCGAAACATCAATCAATTATTTGGTATGGTGATTTAGTTTAAAATCAGCAGAACTTTGAACCGTTTTTTATGCTCCAGTAGTACTATCTTCAAGATGATTTTTTTGTGCTGATTTTAATGCTTTTTCGGTGTCTTCTTTTATCTGAGCAATCATTTCAATTAACATTTGCTGGTTATAAAAAACTAACTTTAAGCAATCAAGCTGGACTTCGATTTTTACAAGATTTTTATCTGTATTCCCTACAAACTCCTTCATCAAATAATACTTGTCTGTTGAGTTTATTATTTGAGTAAAACTTTCAATAAAGTCATATAAGATTGGGAAATCTCCTAAAAATGGACTTAATGTAGTTTTGATAAAATTCAAAATACTTTCTTTCATTCTTTCATGTTTGTTATAATCGTTTGTGTTTATAGCTAATGAAAAACTTAAAACGGATAAATACAAAGTGTCCACGCATATTTCTCTGCAAACATCGCTTAACAAATAAATGGTTTCCAATTTTTGTTTATTTAAGATTAGAGAATCCAAGCCCAATTTAATTATATCTTCGACATCATTAGATTTTATAGAAGCACCTAATTCAACAGCTCTTTTTGTGATTTCGACCGTACATTTAGAAAGTTCACCTATACCGTCTCCAATTAACAAGTCTGTTTCATAGGATGATTTTAGGTAGTCTTTAAAGCTGTTAAATACCTCAACATAATTCATTAAAATGTTTACCGAAACCTTAAAATTCTTGTCTAAGAGATCTTTCATTGTTTTAGAGTCAACTGAGTTTTTTTGTTCATCGAAAAGATATATATTTTCGATTATATTTTCAAACATATTTTTGATTTCTTCGCATCTTTTACTTATAAAATTATTTTCATTAAAGTTCATATGTCATATCTCCAAATTTGTAATTTATTTAAAACTTTCGTTTAGTAGAAGTAGAGAAACAAGATGTCCCACCAAGCATAAAAATTTTGCATTTTATTATACAAGGATATAAGTTTTTTCACTTATAAATTAAATCTACAAAAAAATTACAATACGCAGAATTATAAGAAACAAATATAGTTATCTTTTAGATGTTATTTTTTTCATCAAACCTTTAAACGAAAAATCGTATCCGCCCGACACACTTCTGGCTTTGACAAAAGAATAAAAATCGCTCTTTCCGAGTTCCTTTGCGGATATATGTTCAATCTTTTCAATGAGCTTTGCAAAGGTTTCGGTTTGTTCCGTCATAAGGTCGATATCAAATTTTTCCATTTCATGTGTATCGCTAACAACACAGAGATAATAAGGTGCAGGCACAAGACTAATTTCGGGAATACGCATGGTAAAGAAGTTTTGACCTTCGCCAAAATGAAGTGCATTGTGTCCTCTCAAAGTCATAGTGCGTATGTTTTTTCGTTCTTTGATGGTGTCGATATAAAGCTTATCAACAAAATCGTTTCCAGTGTAGACAAGTTCAACTTCAGGCTTTCCTGTGTATTGGTATTCGCCGTCAATATCACGCCACTCTTTACAGCCGAGATGTTCTATTGTGAGATTTGCAACACATTTGAAGTGGTCTTTCTTACCGTCCCAAAGCTCACGGTGCATTGCAAGCCAGCGTGAAGCCGATTGAAACGCACCTGTTCTTATGTCCTCAAAATGAGGCAAACGAAAATGTCCCGTTGTAAAAACAAAGATATGTGTTCTTTCAAGCGGCTGGTCTTTCATATTTTTCATAAGATGTAAAAGAGCAACAGGTCCGTTTTCTTCAACGCAGTTTGTGCCGTCGGTGTGAGTGTTGACAACAACGCATTCCTTTTGATTTTTTCCTTTTATTATGCAATAAAAGCTTTCCGTAAATGCTTTTTCTTCAATTTCTGCTTCGAGTACAAATCTTACCTTTTTGTGCCGCTTTGCTGCCTCAGTCAAACGCTTACCGTTGGTTTCGTTCACCCAAAGCATAGGTATATTCTGATAATCCGCAATGAAAGAGAGATACTGACCCTCTATCATATCGTCGTGCAAACCTTTCCATATAAGAATAACCGCCTTTGCCTTTGAAAGCTTCGAAACAATTCCGTGGAAGCATTGAACAAAGCTTGTGATGACGGGGCCTTCATACTTTTTTTCAAGAACAACATTTTCAGGATAGCTTGTTCGTTTATCAAATGCGATTTCACTTGGCAGGAAGTTGATATTTGCAATATCGAAAACTGCGATTTTATCCTTTGTTTTCGGAATATCCTTTATGCCGTCAACATAAACAAGTTCTTCGGTTATTCCGTCGGCAGAGGTTTCGCCCGAATAAGGATAAGCCGACGAAACAGGAATATCGATTTTTTTATCACCGTCGATTATTTCGATAGATGAGTGCTTTTCTTCCCAACGTCTGAAATAAAACGGGTCGCTGAATATCGGAATGTTCATATCTGCAATTTCGCTTTTCAGCCAGTTGATAAAACCCGTGTGTCCCTTGCTGCCTGTCAGCCTTGTGCCAAAGGAATTCATTTTATGCATTCCTTCAAGTAGATGTTTTTTTGAAATTTCATATTTCATTTTTTATCCTCTTTTGTTATAAAGGGCAACCCAATGCAAGCAAATAAAAGCTTAACAATAGTAGGGTCACCCTTTAAGTGATTAAATATTATGGTTTAAAACAAATCTAATTTCCATCCAACGAACCCTAAAAGTCCAGAAATCAAACCGAATAATGGCCACAAAAGTGCCAAAAGATACTGGAAAACAGACATCAAAAATCCTCCTTTCGATGTTTTTAATTTTGTTCGTTATTATCTGTTAAAGATACAAGTTCCATTTCTGCTCCTGTATATTCGGAGGTTATTTGTACTGAATTTGCTTCAAGAGTTCCATTTTTAAGATCAATGTACTCTTGCGGTATATGTACCATAAAAACATTCTCATAGTAATACCATTCTTCACCAGACTTCACATAAACATCATACGAATAATCGCCAGCATAATTATACCCATATCCTGCTGTCCATATTAAACTATCACCATCTTCTTCGATAGAACCATAGCCATCAGGAGATAAATAATATGTATATTCAGTCTGGTGGTTATAGAAATGTATTTCTGAAACTGTATTATCGGTGACAAAAGATAAATATGTTATTACTTCGGTTGTTCTTTCATCATGAGTAACTGTTACACTTTTGAGATGTGGTTCTGTTTCCGTTATCTCATCGACAATTTCTCCGTTTTCGGTAACAAAAAGTTGCGTGTCTTCAGGGAGTACATCTTCTGAAATTTCAACTAGGAACTCTTTGCCGGGATAAACGGATACATCATTAAATGTTTTGCTAGAAAGAGGTTCGATAAGACCAACTGTTTCAATTGTGAAATCCATAGTTCCATAGTCATATGCTTCAATATGTGCATTGATGTTGCCGTATCCATATGGAATATAGAATACCTTTTCATTGTTTTCGGTAATCCACGATATTACCCCATCACTATATACTGGATTATTTTCGACCGATTGAGTCTGAATGAGTTCTTCATTTTGACTTTCAAAAGCAACAGTATTTCCTGAATCGTCATATAATGTGACACTTACGGGGCATTTTAATTTCACTATTAGAGGAAGAAGTCCTATAGCCAAATGACTAGTTGAATTTTCTTCTAAATCTGCAGTCGAAATTTCTTCAGCAGGTATACCAAATTTTGTAGGAAGATTATCCATCCAAGAAAGATATACATCCATTATGTGACCTGCAACACCAAACAAGTCTATACTTAAAAGAGGAAGCCACGATGTGTTAAGAGGCATCGTAAAGCAGAAATCTCTACCAAACCTATACCATCCCAAATCGTTCCATTTTGTTAAATTAATTGAACGAGGGACAAATGTAACTACATCATTGTTATTTAATATGTTGAAGATGTTGTCTGAATTCTCAAGCTCAATGTCACTTATGTAACCTTCGGCTACATTTGGTGTTCCAAAGGTATAGCAGAAAACATCTTCTTTATCATGTGTTTCAGCATTTCCACAAATTTCGTCAGAACCATCGCATGTATTTAAGTGGTATGCAGACAAATTTGCAATTGCAGCACCAAGACTATGTCCTGTAACAAGAAACAGAGGATTTTGAATATTATTAAAAGTCAAATATCCATTACAGAGAGCACAACCATTTCCTAAACATCCATCGCAATCACTCTGATTATTGCTACCAGTATACAGTGACTGCAAAACATTATTACTGCCTGATTCAAAGTTATCAAATCCAAAAATTTCTATTTGTGTAGAAATATTCATTAACCAGTCCTGCAAACTTTCTGAACCTCTAGCAACAACGATGACTAAGGGTCTAGTTGTACCATCTGCACTAACTATCTCTCTATGTGCAATTATGTGTGCTGCATAATCATTATTACCATAATTATACGACTGTACCGTAAATCCATAAGATGTAAGTTCTTCTACAGCTGTTCTATCTGTAGTCATAAACAATCCAGGAATCACCTGAGCAGCACCATCTATAACAGGATTATATGCATAATTGCTTAACTCCATCGACCAAGTTGCAAGAGCATGATTATATTCAGATGAGTCTTTTTGAACGAATGCTCCCAAATCGTTAACTTTGCTAAAATAATTTGATATTTTATCAAGTTGTTTAACTGTTATAAATTCATTAAGTGAACCCGCACAAATGGTAATATTGTCTTCGTTTGAAAAATTACCCTCGTTTTTACCAACAATTATGTTTACAGATTGGTTTCCGGAACCTGAAGTTGGTTCTGCTGTAATCCAATCGGGAGTTGTAATTGTCCAGCTGGTATTTGAATTAATAGAGATTGTTTTTGTATCACCGTCAGTTTCAAAATTCAAGCAGGTTGTATCCACAAACAAACTTGGTGCCGAACCAGATTGGGTAACATTAATTGTTCCTATAATGGTGTTTCCCATAGTGACAGTTACAGTGCCGGTTCTTTCGCTAGTGTCCGGATTTTCCGATGTTTTCATCTTAAATCCTGAACTTGTTTTGTTAGTGATTGTAAGCCATGACTGATTAGATGAAACTGTCCAACTTTTACTTGCTGTAACTTCAATTACAGAACTTGTTGATGCTTGTGAATCAGTATACCAACTTGTCTGGCTTACTCCCGGTGTTGAATATGTAAACCAAATGTCCGGATGATTTGCAGAGTCTGATACACGAGATGAATATAAATCGACTTGAGTTTTAGTGCTTTCGTCTGATGAAGCTAACATAAAGCCATTATTAACACCGCCGTCAACCCAGCGCTGAACAGCCTCAGTGATTGTAAATGTATAATAGCTTGCACTATCACTAGCCGTTTTTGAAGCAAGCCAAACTGCACCGGTTGTTGATTTGTAACCATTATCCGAATTGTTAAACGGCTGATTGTTCCAAGAAACTTCGTGAGACTTCCATGTTGCTACATTGTAACAATCATAAACACGAATACTTATATCATCAGCAAAAGGAGCCTGATAATAAGATTTCTGATATAATTTTAAATATGCACTAGAAATCTCACTTCCGTTAGGAATATTGGTGGGCATTGTAGGCTTGATATATGTTCTTGTAACATTTGTGAGGTTTCTGCCCACACGAAGTTCGTTCTTCACTCTGGGAGAGTCCGCATACAAACCATCAATAACAAAAACATCATTAATTTCCGAATCGGAAAGATAATGAACTGTCGGGTCAATTACTACAGGGAAAGTACGGTTTTCATTATTAATCCATTCTTCGCTGGCAACAAGTGTCAACAGATATTCGTCACCGTTTTCTTCAAGAGTCATTTCGATGTCGATACTTTCTTCGTTGTTTGCATCATACATATATGGTGCTTCAATCCAAAAAACAAAATTTTCAGGATTGCTTGGTTCAACAAGGCTTATTGAACCATCTGTGTGTGTAACAGGAAGCAAGCCTTCAAAATCCATATCAAAGCTATAGGTGTATTCAGTTTGAGGCTCGTAAACAACGATGTTTTCTTTAATGCTGCTTGATGATACAATATATTCCAAGTCGATATTCGGAAATACATTGTTAAAGGTTACAGCACTGGACTGGTTATCTGCCGCCATCATTTCCTCGTTGTGTTTTTTAGCTACATCAGCGGCAGATAATTTTTTCGATGTTAAAGTTTTAGTGCTTTGCTCAATGGCAATGTTTTTAACTTCAGTATTGGAAGATAATGCTTCAACATCCACAACCGAAGCTGACTTTTTCAAAGAAACATTATCTTGGTTGGCATTCAAGCCGAAACTAATCTCATAGCCCTTATTCTGTGCCGTTATTTTTTGCCCATCAGAAAAACTCTGTGGTATGCTTACATCCAAACCTCCGGCTTTGGTTGTATAGGTGGGCTTGCCCGACTCACTCAAAGTTGTTCGGTCAAGAGATAAGCTGTTGTCAATTTCTTTCCATTCACCGTTTTCTTTGTAGTGTACCGGAGTAGAGTATGTAGCTGCAATGTAAGAACCATCTTCGCAGAGGAAGTGTTTTACAGATTCCTCTCTTAATTCTGTTACTTCTCTTACGATTTTTGCATCTACTTCTTCAACGAGCATATCCTGAACTGCGAGAGATACGGGAATAGCACTGAACAAAAGAATGGTTGCAAGAACGAACGAAAAAATGCGTTTGATGTACTTCTTTGTTTTCATGATATAGTCCTCCTTTTGATTATTTTGGAACTTCTTCCGTTTTTAACTTATTATAAAATTTTATCTGTTTCAATAGTTCAAGCAAATCTGCGGTTTTAGGATGCAACATTACTGATTGACGGTAAAAATTTATTGATTTATAATATAATTAAGTAAGAATGTCTATTTATTATATTTGTAGTTTTAATAAAGTTAAGGAGTAAATAATATGAGAATTTGTATTTGTGATGACAATGAAGTAATGCATCAGGAAATAAGAAAGTGCCTGCAGCCTTTCTTCACTGAAGCTGATATGCCGCAGATTACAGATTTCTTTCAAGGTGAAGAATTGGTTGAACATTATTCTTCACAAAAAGATTTTGACATAATCTTTCTTGATATAGAAATGGGAAAAATGAACGGTATTGATACAGCTACGGAAGTACGGAAGCACGCACCGGAAGCAATTATTATATTCGTATCAAGCCACAAGAACTATGTGTTTGATGCTTTCAGATGTGAAGCATTTCATTTTTTGGTAAAACCTATCAGCCAAGAAGAGTTTGACGATGTATTCAATCGAGCTTTACATAAGCACAGGGTAATGAACGAGAAATATCTCGTTTGTTGGAAAAACAGCAGACAAATTCTTATGATTGGTGACATAACATATATCGAGGGATATAAAAGAAGATTAAAGGTTCATATTGTAGGCGAAGAATATGAACATATGGGAAAAGTTTCAGATGCCTACGAAAAACTTAAAGCTCACGGATTTCTTCGTCCACACCAAGGCTTTGTTATAAATATGAGACATATTAAGTCTTTCGGCAGCACGGAAATAATTCTAAGAGACGGTTCAAAAATTCCTATCGGTGAAAAAAGAAGAAAAGAAATATTGCAGATGTATGATAAATATATTCAAAAGTGGAAGTGGTGATTATATGGCTGATTATGTAATTAATTTGTTTGGCAATATTGGTGAGTTGTTTATTATTCTTTTCTTTTTCAAAGATCGTTATAAAAGCAAACTACCTAAAATAGTTTTTGTATCTTTGTGTATTATCTTTACTTTGTGTCAGTTTTTGAACACTAATTTGTTTTTGTCTCAATCAAGTTTTGTTATTTTGGGATCTTTACTTTTTATTTTCGTTGTTACCTTACTATTTCCGATGTCTATGTTTCATAGATGTTTGTTCTCAATTTTTTTGTATTTGATTCTTGCTTTGCCAGAAGCAATAATTGGAATGACATTAACGATGATTTTTGACATTGATGTTGCATACACTCAAAGCAACGAATTAATATTTGCTATATGTACCATCACATCAAAATTTTTATCGTATGTTTTTGTTCTTATAACAAGGAAAAGGAGTTTTCAAACAGCTAATATTTCAAGTAGTAAAAATATCTTTTGGATTTATTCGCTTCCAATAGCATCGTTACTTATAATGATATTATTTCTAAAGTGCTGTTATCAAATTGATGATTTCGGATTTCAAGTTATAGTATTGATTTCTTCAATTGTTCTTACTTTTGCAAATATAGCTGTGTTTTATATAGTTGATAAACTTAATGAGTTGATTGAAACAAAAGAAAAATTGCTTTTTGCTGAATTACATATAAACAATCAAGTTTTACACTACCAAGAACTTAACAAGCATCAAAATGAATTGAAAATATTCAGACATGATATAAAAAACAGATTACTTTCCCTTATGGCTTTAGTGAAAGATGGCAAATCAGAGAAGGCACTTCAAATAATGGAAAACAATCTTAATTGGCTTGAAGAAATGAACAGTAATATTATCAACAGCGGTAATCCTGTTGTTGATGCAATTCTCCAAGCAAAGCTTCATGTTGCAAAAGGCAAAAATATTTCAATGCGAATATCTACAAAACTAGCAGAAGAAATCAAAATTGATGAATTAGAGCTTGGAATAGTTTTAGGAAATGCCTTGGATAATGCCATTGAGGCAGTCGAAAAAAACACTATCAACGATAAAAAGTATATTAGTTTAACATTAATGTTAACTGATGGAAGAATCTCAATATCTGTTTCAAATCCTGTAGAAGAAGACATCAATACAGAAAAACTGAGTACTTCTAAATCTGACAAAGAAAAACACGGATATGGAATTAAAAGCATAAGAACCATTGCTCAAAAATATGATGGTATTGTATCATTGTCTTGCAAAAACAAAATATTTAATGTGAGTGTTAATATGGCAAACAAATAAAAAAACCGCAAAGTTGCATCCTAAAACCGCAGTTTTGCATTTATTCTTTAGTTTTTTTAGCTTTTATACTATTATGTGTACGAGAAAACTTCTCGTACACTTTTTTATTTTGGACGGTGAAAAAGTATGTATAAAAAGATTTCGCAAATAATAACTCGAAAGTTTGTAACACTCGGAATAATATCAGAGGATGATTATGAAATATATAAATATGGATTTGAACTGCTTATTGCATTGTTATCAACCACAATAGTTATCATTTTTATATCAATATTCATTAATAAATTTGTTGAAACAATATTATACTTGGTCGGTTTTTTTAGTGTTAGGGCAATATGTGGAGGTTATCACGCAAAGCATCATTACACTTGTTTTGTAGCAACAATTTCTTCTTATCTTTTGTTTTTGCTTTTGAATATTTGTTTTTCATCAGAACCCTTTTTAAGTTTGGTTACAGGAGTAATGACAATGGTTTCTTCAATTTTTATTTTAGCTTTTGCTCCAGTTGAACACCCTGATAATCCTATGACAGAATACAGAAAAAAAAAGAACCGTTCTTTTAGTCTTCTTCTTGCATTTTTCATTTGTATTATTTACTTTGTATCTTTGGCTTTAGAAAACACATTACCATATGTTTTTAACTATGCTACAGGAATTTTTTTGGCTGCTCTTGCTATATTAACAGCTAAAATTGAAATAATGATTCTCAAAAGAAAGGAGGAAAGGCTATGAAAAAGATTGTAATGCGTATTGCACCTATGCTTGCATCATTGGTGCTTTTGGTTGGCGTTTCATCTGTAAATTCACCTAGTGTGCTTATATATCATCAGCCGAAAGTGCCTACCGGTCTTGAAAAGTACAGAAAGTAAATTAAATCAAAAATAAAATGACAGACAATTCTTAAGTTGTCTGTCATTTTGCTGATATAATTAAGTCGGATACTTTGATGTCAAGTTTCCCCAAAAAAGCTTTAAGCTGAGTTGGATTAGGTAAAACCGATCTCGTTTCCAAACCAACATATTCTTCGGTTTCTATTTCCAAAATTTTAGCCATTTGAGATACTTCATAATTAAGGTTTTCTCTAATAAATTTCAGGTTATTATGAAATCCGGTTCTTTCATTTTTCTTAATTAAATCAATTGTTGTTGAATTGGCTTTCTTTCTCTTCTTCGGAAAATACAAACAAAGATTATCTTTAAGTATAATTTCGATTTGGTCTTTTCCCAATCCTTTCAGACTGTTCAAATATTCATCACATATAATATCGTCAACATTATATTCATCCAACAAAAATTTTTCGAACGGTACTCTGTAAATTATTGATAATAAAATCAACATTTCGGTTGTGAGGTAAGCAACATCCCCTTCACTTCTTTTGTATTTATAGCTGTTTACATATATTGTGTTGGAAACCTGTGTTTCAGAGATTCCCAACAATTCCCGAACAGCTTTGATTTTTTTAGGAATCATACATACACCTCAAAAACATATTAATAAGTTAAGAATACAATTTTATGACGGTTTTGTCAAGTTTGACAAAACCGTCATTTTTAATATCTTAAATTTCATATACTATATTATAAAAAATAATAGGTATATAGGGTGTGAGTAAATGTTAGAGTTAACTGTCGGTGAGTTTGTAAAAAGAAGACGAATTGAACTTAATCTTACACAGGCTGAACTTGCAGAAAAAATCAATTCAGACACCTGCTATATCAGTCGAATAGAAACCGGTGCCAGAAAGCCTACTGTTGATAATTTAGCAGCATTAGCAAATGCACTTCAAGTTTCAAGTGATTATTTATTAGGTCTAAATTCAAACATTGTTCTGCATGAACATGTTTCAGATATGGAAAAGGTTCTGCAGAATTTAGTTGAAGAGGATAAAGAGGCTGCTATAAGACTTTTTTATGAGTTCACATCAAGATGTAAAACAAAAGAATAGAGATGTAATCAAAAACAGCCTGCTTTTTGTAGGCTGTTTTCAATTTAGGGTACACAAAATTAAACCTGCTTAAAAATAAGCAAGTCAATATTAACCAAAGGACGGTTGGTTATGAGTATAAAAAAGCTACTTCATCAAAGATTATTAATTGTTTTGTTGGTATTTGCTTCGTTTGCAATGTTTTCTTTTTGCAATTTTATAGAGTCCGCAAAACCAACAACAGAACCTTCTTTCTACCAAACAATTGCAACCAAAGTTTATAGTGAATCACCAAAAACAACCCACTATGTGCAGCAACCACAAAAAAGTTTTTCTGAATATGGTATTCCGTCATACTCACAACACCCATTTGTGATATTGAACAACAATGTTCCTTGGTTCAACGATTCAGATATGGTCGCCAATGCTTTTGAACAATATTGTGAGCTTGATCAGCTCGGACGGTGCGGAACAGCGTTTGTCTGTGTCTGTAAAAACACTATGCCGACAGAAGAACGGGGTGAAATCGGAAACATAAAGCCTTCAGGTTGGCACACTGTCAAGTACGATATAGTAGACGGTAAGTATCTATACAATCGGTGTCACCTTGTTGGTTATCAACTTTCGGGAGAAAATGCTAACCCTAAGAATTTGATAACGGGAACTCGATATTTAAATGTTGATGGTATGCTCTACTTTGAAAACAAAGTTGCTGATTATGTTGAAAACACAAATAATCATGTGTTATATAGAGTGACTCCAGTTTACGAAGGAGATAATCTTTTGGCCAACGGGGTTATAATCGAGGCATATTCCATTGAAGATAACGGTGAAGGAATCTGCTTCAATGTATTTTGTTACAATGTTCAACCCGGAATAAAAATAGACTATTTAACGGGAGATAGTGAACTGACAACACAGTCAACTACTGTTTCAAGTACTGGCCGAACGAAGTACATTTTAAATATAAATACAAGCAAATTCCATTATCCGACCTGTTCATCTGTTGAGAATATGAAAGAAAACAATAAAAGATCATTTAGTGGGACAAGAGAAGAACTTATTGAATTGGGATATGTTCCGTGTAAAAGATGTAATCCATAAGACTATTTGTTTTCTTTCTTTTTGAAGATAACAAAATATTCATCTCTTCCGATTTCGGGCAAATTACCATTACAAACAAAACACATTTCTTTGTGATTACAGGTTAAACATTCTTTGCATTGCCACTGTTTAAACAGTTCCATGATGTTAGCCTTACCTATCATAGGAAACTTGATTTTCATTTCAACCACAAAACCTATATGCTCTATTATATCAATAAAACTGTCGTGCGTTACACAGAAAAAGCTTTTTACATCATATTTTATCAAATCTTTTTTCAGAGCTTCTGCAAATAACTGCTTTAAATGCTCTTTGTCGGTTATGTATATTCCGTTGTTTAAGCATTTTTTCTTTTCGAAGTTTTGGCAGCTACGATTAATATTGAAATGTCCTAAAGAACCAATATAATAGTAGCCGTTTCCTACAAATCTTTTCATCATTTAAATTCCTTTCTTGAGTTTGTAAATTTACCCTTTATATATAAATGACAAAAAGCTTAAAATGTTACGCAATTTTTTCAAAAAAATAATTTTTTCTGTGTTTTGTACAAACAAAAACTTTTGTTTTTGTCTAAAATTACAATTAATTTTGCATGTGTAAATCACACAAGTGAAAAAACGGAGGAAATGTATTACTTTGTATTTTTAGCAAAATCAGCAATTTTGCACTCTAAAACCGCAGTTTTGCATTTTGCGTTGACACTTTAAATAAAATAATAGTAAATTTTTTATGGGTGAAGGTTACGTTTAATACATTTGTATCAGTTGAATCCGTCCAAATCATCTGTTACAACATTGTAAGATTCGAAGCCTTCGGCAGTATACCCAGCCCCGGTGTTATGTTGCACACATCGGGGTTTTATTTATAAATATGAAATCGAAAAATGACGAATTGCCACTAAATGCTTATGAAAAAGTTTTTGTTGTTTGAATACGATAAAGTTAAAAATACTTTAGATTTATTCTATGTGTTTAACGGAAAGACAATTGACTCATTACATAAAGCGATTGTATGTGAAGTGAAAAAAGATATTTATTTAAAATCGCAATACAGACATTGCAGTATTTATGTTTCGTTTGGAATTCCTGAAACACATCAAGCCTTTACCGAATATGAAGTTTTAGGATTTATTTATCCACCACACCATAAAACAATTATCAAAAATTATGTAATCCGTGAAATTGTCAACGAACAGTATTGCAAACGTTAAATCCAACAAAAACGCCGTTGTTTTTTTGTGCATTATGTAGAAAATAAAAAAATCGCAAAAAAATTGCGTAACATTTTGCGATTTTTGACATATATATATAGATTTAAAAATTTTTATTGAATCAAATTAAAATAAATGATAACTATTTGTTATCTATTAAAATGAGGTGGCAAAATGACTAATAAAATGGTTCTATATTCAAAATTGGACTTGGAAGTTTCTGAATCGATTTTATTAAAACTTGATCCAAATAGATTTAACAAATTTGATTATAGAAACATTAGTGCGTACAAAGAAACTTTTGGTTCTGATTATGAAGGAGGACATATTTCAAAATCACAATATGATAGTTGTAGTTTTAATAATGTTTTTTTTGATGGAACACAGGGTGATTCTACAAAATTTATAGATTGTTTATTTTCAAATTGCCGATTTGAAAATGCTAATTTTGAGCATTCAGATTTTTCCTGTTCGACAATAGCCAAAAACTCAACCATCTATTCCTGCGGATTTGCAAAAGCAAATTTTTCCAATACCTGTTTTGAAAGCGTTGCAATTTTAGGCTGTAGTTTTATTGAAACATGGTTAGTAGATGCACACATATGTAATTCAACTCTTGAATATTGCAATTTTGAAAACTCTATGTTCGATTCTGTATCTTTTGAAAACTTAGATCTATCGAAAGTTTCTATTGACTATGCCGAGTTCAGAAATTGCTCATTAAGCAATGTAGTTTTTCAATTTTTTAGTATTCTTCACACTTTTAACGGATTAACCTTTATTAAAGAGAATGAAAATAAAGTGTTTTTGAAGTTCCCAGATAGTCCAAATCAAATTAGTGGAAAGGAGTTCTTATTATCCTTAAAGGACTTGGAAGCGTATTTTTATTTTAAAAGCGATTACTTTGCACTTGCAAATATCAACATTTTTCTTGGAGAAAACAATACTGCATACAAAAACATTGTTAGTGGCTTAAATTATTGTTTTAAAAAGAGGGATTTCAAGGAAATAAAATATTTGTGCAAATTAGCATCTAACAACTTGTTTTTTTCTAAGAAACAGTTGAACGAGCTATATATATTACTAAATAACAAAGAAATCATTGATGATATGACATATCCGGAATACAGAAATTATTTGGATGAAATGGAGGGAATAAAAAGGCTCTTAATAGATAACCCATATAGTTTACCACAAACTAAAATTACAATTGAAACCGATATAGAATATTCTGATACCAAAAATGTATCTCGTGTTATTGAAAATATTAACAAAGCTTATAGTTTGGTGTCAGAGCAAAGTTCAACATATTTGTCAATAAGACATAATTCTCCCGATATATTCGAATTTTTTCTAAGCAACAATGATGTTATCCTTAACAATACATTTATAGTGTTAGTTGTTATACTGTTGGGAGTAAATAATCAGGTTATCGAATTTGTAAAAGGGTTAAGTGAAATAGCAAGAAATGCGTTGGAAATTCATTTGCTTAGATTAGATTTATCTGATAAGGAAAAGCGATTATTGCTTGGCAAAGAAAACGAGTCTTTTGTTCCAGATCAAGAAGGAAAAACCAAACTTGCACCTAAAGGTGTTCGAAAGCATATTAGAAAGATAAAATTCTCTACTAATACCGCCTCAAAGGATTCTAGCCAAAAAAGAACCTTTGAAATAGAGTTCACCAAAGAATATAGAGACTAAGAGCAAAATAAGCGAGCCTATTTTGCCCTTGGTCCCAGTAGGGCAGTAATCAGTTCAGAGGTGATTGTTAGGCGCCACCGCCACCGCCGCCTCCACCACCGCCGCCTCCGCCACCGCCGCCTCCGCCGGACATAGCGTTGGTAGTGTCAGTCGTTGTTAATCTTGTGTGAGGTTCAAAATCAAATTCTACCTCTATTGTTGATTTTTCGGGCATTTTTCCACCTCCCATCATGATGTTATAATGTAAACACATATGATAAATCAGTTTGTGCTACTAACAATATATCCATACTCAATTAGCCTATTAAAAAACACATCTACATCTTTTGATGAATAACCCAAAGACTCCAAACTGTTTTTTAGGTTTTTAATACTTTGAGGTGTTTTGAATTTTGCAATAATTCTAACCATAGATTTATTGCAACGCATATAGTGGTGTGTTGTGAAATTGTAAACCAAAAAGCTGTCATTAAAATGATAGAACACTATTTCTGGATCAAGTGTGAATAGTGTTGAATGTCTTTGCTTTCCTTTAGTTTGTTCTCTACTCTTTAAAGTTAATGTGTTTCTGCTAGATTCACTTAATCTATAAAACACAACAGGTTTTGTTATTGAATAGATTGGATACCAAGGATATAGTTGATTTCGCATGAAATCATTTCTCTCTTTTTCCAAATCTATTTGTGGTAATACCGCACTTGTATATTTTGCGATATTACCTATAAAATATTTTGGGTTACACGGCAAACTTACTGAGTTAATTTCAAAACTATACCATTTTTTAAACAATGTACTACTAATATCAAGATTAAGAATATTAATGTTAAAAGTAACTAAAGGATATTTTGCTTTTATTTCAGTTAAAAAGTCGTATGTTAGTTTTCTGTCATAGTCAGTTTCTCCTGGAAATCCAACTATAATTGGAAAATGAATGGAAATGTTATTTCGAGAATATTTCTCTATTATTCTCTTAACTAAATCTAAAGAGAACGATTCATCAAACTTATTCATTTTTCTTAAAACAGAATATGAAGCTGATTCTAGTCCTAACCGTAGTTCGATCAATCCTGAATCTTTTAAAATCTCAATAAGTTCTTTCGAGAGCAGTTTTGCATCTATTCTTGTTCGAGCTTGCCAAAATATTTCTTTTCCAGATTTGATAAATGAATTAGCTATCGCTAAAAGTTGTGTAATGGTTAAGGCTTCATCTATAAACCAAAAATATTTTATTTGCGGTAATTTATTAACAAGATTATCTGCTACTTTTATATATTCCTCATATTCAAGTTCTTTGTAATTGTGAGAATATTTTTGATTAATACCGCAAAAGGTGCATTTGTTCCAATAACATTTGGAATATGGAGCAAAACAAACATCGGCTATTTCGGATGGATTAATTTTAAAATCATATCCATTAGATGAACGAAGAGTATAGTCACAATAATTACAATCATAATTACTGCACGTTTCGGTCTTAACCACAGTATTGTTATGTTCTCTATATATTAGGTTAGGAATAAGTTTGACATTTTGATTTTGCTCAACAGCATCAATAAGGAGTTTCTCTGTAATTTTAAACTGTTCTAAAATTACATAATCAATATCTGAAAACAACAAATCATTCACAAGCAAATAATCGGAAATTTTACTAAGAGAATAGTATTCAGATGAGTGCCTTGATATACAAATTTTAATTTGAGGTTTTTTGGCTTTTAGAAGTTTTGCAATAGATATACTGAAGTTGCTAATTTTTCCCACCAAGAACACAATGTTTGGGTTTTGCTCTATTATAGCGGGAATAATGTGCTCATTTATAATATCCAAATAAGGGTTATATTTTTTAATAAGACAGGTGTCATTTATTATTTGATAGTTTTGATCTTCGCATAAATATCCATCTTGCAATGATAATTTTATTTCGCTGCAACTAAAAGTATTATAAAGTTCAATCGCAATATTAAGAGTTTCAATATTTTTAAATAATGATTGAAAACTTTGACCTTGATCGCAAACCTCTATTATAGCCTTTTGAACATTATTTATAAACTTTTGTTTGTTCGATAATACAGCCATAAATTGAGGCAGCAGTTCAACTTTACTTTTTGAATATAGTTCAAGTTGTTTTATTAATTCTGTTAGGTTTTGGGTGTTGAAAATTTTACACCAAAACAAGCCATTAGGTTTTATACAATTGTCTTGTATATGAAGAGTGTTTTGTATTTCGTTGGGATTTGGATTATATAGCTCATTGTAAAGACCAGATATTGGATATAAGTATAGATGTTTCAACGTCTCACCTGTTTCTTTTGTTTTTATGTTTAATAAATATTCTTTTAGTTTTAGAATTTACTTAATGTTATTTTGCATGTGCAAGTCAATTTTACTATTACTCAAACTAAGATGTGTTGGTTTAACAGATAACAAATAGTTATCATATAAAAGAAGAAAATAAAAAACCTACAGACACAATCTGTAGGTGAAAGATAAAGGGCTACATATTGAATTAATAATATTTAGCGACAAAAATGAAAGTGAGCTGGTTTGCTTGGATAAATCAACAATATTTAAAATGGTACAAGATTATTTAAATGATACACCGCTTCTTTTGTTGGGAACAGGAGCAAGTATTCCTGTGGGGATACCGGGTATGCCTCTGCTCGCTGAACATTTAAGGAATGAACTGAGTGATAGATATAAAACAAACACCAACTGGGAATGCTTTGTCGAAAATCTTGATAAAGGTTTTGGTTTAGAGCAGGCATTAACAGATGTTACTATGGATGAAAATATAGAACAAGATATTAAAAAGTGTACCTGGGAGTTGGTTTCAAAATCTGATTTAGAGCTTTTTGAAAAAGTGCTGAACAATTCCGTAAATCTGGATTTAACAAAGCTGTTACATCAATTTTATCAAGCTCATCCTCGTTGCATTAATGTTATTACTACTAATTATGACAGGATGATTGAGTATGCTTGCGATCAGGCTTCGTTACCGTTGGATATCAGGTTCAATGGTACATATATAAAAAGGACAAGCACAGTTCCACCTTGTAATAGAAATATTGTCAATCTTTATAAAGTACATGGTTCTTTAGATTCTTTTGTAGATACAAAGGGTAGAGTAGTATCCATACCCTTGCAAAGCAAAATACCTGATGGCTGTGCACCATCTATAATTACTCCGGGCTGCAATAAATATAAAGACATTTTATTGGGTCCTGCACACAACATTTTGCAAGAGGCAGATAACGCATTCAAATCAGCATCTTCATTTTTGTGTATAGGCTATGGATTTAATGACGGACAGATACAGAAGAATTTGTTGCAAGAAACATCAAGCGGCAAACCTCTTGTAGTCATAACAAAAGAATTATCCGATGCTGCCTTCGGTTTGCTTTGTAACAGTTGCAGTAAGTATATTGTAATACAAGAAGGTAAAGCGAAAGATACCACCGAATTTTGGATTGGGAAAGAATGTCAAGTTGTATCAGGAACATTTTGGAGCATAGGTGGCTTTTTAGAAATAATATAGGGAGAGTGTAAAATGAAGATTTTTAATTATGATGAAATGAGTGTTATCGGTAAAGTTCAAAGTGTAGATACATCTAATGTTGTTATACATGTAGATGATACCACTCTTTTATCGAAGCTCCAGGTTAACCATTTGGTTGTTCTTCGCTCCTCGAAACAAAATCAGAGCCTTATTGGTCTTGTTGTTAAAATAATGAGAAAATATGGCGATGAAAGTGATTTAAATGAGGGTGAGGAAATCGCAACGGCAGATATAATAAAAGTTTTACTCATAGGTACCCTTTTAAATAAAGTCGGTGAAAAAGAGAATGTCTTTAAGAGAACTCTTGAATCAGTTCCCGAAATAGATGCAGATTGCTTTATTATGTCTGAACAAAATCTTACAGATTTTATGAGCGTTGTTTCTTCATCGGCTGAAGGAGTAACACATTCTCTCAAAATAGGTACATATGCAATAAACAATACTGCAACTGCCTGGATTGACGGTAACAAGTTGTTTCAAAGACACGCTGTAATTGTTGGTAGCACAGGTTCCGGGAAATCATATACTGTAGCAACTCTTGTCGAACAGATAGCAAAGTTGCAATCGGCAAATGCCCTTCTTTTTGATATTCACGGTGAGTATGGTCCTATTACCGAAGGAAATGTTAAGCATTATAAAATTGCCGGACCTACAGATAACCTTTCTGATGATGTATTGTTTTTGCCTTACTGGCTTCTTACCTATGAGGAAATGACATCGCTGATGATAGATCGTAGCGACAATAATGCGCCTAATCAAGCTATGTTGTTTAGCAGAACAGTATTAGAAAAGAAAAAAGAATTTCTTGAGCAAAACGGCAAAGAAAATATGGTTGACAATATTACCATTGATAGTCCTATCCCTTATAGTATGGAGCATCTTATTGAGAAGCTTTCATTCTACAACACGGAAATGGTTCCTGGTGTAAACAAAGACAAGAAAGGTGATTTTAATGGTCAGCTTTCGAGGTTTATTCAGCGACTTGAGTCGAAAAAATATGACAAAAGATTAAACTTTATGTTTTGTTCAGATGACAATCTGCTTGATTATGACTATATGAGTTCACTGTGTTCTAAACTTATGAGTTCAGCTTCTAATGGCGGTGGCGTAAAGATAATTGATTTTTCTGAAGTTCCTTCAGATATATTACCGTTAATTGTATCGCTTATTGCAAGAGTTATTTTCTTTGTTCAGCAATGGGTTGAAAAAGATAAAATTGCGCCAATTGCCTTATTTTGTGATGAAGCTCATCTCTATATCCCGGAAAGTGCAACACAAGGAACAGAAAAAACAAGTTTGCAGAGTTTTGAAAGAATATCAAAAGAAGGTCGTAAATATGGACTAAGTTTGATTGTAATTACACAGCGACCCTCTGAGGTTGATAGAACAGTTCTGAGCCAAAGCAGCAACTTTATTGCAATGAAATTAACAAATGCAGAAGATCAAAATGTAATTAAAAGACTTCTTCCAGATAACATGGGCAACTTCGCTGAACTTCTTCCGGTTTTAGATGTGGGAGAAGCTTTGGTTGTTGGAGATGCTAGTTTGTTGCCTAGTAGAATTAATGTGTCTGAGCCTACCCAGTGTCCTAATAGTAATACCGTGAAATTCTGGGACGAGTGGTCAAAAGAACACACAGAAGATACGGTATCAATTGCCGTAGAGGCACTACGAAAACAAAGCAAATAAATGAATGATAATATTAAATTATCGTTTGAAAAATATCAAAAGGAGTATAAACATGTTAAAACCATCTTTGAGCATTATCATAATAGCTCACAACAACCCTAGTATTTACGATTGTATTGAACATTTAAAAAGCCAAATCGACGAATACGATGAAATCATATTAGTCGATGACCACTCAACGGAAGATTATTTCACATCCGTTAAAGATTATTGTGATATTAACAAAATTGTTTTGTTACAATCGATAAAACGTGGTAATCGTGCGTCAAATAGGAATTTGGGAGCAAGCAAAGCTAGAAATCCTATTTTATTATTTGTTGACGCAGATATGCTTCTTTTTCAAACTTCAATTCCTGCGATAAAAAAAGCATATCTAACACAAGAACATATTGGATATATAGGTACTAGATGTGCTGCTAGGTATGATCCGTTGAGAATGAAAATTCTAGATGGAGTAAACATAGAAGACATACTTGATAAAAACGAAAACACTTTGTTTTTATCTGAACTACCATCAATAAAAGATAAACGCATAACACCAACCATTTATATTAATGGTGTGCCTGAACAAAAATTTTACTGGATATACTATTACACCTGTTGCTGCACTGTTTTAAAAGAAGTGTTTGATAAAATAGGTGGTTTTGATGAAACTTTTATTGGTTGGGGTGTTGAAGACATTGATTTGGGATATAGAATATCCCTAGATGGTAGTTTATCGTTTTTGCGAGGTTTTACCGGCATACATGTACCTCACAACAGAAATGTACTTTACGCCGAACAAGATAATTGTAACAATTTAAAACAGATGTTAAAAAAATCTCTCAGATATGACGTCGAGGTAACTTCTGTTTATCGTGTTTCAGCTAATATTCTCGAAAAAATAAGGGCGTTTATGAATCGAATGAGAATGCTCAACTTGCCTGAACTTAAACCTACACAAACAAATGATACTCTTTATGTAAATGCTGTTTCGCTTAATTGTCCTAATGGAAAATTAATTCATTATGACAGAGGTGGCAATCACACAAACTATGAAATGATTGGTGTTTCTACATTTTTTGAAAACAAAAGCATATCAACCGTCATTGTATCTAAAAATATAGTTTTATATCCAATTTCTATGATCTGTGGGATTTTGCAAGAATGTATTAGAATAGGATGTAATGTATATCTAGAAGGAGATGAAGTTAATCATCGCCTTGACTGGAGCGATTTCCCGAATCTGTCGCTACTTCAACCTCAAAAGCGAAATGAATATCGTATACATGATCTGATGGAAATCAATTTCAAAAAGGATGAAAAGAATAACCGCTATATAATAACTTCAGATTATCTCGATTTAGAAGTTTCTAAAACAGTTCCAACGAAAATATCATATCCCAAGAAAAACCTTTCGAGTCTAATGTCTAAAACGTATTGCGTAATAAATATTACTAATGGTACCGGCTACAAAATACTGCTTAATCAATTAAAATCTGATTTTCAACTTAATTATGTTGGGATATACGATATTAGTGGTGATGGTGAAGAAATTAATATAGATAATATCCCCGAATATCTCTATCCATTATTAATGTTGAAAACAAATATTTTGTTTGTGGTTAATGACATTGAAAACTTCGATTTTGACTCAATTGCAGGCAGAAAAAATAAGGGCGATATTTTTGTGGATTGCAACGGAAAAATAAAAATTATTTAAATTTTGGGGAAATTTATCAAAAAGTTTTTATCAGTTAGAGCAGTGTGAGGTGAATACTCATCTTCAAACTGTGAATAAGATTTTTCATCCATTTCTATTATTTTTCTGATTTTTTTTAAAGTTTTTGCAGTAATACCTGTTTTTCCTAGAACTACGATTTGTTGGGATTTTCTTAATGCTCTTGCCATATCCATCCAAAAATAATCCCAACGATCGTAGTCTTTATCAGTTGAAAGATAATTAGACAACATATCTGAAGCTATACAGTAATTTTCGGCAGCCCAAGAATATTTTTCAGCTAAAAAGTAGGCGACACCTTTTAAATGAAATGCATTAATAGTTGTAAGTTCTCTCCCGTATATGGCTGCTATATCAATCGATTGATCTATGTACTGAATTATCTCTGATAAATTATCATTGTAATATGGAGTGATACTATATTTCCAAATCTTATACATAGCAACCAGCAATCTTATTTGCATTTCATAATACATCATATTCATTTTGTCAAACGCATTAACAAAGAAATCCATTTTTAGATCACCTAGATTTTCGTTACCGGTAATCATATCCGCAGCTAATCCTTTTGCTACAGCCGCAACTTTTGGTTGATTTGAATAATCATTATAAACATCAAATCCGTTTTGCGTTTCATAAGTGTTAAACGAATCATTCCAACTTTCTGCGATTTCGCTTCTTCTTTCAGCAGCTTGAGTCGAGTAAAAAAATGTGTTTCCTATAGAACGTTTTGCTGAATATATGTATCTGTTTTTGAAACTATCAGGCATTTGTGGTTTTTCTAATATTTTAATACATTCTTCTGCGGCATAAATTGCTTCAGAAACTTGGTCATTTCTATTGTAAATCATAATTTCACAACGATTCATCTGATACTTTACTTTAAGCATATCGACTTCTGATAGAATGCTTGTTTTGTTTAAAATATTTTTTATAGTATCAAAACATTGGTTGTATTCTTCCAAGTTAACAAGGTGAATAAGATGACTGGTAATCAAAGCTATAGACTCTTCAATGAATCCATTGAAACAAGTAACATTTTCTGTAAACATACTTATGAACAAATTGTAGTGTTCAATACTACTTTTAATTCCCATAGACTCATCCACTTTACCACACAAGCAATCATACGCCTTTAAATAAATATTTAGATCGAGCTCTTTGAAAGAAGAGTTTATAGTTCTGCAAAGTGGAGCTAAACAAAAATAGTTTGAAATACAATCGTAATTTCCAGATGCCAGTTTAAGTGCAATATCATCACAATCATTCTTGCTAATTGTCCCAAGTCTATATTTGGACCAATAAAAAGGCAACGCAAATAACGATTGATAGTTTAATTTTTCGATTGAACATACTAATCTGCTAAGCAGATCGATTGTAATACTATCAACATCATATTTTCCCTTGTAATACAAAGAGAAAAAGCTATGTGTAAATGTGATGTTATTGTTAGAAACAGATATAAATCCCAAATCAAATAGTATTGTTAAAAGTTTTTTATCGTTAACGATTTCATAATATAAATCTTTGGGTAGCGATTTCACGACATTTAATAAACAAATTAAATCGTTATATTTAACACGCAATTCGCAATTCAGATTTTCTATTAATAATTGTTCCCTTAATTCTATCAACGCTTCAATTTTTAAAGGGATTTTTTGGAAGCTATCTAAAAACCTCTCTAAATCATAAAAATAATATAGTGTGTGATCACTAAATTTAATTATTCCTTCTTGCTCTAAATACAACAAATACTGTTGTAGATAGAAAGGATTTTTATCGCAGTGCGAAACAATTTTCTTTATGGTTTCGTCATATTGAATTATAGAAAAACTCTGTTCTTCTGGTCTATAAGATAAACATTCCCGAATATATAATTCGGCATCTTCAGCTTCAAATCCAGAAAGTTCAATCAAAGAATATATTTCCGAATTGTTCGCTGCAGTACATTTAAGCCTGAAAAACATTTCGTCAAAATACGAGTTTTTGTAAATATAATCTGTATTGACACCAAGGATAACAGATGTTGTCGTGTCGGTGCGAGATAAATAATTAATAGTTCTTTCAACGATTTGCAAAGAAATCTTATCGAAATGTTGAAGGTTATCCAATAATAAAACATATTTATCTTCTTGCAATGCTGTTATTAAAAAATCAGAACATTTTTCCCATTCACAATTATAGTCAATATTATGTTTATATAATATCCTACTAGCAAAAGAAATCGTATCATCTTGTCTATCTGATAAAAAATCCACATTCTCATTAAAAAAAGGTAATTGTGTAATTTGAGAACAAATAATTTCCATAAACATTTTACAAGAAAAACTCTTTTTTTCAGAGTCAATATTAATTATTTTGTTGTTACAAACAACTCCTTTCGTTGACGATTCTTTTATAATTCTACTTTTACCAACACCACTTTTACCCGAAACAACTGAAAGAAAGAAATGAGGAGAACTAATTCCTCTATTGATTTTTTTTACTGCTTTATAATAATTATCACCAATTAGCAATGTGTCCGCAAGCCATCTGCAGGATAATTTTATTTTTGAGTTTAATTTAATTTGTTCACTTTCACATTTAAGATAAAAACTAGGTAAAGATGTTTTCTTTATAACTTTTTTTAATTTTACATAAAACTTAAATGTATAAGAATCAAAAGCTGGGATGAGAACTGATTTTTTTTCGTTTTCATTTAACAATAAAAAATTGTTGCTTACTCGACTTCTAACCATTTCGACATTGACATGTTTTGAGGTACAAGTTTTATTCGTAACTGTTATCACAAGTTCACACAAAGAATTTAAATTGATGATAGGATTACTTTCAGTGATATTAATGCTGTTAACATATAGTTGATAGTTATATGTAAAAACCGGTTTAGTGTCCTGGGAATATGCAGGAAACTCTGAAAAGTATTCGGTGTGTTCTTCCTCTAGCTTGTTCTTATGTTTAAAGATCAATTTTTCCAAATCTTTATCGGAATAGAGTATTACGCTTTTGCCTGTTTTTATTCTGTATTCGTCCAAATGTTTAATGAAATCATTTGTAACTTTTGAATACGAAAAAACAAGTATTTGATTTGTGTTTTTTATATAAGCCATTAATAGTGTAAAAGAAATATCATTAAAGGAAAGGGAATTGCTATGGTATTTACATTGTGCCCATATTTCCGTTTGCACTCCATCTAATAGTTCAACTTTTTTTGTTATGTCAGAGCCTTCATCGCCGGGACCTCCAACTATAACAAAATCACTAACACCATATTCGTATTCAATTAACGTTTTAGAAAGACTTTCAAAAAGTTTCCCATCTTTTTTGAAGTTTTTCCAATACTCTTTTGTTAAAAAGTCCATAGTAATTCCTCTTTCAAAATCAAACGATAATTTAATATTATCGTTTAAAAAGAAGTAGCCGATGCCATAACCGTGACATCGACTACTTTTAACTATTTTATTTGCTCTATTTTAATTTTGTTGCGAGGATGTTTTTGTGTTAAGATTCTCTTTTGTGCAGATAAACTAACATGCGTATAAATCTGTGTGGTAGTAATAGAACTGTGTCCTAACAACTCTTGTATGTATCTTATATCAACATTCTCTTCAAGCAATAAGGTTGCTACTGTATGGCGAAACATATGTGGAGTTATATGTATTTCTGCATTGCACATACGTGTGTATTTGGAAATCATAAATCTCGCGGATTGTTCAGAAAGCCTATTTCCACGATTGTTACAAAAGAAATAACCTGTACTTTGAATTTCTTTTTCAAAAACTTTTTGATATTTTTTTAAGGCTTTTAAAACATTTTGATTTGTTATTTGTATATATCTTTCCCTAGAACCCTTACCGTTTACTTTTATTATCTTATCCTTCAAATTAATATCGGTAGTTTTAATAGAACAAAGTTCTCCAATTCTTACTCCGGAGGCAAACAACATTTCCATAACAGCTATATCTCGAATAAGATTTTTTCTATTATAATCAGATATGTTTTCATCTTGTTCTAAACTGTAAACGAAATTAAACAATTGGGATATTATTGAAATAGGTATTGCTCTGGGTAAAACGATGGCTTCTTTTCGTTTATATTTAATTTTATGAAAAGGGCTAGAACTGATGTATTCCTCTATTTCAAGATAATGAAAGAAAGCTTTTAAAGAAGCTATTTTTCTTTTGACCGTTCTAGGTTTAAATGTGCCATATAGATTTTTTATATATTCTTCTATGACTTGCTTGGTACACCAATCATCATTTTTTGAATTTGTTTCTTCAAATTGTATTAGATCTTTTTTGTACGCTTTGATTGATTTGTAATCAAGTCCTTTCATGTTTTCGCAAAAGTCTAAATACTTTTTGATGAATTCCGAAAGATTCTTCATTTTAGACACTCCTTAAAATTGTTTTGATTTATCATAACAAAACAAACAAATTTTAAAAAGCATTAAAAACAAGCATTGGTGTTTTTTTATGATATCATTACTCGATAAACACCCATTTGTGTTGTTAAAACTCAACAAAAAGTGTATCCGTTCTTTGTTGAATATACAGAAATCCTATTATGTTTAAAATTTTTGCGTAACATTTTACGTTTTTTGTCATATATATATAAGAACAAAAAATGCAATTTAAATTGAAAGGATGTTTTTATATGTCAAAAGAACAAAAGAATCAGAGCTTAGGATTTAAACACAGCAAATATGAAAAGGAACAATGGAAAGCTTTTCTCAAGAAAGCACAGAAAAGAATTGAAAGTCAAAAAAAATATGTTAATCGCACAGATGAATATGCTAAACCGGATGAAACAAATGTCGAAGTCTTAAGCCCATATAAAATATATGACGATGAAATAATTGAACATATGAGATCATATGAGAAATTGCATCACGATGAATTGGTACAAGCACATAATGCATATGAAGATGGCAAGTCAGGAATACTTTTTGAAAGTAATTTTAGACCATTGGATGAAAGTAAAATGATTCAATATTTTAAACGTTGTAAGATTTTGATTGTTACTGCTAATCCTATTGAAAAAGCAGTGTTACATCACTGTATTTGCGAAAGAAATGAAGAGATAATTAGATTCGTTTGTGATACTAATGTGTATTTTTTGTTTAAGTGGGGTGAATATTGGGTTGTACATGTTCATCAACACAATACGGGTGCTAATAAAGATTTAGGTATGAATACAACTGTTCATGAAGCACTTAAGCACGTTAGACCTAATGTTATTTTCTCTCTTGGTGTAGCTTTTGGCATTGACCATACGAAACAAAATATAGGCGATGTCCTTGTATCTCACAAAATTTTTCCTTACAGTGAGAACAAAAGAGATGGAGACAGAATTAAACCGGACAGAGGGCAGGATAAAACAATAGATAATTGGCTTGATGTTCGATTTGTAAATGCAAACGGCTTCCTTGATGATGTTACGTATGGAGATATATTATCAGGTGGCTCGGTTCTTTCATCTTCAACTGAAAAAGACAGAATATGTACTGCATATTCGGAAAATGATTTTGTTGTTGGTGGCGAAATGGAAGGCAGTGGACTTTTTCAGACTTCATATTTCACAGGTATTCCTTGCGCGGTTATAAAGGGAATTTGCGACTGGGGGGTTGCCAAAAATGATATATTTGGTGACGAAACACTTGATAACGGGAAATCCAAAGAAGAGTGGTTTAAGGATAGTCTTCAAGCATATGCTATGATTGAAGTAATTAAGAAATGTGAGCCTCTTTTTAGAGATAAAACACTTTTTAGTTCTTCAAAAAACAAAGCAGAAGTTCGGGAGAGGCAAAAAAACAGACTTCTGTTCTTATGTAATGTTATATCAATTATTTGTATGTTGTTTGTTGGAATCACAATTCCTGTTATTTATAATCTTGATTTTTATGATTTGAATTATGAAAAACTATTATTTCTTTCCTCTCTATTGTTTTTGGTATCCGTAATTGATATTATCCTAATGTTGGTGATACTGTTCAAAAAAAGCAAATGGAAAATTGAAAACCATATAGAAGAAAAAATTATTGAGAAAGAACTGAAAGAATTATTGACTAAATTATAAATAGTCTAAAACAGTTGTTAAAATATGTGATTTTATATTTGTTAATACAAAAATTTTGGGGTTCAACATTTAGATGAAGGTAATTGCTTTATAATGAATTGTTAATTCTGTCATAAATGCAATGATTGAGCTAACTATTTCGTTGCCAAGGAATTATATGATGAAAAGAGACCGTTTCACTAACAATTGTGAAACGGTCTCTAAAAACTAAAATTTAAATAATAACATTGTCAAACGAATGCAATATGTCGCTCAAATCAGTGTCGGTTTGTTCGTATACTTGACCTGCTAAAAAAGCTATTATTATCATTTCTAAACTTTGCGCATCGTGCATTCTATAAACGAGGAAGTATAATAAATATTTACAGAAATTTTTTAATGCAATATTTTCTCTTACAAGCAAATGAGAACCTCTTTCTCGTTCGCTTAAATATGAGGTTATATATTGTAAAATAAATCTCTCGTTTATTATTTCGAGCTTTCTATCAGCAAACATATCTTCATCTTTTACTTGAAGTGGGCATCGCTTAAGAATCCAATATGATGTGTAAGCAATAACTTTTTCGCTGTTGATTTTGTCAATCTTTTTATGAAAATCTTTAATTCTCATAACATCATTATAATAGTCAACTATTGCTGCAGATAAAAGTGTTTTGTTTATATTGACTTTCTCAGTTAGTCCATTAGCTTCCAAAAACAACTTCATCTCTTCATAAATAGCATCAAAGCGTTTTTCTATTTTTTTCTTTCCGAAGATAGATATAACTTCTCGGCTTGGAACATACTCAAATAACAAGTGTTTCATATTTCATCACCAATTCTATTCACAGCGTTACAAACATCTTCTGTTAAATATTTTTTAAACGTATTAAATTGTCTGTTGTCAGGAAAGTTTGCACCATGATTATTTGTTTTTATAGTTCTGAACTTTCCATAGTTAAGAAGCTTAACAAAACATTTTCCAGGATGTTCACTTGAAAAAAACTCATCTGATGTTTTGATCATTCTTTTGATAAATGGCTGAGTTTCTGATAAAATTATTCTAATAACCTTAACAATAAATGGAATAATGTCTCGGACAAGTATTATACCAACAAACACACTTAAAATAGTTAAAACAATATACAAAATATAATCCACAACTTTAACTCCTTTTTTTAATAAATGTAGCAAAGCCCAATACTGCTGTGATTACCAAACAGGCTACGTTTACACCGCATATGGAATATGAGCATGTGCCACTGTTGGTATAAATGTCCCATTTAACTATTCCGTAAATCAAAGATAGAGCCAGTATTGTCATAAGAATAAGAAATAAAAGTAAATCTCTGTTTCTCTTCTGTGAATACAATTCAAAAACAGCAGGAATCAAAACAGATATGTAAATAAACAAGAGTTCCTCTTCTTGGAACAATTCCTTGAACCAAATAAACGTTCCAGTAGTATCCTTCAAATCAATTACTCCGTTGATAACCATCAATGGTATCGCAGATATAATTGCACCTGAAAACCAATAAAGCAGTTCTGGACAGATTAATCTGTTCTTTCCGTCACTTATATTAACATCCATTGAAGACGGCTTTGGTGTTGCAGAAGTTTTTGTGACGGCTGCCATCTTTCTTTTTTGTCGTCCTTTTTTGGCCATTTTAATCCTCCATATCAAAATCAACCTGAGAATATTTTTATTCATCTTGGGGGCTAATTTTCCCTTTGTACTTTAACACCCTTGACACCCAACACTCTCATAAAATCAAAATAGCGCTAAAACTCCATTAAAATTTTGGGAACATTTTAGCACAATCAACATACATTGTCAACAACTTATTATATATATTTATAATTTTTTTATAATATTAATATAAAATATATAATATAAAGTATCTTGTCGCTGTTAACTTATGTTAAAAATTGCATTTTTGTTCTTACAAGAAACCGTTTGATTTCACGAATAGTATTCCTCCTTCTTGTTTGTTTGTTAGACTGTTCCTCGTATTCGTTGTTATATGAGTACCCAAAGCATTCAGAAAGTGTTAAATAGCTTTCGTGAATTAAAAGATAATCTCTCATATAACATGGTTTCGTAAATTCGTTATTTATGACCTTTGTTAGATTCTTTTCACTGAATTCAGGTTCAGGCTCAGTGTCGATGATTCCTTGGATTGTTTCCCAAAACTCTTTGTCACTCATATTTTTTAAGCTCAATTTTTCACTTCCTTTACGCCAATTAAAAAACAATCTATATTATATATGACGGATTTTATGGTTTGTTACGCGAAAATTTTTGATTTTTTTTACTTTCTACCTTTCGCACAAAAATTGCAGGTGATATTTGTTAATAATGACGATAAAACTGTGAAGCGATGGCGATTGCCACCGCTTCTTATTCTATTGCTCATAAAATCTTAAAGCATCAACTCTTACTCCGTTCTGAATAACCTCAAAATGCAAATGCGGTCCAGTTGAGTAACCTGTTGAGCCTACTTGTGCAATAACCTGTCCTTGCTTTACTGCCTGACCTTCTGAAACAAGAAGTGCAGAACAGTGAGCATAGAGGGTTGAGTATGTGTCATTATGCTTTATCTTCACATAGTAACCGTATGAGTTATGCCAAATAGCGGAAATAACAGTTCCATCCGCAGCAGCGAGTATTGATGTTCCCGTAGCTGAAGCAATATCCGTTCCGCCGTGGGTCTTTATTTCTCCCGATATAGGGTCTTTTCTTGTGCCAAAACGGGAGGTAATTGTACCGTCAACGGCGAGTGGCCAAGTGAACATATCTGTTCCTTGCCAACTTCCTTCGCCAATGATAACATCACCGTTTGACCCTATAAGTTCAAGCCACAACGGGTCATATTCCTCGCTCATCAGTTCTGCTAACTGTGCTTTTTGTTCATCATTGAATTTGTAAATCTCGGCAATCTGATTTGCGTTAAGCTGTGCTATGACAACCGTTAAAACCTTTTTTGTAACATAGGTTGTAGTCTTTACTGGATTACCTTCGGCATCTGTTGTAACTGTAGTTTCTGCCACAAGTTTAGGCGTAACAACACCAGTCATTGTGTTCATATCATTGACTATTTCACGAAGCAGTTCAAGTTTCTTTTCATCAAGAGTAACTACTTCCATAGCTTCTTCTGTTGATGTTGTAGTCTTTACTGCGTATATTGCGAGAACATCTTTCCAATTTATAGAGGAATTTCCTTGTACCTCAAACAAATCGTAGGAATATGATGCTTTCATCGCCGTCAGATTAGCATAATGCTCGGATGTCAATTCGGATATTGCTTGTGACATTGTTTTCTCTGTTCCGGTTGTTTCGTCATTAGATAAGAAAATACCGAAACAAGTACCGCCAATAGCCGCTATAAGACAAACTACGATAATTATTATCAGAACAACAGGACCACCCGCATAAATAGCTACACCTATTTCTTTGATTGCGGATACCAATGCTTTGGTGCCTGCAATAATCGCTTTACCTGCAGCTTTAACCGTTTTAACAGTTGTTTTCACTGCAACCTTTGCGGCTTGTTTTGTTCTTTGTGCAATTTCGGCTGATTGCTTGGCTGTCGTTTTAGCTGTCTTTGTAGTCTTTTTAGCAGTTTTAACGCTGTTGTTTGCTGTCTTGATACCTTTTTGTGAGTTATCTATACTGCGTTTAGATTGTTTAACCTTGTGAGCATCTGCACCAATGGTACGAATGCTTTTGTTTTCTGCGGTTGCTTTTTTAACGGTTGTAGGTGCTTTGGTTTTAGGTGGTGTTTGTTTTCTCTGTCGGGGTTTCTTTTTTTCATCAATAACCTCTGTTTTTTCTGCCTGTCTTACCTTTGGTGTGCTTTGCTCCTTTTCCTTAATTTCGGGTATATTTGGTTTTTCCTTAACAGGTTTACCTTGTCTTTGCTTTGGTGACTTGGGTGAGGTTGCTTTGTCAGTTGATTTCGGAACAGATTTTGTCTTTTTCTTTACGTCTTTGGTTTCTTTCTGATTCGGACTCTTTTTTGATGTTGGCTTTTCAGTATCAGCTTTACCACCACTTGGTGTAGGTGAAGGCTCGGAAATATCCTCGGCTTTTGCCTGCTTGAGTTCTTCTTCAAATGCTTTCCTTGCCTTTGTATCTGCCCGCTTTTCTTTTATCTTTTCAACACTTTTTTGAGCTACCTTTTTTGTCCCCGTTACTGCGGTTTCAGCACCTGTTCGCATACCTTCCGTAACTTTATCCGTTGCATACTGTTCGGGAGATACGGAATCCGGTTGTGTTGTGTTCTCGTTGACTTTTTCCTTAGTCTTAATACCAATGTCTTTTATTCTGTTACCAACATTTACCGCAGTATCGTGAGCTTTGATTTCTTTTACTACTTCACGGGTTTTAACATTATTCCTCATTTTTCACCTCCAAATATTGAGTAATGATTTTGTATGTGTTAAAATATAAAAAGCTTTAGGGGGTAATTGTATGGTTCTGTTTATAATTGGAAACGGTTTTGACATTGGCAACGGATTACAAACCGGATATAAACATTTCTATTATTTTCTTAAAAATAATCACAAAGAGTTTTTTCACTCTGTTGCATCGCTCTTTTTAGCTGAGTTTGAAACGGATCGTCTTTGGTGTGAATTTGAAGAGTGCTTGTCAGCATTTAATCCAGAGCATTTCATTGACAACAAATTAACCCCTAAAGAAACTTCAGAAACTGTTTTGGATTTTCAGGAACTTTTATCCCAATATTTTAAAGATTGGATACATAATATTACTTTGCCTAATAGTAAAGATTTAAAATCGTTTACCTTAAACTCGTTTTTTATAAACTTCAATTATACAGATACTCTTGAAAAGTTATATAATGTTCATTGCGATAAGATTCTACATATACATGGTCAAGCATCTAATCCAAAAAACAAATTGATTATTGGTCATAGCAGTAAGCATACAATAGATGATATGTGTGAATCTTATGGTATCGTGAATAATGGAAATATTGAGTGTTCATTAGAAGAATTCAATTATTTGATAGCAACAGAAATGATGCTATTTACATTAAGAAAACCGACCGAGGAAATAATAGAGAAAAGACTCAAATTTTTGGATTTTCAACAAGTGTCTGAAATTGTGGTCTTGGGACATTCGTTAGGAAGTGTTGATTGGCCGTATTTCAAATACATCAAAAAACATTCATCACAATTGATTCATTGGAGTTTCAGTGCATATAGTGAACGAGATAAAGAACAAATATTTACTTTTATTAAGGAACTTCAAATATTCAGTTATTCTGTTGATACTCTTCAAAATCTAATTTCCAAATATTCCGACAATTAACTAAGTAGGCTTTGTTGCATTTTGTCAATAAAGCCTACTTTTAAATTACTCACCCAGCTTTGTAGTCATAAGTTTGTAGAGTTCTGTATTTTTGGGGAATTTACGCTCAAAGGGAACGAGAGCAGAGCCGACTTTAACAAGTCCATGACCTGCTTCAACATTGGTGATGTGTGTCATCTGTGTTTCGCTGATTTGCAGAAGATTTGCAAGGTCTTCCTTGTCTGTGCCGCCTTGATTGAGCATAGTTATAAATTCAGAGTTTGCGAGCATTGTTCGTGCTGTATGGCTCTGAAGAAGGTCAGAAACATTCTGCGTGATACCCGTAGCAAATGCACCGTACTTTCTTACTCGTTTCCACAAAGTAAAGAGGAAGTTTGCCGAGTATTCGTGCTGGAAAAGAAGATAGATTTCGTCAATGAAAATATATGTTTCTCTGCCTGCTGCACGGTTGGCAGTAATACGGTTGAGTATGCTGTCAAGAACTACAAGCATACCTATAGGCATAAGCTGACTGCCGAGGTCAAGAATGTCATAACAAATAAGTCTGTTATTGACATTAACATTTGTCTGTTTTGCAAATGTGTTCTGTGAGCCACTTGCAAAGAGTTCCATTGCGGTTGCAAGTTCCTGTGCTTCGGGTTCTTCCTGCTCTCTAAGGCAATCGCAAAGGTCTATAAGTGTAGGCAGTTTACCCTTGTAACTTCGTTTGAGATAAGGTGCATACACTTTGGACAGACAACGGTCAATGATAGATTTCTGCATTGCTTCAACCTTTCCTTGTCCCATAACCTGCTCAAAGAGTGAAAGTACAAACTCTGCTTTTAATGCAATAGGACTTGCACCGTCTGCATAGTCTTTGTTAATATCAAGGCAGTTTATGTGATTTTTACTTGTTGCTGAAAGCTGAATAACCTGTCCGTCCATCGCTTCAACAAGAGGTTTATACTCTCGCTCGGGGTCAATGATAATGACATCAGCATCCGTTGATAATAACAACGACACAACTTCTTCTTTTGCCGTAAAGGATTTACCACTACCCGAAACACCAAGAATAAAGGAATTACCGTTGAGAAGGAATCTGCGATTTACGATAATCATATTCTTGGAGATAACATTAACGCCTTGGAAAATTCCGCCTTCGTGTTGAATTTCCTGTACTTTAAAGGGCATAAAAACAGCAAGGCTCTCTGTTGTAAGAGTTCGCCTTGCTTCAATTTTGTTTATGCCAATGGGTAGTGTAGCATTAAAGCCTTCAAGCTGCTGATATTTAAGAACACCAATCTGACACATGTGCTTTCTGCCCATAGCAGTTATAGCCTCAGTATCGTTATTGAGTTCTTCAAGTGTATCGGCTGTGTGCATAACAGTAAGTACAACCTTAAACATCTTTTGGTCACGGGTTGTGAGGTCATCAAGAAACTCACGGATCTCTTTTCTCTGCTGTTCAAGGTCATAGGGAATAACAGAGGTGTAGTTGTTGTTTGCGTTCTGCTTTCGCTGATAGTTTGCGATATTGGTTTCAATGCCGAGAGCCTGCTTTTCACCGAATTTCTGTGCTTCTTCCGTTGAAACAGGGATAATATCGTAATTAAATATCATATTACGGTTTGTGTCCGTAAGCTCCCATACAACGCTGTCTTTTACATAAGAGGGATAATCACGAATAAACAGAACACGGGCGAATTTGTCACCGACTTTGAAATAGTCCGCTTTAAACTCAAAGCCATCCGGGGCAATATAGTCCTTAAAGTTCTGTCCCTTTCGCATTGTATCTCTTAAATCAAAGCGATAATCTGCAACCTCATTAGGTCTGCAGAAATCGTGAATAATGCGAAGTCGCTCGGTAAGATTGAGTTCGGTGCATTTGGAGCCAAGTCTTGAAAAATGAGCCGTTAAATCTGCACCTATACGGGCGAAATGTGTTCTTGCTTCCTGTATGGACTTCTTCTGCACCGTAACAGTAATATATTTATCCTGCACAATGGCATTTGCACCGTTGGCGAGCATTGTCAGCATATCGTTGATTTCTTTACGGTATTTGTCTTTGCCGTCATTTGCATTTTCAAGCAAAGCCATTTCTTTAAGCTCGGTCTTTTTGAGCTTTCTGTTGACAATGGTTATCTGACTTGAAACGCCGTTTTCAAGGGAGTTTAAGATTTCGCTGTACCTTAAAAAGTTTGTTTCCTTATCTTCCTTACTTGATACAGCATAGTTAATATCCGTAAACTTGAATGTTTTTGAGAAATGTTCTTTGCCTGTCATAAGGATACCGTCAGAATAGACAGCATCAATCTTGATTACATCTTGCACGGATTTAGGAACGTTTAAACCGTCACCAAGCATTTCTGCGAAGCCTGTTTTTTTCTTTATTGTTCCTATCAGGTCGAACATCTGCTTCACTCCTTTCTATTTCGTCATAAATGTTCTTTGAGATGAATTTGATTTCTTTGGGCATAAGTATCTCGGAACGAAGATATGTGAATAACACTTTTTCAGCTGTCATACCGTGATACTTGAAAAAGCCTATTGCCGCAAACGGGGCGGCACCCAAAATGCAAACCCAACTCAAGGTTTCAATACCGAAAAACGTTCTTAATAAAAAGTACAAGCCTACGGCAACACCGCAGGCAAAAACTGAAAAAATAAACTGTCTTAATGACAGTCCAAAATATACAGCTTCCGTGTAGTCACGGATTTCACGATTTATTTTTACTTCCAATTCTTGGATCCTCCTAAAAATAAAATGATTGCCATCTAAAAGATAACAATCATTGATTATTTGTATAGTTGTTTTAAATTAATTTTGCATTTTCGTTTATTAGTATTGTCATATGCTTAAGTGCATCTTCAATCAACATTTCAACTCGAACGTCAAGAGCAACATTTAAAATAGCAGTATTATTATAATTTTGATTCAATAAAGGACTATCGTCTACCAGATCTAAAATGCCCAGTGCTTCATTACGAATTGCCAAAATCTTTTCAAGTGTCATATTGATTTCATTATAGCGTCTATTGTTTTCATGATACGAATTTGTTGCTTTGCCATTATTTTCTATACATTTTTTAAAGTCATCAATTATATTTTCAGGATAAACAACTTGAATTTTCGCAGGGAAAACAGGCATATCAAGAAATTCACAAATCTTAACCCATATTTTTGCATTTGGGGTTCTTCTGCCAGATTCGTAATGTGCATAGGTTGATGTGTCGATGTTAATTGCTTCTGCAACTTGTTTTTGCGTAAAACCTTTCTTTAAACGAAAATCTTTTAGTTTTGAGTATAATTCCATAAATCCACCCCTTAATTACAGCGTGTTGGCATTTCGCCAATATTTTAACATTGGTTCACAAGATTGTCAATACAATTATAAACCCATCATTTCCTTAACAACTCGGTCTGCCATCTTTACTGTGCCGACAAGAACAATCATATTAAATATAAGTTCACCGACATAACTCCATACCTGATTTACTGCTGCAGCTGCTTCATCAACAACTGGCGGTGAATCAGCAAAGATTGAGAAGATAATACAACCGAGTACGATTATTGCTCCTTCCAAACAAACTGCGGCATATGACTTTATGAAACTCTTACCAATGGAAGATGAGGTTTCGCCCGCAAACGCAGATAAGGGAACAGGTGCGATTGCGGTATAAAGATAGATTTTGAAGAAACGTCCGTAAACGGTCATTATCATTACAAATGAAAGCACAGTTATAAACAAACTGCCTATGAGTGTAACTGCCCATAACGGTACACTTTCCCAAAATCCGCATTCTTCTATTGATTTGATAATTGATTCCGGCAATACTGTTTGAGATACATCAGCGAGTCCCGATGTAGCCATAATTTTTGCAACAATGCCTTGCACAATATTAAAAAGAGCCATCATCAACTCCAAGCCATAACTTATTGCAGCTTTGGCGAGAACAAATCGTATAAACATCTTTACGGCAATTTCAGGTCTTTTCATTTCAGCGAAATTACCGCAGGTTTTCATAACACCGACAACAAAAAACAGCACTAAAAGCGAATATCCTATCGCTTGAAGTGTGCCGTGTATGTCAGTTATTACATTCCAAATTGTTCCGCCTTTAAATTCTTCGGGAGATTGAGTTATAAGAAGCCATATTTCACTGAGTTTGTCATTCCAAGTTTCAAGAGATTTTTGTAAATTTTGTACTACCCAATTACTTGAATTTTCCATAAAAGACCTCCCTTATAATGTTGAATAATACTTACAATGCTGATATAATTACTGAAGAATGCAGCTTGAGGAGAGTTTAGATGGATAAAATCGAAAAAGAAATTTCATTGATAAATCATTATCAAAATGAATGGATACATAGACACTCACACTATTGGAAAGTTTTATCTTCTATGTGTATTACCAATTTAATAATAATTTGTTTTCCTATTTGCTGTTCTTATTTCAATATAGAGTTTGACTGTTTAGATATAAATCCTAAAATCTTTCCAATAGTAGGCATATTATATACTATTGTGTGTTGTTCTTTGCTTATATTTGAAAGCAACAAGTTAATTCATTTACGAAACTCCATAAATACCCATCTAAAGCAAATTGACAAATTCTCTTTACCAAAAAACAAACATGATTTTATATCAGCAATAATAAATCACATTAATTTCATCGTTGCAATACTTCTTGCTATTGCAATGATTGGTGTTTCAATTTATTTTATATGTGTTTTATAAACCAAAAGAATTAAATACAAATTAGCGAAGAGAATTAAAACTCTCTTCGCTAATTTAATAATTTTAACCTACGATAAGGTCAAGAATTTCTTTTGCAAAGGTAATTACGATACCACCTGCGACTGTAAGAAAACCGTTAGCTCGCTGTGAAGGGTCGTGAGATTTGAGCGAGAGACCGACCTGCACAATACCGAAGCCGAGAATAATAAGACCAACTGCACGGATAAGACCGAAAATAAAGGTCGAGAGATTGTTTACAACGGCTACGGGGTCATCAGCGGCAAAGGCTGTAACTGCAAGTGTGAAAATCATTGTGAGGCACACAACAATAGACACAAACAGTTTAAAGCCCTTTCTTACATTGCCCTGCAGGGGCATTCTTTCCTTCTTTGTGATAGAATTATTCTTCATTAGATTCTTCCTCCTTATAATTCATTAAAAAATCTTCAATTTCTTCGCTTGAATAAATGATATAATTTGCATCTTCATCAATTGTTTCTTCAACATCTTCTGTTTCAGACTGAGAAGATTTTGAACAAGTGAGATTACCGACGGAGTATTCAGAGAATCCGTGAATATACGGCTCTCCGTGTCCGTCTGTTGTAAGTCCCACGTTAGGGTGTTTTAGTATGTCATACTTTAGGTCGAGAATCGGTCTTTCACCTCGGATAAATAATAAAGCATACTTGTTATCCAACATTCGCACTTCATCGGGAGTGAGAAGCTCACGTCCCGTAATCTGATAGTTTGTTGAATAACTGCCGTTACGTCCTCGGGATTGACCGTAGGTATTTGTATCAATGGTTTCTTTGCCGAGCAGCTTTGAAACATATTCGTGTGTTGACTGCTCATTACCGCCTAGATATAAAAACTCGTCACAGTTACCGACTATGCTTTCCCATTGTTTCTCAAACAGTGCCTTTAACTGTGCCATATTCTGAATGATAATTGACACGGATATTTCACGGGAACGCATTGTTGCCAAGAGCTTATCAAAGTCATCGGGCAAGGCAACATTGGCAAACTCGTCCATTATGAAATGAACATGAACGGGTAGTCTGCCCGAATGCTTGAAGTCAGCCAAGTTATATAACTGCTGAAATAACTGTGTGTAGAGCATACCGACTATAAAATTAAAACTGCTGTCATTGTCGGGGATAACCGCAAAGACGGCAGTTTTCTTTTCTCCTATGCTCGTCAGGTTCATCTCATCGGTTTGTGTCATAGACGCAAGAGAAGTTAAATCGAACTTTTCAAGGCGGGCAAGTAAAGTGATCTGAATTGATTTAAGTGTTTTACCCGAGCCTTTATGATAAGAACGGTAATATTTAAGTGCGATGTGATTAGGCTTGTTTACTTCAAGTTCGTTGAACAACCTGTCAAGCGGACTTTCAAGGTTTTCATCCTCCTCACTAACATCGCCCTCTCGTAGCATTTCAAGTACCATTGAAAAGTTCTGTTCTTCAGGCGGTGCTTCGTAGTGTAAAAAAGATATGAGTGCCTTCAAGAGCATACTTGCCGCTTGGTCCCAAAACGGGTCTTGAGATTGAGAGCCTTTAGGAGTTGTATTCTTGAAAAGGTTGGTGACGAGTCGCTGAATATCATTGTCATCTTTGATATAGACAAACGGGTTATAGCAGTCACTCTTTTCCATATTTATAAGGTCAATAACCTTAATCTCATATCCTTTTGCTTTGAGAAGATTGCCCGTGTCACGGAGTAATTCGCCTTTGGGGTCAAGGACTATAAAAGAGGTATTAGCATTAATTACGTTGACTTTGGCGAAGAAACGGGTTTTACCCGCACCACTACCACCGCAACAAAGTATATTAAGATTTCGTCTGTGTACTCTGCCGTCAAGTCCTATGGCTGTGTTTTGAGTTAAGATTTTGTTTTGGGTTATATCTTCTTTATTAAGATACTTTTTCCTTATTACATCAGTTTTACCCCATTTTGCCGAGCCGTGTTCTTCCCGTCTTCGGTAATTCTTTTCACTTGAAAGATATATGCCGATACCTATGACATACACCACAATTAAAATGAGGACAGTTTTTAAGCTGTCCTCACAAAATGTTATGTTTAGGGGATTGGCAAAAGCAACGGAAAGATTATTTACAATACTGACAAGTCCACCGTTTATATATGGTGCTATCAGCATACCGAGCCAAACAACGGGAATTAAGCCGCAGGCATAAAGAATTAGATTAGTCTTTGAAAACTTATCTTGCCTCACGGTCAAATCGCCTCTTTTCTCTTGCGAACGGTGCGTCTATGATTTTGATAAGAAGATTGTCAACATCTTCAAGCGGCTTATCCTCTTCAAGAAGTTTGTTGCGAAACTCATTGAAACCGTTTATGAGTAAATCGTGTTCAAAGCTGTCAACGGTAATTACTCGTTTATCAGATTTCATCGGCAAACTCCTTTATCTTGCATCTCTGTTTTTGTTCTTTGCATCAAGTATTCTTGACATACTCTGTGACATACTGTTTGCTTCATCACGAATTGCAGAAAGTTCCTGTCTTATGTCCTTTGGGGTTTTACCCTCAAACGGGTTTTTCTTTCTGTCAATGTCAGCTGGGTCTATACCTGCTCTTGCACAAGAGATAAAAGCAATACCGTATGCAGCTACTTCGCATTTGTCACGGCTGTAATCGCCCTTGTCCAATCTCGCATGGGCAATTTCCTTTGACAATGCACGGAAGATGTCGTCACCCTTCATACCCTGTCTGATATGAATAACCTTATCTTCGCTTCTGTAAAGTGCCGAAACATTTTCGGGAAGGTCATTTCGGATTTCAACGGGTACGGGTGATGTGTTGACGAGTGCTTTAATTAGCACACGCTCATTGTATCTTTTCTTGGGCGGTATTTTCTGAACGGCGGTAGTCTGTGTGATGTCGAAAACCTTTTTAGGCTCATAGTAAGTTCCTACACTGCCGTCCTCACGTTTGAACTCTTTGCCGGGTTCAAGGATATATATACCTGTTTCATTTTTCTTGATATATACACCTGCCTTGTTCCACGCCTCTAAGTCACGGAGTTTAAGTGCTTCGGGCATCTGGTGTGCAACCAACAGAGAATTACTGACAGCATATCTGTCAAAGCGGCTCTGTACTGCAAGATAACGAACATAGTTAAGCGGGTCGGAAAGACCGCTTGATGCTTTGTCAAGCATAGCATAAACATCGTTCTTGATTTCCTGCCTGCGTTTTGCCCAAGCCTCCTTATCAAACGATTTTTCGTTTTTTGTTTCCGCAGGCTGCTCTTTCTTATTAGCCTGTGTTCCGTTCTGTTCATTCATAATAATATCGTCAAGATCTGACATTATCTTTGACTCCTTTCTTTTTGGATTTCTTTTTGGTTGGTGTTTTAATTTCGGCGGCTTCACTTTTTGCCCTGTTCTGCTCGGCTTTAATCTCTTTTAACCTTGCACGAACTGACGGGCGTGATTCAGCCTTCGAATTTGTCCAATCCCGTTCTGAGGGGGATATATGGTTGTTTCGTTCCCCGAAAGTAGGCTCGGACAGACGGGATTTTTCCGTCTTTGCCACAGAAGGGTTTTCGTTGAACGGCTTTTCTTTCTGCGGTGGATTGTTAAACAGCATTTCGACAAATTTATCATCGGGTGTTTTACCGGGCTGACTTCTCATAGGAACTTCCTTTTGAGATTTCTTTGCTTTGTCAAGAGCGTCACGAACAATGGCTTTGTTATTTGCACCAAGACTGAATCGCTCAAAAATTCTGTTCACCTTTGCTGCATCTTCTTCTCTTACCATAATGTCACATTTACCATCGTTGCTGTTTTTATCTTTGAGAACGTGATACATAACGCCGTATTTTTTAGCAGCCTCACAAAACTTTTTCAAATCCTTGTCTTTTATTTCAAAGACCTTTACTGCACTGTTGGATTTGAGCATTTTTTTGAGTGAAGCCTTACCCTTTGAAGGTGTATTATTGTCTTTGAGTGCAAGGGTAATCATTCGCTGTAATCGTTCAGCGCTGTCACCTGAAAGCTTGATTAACATTTGCACACCGTCCATCGTAATTCGCATTACCTGTTCAGCGGCTTCGCCTGAACTGCTCATCGTGGTTTCTCTCCTTTCTGATATTTAATTTTTTGCACTCGTCAATTCGCTCGTCTATAACGGGCTTTTGATTATCAATTCTTTCACAAACAAGAACATCTCTCCGCAGTATTGATATGCGGGCGGAAAGATTTGAAATATGTTCTTTAAGTTCTCGGATTTCCTTTTCATCGCCACTGCGAACAGCAATTTTTAATTTGTTTCTCAAAATGTTTCTTGCTTCTTCAAGTTCTTTTATTTCTTCTTTGCGTGACTGTTTGAAGTCGGCAAGTTGTTCGGGAGTGTCAATATTATTTCCGCACAATAGGTTTTGCTGTTCAATAAGTTTGTCGAGCTTCTTTACTTCAGCATAAAGAGTCGAGTACAAATATCGGTTTGAATTGGGATGCTTCTTTACGGTTTTAACTACTGTAACGAAGCGTACATAGACCTCTTGGTATGTGGGGTCTTTCATAGGAACAAAGTATTTATCCACCAAGTTATCCTGTATAGGAAAATTGATTTTTTGCCTTCTTGGTGATTGCTGAATTCTTTTTAAAATGTTTTCGGGAGTGTAATCATCACCGAGCTTATACAGTCGTCTTGCTTTTGCAAAGTTCGGATGAGATATGGTTGGATATTTGCGGTTGAAGTCAAATGAGTAACCTCTGCGTTGCATATGGGAAAAGAAATCCTGCTCACTTACCGAGAGCAGAATACACTCATCAATGTCATTCTTCATAAAGTTATTTTTTGTCAGTTGGTTGTTCTCTTCTGCTTCGTGAATATGATACGGTACTCGTTCAGAGGACTTCGGTTTTTCGATTACCGATAGACCGTACTCCCGACAAATATCGTCGGAAGTCTTTCTCAAAAGCCTGTAACTCTCTTTGCAAGAGTTGTACTTTTTGCCGTCAACAAACGATACGGAGTTGATGACAAAGTGATTGTGTATATGTTCTTTGTCGAGATGAGTTGCAACGATAACCTGGAATTTATCTCCCCACATTCTTGTCGCAAGTTCAATTCCAATATCGTGTGCGAGTTGCGGAGTTACCTCGCCGGGTGCGAAAGATTGGTAGCCGTGAAAAGCTAAAATTCCGTCAACCTTGCCGTATCTTATCTTAATCGCCATCATATTATCTCTCGCATTTTCCTTTGAACAATTCAGTCCCTCAACATAACATTTCTGCTCTGTCTTTGAGTCATTCATCGCATAATCCATAACATCGTAAAGAGATTGAAGTTCCTCATCGGTGTATCTTGTCTTATCGGGATTAGTGGCATAGTCAAGAGCTTTATCTATTCTTCCTTTGATACTCCAAAGTTTTGTAGTAGCTATTCTTCGCTTGGATTGAACGCAGAAACAAGTTCATTTTTTAGAAAATCAATCTCTTTGAGAGCCTTCATCAATTCGGGTGTGTTGATATATTTTTGTGTGCGGGCAACAACAAGAAGCTGGTCTAAATTCCTGCCAATTGCATTAAACTCCTTTAAAAGTTTTGTGTAGTCGGCAGGCGGCATTTGCTTCGGGACACAGCCATTAACCATATGTCGAAGCAAGGTTGACATAGATAAACCCGTTTCCGTACAAAGCTGACGAAGCCTTTTATACTCATTTTTATTAAGGTACAAATCTACTCTGATAGGTCTTCTTCTCATTCAATCACTCCTTTCTTCTGAAGCTGATTTTTAATTACTGTTGCTGTTGCGTTTGAAGCAAATGCGAGAACTGCAACGGCAACAATGCCTAATGTGTTCATTGGAATCTCCTCCTTTCTTCACGGGGTATTAGGGGTGTGAAATCCCTAACGTGCGGATTTGACGGGACAAATCCATTGCTCGCTAAGACAAATGCCACGAAATCAGCTATCCCTTTAACAGATTTCGTCTATAAGGTTTTCTTCATCGTCCTCGTCATCGTCCTCAGCAGAAAAAGGACAGTTGGGACAGGCGTTGAAACAAGACGGAACATCAGATGTTGTGTCCTCGTCATCTTCATCCTGTTCGTTTTCAAACACACGGTATATAGTTTCTGTTTCTGCGTTGGGTGCATTGTCAATTACGGTAGTATTTCTTTTGAGTGTCCTTACCATATTGAGTGCTGTTTCTGCTGAAGGTGCTGTAGCTGTGAGTTCAACATTCTTGATTTCGGTTACGATAACTGTATAGTCCTTCATTAAAATTCCACCTCCTATCTTTCCAAATCTTTTTTGTTCGGCACATAAGGAATTGCTTTTATTTCCTCACCTTGCCTGTAAAATCTTTCAGGCTTATTGAATCGCTCTGAAATTTTTTCGACCTGCACATCGGTTAAACTTGCCAAGTCATCACCGTCACCTTTGCAGATAAAAAACTTGCCGGCAATAATATCAGTTACTCGACCTTCCTTGTTTTTCAAAGCTCGATTGAGGGGTAGACCTTGCGTCTTTCCGTCACGGTTGTAAACAATAACGGTGTCACCGTCAAAAGGAATGATGTCAATATTTCCTTCAACTACCTTCTTCATATCTTCAAACTTGTAGCCAATTTCTGTAACCTGTGCGAGCTTACCCGGCTCTAAAAGGACAACCTTTATTTTTTCGGGAAGCAGTTCTGTTGTTTCAAAATTTACGCGGTCAAAACTGTCGGCATCAAGAATATACTCACCTCGATACCAGTCATCTGTGACTTGCTGTTGTGCTTCATCCAAACTGTCTGCCATTACTTTTACAGACTTTCTCAATGTTTCAGTTATAACAACTTCAAACTCTTTCATCGGCAATCTCTCCTTTCTTTTTGAGATTTGTATGGTATGTTTAAAGTGTAGCGAAGGTAATCGTTTACATCTTTGCCTACGGGAACGAAGTGACTTCTTACCGAGTATTTATCTGACAGAAGATTAGCTAATGCTTTTGCAGCATTGTGTCCTGCTCTGTCATTATCAAGATGAAGATGGATAGTCTTTGTGTCGTGCTTTGCAAGGTAAGATGAAAGTGCAACGGGTATTTTAATTTGCTCATTGATGCCTTGGTTATATACTCCCGAAAGAGAAACAAGGCTCAAACTTTTATAGTCTGAGCCTTGCATTTCACAAAGGGTTGCGTATGAAATTAAATCTATTGCACTCTCAAAAAGGTGTACTGAATCTGTATTATTGTTTACCTGCCGAAAAGAAAATTCTTTATTGCTTCCTGCAACATCATAGAAGAAACGGTTGTTTCCTGTACCTCTTACGGTTGCATATCTCGGCTTGTGTTTTTCATCATAGCCTACAAACACAAGGTTATCTCTCTGTGAACTCTGATAGATTAAACCTTCATTGATGAAGTAGTCTATAACAGTTCGGGATATTCCTCTGTTAAGAAGATAAGAGATAACCTTATCGTTATTGGGTGCTCTCGGCAACAGAGAAAAACTCTTTACCGTTTGCTTGGTTTCGTGAGTGGTAACGGGTATTTTTTCAAATGCTGCTATCTGTAAAACTGCATCTGTAAATTCCATTCCTCTCACTTTGACAAGAAAATCCAAAGCGGTTTTACCGCCTATCCCTCTCGACCACCACATCCATTTGCCGTTGGATATTTTTAAGCTGCTGTGTGTTTTGGTTGAGTAAGTGTTGGGGGATACTCTTGTCAATTCATCAGGCTCACAGTATTGCAAATAAGTGAGCAGGTCAATCTCTTTGACACGGGCAACGGTGTCGGAGTCAATAAACTGCATAGTTATCTGCACTCCCGACTTGCTTTTGATTTAAGTAAGCTGTGAAGCTCATCGGCTTTGTTCTCAATGCAAGAAAGTATTTCCTGCATATGATTACTTTCACCGTTTTCCCAAGCTAAAAAGAGGTCACTTAACGGCGCTTTCTGTTTGAGAAGTGCCTTGCATTGCTTCGGTGTCAAATCGTTTTCTTCAAGGGATAACAGAATATCCTCACGCATAACGAGTTCATAAGAGTGCTGCATAACAACCTCGGGTGATGAACTGCGAAGCATTGATTTAAACTGTTCCTGTTCGGCATACATCTTATTATATAAAGCAGTATTGAGTTGTTCGGTTGTCATTCTTCACATTCCTCCTTTGCTTTAATGTTGGGACAATTTATGATTGTTGCTCTGAAACTCTGTTTGCAATTCTTTGAGCAGACAACACACAAATCGTTGTTTTGAATTTCACCGTTTGAGTTTATATAGAAACTCAATTCATCGGGGTAACTTGTTTGATTCACATATTATCACCTTCCTTATGATTGATGTTGTTAATTAAAGAACGTGCTTTTTCTTTTCGTGTTTCCGAACACGGATTAAGTAATCTGAATGAGAGTCTGTCCTTTTGTATCTCAAATTCAATGCTGCCTTCGCCGTCATCAAAAATCAGTTTGCAAAGGTCAGGGTGCAAGGTCGAATACTTAATAAGTCTTTTCTTCAAACTCGTATTGTGAGTAATGATTGATATAACATCGTCATATTCGTTAAAGCTGATAAATGTGGTTTTATCTCTCTTTATTGGGGCGTAAGCCATATTACCTCCTTGTTTTTCCTGTGTTTTATTTACTGACCTGTTTTTTGGTTGATTTTGCACGGTTTAGACCGTAACGAATTAAAAAATAGCCGATGGAAATTTTATAAACGATACATTGGTCGTTTTGAAAATTTCTATTTGAAAAATGTCAAAAAACACGGACTTAACTCCGAGTTTTACCTTGCAGTTTCTCTGATTGTTCTTTATCGGGGTGTAAGCCATATTACCTTCTTGTTTTTTCTTTGTTTTATTTACTGACCTGTTTTTTGGTTGATTTTGCACGGTTTAGACCGTAACGAATTAAAAAATAGCCGATGGAAATTTCATAAACGATACATTGGTCTTTTTGAAAATTTCTATTTGAAAAATGTCAAAAAACACGGACTTAACTCCGAGGATTTTACCTCGCAGTTTCTCTGCTTTTTTCTTTATCGGGTTGCTCTGTTTCTTCGATTTCACCGTCATCAATTTCATTGTCATTGTGGTTCATATCAAGTAATGCATTGAGTTCTCCGAGTCTTTCCATCTTTGCGTTCAATTCATCCTCTTGCGGGAACGGCTGTTCAATCTGTTCTTTGGCATTGGCAAGCTGTGTCTTGGTATCTTCAAGCTGCTCAATACAAGCGGTTTTCTTTTTCTCAAAGTCACCGATGAGATTATCAAGTCTGGTGATATTACCGTGAACATCCGAGCCAAGCGGAGTAGAATGACGAAGTGAGCCGACAAGAGTTAAGATGAATTGTTTTTGGAAAGTGTCAAAGGATAACTCCAATTCAAAGCCTCGGTAACTGCCGATTGCTTTCGGCTCAGGCGATTTCATAGATTGGCATATTTCAAGAATTGCCGAACCTGCAGCCTTCTTTTCGGTATGGGTTATACCTTCCAAAACCATAGGGCAAAAACCGTCTGAATTGGGAACGGACTTTTCAGCCACCATCTTAATATCTTCCTCATATCCCTTGATTCGGTTTTCCAATCTCAATATCTCTTTGGGATAAAACATAATGACTTTATCTTCAAGAGCATATCTCTGACTTAAATGGTTTTGTTTCAAAAGTTTGAGTTTAGATACTGCGACATCCAAATCCATTTTCTCTTTGATGTGAGGATTACCCGTTGCAAGAGCTTTGATTTCGGCATAAGATAACGCCTGCTCGTCAACATCTTCTGCTGAACGCACAGGCGATTTTGAAGTCATAATCTGACCTATAAACTTTTGCTTATTCTCAACCAACTGATACAAATATGCGTCAAAGGTTTCTTCGGTAACATAACTGAAAATATCGACCTCGGGGTTTTCGTTGCCCTGTCTGACAATTCTGCCCTCTCTCTGCTGAAGGTCAGCAGGACGCCACGGACAATCGGTGTGATGGATTGCTATGAGTTTTTGTTGTACGTTGGTACCGGCACCCATCTTGGCTGTACTGCCTATAAGTACACGCACCTTACCTGTTCGAACTTTTCCGAACAGTTCTTTCTTCTTCGCTTCTGTATCTGCATCGTGTATAAAGGCAATTTCTGCTTCGGGTATGCCTTTTGCTATGAGCTTCTTGCGAATGTCATCATACACATTAAACTTACCGTCATTATGCGGAGTAGATAAGTCACAGAATACAAGCTGTGTGGATTTCTGCGGAGTGGTCTTGTTCCACATATCGAAAACATTATCAGCACAAACAGATACCTTGCTCGATGGGTCATCGGGTAACAACTCATTTACAAGGCGCTGGTCAAGTGCTGTCTTTCTGCCGTCATTTGTAATAAGCAGCATATTGTCTATGTTGGAACTCACCATTTTATTCCTTACCTTCTCGGCTCGTTCTGCAAGAGAAGCAACTATCTCTTTCTGCTGTTCGGTGGGTTTAACCGCAACATTGTGATAGTTGGCTTTCGGAACGGGAAGATTGAGCATATCTGCTGTCTGAATATCCGCCATCTGTTTGAACATCATCATCAGTTCGGGCAGGTTATAAAATTTCGCAAATCGGGTTTTAGCACGGTATCCCGTACCTTCCGGTGCAAGTTCAATAGCGGTTACTGTTTCGCCGAAGGTTGAAGCCCAAGCGTCAAAGTGTTGCAGATTACGGTCAACAAGAGTTTCATACTGCAAGTATCTCTGCATAGTATAGAGTTCTACCATAGAGTTTGAAACAGGTGTACCCGTAGCGAAAACAACACCTTTACTGCCTGTGATTTCATCAAGGTATCTGCACTTCATATAGAGGTCAGATGACTTCTGTGCTTCGGTCTGGGCAATACCGCCGACATTACGCATTTTTGTGTAGAGGTACAAATTCTTAAAATTGTGAGCCTCGTCTACAAAGAGCCTGTCAACACCGAGTTCTTCAAAGGTGACAACATCATCCTTACGGGTTTGGTCGTTGAGTTTTTGGAGTTTTGCCTGCAAGGACTTTTTAGTTTTTTCAAGCTGTTTAACAGAGAATTTCTCGCCCTTGTTAAACTTGATTTGTCCGATACCAACGGTTATTTCATCAATCTGTTCTTCAAGCATCCTCTTTTGCCGTTCAAGACTTAACGGGATTTTTTCAAACTGCGAATGACCGATAATAATAGCATCATAATCACCCGTAGCAATACGGGCACAGAACTTTTTACGGTTTTTGGTTTCAAAATCCTTTTTGGTAGCAACAAGGATATTCGCCGATGGGTAAAGCTGTAAATATTCTGCTGCCCACTGTTCTGTAAGATGATTAGGAACAACAATGAGTGACTTGTTACAAAGTCCGAGTCTTTTGCTCTCCTGTGCCGCAGCAACCATCGTGAAGGTTTTGCCCGCACCGACGACGTGTGCAAGAAGTGAATTACCGCCATACATAATTCTTGCAACCGCATTAACCTGATGAGCTCGTAAGGTTATTTCGGGATTCATACCCGAAAAATTGATGTGACTGCCGTCATACTCACGGGGTCGCATACAGTTAAACTTGTCATTGTATATGCGGACAAGTTTCTCTCTGCGGTGGGGGTCTTGCCAAATCCAATCTTGGAAAGCCTGCTTTATCATTTCCTGCTTACCCTGTGCAATGGCGGTTTCCTTTTTGTTAAGAACGGGTTTTCTGTTGCCGTTCTCATCTTCAACATAATCGAATATACGCACATCTTTAAGATTAAGAGTTTCCTCTATAATCTTATATGCATTTATTCGGCTTGTACCGTATGTGGTGTTGGCAATAACATTCATACGGTCATAGTTTTTGTTTTCAATATTCCACTCTGCGGAAATCGGTGAATAGTGTACCTTTATATTCCATTGAGCATATCTCGGTGTTTGTAAGAGTTCAAACATAAACTGTTCAACAACATCAACCGGGAGCCAAGTCGCACCCAAGCGGACAGAGATTTCACTTGCTGTCAAATCTTCGGGTTGTACTTTTTCAAGCATTTCAACATTGGCACTGTAATCATCGGGATAAATTTCAGCAGTCCGTTTTGCAAGTTCAAGTTTCTTTCTGACGTTACCCGAAAGGTATTCATCAGCCGTAAGATACCTCGCCACCCTGCTGTTCTCGGATATGTGTTCGGGGTTAAGAAAGATAACACCTTTGAGTTCTTCAAAAAGCATTTGCTCTGTCTTGCCCGTGAGCTTACACATATAGTCCATATCAACACAGGCTTTTTCACCGATTGATACTGCCAATGCTTCACTTGCCGTTTCAACAGATGTTACAGCGATATGTGGCTTGATTGTTCGTTTTGTGAACATATCTGCCTTGCGTTTGAGTTCACCGTTTTCACCGATAACTTCAAGTGAACAAAGCAGACAATATGAACTGTCATCAGAGAATACAAGGCGGTTTGCTCTTGCATTGAGCAGACCGTATTTCTTTGTGAACTTGTCATAGATTTCATTCAATCTTTCCTGTGCCGAAAGAATAGCTGAATCGGGATAATCGTCTGTCTGAAGCCTTATAAGTTCACGCACACAGTCCCTTATTTCAATCATACCCTTTATACGGCTTTCCGCTGTTGCAGAAACATCAACGGGTGTCATCCTGCTGTCGTGTCGGTAATATATTTTATCTTCAACAACAGTAAAACTGAAATTCTTAACATTCGGGTCTGCAGGTACGGATAAATCTTCGGACTCGCCGACATCGGAAAGTTCAAAATCCTTTATCTCGGCGTGTATGTTCTGTATCGCTTCTGAAAGAAGATCGGAGAGTTCTCTGCCCTCATAAGGTCTGCAGGTCAGTGACTGACCAAACTGTGAGGACTCCATAACCATATCACCGAGTACCATTTCGGGATGGTCAACAAAATACTTGTTATATTCGTTACCGTTCTCATCACGGTCAAGGTGTACCCAATCAGGCTCATCATTAACAAGGGTATCTCTTTTCTGTAAAAAGAGAATATCCGATGTTACCTCTGTACCTGCGTTAGCCTTAAAAGTGTTGTTCGGCAGACGAATGGCGCCGAGCAGTTCTGCCCTTTGTGCAATATACTTTCTTACAGCAGGGTTTTTCTTGTCCAAAGTACCCGATGAAGTAACAAAAGCAATTACACCGCCGGGGCGTACTTTATCAAGGGTCTTGCCGAAAAAGTAATCGTGTATGAGCCAGTTGTGTTTATCGTACTTTTTGTCGATAACCTTAAACTGCCCGAAGGGAACGTTACCTACCGCAACATCAAAAAAGCTGTCGGGTAATGCTGCTTCTTCATAACCCTGTACTGTAATACCCGATTTCTGATAAAGCTGCTGAGCAATTCTGCCCGTTAAACTGTCAAGTTCAACACCGTAGAATTTGCTTTCACTCATCTTGTCGGGGAGCATACCTATGAAATTACCCGTACCGCACGAAGGCTCGAGGATGTTACCGTTTTCAAATCCCATATTACCGAGTGCTTCATACATAGCACGGATAACAACGGGGGGAGTATAAAAAGCGGTAAGTGTACTTTCTCTTGCAGCGGCATATTCTTCGGGAGAGAGTGTAACAATAAGTTCTTTATATTCATCTGCCCAATTTGTTTTGCTTTCATCAAAAGCATCTGCAAGACCGCCGAAGCCAACATACTTTGAGAGTATTTCCTGCTCTTCGGGAGTTGCAAGACGGTTTTCAAATTCAAGCTCGTGCAGAAGATTGATTGCAGCCATATTGTTACGGAATTTTTCTTTTGCACCGCCGACACCGAGGTTATCATCGGTTATTCTGAAATTGTGTTTTTCGCTGTCGGGAACGGTGGGATGAAGTGTTGTGACTTTTTCTTTCTTTTCTTCCCATACGGGAGGAGTAAGAGCAGGCTCTTCCGTGCGAAGTGTCTGAATTGTCACATCAAAGGGTAGTCCGCTTTCTTCGGCGGGTATTTCCGCAACCTTTTCCGTTGAATAGGTTGGTGCGGTCTGCTGATTCAGCAGTTCACGGACAAGACCTATTTTTTCAACTCTGTTTATGGGGTACAGAACAGAGGTGTCACGCATTGAAACATCACCGAAAACGGGGTCAATCTTTTCGATAACGAATTTTGTACCGTCAATCATTACCTCTTTGCCGATGAGTTCTAAGTCAGGAATAACAGGAAGATTTTCCTTTTCTTTCTCTAATTCCTTTATTAACTGTTCAGCAATTTCTTTATCATCTGTTTCCGCTTCTTCAACTATATTTTTCAGTTGAGCAATAATCGAGTCTATTGATTTCGGACTCTGCAGGTCAGCAGCAAGTTTACTTGCAGCATCTTCTTCTGACTCTCCGATTTCAAGAGAATCTCTGAATCCGTAGAAATCAAAATCTTTGTAAAAATCAACAAGTCTTTCAGCGAGTGTTTTTTCAACATTCGGACTTGCGGGAGCAGTTTCAACGGGGGCTTCTTTTATTGCTTTTTCTTTAGATAAGGAAACAATAGAGTAGGTTTTTCTTTCGCCGTTCTCAATGGCTGAAATGGCAACGTCAAAGCCTTTTTTGGTAATTTCATCAATATATGCTTCAAGTCTGTGAGCAGGAAAACCAACCATCGGCACTCGTTCATCATCATTTACTGCTCTTGAAGTAAGAACAAGTTGAAGCGAAGTAGCCAAAGTTTTTGCATCATCATTGAATGCTTCAAAGAAATCTCCGACCTGATACAACACTATTGAATTGGGATTATCCGCCTTTATTTCGTTGTATTCATCCAAGAAACTGTTACGGCTGATTTCGACATTTGCGGAAGTTTCTTTTTCAAACTCCTTGGCTTCTTCAACAAGAGCCTGCATAGTTTCAAGTGAACATTCGGTATAATCGGGTTGCTCGTGAAAATACTCGTTTGCACCGTCAAAAAATTCACTGCCGTAGTCTGCAAATTCCTGTTGGCTTACTGTGCCGAGATAATCAAAGAAGTCTTTGAAATCTGCGTGCTTCTGTGCAGCCTCCAGAATAACCTCAAAATGAAAACTGTTTGTAACAAACTGTCCTTTACCGTCATTACCATCGGGGTTGTAATACATCCACGAAACAATTTCTTTATCACGGTCAACATAAAAAGCATCGTCATAGAGTACATCTGCAACAGCAGCGTGTCCGTCATCATATTCAGACGGCTCTTGCACCTCATCTAATGAGGGGGGAGAATACCTGTCTATAACCCCCTTATCTAATGCCATAACTACTGCTTCAATGTTGTTTTCAAGAAGTCTTTTGGTGGCATAGCTAAGGTTGAAATCAAGAACTTGACAACAGGGCGTGAAAACATTTCCGTAAAGGTTTTTTCCCGGTGCGGTATAGTTTGTGACCTTTGCAAGAATTTCAGCATCTTTGCCGAATGCGTTATAAAATCCTCTTGTGTGTAAAAGAACAACACTATCCGGGTTTTCCTTTTGCACCTGCTCATACTGAAGCAAGAAATCGGGCTTATTACTTTCGTCAATTTCTGTTTCGGCTTCGTCAGTAACGGCAGGTCTTTCAACCTCAACTTCTACTTTCAAATGATTATTTGCAGGATTTTCTTGTACTCTATTCTCAAATACCGCTTTTGAGAATTTCTCGGTGAACAGAGGATATTGACTGTTACTGAGGATAACGGGGTCTTCAAGTGAAAGAATAGTGTACTCATCCGCACCGATATATACGGTATCGCCGAGATTATATTCATATCTGTATTCTTTTGGTGTTTCTTTTTCCTCGGGAGCATCACGGAGAAGCTGACGAATTTCACTTTCTTTTTTCCACTCAGCCTCTTGTGCCAATCTGTTTTCAAGCCATTGCGGATACATTTCTTTTTCTTTTGGGTTTAAGTATCTGTCAGACTTTATAAGTGTCGAAAGACGGCTTTCAACATAATTCCACTTCAACAAAACTCGTCTTGGAGGAACACTGTAATGGTCAGATATTTCAATACCTTTTGAGTCGTGACCTTCCCAAAATCCACTTCCGGGAAGTGCATCTGAATGACCGCCTGTTCCGTATTCGTTTTTAAGGAACTTAATGTTTTCATCTTTTGAAAGGCTTTCGGCAAACTGCCTGTAAATACGCATTTTACCTTCGCTGAAATCACTACCGCCGCAAAGCACATAATCAACGGCAGATTGAGGCAGAAACAAAGGAGCTTCATTCTTTACTGCCGTGCCGATAAGTTCCATTTGCTTTTCAACACCGGGTAAAAGCAAAGCCTGAGGCTCTGTCCATTCCTCCATAAGCATAAGTCCAAAAACACTTCGTTCAATCTGGAACCATTTTTCCCACGCTTCACGGAGTTCAGTTCCGTCATTACGCCATAATCTAATGGCATCGGAATAGGCTTCAAAGCCTGCTCTTACACCATTGGAAAGTGTAATTTCATAGGGTGTTGAATTAAAGAAAGACATAATAAAATCGCTACGTTCTTTTTTGTCAGGATGACTTTCATAAAACGCAGCGATTTCCTCTGTATGCGGAGTTAAATAGGTTTTAATTAACTCACTTTTTTCTTTGTCTTGGTGAAAATACTCGACACCGTTCCAACGGGCATCGAAATCGTGATTACTTAACTGTAAATCAGTTCCTTGAGTACCGTTTCCTCGGCTGCCTGTTTGATGTTGTTCATCAACTGTACCCACCTCATCTGGTCGGTTTCCTTCAAGGCTTCCGTTACTCCTTCGGCTTTCATCATCTGTTCGGTCAACTGTTCCAACATCTTCTGAGCCTGCTGTTCTGTTTCCGAAAGATGTTTCGTCAGTTCGCCCTTCGTCAGCAGAATGTTGAATAACACTCTCTTGTGATTCATCAGGTACTTTTTCCTCATCGTAGCGTACTTGCCAAGTGTAACGTTCATTTCCTCTTTCGGAAGTGTGATGTTCGGGATTCTGTAATCTCCGACCTGTCTGTAAGTTATCTGTGACATCCTCATTACTCCTTTCGGTGTCTGTTTTTTGTTTTGCACCCTCATCATATCCGAAATTATATGAATTGACAAATGTGCGATTTTTATTTTTTTCTTCCTTTTGAAGTGCTTTTACGGTTGTTTCAATTTCACGAAGTCCCATTTCGGCTATTTCGCTTGTAGCGGAGCCTAATGCAACTATTGTTTCGTGAGTGTTGAAATTATAGAGGTCTTTGAAATCCTCGGGGTCATAGAAATCGTCAGCGTTAATACCGCACCTTGTCATCATCATATATCCGATACTGCTGACAAGAGTATTTCTCAACACAGACCTTATATTATCCTCGTCAAAATCTTCAAGGAAACTGCCGTGTTTAACCTCATCCAAGCTGTAGAGATAATCAAGGATATTATCGTCAACCATATTCTGTGCAGTATCATCAATGATTGAAGCAAGTGAGCCGTCACCGACATCACCGAAGGCATTTTCAAGAGCCTCGGCTATTTCAGCTTCAAATCTTTCTTCTACCTGCCAAGACGGTACTTCTATGTTTTGTCTTGAATTGGTATCAGACACATCAAAAACATATCGAAGTTTAGGATATGTGCTTGAATGATTTAACAAAGCGATACCCGTTGCACCTCGGTTTACCCAACGGTTGAATTTTTCATTCCAAAAGCTGATTTCCGCACAAGCGGTTGCTTCGGGTTTTTGAGCAAAGATAAGGATTTGGTCGGGGAAACTGTATTTATAGTTATTTGCTGCCGTTCTCAAAAATGAAGTCCAATTCTGCTGATTTTCAGTAGCCTTAATAACCTCATCATTGAATACGGCAGTTACAATTTGCAGTTTACTTGCCAATCAACCCACCTCACTTTTCATTGGTTTTAGCAAGATAAGAGAATAACTTATTCGACTTAACGCTTTCCTGCAACTGCTGAATTTCGATTATATCCGTAAAGGATATATCATCAATTACGGCAATATCCTTTGGTGTGAGCTTCTTTATATCTTCCTCTGTGGTATATCCGAGAGAAATGAGTTTTTCAAGGAGTTTCAGCCTTTTGGTTACTTCGTTGGGTACTTTCGCCATTCTTCTTTACCTTCCTTTCTTCAAATTCTTTATAAACCCGTTTCCAACAGATATTGCAAACATTCTCGTTGTGGTATTTGCATTTTCTGCAGCCGAGTTTATTCATATTAACCTTCATTGTGTCCGATAACTTTTCTTGTCATGTGCATCACCTCGGTCTTTATGTTTTGTTTTGACGGGTGTGCCGTTATCGTCATAGTTGTGAGGGTCTGCTTCGGGAGTGTTCCAGCCTTTCAAAGAGCCTGCGAGCATTGCTGCCTCCTGTGCTTTGGTTACTCCCATTTCGCTGTTATGACCGTCAGCAAGTTCTCTGTTCTTTTCGGGTGAATTGTTGCAGTCGTTTACATCCGTGTATTCCTTTTCACCTTTGGTGATGATAACGAGATGACCGTTTTCGGGTGAAACGGAATAGCACCTTTCGGGAAGTGTTGAACGCAGAGGGATAACCTTGCTGCCGTTTCTTTCCATAATCTCGGCAAATTCGCAGATGTGATAAAGTCTGTCACCGACCTCTGTGTGGTACTCGTCAATAAATCTGCAATATTTATCGACCTTTTCACCGTCAAGGCGAAGGATTCTGATTTTATCGCCATCGGGAATAGTGAAAACAGGTCTGTATGAGGGAGTAATAAAGCGGATACCCTTACTTGCCTGAACAAGATGTGTTTCAAAATACTGCTTTACAAAGCAGTAGCAGTAAAGGTTGTATTCGCCCTGCCTCGGATTGAGCCTTAAAAGATAAGTATGCTTATCTGTATCAACTCTTACGCCGTAATACTGATTATCCGCACCGCTGTACTGCTTTGCGTGTTCGTGACAATAACGGCTGAGCCTTGTTCTGTCATTGAGCAGTCTGCCGTAGGTATCATCAAGGCGGAGTGCATTGATAACATCGTCAAATTCCTTTTTGAACTCATCTGTCTTGAAGAAATTGCAGACGTCATTCCAAGTGGAATTGAACTCTTGTCCGTTATATCCCATATCCGCACGGAGATAACCTATACAGCCTGTCTGCTGATATAACTGCTGACTTTGTCTGAATGTGTATTTTTCAAGATTGGTAGTTATAGGTGTTACATACAAATCTGTCATCTTGCATCCCTTTCCTTTCTTCTGTCTGCACGCTCTTTCAGTACCTTTTCAAGACCTTCCTTTGCCCAATCGGGGAGTTTGTCTTTTTCAATAGTACCGAGAACATCCTGACGTTTGAACTGCACGGATTCTCCCGTGTAAAGATTAGTACAGAAACACGCTGTACCTCTTGAATTTGCAGACGAGCCAAAACCGCCCGTACAAAGACAAAGCTGATTTACAGAAATTCTGTATTCGGGTTTGAATATATCTGCCTTTATAACTACAACCTTGTCTTTGATTGACTGTCTGTAGTCAACAGCTTCGCAATCTTCGGCAGTAAGCGGAGTTTTATCAACAGAGATCTTTGCGTTTTCTTCCATAACTCTGTCTGCTTCTGCCGCAATCCTTTCTGCAAAGATTTTTGCAAGTTCGGCAAAATCATCACCAATGAGAACATCATTGTATCTTGTGAAAATACCGTTGTGTTCGCAGCTGGCAACAAGATAAATCATATTGTCGGGTGCATTGGGATTTTCGCCGAGTATAATTTCGGTTTTACCGATTTCAAAGGCTTGGGTTATCTCATAACCCTCAACCACTCTTTTTTCACTCAATATCTTCAACTCCTTCCATAAGTGTTTTACCGTATTGAGTAAGTGCGTAAAAATTTGCGTGGTCAAACTTGGATTTTCTGAACTGCTTGACCGTAATGATGTTTGCTTTTACAAGTCGTTTAATCGCATTTCGCACAGCCTTTTCACCCATAAAGGGGAAAGTGCCTGTCAGAGATTTTTGTGTTATGCGTACAAAAGGTCTGCCCTCAAACTTGGTGTCCGTATGCGTTAAACGGTAGTTGATAAAGCCAGCAATAAGTGCGGAATTGATACCGTGCTTTATTGCAATAGTGTTACTGTAATTACATACCATTTATATATTTACCTCCAAAAAGTTAAGGGCAGCCTTTTGACTGCCCTTTAGTGTTTATCTTCCGACATACCAATCATCGTAGGCTGATTCGGAAATGTTGATTGTGTTTGTGTTTATCGTTCTTGTAATCATACCTGCAGGTGTCCAACAGTCGCTTTGAGTTATACTCATAATATACTTTCCGTTAGGATACCAAACGGGTGTGAAATGAACTCTGCCGTATGTTCCGTTAGGTCTGAATTTCCACTCGCTTGATACCAAGTCAAGTGTTCGGTATTCACCGTTTTTGGTCGAGTAGTCAAATTCGGGCATAAGAGCATAGGCAAACTGCGGCTTTGTGTATGCCGCCGATGACGGCATAGTGTAACCCGAAACGGATTTATTGTTATTCATAAGTGCCAAGGATAAACCGTAACCCGATTTCATAGTCCAAGAACTGCCGTTTTTAACAGCCGTTGAGCCTGTTGCGGGTGTGAGAGTTGCGGAACTGTCTGCAATACCTACGGCATAGCTTACCTTCTTAAATGCACCTGATGAATAAGTCCATTCCCACCAAGAAGCAGAATAGCTCTTGTTGTCCTTTGACAGAGGAATGGTAAATCCTGCGGGTTTGGTCTTTTCAAACTGTGTATCGTTTGTTTCAGATACAGTTGCAGGTGTTGTGGTATAGTTTGCGGATGAAAGGTTGTACGATACACCGTCCTCGATGATTTCACCCGTAATCTTTACCTTTGCACCATTCAGACCTGCAGGAACTTTCCACTTGAAATACACAAGATTGTTTTCAAGACCGGGAACAACAGCCTGTTTTTTTGTGTATGTGGCTATCTGTTTTGTGCCGTTATATACCTTAAACAGAATAGATATATTGTTGCTCGGCGTGTAATCGTCCGTGTAGGTGTTGTTGAGCCAAAAGCTCGTTATTACCTCGGTGTTCTCACGGTAGTCTGCATTTTGTGCAATAGGCGTAAGTGTCAGCGGATGCCGTACTTTACACTTCAATGTCAATTCGTTGTTTTTACCGTTGGTTTCGTATTGAGTGTTATATATACCCATACCTTCAAGATAGATACCGCCCCAAAAGTCGAATGTTCTCTTGTTCGGCACTACAAAATCGTAACCGGGAAGAAATGCCTTTGAGTTGGCACTTAATGACCAAACACCGTCTATCTGTGTTCTGTCATCTCTGAAACCATTTATATATACTCTTGAGTCTGTGTTGTTTCTGTAAATATAACTAACCTGTACTGTTTCACCTGCAACAAGGTCATAGGGGTCAAGTCTTATACCCGTTCCTTTTCTCTTGAACTGAATTTCATACAGTTCGATGTCACAAGGAATAACGGGTATCTCAATCCAAGTAGTTTCGTGAGTATGTTCCTTATCTTTTGACCACCAAGTTTCAAGTTTAAACCTCAATGTGCTGTTCGTTACTTTTGGTATGGTATATGGATTAAGAACACTGCTTATACCCGTAGATGATTTGCTGCTTATGCCACGGTTGTTTGCACTCGCATCATAACCGCTGTTTTCGGTATAGGCATTAACCCATTCAGTACCGTTGTAGTAATACAAAGAACCTCTCATACAGACACGGGGGCTCCAAGTGCTGTCTGTTCCGTAGTAGTATTCAATGCGAGCGTGCTGACCGTGATATACTTTACCGTAAAGACCGTTCTTGCCGTTATACGCAACATATCCGCCCTCATATCCTCGGATCTTAACCTCGTTTCTGTGAAGAACAGGCTTTATGGGGATATAGAAGGTTTCAACAGTACCGCTTTTGAGAACATTGCCTTCAGCATCAACCCAATCCATTTTGGCTTGGATTTCGTAAGCCTCAATATCTGCGGTTACGGTTTTGTATTTATCCGTGAACTGAACAGGGAACCAAAGTGTTTCGGGATAATCGGGATTGAGGTTTACTTCTCTTGTAATCCAATCTCCGCCGTTCTTGACATACTGCCTTACCCTTATGTTCTGTGTTTCATAGGGGAAATACACATTAAACCATACTGTATCACCGATAGTGGCATAACCGTTTTTATATTCGTATTCATCAAAGGTTGCACCTGTGCTTATACCAAACAGTTTTGTTTTATTATTCTTTGCTCCGCTGTAAGCATCACATTCCTTTACATCAAGAACAGGGTCATAAATCCACTGTGCATAAAGAGTAACGGTTGAGCCGTTGACGGATGAAAGATTTTTAACCTTCTGTTTGTCGGTATATGACGTTCCTGTACCGTTTGCCTTTGTGTTCCAACCCGTAAACTTGTATTCGCTCTTGGTAAATCCGTTTGCGGTAAGTGCTTTTTCAACATTATAGGTCATAGTCATTGAAGCAGTTGAGCCGCCTGTATTACCGTTGCCGTTGAACTGAATAGTGTATGTTGCGGGTTTCCACTTTGCATAAAGGGTAACAGTTCCGCCATTGGTTGAAGTCAGATTGTTTACCTGCTGTTTGTCGGAATAGATTGTACCTGTGCCGTCTGCATTGGTGCTCCAACCGTTGAACACATATCCCGTTTTTATAAAGCCGTTTGCAGTGAGGTTTTTCGGTGTTCCATATCTCATAGACATTGAAGCGGTAGAGCCGCCCGTGTTTCCGTTACCGTTAAACTGAATGGTATATGAGTTCGGATTCCACTGTGCATAGAGATAAACCGTACCGCCTGCGGTAGAGGAAAGATTTGTTACCGTCTGTTTATCCGAGTAAGATGTTCCCGTACCGCTTGAATTGGTGTTCCAATTCTTAAAGGTGTGTCCGATTTTTACAAATCCGTTGGCACGAAGTGTTACAGGAGTGTCAAACTTTACAGACATAGAAGCAGTAGAGCCGCTTGTACTTCCGTTACCGTTAAATGCAATGGAATAAGTGCTGACAGTCCATTGTGCATAAAGAGTAACAGTTCCGCCGTTGGTAGAGGTCAGATTTTTAACCGATTCTCTGTTGACATAACTTGTTCCCGTGCCGTTGGCTTTCGTATTCCAACCTGCAAAGGCATAACCGGATTTTGTAAATCCGTTGGCCGTGAGGTTTTTGGAAACATCGTATGTCATGCTCATTGAAGCGGTTGAGCCGCTTGTACTTCCGTTACCGTTGAATCTGATAGTATAGGTATTAGGCTCCCACTGTGCATAGAGGGTGAGCGATGTGTCACCGCTTGTGATACCCGATTTCAAATCCGTAGGTTTAAGTGAGGAATCGTCTTGGTCGAACAGAGTTCCGCCCCAAGAATATTTACCCCATTTGGTAAAGGTATAGCCCGTGCGATAAAGACCGAAGGTTGAAGCATTACAAAGACCGCCTGACTTGGTGTTATTATAAGTCCATTTATCCGTGAACTTTGAATAAGGTGAAGCGGTGTAAATCGTATCCAAAAGCAACCTGTAGCTTGAGTTGCTCAAAGAGCCGTCATTTGCATCGTAATGAACTTCAAGTACGGCAGGACGCCATTGTGCATAAAGCGTTATTGTACCACCCGCCGAAGTAAGATTTCTTACATACTCACGGTTATCATAGCTCGTTCCCGTACCGCCGGACTTCGTGTTCCATCCGACAAACTCATAACCTGTCTTTTTAAAGTTATTTGAATTTAATCGGGTCGAACTGCCAACAGTAACAGTTTGATTTGACATAGAGCCGCTTGTATTACCGTTACCATTATATTTAATGGTATAGGTTGAACTTGTTGAGCTTGATGAGCCTGTGGATGAAGAACTACCGCTTGTTTCTTGATATGCGATACCGACACCATAACCTTTGTTAATGATGTTATAGAATGTTTCTTTACTGCTGCTTCCGATTGAAGAAGCGGAAGTCCAAAGACCTTGTCCGTCTGGTGTGTATAGTGCATTGGGATAAACTCTGTTCGTGTACGAAGCGATAAATCCCCAAGTAGCAGAGGTGTTACTTGTACCTCCGTTACTTGATGCACCGAGGATATATTTGCCGTATAAAGCTGTTTCAGTTACGGTGATGGAGTGATAAACACTCTCCAGCCTTATATCGTAAATCGGCTCAACAATAACTTTATCGCCCTTTGACATATTTGCTACACTACCGACACCGAGCAGAGAAAGAACTTTATTGATATTGTTTTCATTGTTCTGCCAAGTTTCCATTCCCGAAGGTGCAGGCAGGGTTGTTGAAAAGCCTTGTGAGCTTTCTTTGTAGCAATTCGTGGTGCTTCTTGCCGTTGTAAAGCCGTTGTTCTGTTTGGATATGAGCTGCTTTTTGTTATTCTTTGTGCTAAACTTATATCCGTCCGTGTATCCGAGATTACCGTAACTTGTGTTTCGGAACACGTCAATAACCTTGCTGACCTTCATCGAACCCGATGAGGTTACAGCACTGAAACGATAACCTATACAGTTATCGCTTGTTGTTCTGATTGCGTATCCGTTAGGTGATGCTGATGAAGTACCGCCCGTGCCGCCTGCAGAACTGCCGTCCCAAGACAAAGCAAAGGCATTTGTGGGTATCATGCAGAGTAGAGAACACACAACCAAGATAATAGATATTACTCGTTTAATACTAATCATCTCCTTCTTAAAAAACAAAAAAATGACCTGACATTACATCAGGTCATCATCTCTTTGGGTTTAGTGCGAGTGGCAGGTTTTACCCTTAACCGCACCGTGACAAATCTCGCAAACAGTATCTTCAACATATCTTACGCAAGTTCCGTTTGAGCCGTCACCGATTTTCTTACCGCAGGTACTGCAATAAACGGTGGGGTCATTCTTTATTGTGTATTTGGGACACTTGGTAATATCGTAGCAGGAGTTACCCCATTCATCAACCGCATAGAAGCTCTTGCAGGTGTGAGAGCCGCAGATTGAGCAGCCTTTCTTTTCAAGGCTTACGATGAAATCGTGAGTTTCCTTGCTGTCACAGTTATGTTTCTTGACACCGCAGTTATAGGCATTTGCATCGTCATCGCCGATGATTACAATACCGGGACCGTCATTCGGTTTTACTGCTTCCGCCTGCTTATTCGTTGTTTTTTCGACTGAGCCGTGATTATCAGGCTTTGTCATTTTTTCGGGTGCAGCGAGAGTTATCATATTCTCGTCAACCTTCTTCGATTCCTCAACATACAGATTTGTTCCGATGGTTATGTCCTCAAGGTTGAGATTATCGTTATCGGTGACGTGTTGTGTGGTTGAGGTAGTCGTTTCTGTGTCTGTATCCTTACCGCAGGACTTGCCGAAAAGTGCAAATATTAGTGCAAGAATTATCAGTAGTACCGCCACAAGGATAAAGATGGTTTTGTTGCTATGCTTTGAGTTTGAATTGTCTTTCATTTTCTTTTGCCTCCTAAACAATTAAAATTTTTCGGTTAATATTGATACAATTTCTATCGGTACATTTGCAGTCGTAACCGTTTTCCCTGCAAACTGTATCGGCACAGAAACGGTATATCTGACACATATTTCAAGCTGATTATCCTTTTGAAAACTCATTTGAGGAAGTGTCATTGAATATTGCAGATTGCCGTCTGTGTCATAACTATACAGCGTATCGGCAGATAAATCCAATGTGCAAAATTCACAGAGCTTTTCTGTGTATTCGGGAAAATCAAGTGTTTCGGTGTAGTCGTTACCTTGCTTTATGCTGTTGAATATGAGAGTGGAATTTGTGGTGACGAAATTATCCAAAACAACCTTGCTGTTTTCCCGTGTGACATTGATAACCGAGATTGCGGATGCATAAGTGAAAATGCTCGAGAAGATAGCGACAATTACGATGATTAGTACACATATTGATACATAGCCTTCGCCCTTTGTGTCTTTCAATATCTTCATTTTCCGTCACCTACTTCCAATACTTTTCCGAAATACCCGACCTTGTACTTTGTACTGTAATGGGTATTTTAAAGGCTCCGACACCTTGCACATAGGTATGAACAGAGATTGTCAGAGTCATCGTATCCCCAAGCTGCACACGCTGGTATGTTTCGTTATAGTATTCTGTTGCAGAAGTGGTTACATCAAAATCAAAGAAAGTGCCTTTGAGTTCCTCACACCGTTCCTCAAACTCATCACCGAATGAGCCTGTAAATGCGGCAGTTTCAATAAGCTGTCCGCAGATCTCGTCCATATCCTGCTTGAGTGTTAAAAAGGAATAGATGTTAAGGGTTACTACAAGCACCATCATAAGTGCAATTAAGCCGATAGCTACATCAATATAGCCTTCGCCCTTTCGGGAAGTAATAAGTTTCTTCATATCCTTTCACCTCCGTTATCCGAAAAGAACGCCGACAGAACTGATAATCTGTGAGATGATGACAACAACATACATAAGCATAAAGCAGACAAGCAAACTCATTGAGAGTTTCTTTGTCTTTTTGGGTATCTTCTGTGCTTCAAGCCTTAACTGCTGTCTTTGAATATCCGCAAACTTCATTGAGAGAGATGACCAATAAACCGTGTTATCATCACCTCTGACAAGAGCAATAAGTCCTCGGCATACATCACTCATAAGCGGTGAGCCTACTCTTGATTCAAGTCTTGTTATGGCAACTTCAAGATTACCGGAACGCATATCCGCTACTGTAATGTCAAGCTCGTGTTTGAGTTCGGGACAAGCGTGAGGTGCAAATGATTTAAGCATACCAAGTACATCCTTGTTGTGAGATATACTCTTTTCAATCTTGAATACAAGGCGTGGAAGCTCATACTCGATTTTGGCTCTCTTTGCTTTAATTCGGTTTGCAATTCCTTTCATATTCATTCGGTAAAGAATAAATGCAAGGAAAAGAATTACGGGAGAAAGAATAGGGAATATGAAAAGCATCGGTATTGCGAAGATACCGACAATAAGGGATTTAACAATAGCATTAGCCATAAACATTTCGGGGGAAATGTTCATCTGCGCCGTTCTCAAATCCGATTCAAGCTGCATACGCTTGAACTCGTTAAGGTGTATTTTCTTTGCGATAAATGAGGCTATGTTTGAAAGCCATACATCAAGGCTGCTCGTCTTTTCCTTCTGCTGTTTTGCAAGGTTATTGACAGCCTTTGAAGTTCGCATATACGGAATGCGGTAAATGTCTGCCAAGATGAAATATGCGGCAATACCGCAGAACACTCCTGTTATAACTCCAACCATTTAACCGCCTCCTTTACCGTTTGTACTCTACGGGTTTTGTGTATTTGAGCATAAACATATAGGTTACAAGAATAACCGCACCGCATACGCCGAGTACAACCTTACCCGCAGTTTCGTACATAAGAGTGTGAAACCAATCTTTGTTGAGAACATAAAGCAGGGGTATATTACCCACAACAAGACCTACCATTGTGTAGTATTCCGTTCTTACCGCTGACATCATTGTGTTGAGTTCGCTGTTTACTATTCTGACATCGGTGAGTTTAGTAACTATGGGCAACAGAGTATCTTTGAGAGCTCTGTCATCTTGGCACTGAATGAGAGTATCGCACCATTCGTGGAATATCTCATTATCAACCTTTGATTTAAGATTTCTCAAAGCCTGTTTTGTGTTCGATGAAACAGCCATAGCATCACCCACAAATGCGGTGAAGCATTCTTTCAGCGGAGGTCTGATATATGCAAGATTTTCATTTACCGCCGAAACAATATCCGAGTTTCTGTTGTATGAGGTTGTGATGATTGAAAGAGTTGTTTCCAACTCATCCTGTATATGTTTGTTGTAATATGAAAGAGTGTTTCTTACATATATAAAAGGTATCATCGCAAACGCAACAGCTAACACGGGAACAAGGAATACGTTATCAATAAGGATAGCAACAACCGCACCTGCCGCCAAAAGGACAAGTGAGGCAGAACAGACAAGGGCAAACTTACCCGATTTGCCCGTTGCTTCAAGTGCTGACTGAACATAAATGAGCCTGCTGCCCAGGCTCTTTTTCTTTTTGCCCGCCCTCAAAGCTCTCGCTTTTTCTCGCAAAGAACTCTTTGGGGTTGTTATCTTCATTAAGTCATCTGAAATCTGTGTAGGCGTTAAGCCGAGAAAACAGACAATAGCAATAATGAGAAAAACAGAGGCTATCATCGGAAAAATCATTCATATTCAGCCCCTTTCTTCAAGAATTTGTTGAGTTCCTCCTGCGGAACGCCAAACTGAAGAAGTTTCCTTTTGAGGTTGTCTGACATTATCTCCGGCTGTTCAAAATATCCCTCGGTTACATATCTGCCGTTCACTATCTCGTTCTTGGTGATGTTAAATCTGAACAAGGTGTGATAGAGCCTTTCACCGTTGGGAAGTATCTCACATTCGGAAATATCCATTATCTTTCTTTGGTTGTTTTCAAGTTTGTGGGTATATACGACAATGGGGAATGCCTGTCCTGCCTGCATAAGTGAGGTCTTGAAGTCAATGGGAAAACGCTTCTGACAAAGCAGGGCAATTCTCATATGTGCGGAATCTGCCGCAAATGCGTGAACTGTTGATACAACCGTGTGTCCCGTAAGACTTGCTTCAACTGCTGAATAGCATTCAACATCTCGCATTTCGCCGACACATACTATATCGGGGTTAAAACGAAGTGAAGCAACAACAAGGTCTTCCTGCGTTATGTCATAAGTTTCATTTTCGGAAGGACGGGACAAGGTGTGAACAACATTGTTCACTACCTTTCCGCCCCTTGTTTTTACAAGACTTAATTCTCTTGAACCGCTTTCAATGGTAAACACACGCTTACCGTTGGGGATAGTGGATAAAAGAGCATTAAGAAGTGTTGTTTTACCCGAACTTGTTGCACCCGCAACAACGGTGGATACACCGTATCTTAAACACATACAAAGGAAGTCCATCATCTTCTCGGTGGCATTGCCCGATTTGATAATCTCTTTCTTGTTGACTCTTGAAGGATGCAAAAGTCTGATTGAAACGCTTACGCCGATTTCATCATCAACAATAGGCTCTTTGAGAGCAGTAATTCGGGTATTGTTGGGTAAGTGTCCCTGTGACATAGGTGTGGAATTGTCGATAATCATTCCCGAGTGGTGAAGCAAACGCTTTACAATATCCACTGCGTGGCTCGGTGAATAGAAATGTTCCTTTGCCTTTTCTGTTTTACCGTTTGTGTAGGTAATCGCAATATCGTTCCAAGCGTTTATGTTGATTTCTTCAATTCTGTCCTTGCCGAGATACTTTGTGAGGATTGAGTATTCCGCCATTTCGGAATACAATTTGTCGCAAAGTTCTGAAAAGGTAAGTCCTTCAACAGTATAATTGGAATCACGGACAAACTTTTCGATATATGACCTTAACTGTGAGAGCTTGTTTGTGTCGGTCAAAGCCGCTGCATATCGGGAGGAGATGTGTTCCTGCGTCATTGACAGCAGCGGCACAAAATCAATGTTTTGCTGTATCATCTCTTATTCTCCCTTTGAAAAAAGTGTGCCGTCTTTCTTTTTCTTGAAAAGAATACTGCCTACTGCGGTTGCAGCAGATGTGATAAGTGTAGCAATAGCGGGAACTGCTGACTCGGCACCTGTGTCGGGAATGTCAGGGTTGTTGTAGCCGTCAGGAGCAGTATTGTTGTTTCCGTTGTTATCGCCATCAAGTTCACCGTTTACAAGACCACCGAGAATACCGCCGATAAGGTTATTAAGGTCATCGGGAATTGTGATTACCTCATCACCGGGGTTAGGTGTGCCGTTATTATTGTTATCGTTATCGGTGTCATCACCTTCAATGATTGTACCTGCATCGCCGACTCCGTCACCGTCTGTGGTATCTTCATCGGGAGTATCAGTAGGTGTTTCATTGTTATCGGTATTATCTTCATCGGGATTGTCATTGTTTTCGGTGTTTTCATCTGTAGTACCTTCGCCGTTTGCACCGTCATCGGTTGTTGTATCACCGGGAGTTGCTTCCTCATCGGTGTTACCGTCATCTGTTGTGCTGCCATCGGGTGTTTCGGTGTTGTCTGTTGTTTCATCACCGTCGGCGGGTGTATCGGTTGTATCACCGTTTTCGGGAGTTTCTGTTGTGTCAGAGTTATCCTCGTTTGTTGTATCGTCAGAGCCGTCAGTTGTTTCATCGTCAGAACTGTCGGTTGTGGTATCTTCTGTTGAGGGGTTGCTGACATCGGTTGTATCTTCGCCGTCTGCATTGTCTGTGGTTGTGCTTTCGGGAAGTGTTGTGTCCGTGCTGTCGGTTGCAGGAGTTTCAGTTGTTTCTGCGGCATAGGCGGTTACTGCACCGAAGCATACAAGGATTGAGAGTGCTGTGAGAATACAAATAAATTTTTTCATAAGATTATAATTCCTTTCTTTATTACATTATTTGATAAATGAGATTTGAGAGTTCTTTGCGATACTTCTTGTCGTTTACTCTCATATATAACTGACCGTCAAGAAGCTGCTGTCTTACCTGTCTGGAATAAGGTAAGGTGCAGGACACATTTTTGAGATGTGCTTTCACATCTTCAATCGGCAGAAAGAGGTCATTGTCGGTTGAGTTTATTACCTTAAAACTTCTGTCATCGTCACTGCCGAAAAGTCCTTTGTTTGCGGTGTAATAGGTCATTCCTTTCAGATCGGGAGAAAGAACAAATACAACCGAATCTGCACAGTTAATGGCTTTTCTCGATATGAGGTCATCGTCATTTTCCGTACATTCAACGAACACATATCCCGCCATTTTTGACAGAACATTGAAAAAAGCATTTACTTTATCGTCCGTTAATTTTGCGTAGCTGTGTTTGTTTTCATCCGACTTATATCCAAGACAGCCGAAATTCGGCATATCCTTTACCGTGACAAGGTGAGCAAGAATACTCTCCTGAGATATGTCCGTGTTATCCAATACCCCGCCGAGAGAAAAAAGACTGTCGGGAGTATAGTTGGGAAAAAGGAGTCCGAGTGCGGGAACTGTCATAGAGGGTGAAAGAAAGATGACACCGCCTGTGTCCGTATTGCAATACATTTCCTGTGCGAGTTTAAAAGCAACAGTTGTTTTTCCGCCGTTGGGTGAGCCGCAAACCGCTATGATTTTAGCCATTTGTGGAGTCACCTCCGTTAGCGGGTTTTGCCGTTGCAAGGAACTTATCTTCCGCATCAAGGAACTGCTGTGCTTTTGCATCGTCACCTCTGTAAACAAGGGCAACGTGCATTGAAGCATTTTCTTCATAGTTGGCAAGGATTGAAGCCTGCTTTACCGAAACGAGAACAGTAATGGTTGTGGGAAGCTCAAAACTGCCGTCCTCATTGGGGACAACCTCTGCTTCATCAATACCGCCTGCTGTGGTGGTAGTGATAACCTTTACATATTTCAGTTCACCGGGAACGGTTGTTTCGCCGTCTTTATCGGTAACATAAATGCTGACAATATCTCCGTTTTCAAGCTTACCCGAAAGACCGCCTGCAAAAGAGTTGATAGTGATACTCATTGCGACCTTATCTCCGTTAAGTGAGCCGAGGATATGTGAGGCTGAATTTGCATCAGCCGTGAGCCTTGCCGATGTTGCATAGTCACCGATGAGAATATCGGTACTTGCGTATTTGCCTATTACCTTATCTTTTTCGGTAATGGCATTTGCAGGAACATTCGCTTTGAGAATTTCTGCAATTTCAAAATCTGCATCGGTTATCTGTGTACCCTGCGAGATGTCTTTTGTGAATCGGAAAACTTCAACCTTCTGTTCCGAAATCTTATTGACAAACGGTGAAACAACGAATGTTACCGCAACCGCAAGAATGATACAGACAATACCGATAGCTGTTCTGTTCTTCATTGGGTTAAATTCCTCCTTGGATTAAATACATTGCCATAAATCCTATTGAAAGATAAGGGACAAGAGGGAGGCTCATTTCTTTGAGTTTCTTCTTTCGGTTGATAATGGGGGTTATGATAACTGATAGAATAAGACCTATGACCAGACCTGCTATACCGTTCCACATACCGAGAACAAAAACGCTGGCTGCTGTTATCTTGACATCTGCACCGCCGAGCCTGTTTTTAGAAAACAAAGCACAGACAAACATAATACCGCCCACAAGAAATGCACCGATAGTGTGGGTGAATATTTCCAACAGAGATAATGAGATGAAACCGGAAATGAAAATCATCACCGAAACAACATCTTTAACTCTGCGTGTCTGAATATCGCATAGGGAGGCATAGAGCAGTATAAAGAAGAATACAGCACCCTTAACGAGTTGTACTGACCAACCGAAAACGATAAATAGCAATACAAATACAACTGCTGATACAAGATAGCAAAGAGAAGTATCCTTTTCTTCCATTTCCTGTTGCGGTGTTTTCTTGATTATGAGTTTCACAATAAGAAACACAAGGACACATAGCATACTTGACAACAGAATATTAGTGAATGTTTTGAAATCAAATACGTGAGTGAGTCCGTGTCCGATAGGATTTACGGGGTTAATTATTAAAGTATTAGGCATTTTAATCAGTCCTTTAAAGAGTTAAGCAGGGCAGTTTTACTGCCCTGCCGTTTGCTTTTTAACCCTTGTAGTTAAAGAGTCCCTCAATCTTGGTTGTGACTGTGGGCATAATGGTTGAGTTGAAGAGCGTGTAAAGACCTGCGAGAAGAAGGGCACCGATTACAACGGCGATAAGGATTTTGACACCTGTATCGACATAAGCCTCGGCAACTGTGCCGTCGAGAACTTCGTGAGCCTTTGCTGTTACTGCCGCTTCTGCGGATGTGAACGCCGACTTAACCTTTGAGCAAACCTTGCTGACACCTGACTTGATTCTGTTAAACATATTTTTCACCTCCTGTTTCTTAACCCTTGTAGTTAAAGAGTTCTGTGATTTTGCTTGTGACTGTAGGCATAATGGTTGTGTTGAAGAGCGTGTAAAGACCGCCGAGAAGAAGGGCGCCGATTACAACGGCGATAAGGATTTTGACACCTGTATCGACATAAGCCTCGGCAACCGTGCCGTCGAGAACTTCGTGAGCCTTTGCTGTTACTGCAGCTTCTGCGGATGTGAACGCTGACTTAACCTTTGAGCATACCTTGCTGATACCTGACTTGATTTTGTTAAACATAAATTTTTACCTCAACTTTCTTTTAATTATTCTTTGATGTGGCTGTCATACGCAGCGAGTACGGATTCTTCAATCTGCCTTCTTGCATATGAAGTGATGGGATGAACAACGTCGTGCTGTTTTTCTTCGCCGTCCTTGTTCTTCCACTTGGTGTAGGGCATAGAAATGTGTCTGCCCTTTTCGGTTTCCATAACGGCAACGCTGTGGATTACAACGGAGCCGTCAATCTCAACATCGGCAAAAGCCTTAAGCGGCTTGTCGCTGTTGAACATCTTTTTAATGGTTGTTTTGATTACCATAATTTTTTAGTTCCTTTCTTTTTTAGATAAAAAAATAGAGTAAAGAATTACCGTGAACGGTTATTCCTTACTCTTTCTAAATGGCGGTTATAGAAATCTATTGCTTTGATTACATATTCGCAATGTCTTTCTTGCGGTATGTTCTTGGGAATTACTCCGACTATACGTTTGTCCCGAAACGGGGATTTTTCTTTTTGGTTCGGTTTTTCCTCTGACATTATCGCTTCAATAACCTCTGGTGTTAATTTGCCATCACGATGAAAGTTTCTCAATCGGATAGCCTGATAGTGCGAAGGTGTTGCGTCATTGTAGTCAATGGTTTCATACAACTGCATTTGTGCTTCTTCGGGTAAGTAGGATATTTCTACCGCAGGTCGCATTGCAATTCTGCCCTCATCAACAAGTTCAAGCAGTTCGGGGATAAGGTTGGTTAATCGGATATATCTGCGAACTTGGTCTTGGCTTTCGCCGACTTCTTCGCCGAGTAGTTCACGAGATGTTTTTGACTTCTGTGCCACTGGCACAGAAGTCAAATCTGTTCGTTCACCTTGCCGTTTCATAGCCTCCAACCTCATCTTGTATGCGAATGCCTTTTCGCTTGGTAGGATAACCTCTCTTTGAAGGTTTGAATCAACCATTGCTAATATTGCTTCGTCCTTCGTCATTTCTTTTACTCTTGCAGGGATGTTTTTCATCCCTGCAATTTCAAAGGCTCGTTTTCGTCTGTGTCCCGATACCATTTCGTAGTTCCCGTCCTCCGTTGGTCTTATGATGACCGGCTGTATTAGGCCTCTCTGCATAATGCTGTCAACAAGCTCATTCATGCTCTCATCGTCTTTGACCTTGTACGGATGTTCGGGGAAATCTCGGATTTGGCTGATTGGGATTTGGACTACTTTTTCCTCGCTCTGTATGTTCATCTTAAATTAGAAGCCAAAGCGAGAAACGATTTCGCTGATTGTCTGAAGAATTACTGCACCGTAAAGACCGGGCAGTACAAGCAAAGCGTGAATCATTACTTTTCCTCCTTCTTACAAAACTTTGTTTTGGGTGACTTTATTCTTTACTAAAGTCCATCGAGAATATACATTCTTATCTCTCCTTTCATTTTAAAGATAGCCGACAATGTTATTGAACGGCTATGTAATAGACCGAAACCCGTTCTTGGCGAATCGGTCTTATGTTAAAATGCAGTATTTGTCCTCGACACCCCTGCATAGCATTTGCTTTATGGGAAACACATAGGTTACAGTTTGCTAAACCGTATCATAGGAATCTCACCTCTGCCGGGTACTCCGCCAGCTCCGTAGAGAAGTATCATTATCATTCTGACTGTCATCGCCATATCGGTTGCAATCCGATAATCGTGCAGGGGTTATCGCTCTTTCCACTTTCGGAATTCAAGGCGTACCTGCTACCGTAGCTACTCATCAGAAATAAAGTCCTATGTGAGTGACTTATTCACTTTTCAATGTTCGTGAAAGGCTTTGGGAAAAATACCCTTCACTATATATGCACTGGGAAGTGCCATTTTGGGGGGTAGTTTTCAAAAAAATTTTTTGAAAAACAAAAAAAGCTGCCCGTTCTATCAGTTAGAAACGGACAGCTAATTAGCGTAGTAATAATGTTTTAAATACTATATTTTCATACCATAAAGTAATGCTATTATGACGAGAAGTTTTTTGTTATCGATTGACTTTTGAATTAAAATATGTTTACAATTAGATTGCTGTATAAAACTCAAAAAAATCTCTTTTTGGAAGCGATAGGAACAGATTAACTCGATGTCATTACCCAAAAAACAGCCTTTTTGCTAACAGCCTGCTAACAGGAACGTGAAAAAACAGCAAAAATCAGCCGATATTTTAAGGGAACAGATTAACTCGATAATGCGTGAAATCGTTGATATATAAGGGATTAGGGCACCTTGGAAGGGAACCCAAAAACTGCTTCTGGAGGATCTCCTAAGGGTTAGTTACAGGTTCGATTCCTGTTGGGGGTGCCAATCTCAAAAGCCGAAAAGCCTTGATATTACCGGTTTTTTCGGCTTTTTATTTTTTGTGCATTTAAAAAAATCTCAGAAGAAATCTGATTTTTTCGTTAGCAGAAGCGCCTCCCCAAGTTAGAATACTATCACTTTCAAGGTGATTGTTATGCTGTAATACAGTTCTTTTGCGTTCCTATTACTATAGAATTATATAGCATTAAAAACATCAGTATGTAAGTTAGTTGAAACTTTAGATAGTGTTGTGATATAATGTGTTAAATAAATGAGAATTTGATGAGGTATATCATGATTGGAATTATGGATGTCGGTGGCGGTTTAAGAGGAAACTATGTAAGTGGTATTATTGATTACCTCCTCGATAATTCTATTGATATTGAATATTGTTTGGGTGTTTCTGCGGGGAGTGCAAATCTCATAACATACATAGCACATCAGCGCGGAAGATTAAAAAGTTTTTACGAAGAATATTCATTTGAAAAACAATATATGGGTATAGGTAACTATTTCAGCAAAGGAATGTATATCAACCTTGATTATATTTATTCTGATATAACAAACAGTTACGGCAAAAATCCGTTGGATTTTGAAGCTATTAAAAAATCAACCCAAAAGTTTGTTGTTGCGGTAACTGATGCACAGACCGCTGAACAAAAATTTTTTAATAAAAACGATTTCGCCTATGATGATTTTACTTTGTTAAAGGCAAGCTGTGCATTACCTATAGTAACCCGTCAGCCTGTTTTGTTTAAGAACGGAAGATATTTCGACGGAGGTATCTCTGACCCGATTCCATATAGAAAAGCATTTGATGACGGTTGTGACAAGCTGATTATTTGTTTGACGCTTCCTATCAGCTATAAGAAATCAGCCTTTCCCAAATGGCTCGTCAATCCATTGCTTTTTAAACATCCACAAATTGCAAAAGCTATAACAATGTCGCACACATTATATCATAATAGGATAAATGAAATTCTTGAACTTGAAAAACAAGGCAAAGTGTTGATACTTTATCCTAAAGATTGTTTCGGAATTAAAACAGCGACAAGAAACAAAATCGGGTTAAACAAATTGTATCAGCTCGGATACAAGGATGCGGAGAAAATAGAAAAGTTTTTGAATTTAGCCAAGAATTAAAAGCCCGACAAATTCCATTTTCTCGCACTGTAGAAACCAAGTTATTAAGAACACCCGGACTCATTAAATGTCCTCAAAATCATTTTTAAGTTCCTTTTCTTCTTTATTGAAAAGGGACTTGTTTGTTTTATATGGCTTATTGGTATTCTATTAAGTTAGTTGAAAAATCAGATGGTGTTGTGATAAAATGTGTTCGATAAATTAACAATTTATTATAAAAATCAGATTTTGTTTTTTTCTGAAAACCTATTGTAATTTTGCAATGGTTGGTATATAATACCAAACGAAATAAATACAGGGGAGCTTGTGTTTGCAGGCTGAGAGGAAGTAATCAAACTTCGACCCTATAACCTGATGCGGATAATGCCGCCGTAGGAAGTCATACAAAAGGATTTTTTACAGGAGGCTTCCGAAAGGCTGTCTCCTGTTTTTTATTTCACACTCTAAGTTCCGGGGAGCCGTTATGAATGGCTGAGAGGCAGGTGAACCTGCGACCCGTTAACCTGATCCGGATAATGCCGGCGTAGGAAGCATAGCTGAAGTACATTGTGAATCTGCAGTAAACAAACCGTACTTTAAAATGCCTTCGCCGATTTTTCCGGTGGAGGTATTTTTCATTTTGGAGGTAAAATTATGAAAGCAAGTATCGCAATCCAGGTTCTTCCCAAGGCAAAAGACCAAGATGACCTTATTCGCATTGTGGATGAGGTTATCGCATTCATCAAAAGCAGCGGTTTAAACTGCCATGTAGGCCCGTTTGAAACCACAATTGAAGGCGAAGACTATGACCAACTAATGGACATTGTAAAAGAGTGTCAGCATGTAGCAATAAGAGCAGGTGCAGAAAATGTATCAGCTTATGTAAAGGTTGTTTACAGACCCGAAGGCGAAATACTGACCATTGACAAAAAGATAAAAAAACATGCTGAAGCGTAATTTACCGTCTGTTACCGCCGTTGCCGCATTGCTGATTATATGGCAGTCAGTCTGCTCAACGGGACTTATACCGTCTTATATGCTGCCGTCCCCCATAGAGGTAATGCAGGCTTTTGTGAGTGAATTCCATTTGCTTCTCGAAAATTCTTTTATTACTCTGCAAGAAGCTTTTATTGGCTTGTTTCTTGGGGTAAGCGTAGGATTTTGCGTGGCTGTGCTGATGGATACATTTGATATTCTGTACAAAGCATTTTATCCGTTACTCATCATCACGCAAACAATCCCTTCTGTTGCAATCGCACCGCTTCTTGTGCTATGGTTCGGTTATGAAATGACTCCGAAGATTGTTCTGATAGTTATATCAACATTCTTCCCTGTAACAGTAGGACTTCTTGACGGATTCAGAAGTGCGGATAAAGATGCAATCGGGTTACTGCGTTCTATGGGCGCAAACCGCACACAGATTTTCCGTTATATCAAATTCCCTTCGGCGTTACCTCAACTGTTTTCAGGTCTGAGGATAGCTGCGGCATACAGCGTTGTCGGAGCAGTTATAAGCGAATGGCTCGGAGGCTTCGGCGGTCTTGGTGTTTATATGACACGAGTAAAAAAAGCCTTTGCTTTTGACAAAATGTTTGCCGTTATTTTTCTTATATCGGCAATTTCTCTGGCACTTATGGCATTGGTCGGATTTGCAGAGAAAAAATTTATGCCTTATCGTAACACGGATAAAAAAGGAGAAAAAGTATGAAAAAATTAATTGCATTAATACTCTCTGTTGTGATTATTTTCAGTTTGTCTGCTTGCGGAAAAACTGAACCTGACAAGATTACAATCGTTCTTGACTGGACACCGAACACCAATCATACGGGAATATTTGTTGCCCAGGCTAACGGTTATTTTGAAGAAGCAGGTCTGAATGTTGAGATTGTTCAGCCACCCGAAGGCGGTGCAGAAGCCTTGGTGGCATCAGGCAAAGCACAATTCGGAGTTTCATTCCAGGATTCTCTGGCACCTGCTTTTGTAGGAGATAATGCTGTACCCGTTACTGCGGTTGCAGCAGTTATTCAGCACAACACTTCAGGCATTATTTCACGCAAAGGCGAAGGAATGGACACACCCAAAGGTCTTGAAGGCAAGAAATATGCAACTTGGGATTTGGATGTTGAAAAAGAAACAATCCGAGATGTAATGAAAGCTGACGGCGGTAATTTTGACCTCGTTGAGCTGATACCCTCCACGGTTACCGATGAAGTGTCAGCTCTCAAAAGCGGCTCTGTTGATGCTATATGGATTTTCTATGCTTGGGCAGGTATAGCTTGTCAGACAGCGGGTCTTGAAACGGATTACTTTGCATTTGCAGACATAAATCCCGTTTTTGATTATTACACGCCCGTTATTATAGGCAACAATGCTTGGCTTGACGAAAATCCGGAAACTGCAAAAGCATTCATTCAAGCACTTTCAAAAGGATATACATTTGCGGTAGAAAATCCCAAAGATGCCGCAGATATTCTAATGGATGCCGCACCCGAACTCAAATCAAACAGCGAGCTTGTATATGCAAGCCAGGAGTATCTTGCATCCGAATATATCGCCGATGCTTCAAAATGGGGTGAGTTTGACCCCGAACGTTGGTCTGCTTTCTATAATTGGCTGAACGAAAAGAATCTTCTTGAAGAAAAAATCGACCCTGATTTCGGCTTTACAAATGACTATCTTCCTGAATAGTATAATATGAAAAAATTAGAAGTTAAAAATGTAAGCAAAAGTTTTGGCGACAATAACGTTCTGAAAGATATTTCCATTGAACTGAATAAAGGCGAATTGGTATGTTTGCTCGGTGTCAGCGGCGGCGGAAAAACAACATTGTTCAACATCATTTCAGGTCTTTTATCTCCTGATAGCGGTCAGGTGTTGCTTGATGAAAAAGAAATAACAAATCAACCAGGTCACATAAGTTATATGTTGCAAAAGGATTTGTTGCTGCCTTACATAACAATAGAGGACAATGTCGCTTTACCTCTTTTGCTTAAAGGTAAAAAGAAAAAGGAAGCACGTAAGCAAGTGTCACCGATGTTTGAGCAATTCGGACTTGAAGGAACACAAAAGAAATATCCTGCTCAGCTTTCGGGTGGTATGCGCCAACGTGCAGCACTCCTGCGGACATATATGTTCTCAAAGGATGTTGCTCTCCTGGATGAACCTTTCTCCGCATTGGATACTCTGACAAAGAGTGCAATGCACAAATGGTATCTGAACGTTATGGAAAAAATTCAACTGTCAACACTTTTCATCACCCACGATATTGACGAAGCAATTCTTATTTCAGACAGAATATATCTGTTATCCGGTTCACTCGGAAAAATAACCGGTGAAATCATTATCAAAGAACCTAAACCTCGTCGTGATGATTTTAACCTGACAGCAGAATTTCTGGAATACAAGAAAAGGATACTTTCATTGCTTTAATTAATACAAAACATCTATAGCTCTATTGGAGTGTCAAACCCCAATTTGTCGCACTGTGCCAAAAAAGCACTTGAACTTGAAGTTCAAGTGCTTTTTGTTCAAAGGGATGAAACCACCGAAAAAGCAACCGAAAAGCCGCATATCCAACCCAATACAACAAAAAAACTGCTTAAAAGACTACATATCCCAATGAAGAAACAACAATAGACCCTACTGTATCAGAAAATAACAACAAATATCACTATGATGATGAAAAATGTGACGGATCATTTATCAAACCAATATTCCTTGTTATGCTTGGTATTACGCTGACGGTCCCTGCGAAAAATGTATCAAAGACTGATAAAGATCTCCCCCGGTTAACACCGAGGGGAATTTTTTATTGAAAAATTATATTGATAAGTTTACGTTAATATAATTGACATATTTAGTTTTATGTTATAAAATATTATATACTTTTTAAAGAAAGTGAAGGAGAAAAATGAAAAAGATTATAGCTACAATTACAGCGGTGGCAATGCTGCTATCGTTTGCGGCTTGCGGTAAGACAGAAAAGCCTGACGATACCCCCACCACCGAGGATGTTACGCAAGCGGCTGACGTGCCAACCTCTGACACACAGACACAGGCACCCGAAACACAGACAAATGCTGATGGCGAAACGGTAACCGTTGACCCGACAACAGCCGAGACAACAACAATGCCTGCTGACCCGAGCACGTGGAGCAAAGAGCAGATTATTGATTACTACAAGAGTGCAGCGGCAAAATCATCATCCGCAAAATCTCAGAAATCAATGATAATGAAAGAGTTTGTTGTTAACGAGGGCGACGGCTTGCTGGCAACCTTTGTTGAAATGGTACTGCCTCTTTTCAGAAAAACGCTTGAAGAAAACTCAACTGAATTTGACGGAATAACAGGCGGGTTCGAAAAGCTTGTGCCCTCAGATGTTAAAACGGCAAAAGCATACAAGAGCGGTAACTACACCGTTATTGAAATGACAATGGTTGAGCAGGTTGACGGAATACACGGCAGCGAAAAGGAAGGCACGGTAGGCCACGCAATTTCTGTAGTCGGCGACCTCGCCATTATTGAAGAAAAACTGCCGATGTTCTACATTGACTTTGAAAACTCTGATTTATCAATCCGATATGCAAACCCCATGCTCAAGGTAAGAATCAACAATACCACAGGCAGAATAGAAAAAGGCACCTGGAGCTACGACGTACTTGTTAACCTCAAAAACCTATACATCAAAAACCTCAGGCTCCCCATTGAGCTTACGGTAAAAAGCGGATACGGCTCGGTTGCATTCAACGTAACAGTCGGCGGCGGATTCTGAACAAAATAAACACCAAGGCATATCACAGCAACGTGATATGCCTTTTTATTATGCAACAAAATATTTACTGCTATTATCCTCCGAAGAGCAAAAAAATCCCCTTGGGTGTTTACCCAAGGGGATCAATGTTTGCTAAGTATGATTATGCAGACTTGAGTTCAAATGTCTTATCGAAGAATGTTGCATTCTCCTCATTACAGATTCTCCAAGTCTCGCAAAGACCGAGAGGCTCGAGGATATCGGAATTCTCACCGACGGAGATAGTTACGATACCGTAAACCTTAACGTTAGCCTTGAACGTCATATTCTCAGCATTGGGAACAGTGAAGTTCATATCGAAAAGGAAATCATAAGGAATATCAAGGTGATAGTTATCAGCGCCGCCCGTCATATAAACAGTAACGTGAACACCGAGACCAACCTCAATACCTGCATCGACAAGAACGATGTTAACGATAGAGATATCGATGTAGAGACCGAGAACTGCCTCAACGCGAGCTTCCATCTCAAGGGAGGAATCCTTAGCTACGGAGTCGCTGATAAGTCTGATCTTGTTATCGGAAATCTCTACACCCTTGTGCTCTTCTGATGTAACAACAAGCTCTACTCTACCGTCGAAGGAGATAACAAGCTTAGCTGTGATACCGATTGTGATTGCAGGGCAGTTGGGGATAGCTACATCAACTGAGAAAACTTCGATTTCGCTGTCTGCACCCTTAACAAATTCCATATTCTCTGTTACACGTGTGAAGAAGTCAACGTCGTTGGTACCTTCGGGAGTCTCGATTTCGTCGAGTGACCAATCGTAGGAACCTGTGATTTCTGTTGAATCCTTGAGATCGTAATCGAGGTATATGAATGACTTTGTGATCTGAGTTTCATCAAGTCTGCCTTCGAACTTTGTGTAAAGATCAAAGTTACGAACCTCGTATGACTTCTCAACGTATACGCCGTTGATGGGACCGCCAAGAGAAACGTCAAAACCGCCGTCCTTAACTGCTGCTGAAACGTCAAGATCGCCAATTGAGAAGCTGATGTCGATCTTATCGAGGATTGACTGCTGGTTGATACCTGCGATTTCGGGCTGCTCAAAGGGATTTACTCTGCCTTCGTAATCGAGGTATGCGATTTCATCTTCGTCGATTACATCGCCACCGGCTGTCTGGAGTGTGAGACCATTGGAATTCTCAACAAGAGCAAGGCTGTTGAGGTTGTACTCTTCGCCGCTGTTCGTTGTGAGATCGCCGCCGTTCTCAACGTTTGTGAAACCGTTAAGGTAAGCAAGTGATGCTGCCTTGAGAGCTGCATTAGAATCCTTCTTGGAAATAGCAACTTCCTTAACTTTGCCGAAGAAGCTGAAGGAAATATCAACAAAGCCTGCCTCGATAGCAATATCGAGTGTAACGTCTTCGTCTGCATCCTCAGCACCTTCAAGACCTGCTGCGACTGCGAGTGACTTAGCGACAATAACATTTGTTACATCAGCATCAGCATCGTACTCGCCAACAAGTACATTCCAATCGTGACAAGCCTGAAGGACTTCGTAATACTCGTCATCCTCAGCAATGTCGAAATTGGATCCGTCATCAAGCTTGTATGTGAGGTTGAACTCATCAGCTACAAGAGCATACCACTCAGCCTGTGTGTAAGCATCGACAGGCTCAAGTGCAGGAGTAAAACCAAACAAAGACATGATGAACGCAAGAATCATTGAAATGATTTTCATGTGGGGTTCTCCTTTCACATTTTGAACTCGCAGGAAGTAAGCGTACGCTATACCCCCTTTGTTAGCGGTTATATTATAACAAGCATTAAAAGGAAAATCAAGGGTGAAGTGCTAAGTTTATTGAAAACAGGCAAAGTTTGTTAAAAGTAACAAAGCAGTTTACTTTTGCGTTACCAAACGAATTCCCTTAGTGTCAAATCAACAAAAAGAGACTCTTAATATTGTACAATATCACAATATCAAAACGATAAACCTGTCATATTGCACAATATAATTACATTACAATTGACAAAACGAGCACTTCTTCAAGCATAGCATAAACCTCCTGCACAGAACCGTTGGCATTTAGCACAAACGACGGCTTTTTGTGCTTTTTCACAAACCAATCCGCAAAACCGTGCTTTTCCAGAGGTCCCGGCGCTTCTTTCACCCTTTTGAGTCCGCTTGAAAGTTCCAGAATACGGCACATCATTTCAATCCGTTCCGCACCCTCATCACAAGGCGATGAATATACGTAGTTTGCTCCGTTTTCGAGTGTTAATGTGTGGCGCACATCGCGCACATCGCACAGCCTGACAAGAGCCCTTGTTTCCGGCTCACTTTCGGGCACTTTGCCTGCGTGAAAATACGGACCCGGAGCTGTGTAACCGCAGTTTTCTGCAGCTTTTTTCGATTTTACAAAGTCACAGGAAAAATTCAGATTCAGGTCTACACCTCTTGCATTGGCACACCACGATGCAGTATCACTGCAAACACGCTCGACAAGCCCTGCATAACTGCCTGCAGCAACCGCACCGCGAAGTGAAATTTCCATTCCGTCGGGATTAAGGCACGGAATAACTATCATCCCTTTTTCCCTGAGCACTTCACGTACTTTTATGCCTGCAATCTCGTGATCCGACTCAACAGCTGCACAGATATTTTCAAAAAACTTCAGCATTACTCTGACACTTACAGTATCACATCCTCTGACACCTGCAAGAAACACCGCGGGCGACTGACTGTTACCGAGCGATAGCGTGAATACAGCACGTCCGCTCCAGCTTCTTGCACATACACAGCAGCCTGCAAAAGGATACTTTTCCTTAAACCCGTAAACAGATCTGCGAAGCTGTGCATAATCAAAAGTTACAACATTTTTCTGCATAAAATACCACCGCTTAAGAATATTTTCAACATTCAATTGTATGCAAAAAATGCTAAAAATATAATTACATTATTCCACATTGTATGAAATATCTGCGATTTCAGTGCATACTATTCCCAGAGGTGATTTTTATGTGCGGAATTATAGGCTATAACGGCACTGCAAACGCAACCCCTTTTCTTATTGACGGATTGAAAAAGCTGGAATACAGGGGGTACGATTCGGCAGGCATCGCAGTATTGGACAAAAACGAAATAAAAACAGAAAAACAAAAAGGAAAAATTGACGTGCTTGCATCCGCTGTCAGAAAGCGCAACGATATGGAAGGCACAATAGGAATAGGGCACACAAGGTGGGCAACGCACGGCGCCGCGACCGACAGCAACGCTCACCCCCACACAAGCGGCAAATTTACTCTTGTGCACAACGGCATAATTGAAAACCACGATACTCTGAAAGAAAAGTATCTTCCGCTATGCAAATTCAGCAGTGAGACTGACACGGAAACCGTGGTTCACCTGATCAACAGACATTACAAAGGCAATTGCATGGAGGCGATAGCCCAGACCGTAAAGCTGCTTGAAGGATCTTTTGCGCTTGCAATACTGTGCGAGGATGAACCGGAAACAATTTTTTGTGTGAAAAAATCCAGCCCACTGCTCATCGGAATCGGCAAAGAAGCATCTGTTGCGTCGGATATATCGGCAATAAGCTGTAAAGCTCAAGTCGTTTACAGAATGGATGACGGTGAGCTTGCGACAGTTTGCAAAGACAATGTTAGATTCTACGATTTTGAGCTGAACGAAAAAGCAAAAACCCCCTCCCCTTTCACCGCAGAGAACCAACACAGCGAAAAAGACGGCTATGAACATTTTATGCTCAAGGAAATTTTTGAGCAACCGGAGGCTGTTCGCAAAACGGTTGAGGAATACTGCAGTGATGAAAAAAGAAAACCGTTACCAAAAATAAGCAAACCGGACAGAATCCATATAGTCGCCTGCGGCTCGGCCTATCACGCAGGACTTGTAGGCAAAATCTGCTTTGAACGGCTCACAAAAACACCGGTGAATGTTGAGACTGCTTCCGAATTCAGATATTCCGAACCGCTGATCAGCGCAAATACCCCTGTAATTTTAATCAGCCAGAGCGGTGAAACAGCAGACACACTGGCAGCACTCAGGCTTGCAAAAGAAAAAGGAGCAACGACAGTATCCATTGTTAACGTACCCGAAAGCAGCATTGCAACCGAAAGCAATTTTGTAATTCACACAAAGGCAGGCACGGAAATTGCTGTAGCCACAACGAAGGCATACTCCGCTCAGCTTGCGGCACTGTATATATTGGCAATACACTTTGCACGCATATGGGAAACAGCCGACATGGATTTACTGAACACGCTTGAAGAAAAACTGGCAAAGCTTCATATAAATATCCGTGAATCACTGGGTTGCGAAGAACAGATGCGGGAAATTGCGGAACAGCTGCAGCACACACAACACGCATATTTTATAGGCAGAGGCATCGGCTTTGCAGTTGCGGCTGAAGCATCACTCAAGCTTAAAGAAATCAGCTATATTCACTGCGAATCGTATGCGGCAGGTGAGCTGAAACACGGCACAATTTCACTGATTGAGCAAGGCACAAAAGTTTTTGCCGTGTGCCCGCCGGACGGTCTTGAAGCCAAGATGCAGAGCAACATTGACGAAGTTGCAGCAAGAGGGGCGCAGGTAATTGCGCTTGCGGATAAACCCAACATCAAAGCGGATATATCTGTCAGATCAACAGCGGCGCCACACCCTCTGTTTTGTGCCAGCACTCAGGTTGTTCCGTTCCAGTTGCTTGCCTATTACACCGCAAAGCTCAGAGGCTGTGACATTGACAAACCGCGAAACCTTGCAAAATCCGTAACCGTAGAATAAAAACACCGACAGTGAGCAATGTCACTGTCGGTATTCTTATCCGTTTAGAACCGGAAATCCGTCTTCATCCCAGATTACTTTCCGCTTTCTCGCGCTGCGGCAAGGATCGTAAAGCGGATCAAAATCTGAATAGCCGCACTTACCGCTGAAACAGACTTCGTCACGCGAGTGATAAACAAAAACCCAATCACCGTTTTCATCCTCGACAAAACAGTTGTGACCGGGACCGTATTCACCGATAAGGTCATCAGACGTAAGCAGTGGTTTATCAAGCTTTGTCCAGCTTGAAGCATCGGTTAGGTCAGCTTTTTCATCGGCATACATAAGGCCGATGCAGTATTCCGGACCGGTTGCAGATGCAGAAAAGGTCATAAAAACCCGACCGCCATAACACATAAAAGCGGGTCCTTCATTGACAGGGATATTAACGCTCTCCCAATCGTACTCGGGCTTTGTCAGGAGCACTGCAGGGCAGGTTGTTTTCCACGGCTGTTTGGGGTCAACGGTTGCTATATAAACGTTTGAATTGCCGCCGTGCTGTGCCCACGCGACATAGCGTTTACCATTGCACTCAAAATAAGTCATATCGAGTGAAAAGCGGGTGAAGGAAAAATCATCGGGTGCAGTGAATTTGCCCTTTTCCTCCCAATCGTCGTTGTAAGGGTCATTGCCTTTACAAGCAATACAATGGCAGTTAATATCCCACACGTTATCTGCACTTGAGCTTGCGGCAAAAAGCACATACCACCTGCCGCCAATCTCGTGAATTTCCGGTGCCCAGATAAAACGGTGCGACGTTTCACTGTATTTTTCATCCCATATCACTTTTTCCTCAGCATATGCCAAGGCATCTATACTCTTTGCGCGACGTAACACTATACGGTCATAACCCTCCGGGTCATCTTTGCCGTACATCGGATAAGATGCGGTAAAATAGTACCACCCGTCACTGCTTTTGGTGACATAGGGATCAGCTCTGTCTTTGATAAATATATCGATTTTTTCGCTCATAAAACACACCCCTGAAGCCCGCATATAACAAGCGCAAGCGAACGAATCCGCTTGCGCTGTTTCGGTTTACGATATGCCGACAAGTTTGTTTATAATTGATTTATTACGTGTAGCTGACATGTTATTTATGAATATTACATCATCTACACCGTTGGACTCAACAAAGCTTGCAATGTTACCCTTCCAATATCTGTAGTCAATAACGTGAACCTCGCCGTAATTAGCAGTGAGGAAAGGCACAAACGCATTACCGAAGGATTCTTTAATAACAAGGCACGATGAACCGTCGGTTATGGTTGAGTTTACAATGTGTGTGTAAGGATTATCACCTGCAATAAATGCAAGGTACTTCATCCCTCTGGAATACTCCGAAGCATTTGCAATAAGCGGCAGGTTGGTGGTATTGCCGTTTTTGTCGGTAACATTCATCTTGATATCACCATCGGGCATATACACATAGAACGTATCCGGGTTCTTCTTAAGAGTTTCGTTCTTGCCGGAATCGTTATAGAAAGTACCGAGGAACTCGCCGTGATTCTGCTCCTCAAACTGGGTGAGAGCATAGGGCGTAATGCCGGCAGCCTTAGCATACTCATAGTATGTGTAATAGGCACCCAGTGCAGTCCAATGATGATCTGTACGGAAGTACAGGTACTCATTTCTGCGTGCATAAAGAGCATCGAACGCATTAACCTTGACCACATCGGATGAAATTCGCGAATATATATAGTTTGTCGCCTTTTTCTGATCGCTGGAATTGATTCCCTTACGTACGGACGGTGAAAGATTGATGTCGATACTTGTTGGCACAACGATATCAAACACCCTCGCCTTACCCTTGAGCTTTGCACCGGTCGTATTTACGGCTGAAGCATACTTATCCGCTGTGCTCTGCACAAAGTTGTAATACTCATAAGCCGATTTATCAACAATAAGAACCGCACCGAGCTCCTGGATAATAGGATCTTCTGCTTCTTCCTTTTGGGTCTGAGTTTCACTTACTTCTGCATCAGTCGTAGCGGGCTCCTCTGAAGGGAGTGTAACCGGAGCAACATCTTCGCCGACATCCGGAATATCTTCAACATTACTATCGGAAAAACCGCTTATAGTGTCGCCGACACCGTAGAATGACTTTATTTTTGCGTTTGCATTTATGAACATTTCACGCCACGGGAATGTATCGGCATACCAGGTGCTTATACCATTAAAGTAGCTGCCATCCAACAGCGAGCTGAAACTGAACTCGGGAAACTTTGTAAGCTCTCGCTTCTCCGATTCCGAATACGTCGGACGAAGCGGAAGATACAACGCAACACAAGCGCCTGCAAACAGCAACACAAGAAAGCTGACAATTAAAGCCTTTGTGCCCTTGTTAACTCTTTTGTTTTCTTTCTTCATTATCGTCTCTCCGTTAATAATCAGAATTGGAAATAAAGGAACGGATTGTAGCTGTTGCCTACAAGAGAAGCGGTTGAAAGCAGCAGCAGCACGCAAGGATAAGCTGCGCGGGCAACCGTACAAATCCCACCGGCAGCGCCATCTTTTGCAGAATGATAGTTGAGCACACCCTTGACAATCTTTGCAACCGGCACACAAGCGATGATACAAACAATAAGGATGAATATATTGCTTTTGAACATAATGTCCGCTTCATAGTTGGTGAACATATTTGAGTTACCGCAGAACATACCGCTGAGAACGGTGCCGAGCAACGGCAGACGTTCAAACTTAAACAGAACCCAACCAAAGAACACAACAACAAGCGTATAAATGTGACCGACAACACGGGGAAGCTTATCAAGCACCTTGCCGAGGAAGATTTTTTCAAGCGCAATAAAGACAAAGTAGTAAAGTCCCCAAAGCATATAGTTCCAGCTTGCGCCGTGCCAAAAACCGGTGAGGAACCAGGTGACAAAAAGATTGAATACAGTGCGCGCATACCCCTTGCGGTTACCGCCGAGAGGAATATATACATAGTCGCGGAAAAAAGAACCGAGTGAAATATGCCATCTGCGCCAGAACTCACTGATTGAACGTGAGCAGTAGGGATAATCGAAGTTCTCCTTATATCTGAAACCTGTAATACGTCCCATGCCTATTGCCATATCGGAATAGGCAGAAAAATCGAGATAGATCTGCAGGGCGTAAAACAGCATACCGAGCCAAAGTGCCGATGCAGGACGGGATGAAAGGATGCCGATGTTTTCGGACAGCAGCGATGCATCACTTGCAACAGCATCACTGAGCAGGAACTTATCCGCCAATGCACCGCAGCTGTTTGCGAGCAGTGATTTTTTGGCCAGACCCGTTGCAAAGCGTGTGATACCTGCTGCAACATCCACCTCACTTATGCTGCGGTGAGAAATCTGGTCGGCTATATCCTGATAGCGGACAATCGGACCGGCAACGCACTGATGAAAAAGGCTCGCATACAGAATAACGTTGAAGAAATTGCGTTCGACCTTAGCATCGCCTCTGTAAACATCGACGACATAAGTGAGAAGCTGAAACGTATAAAAAGAAATTCCTATGGGCAAAGCTATCTGCGTTACAACAGACGGATGACCTGTGAGCGCCTGAAAATTCTCCTGAAAGAAAGTGCCGTATTTGAAAACGCCAAGCAAACCGAGATCTGTTACACAGGCACCGAGCAAAGCAAGCTTTGCTTTTGAGCTGCCCCTGAAACGATCGACCAAAAGTGAAAAGACCCAATCCGCAAAAGTCATCGCCAGCAGAAGAATAACATATTTAGGCTCACCCCACGCATAAAACAAAAGCGAAAAAATGAGCATCACTGTATTTCTTACCGTTATACTCTTGGTGCAGAAATACAGCGCAAGATTAAGCGGTAAGAACAAAAAAACAAAAAACAAGCTGGAAAAAACCATTTCTTTTCATTTACCCCACGTTAAAATAAAATGTGAACTACACAATAGTACAAAAAGACAGGGCAAAGTTCAAGCATAATAACAAAGCTGTAACCACGCTGTCATTATTTTGTAAACTCTGCCCTTAAATTATGTATAAGTACGATTATTTCTGAGGAGTCAGGGTCTGCTCCTTAATATTGTTCTGAAGGAACTGAGGATAATCGGGATTTGCATATACATTGAGTTTTTCAGGGTTGTCATCATTCTCGAAGAACCAACGGTAGAGAGCAGCATGACCGTCATGAGTTGTACAGTGCACCATATCTTTTGCAAACCATGTGTTATCGGGGAGATCGCAGGTTGAAGCATCGATATGATTATCGGGAGAAATATGATTGTGACCGTCATTTTCAGCCTGAACATAGTCTGAACCGAGGCTCTCGCCAAGAGGTGCTACGGTTGCGCCGATTGAAGAGTACTTAAGGTCAACCGTACCGTCGGAATCGTTATGCCATGTAGGAACAAGAGGTGTACGCTGAACACCCCACGCAGCAAGAATCATTACAGGAACACCGCTTTCGAGCACACCGTTGAGGATTTCACCGGCCTTACACTGAACCTCATAGTGGTAGTAATCAATTCTGGCTTCAAGCTCTGCATTGGGGTTATCGCCAAGCATAAACTTCTTGGCATCGTTATAATATTCATCCGGTACGAATGACCAGATGCCGCAGTTTGCTTTAAACACGGGAACAAGGAGCTCGTCAAAAACTCTGTCGGCACAGTTATCTACAACGCGGTTTACCGCATCAATAAGGGTACCGAGAACGCCGCTTTCCTTAAGAATGCTGATGATGATCATAAGGAAGTTTGCAAGGTTTTTATCCATAATGAGCGGAAGAGCAGTCGCACCGTAGCGGTAGAGTGAATCCTGATTAATTTCAAGCCTGCCGCAGAAAAGATCACCTGCAACAGCCGTACCGGATATCGGACAATTCTGGAAGATAACGGACTTTATCTTCTCGCAGCCAAACTGCTTGAAGTAAGCCATCGTCATAACGCCGCCCATTGATGAAGCGCGGAGTCTTACCTTCTCGTGACCTGTAAGCTCAAGAATATGGTCAATGTATTTATCAAGATCCTTTGCAACAACAAGCGGATCGGCACGGAAATCGTAACCGAAATAGTAGTTATGCTCAAGGTTGTGCGTAGGATCAGTCGGAAGTTCTTCCTTAGTTGTTATATCTGCTGTGGAATCGCCGTTTTCAGCGTTTGCAAGAGGACCGAAAACATCACTGACAGCAGGAATAAGAGCATCTGAAAAAGCATCGTAATCCTTTGTAATGATGAGGGAGGCCAACGGAATAAGAAGCTTTGCGATGAGCTTTATGTAGGTCTCGGTTTCGGGGCGGAACACTACCTTTTCATCTTCCGTACCTGCATTCTGGTAAAGCGTTGCACTACCGAGGGCAGCAACATAAATTATGGGTTCTTCACCGCAGTTGCACTGTTCGGAAGAAGCTGCAGTCTGGAGCACAACCGAAAAGCTGAGCACAATAACAAGCAACATACTGATTGAGGACTTTAGTATTTTTTTCAAAATTTATCTCTCCTTGTCTGTTAAATTCTGTCTTGACAATGATTGTAACATATTGTTCACGTAAATTCAATGTAAATTTCACCGATAATTTAAAATTAGCACTCCGCAAAAATTTTACTTGTATTCTGCAAAGTTTTATAGTATGATGTTTAGTAACTATTTGATAAAGCAAGGAGTTGTCACAATGGATCCCATTAAAGTTGATTTTTCCGGCAGTGGCTCTAAAAAGAGTAAAACGGTTGTTATTCCGCCTAATAAAGCCGGTTTAAAAATCGCAATCAACCTCATCGGTACTGCTATCATTGCAGCCATTGCCTACTATTTTTATCTCCCGGCATTCAATTTCAAAGCCGTAGAGATGTACATTTACTTTGGTATCTGTATTGTTGCATACTGCGTTATGGCTTTCATCACCTCAGGCGCTCTCCTCTCACCCGAGTATTCGCCTTACGCACGTAAACGCACAAGAATTCCGCTTATACTCGGTCTTGTTGTCGCACTTACAGCAGGTATCGGCTTTATTGTATCAAGCGTTTTCTTCCGCGCAGCAGACTACCACGAAATTATCACGGTACAAGATGCTGACTTCGGCGAAGATATTCAGGAAGCAGACTTTGCAAGCGTTCCGCTTCTCGATAAGGATTCTGCAGAGACACTTGCAACAAAGGCCCTCAGTGATCTTTTCGATGAGCAGCTTGTTTCTCAGTTCACCGTTAATTCCTGCGACACACAGATTAACCTCAAGAACAGACCTGTTCGTATCGGCACACTCAAGTACAACGATATCATCAAGTGGTTCACAAACCGCAAGGCAGGTCTTCCCGGTTACCTTGTTATCGATATGACCACACAGAAGGTTGACTATGTCAAGGTTAACGGCGGCATTATCTACTCTGATGCCGACCACTTCAACCACCTCCTCAAGCGTCACCTTCGCTTCAACTACCCGACAAAGCTTCTCGGTGATTCCGTATTTGAAGTTGACGAAAACGGTAACGCATACTGGGTATGCCCGATTTATGACAACACAATCGGTCTTTTCGGCGGCCGTGACGTAATCGGTGCAATTCTTGTAAACCCCTCAACAGGCGAATGTGTTGACTACACAATTGAGCAGATCAAAGCAGACAAGTCACTCAACTGGCTTGACCGTGTATACGACCCCGACCTCCTTGTTGAGCAGTACGATTACTACGGCAAGTACAAAAACGGCTTCTGGAACTCCATTCTCGGCCAGAAGGACGTTGTTGTTACAACAGACGGATACAATTACATCGCTCTCAACGATGACGTTTATATGTACACAGGCGTTACATCAATCACAACAAGCGATAACTCAATCACAGGCTTCACACTTATCAACCAGCGTACAAAAGAGGCTAAGTTCTACCGTGTAAGCGGTGCAACCGAAAACGCTGCACAGGAAGCTGCACAGGGTAAGGTTCAGCAGTACAGCTACGCCGCTACATTCCCGCTGCTGCTCAACATCGGTGAAGAGCCGACTTACTTTATGGCACTTAAGGATAAGAGCAACATCGTTCAGCAGTACGCTATGGTTAACGTTAACCAGTTCACAACAATCATCGCAACGGGCACTTCAATCCGCGCCTGCCTCGAAAGCTATACAGCTCTCCTTGCAGAGAACGGTATCAAAACCGACATCGACGTTGACTCAATTGAAGACCAGAAAGATCCTTCAAGCAACAATGAGCCCACAGATAAGGTTACCGCAACAGGTGCAATAGCGGAAATCCGCACAGCAGTTATCAACGGTGACAGCTGCTACTACCTCAAGCTTGAAGGCTCGGCAACCTACTATGCTGTATACGCATCAGAGTTTGAAACAGTAGTTATTGCAAACAAGGGCGACACCGTCGAAATCACATACAAAGAAAGCAACGACGCTATCATCGAAGCTGCCAACTTCACTCTTAAATAAAACCGATAGCCGCATCCTTATCCGATGCGGCTTTTTTTTCGAAAAGGTGATAACATATGTATTTACTTGAAACCGCAACAAACCTTATACCCGAAGAAATCACAAGCATTTCCGCTTTTTCTGAATGGCTCAGCGAGCTGCCGCTGAAAATTTACAACGCTATTCCCGATATCATCGGCGCAGTCGCAATAATCGTAATCGGCTTTTTCTTCAGCAAGATTTGCGGAAAACTGCTGATTAAAATTATGAAAAAGCGCAACGTTGACGAATCAGTACACCATTTTCTCAAAAGTATGCTTGTAGTATCGATGAGAATTGTGTTTGTGATTTTTGCACTGTCGGTGCTTGGCTTTGATATCAGCTCTTTTGCCGCTGCATTGGGCGCTGCAGGTATCACCGCAGGTCTCGGTCTTCAGGGTCTGATTTCACAGTTTGCAAGCGGTATTGAAATTATGTTCAACAAACCCTTCAGAGCAGGAGATTACATTGCACTTGAAAGCATCGAGGGTACGGTTGAAGAGATTCACTTTATGAACACCACACTCCTCACACCCGACAACAAGCGTATTGTTGTGCCTAATTCGCACATCACATCCAACAACCTCATCAACTACACCGCACAGACAAAGCGCAGAGTCAACCTAAAGTTCAACATCTCTTACAAGGATGATATTTCACTTGCAAAAAAAGTTATCGAGGATGCTGTTGCTGCCTGTCCTCACACGCTTGACGACCCGAAAGCGGTTATCGCGGTAAGCGCACACAGCGAAAGCAGTGTCACACTTGATGCACTCGTCTGGTGCAAGAGCGATAACTATTGGCCTACATATTACGATATGCAGGAGCGTGTGAAGCTTGACTTTGATAAAGCAGACATTAACATACCGTTCAACCAGCTTGACGTGCACATCACACAGACAAATCAATAAACAGTTTCAACCTACCGCTGTCGCTGACAGCGGTATTTTTTTGACCTTTTCAGGCTTGTTTGTGAACATTTATTTAACGTTCAGCAAAAAACGCCGAAACTATCACCTATTCGCATTGAAAAAACAGCTGTTTCAGCCTTTGAGTGAGGGGAGCTTTTTGCAACGGGCCGATAAGCTGACCTCAAGAAACTTGCAAGGAAGGTGAAAAAATAGCTAAAAAATCACTCAGCAAAAGAGAAAAGCTGTTTTGTCTGAACTACGCGATACAGCCCGACGGCCGTGACGCAGCAATCAAAGCGGGATACGCGTTAAGCCCTGCAACTGCGGCAGTAAAACTACTCAGCCGCAAGGACATAAAAGACGAAATAGATTCTCTGACTCAGGCACAGAAACCGTGCCGTAACGAAGCGGCGGCAGGATACCGCAAGCTTGCATTCGGCAGCATTGCCGATGCTGTAAGCCTTATTTACCGCAAGAACCCCCCGACTGAGAGCGAGCTTGCAGAGATGGAACTTTTCAACGTATCCGAAATTAAGCGACCGAAAGACGGATGTATTGAAATTAAGTTTTTTGACAGACTCAAGGCGCTCGAGCGGCTTGCGGAAATGACGGCTGATGAAGCGGTTGACACTGCCCTGCCATTCTACCGTGCGCTGGAAAACTCGGCAAACGCAATCAGAAAAAGTGATGCCGATGAGTAGAAAAGGATCAACGGATATTACATTCAAAACGTTTTCTGAAAAGCAGCTGACTGCCCTTACGTGGTGGTGTCCGACATCACCGCATCACCTGAAAGATGCAATAATCTGTGACGGTGCTGTGCGTTCGGGCAAAACGGTATGTATGTCGCTGGCATTCGTTTCGTGGGCAATGTCCGCATTTGAGGATACATCATTTGCAATCTGCGGCAAAACAATCGCCTCACTACGCCGCAACGTAATCCGTACAATGTTGCCGACGCTCGGAAAGCTCGGATTTGAATACAAAGAAAAAGTATCACGCAACGAAATTGAAATCAGCTTCGGCGGCAGAACAAACAGCTTCTGGCTTTTCGGCGGTAAGGACGAGGGCTCTGCCTCACTCATTCAGGGCATGACACTCGGCGGCGTACTCCTCGACGAGGTTGCCCTTATGCCCCGCTCGTTTGTGGAACAGGCTCTCGCACGCTGCTCGCTTGAAGGTTCACGTTTCTGGTTCAACTGCAACCCCGACAATCCCCTGCATTGGTTCCACGAGGAATGGATAAAAAAGTCGGACGAAAAAAACTGCCTTTATCTTCATTTCACAATGGAGGATAACCCTTCCCTCACACCGAAAATTATCAACAGATACCGCAGCTTATACAGCGGTGCATTTTATGAGCGGTTCGTAGAAGGAAAGTGGGTTGCCGCGCAGGGACTCGTATACCCGTTTTTCAGCAGCGAAAGGCACATCTGCCCTGTTCCGCAGGGTGATTTTGAGTGTTGGTACATCTCCTGCGACTACGGCACGGTAAACCCCAGCTCATTCGGGCTGTGGGGTTTATCGGGCTCTGTATGGTACAGAGTTGACGAATACTATCACGATTCACGCGCACTGGGTGTGCAGAGAACGGATGAAGAGCACTATGCCGCACTTGAAAAGCTTGCAGGCAACAGACAGATCAGTGCGGTTGCGGTAGACCCTTCGGCCGCAAGCTTCATCGAGTGCATACGCCGTCACGGAAAATTCAAGGTCATTCCCGCAAAGAATGACGTGCTTGACGGCATACGCAAAGTTTCCGAAGCACTGAAAGCGGAACAGATAAAAATCTGCACGCCGTGCCGTGACATCGTGCGAGAATTTTCGCTCTATCGCTGGGAGGATAACTGCACAAAAGACACACCGTGCAAAACAAATGACCACGCAATGGACGATATGCGATACTTTGTAACAACACTTATGAACCGTAACGATTACGGATTTTTTGCCATCGCTGCAGAAAGGAAGGAGTAAATGAAAAAGAAAAGCAAGAAAGAGACTTCACCCGAAGTATGTGCTGTACAGACGGGAAACCGAAACAATACGTTTTCTCTGCTTGACAGCGTTGCACCCGGTATGCAGGATATGCAGCTTTACACAGCACTGCGTGAAGCCGTACCCATAATCGATGCGGCTATCACCAAGCTGGTTCGCCTGACCGGTGGTTTTGATATAAGATGCACGAACATCTCATCTCAACAAAAGATGAACGAATTTATATCACAAATCTGCGTTAACGGCAATCAGACGGGGCTGGATGCCTTTATTTCAAACTATTTTGAGCAACTTCTCACCTACGGTACAGCCGTAGGCGAAATTGTAACAGACAGCTGCGGCACGCCTTATGCACTGTTCAATGCACCGCTTGAAAATATCTTGTTTAAGAGAAACGAAAACGGAATTAACATCGATATTTACTCGCTCAGTTCAGGCCACTCAGAAAAAATACGCTATCCCGAGCTGACGGTAATGAGCGTGCTCAACCCGGATGCAGGTGCTCTTACAGGCAACTCGATACTAAAAGGTCTGCCCTTTGTCGCAAGCACCCTGATGAAGATTTTTCGAACGGTAGGTACTAACTGGGAGAGACTCGGTAACGTACGCTTTGCGGTAACCTATAAACCGCAGAACGACTCACTGGACCGTGCTTATGCAAAGGAAAGAGCCGCACTTGTAGCGCAGGAATGGAGCTCAGCGATGAGCAGCTCCAGCGTAAAGGATTTTGTTGCCGTTGGTGACGTGCAGATAAAGGTAATCGGTGCAGAAGCTCAGCTTCCCGACAGCGAAGTACCGGTACGTCAGTTGCTTGAACAAATAGTTGCCAAAACAGGTCTGCCCCCATTTTTGCTCGGCCTTTCGTGGTCAAGCACAGAGCGTATGTCCTCACAGCAGGCAGATGCCCTCACAAGCGAAATCGAAGCATACAGACGCATACTTTCGCACGCAATAACAAAAATCTGCGACACCGCACTGAGACTTTACGGTCTGCCCGGCAGTGTGGATGTTATATGGGATGACATTATGCTTCAGGATCTTGTTGAGGCGGCACGTGCAGAGCTGTATTCGGCACAGGCACAGCGGCTTGAAAGTTAAGGAGGAAAAATGCAGACAGTTTTAAAAAACATTCCAGGCAATATCGCGGCAGCTACAGCTGCTGCAGATGAGCTTGAGCTTATCAACAAATACACAATCAGACCATTTGAGGAGAACGAGGTTTTTTGCTTCACGCTCACACTCTGCGACAACGAAATTGACAGAGATTATGAGCGTTTCACGGTTGATGCCCTGATTAAACTTTCGGCTATGTTTGAAGGCAAAACCGGCATCACAGACCACAATATGAAAACCGACAACCAGACGGCAAGAATTTTCAAAACGTGGATTGAAGAAAGCGAAGACGAAATAACCTCGACAGGTGAAAAATACACCTGCCTGAAGGCAAGGGCATATATGCCGCTCACACCTAAGAACGAAGAGATTGTAGCGCAGATTGAATCAGGCATCAAAAAGGAAACGAGCATCAGTTGCTCCGTAAGCTCGATGACCTGCTCGGTTTGCGGAGCGGATGCACGCAAAAAAGGCTGCAAGCACCGAACCGGTGAAATTTACAGCGGCAAGCTTTGCCACACCGTACTTGATTCACCCGCTGATGCTTACGAGTGGAGCTTTGTTGCAGTGCCGGCTCAGCCCAGGGCAGGTGTTACCAAGGCATTTGAAGCGGCAGACGGCATGACACTCAGCCAGATTAAGGAAAAATCCTGCGGATACGACTCCATCACGCTGAGCACCGCCGCATTCGGCAAACTAACAGAAAAAATTGCCGAACTTGAAGCGCTGGCAAAGGATGCTCAGCTATACAGAAATGATCTCGAGCAGAGAGTTATCAGGCTTGCGGCAATGGCGGTGCCGTCGCTTAACGAAGATGAATTTGCGAACATATGCAAATCCCTTACGGCGGCACAGCTTGCAACGCTCGAAAAATCATTCACACACAGTGCATCTAAGCTTTATCCCATCAGACCGCAATTCGGCACAATCCCCCCAAAAGCGGCTGACAACAACGAATTCAAAATTTAAGGAGGAAAATTTATGTCAATTTCATTCAAAGGCTTCAACGAACAGGTAATTACATTCGCCGCCGAAACAGAGCTTGAGGTAGGCACACTCGTAAAAATGAGCGACAGCGCAACTGTCGAAAAGTGTAAAGGCAATGACCTTTTCATTGGCATTGTCGCCTCATCAAGCGGTAACATTGTCGCAGTACAGACAGGCGGCTACATCTCAATCCCTTATTCCGGCACAGCTCCTACCCTCGGCATCACAGCACTCAGTGCCGCTGATGAAAAAACGGTAACCACCGACGAAAGCGGCAGATCCGTTACCGTTATTGAGCTTGACGAAACCAACAAAACAGCAGGCATTCTGCTCTGATTAACGAAAGGAGAAAAAAATAATGGCTAATTTTGATAACATCAGACTTGAAAAGGGACTTTACTGCGGTGGCTCATTCACCAATGCGCTCGAGAGCATCGACCCGTCGGAAAACTACAAGGGCAGTTCACTCGAGGGCCTTGATGCTTACCAGCGACAGCTCAAGCGTTTTGACATCAAGGTAAGCGGCGCAGGCAGCGACGTTGTTGAAAAGTTCTTCAAAACATCAGACAGCGCAACACTCTTCCCCGAGTACGTTGCAAGAGCCGTTCACCAGGGTATGGAGGAAGCGAACTCACTGCCTAAGCTCATTGCTTCCGTCACAAACATCGATTCTCTCGATTACCGTTCAATCACAAGCATCCCCACCGATGATGACAAAGCACTCAAGGACGTTGCGGAGGGCGCGGAAATTCCCCAGACAACCGTCAAGACACGAGAAAACCTTGTAAAGCTCCGCAAGCGCGGCAGAATGCTTGTTGCCTCATATGAATCAATCCGATTCCAGCGCCTTGATCTTTTCACTGTAACACTCAGACAGATCGGTGCACATATCGCCAAGGCACAGCTTGCCGATGCAATCGACACAATCCTCAACGGCGACGGCAACGGTAATCCCGCAGCGGCAACACAGGCAATCGCAGCCGGTACGCTCACCTACGCCGACATCGTAAATCTCTGGAAAGACCTTGACCCTTACGAGATGAACGTACTTATTGCCAACAATTCCGATGCTGTGAATATGCTCAACCTCAGCGAATTCAAGGATTCTGCGGCAGGTCTCAATTTCCACGCAACAGGCAGAATGATTACACCTATCGGTGCTGAGCTTGTGCGCTCTGCCGCAATGCCTGCAGGCACAATCATCGGCCTTGACAAAAACTGTGCACTTGAAATGGTCAAGGCAGGCGACGTTATGACCGAATACGACAAGCTCATCGACAGACAGCTTGAGCGTGCGGCAATCACATCTATCGCGGGCTTTGCTAAAATCTTCACAGATGCCTCCCGTAAGCTCACAGTATGATAAAAGGAAGGGGTAACACATGACAAACAGTCACGCCGTACTTTTCAGACTCAGACAGCTTGTTACCCTCGACGAAGAAGGGGCAGAAAACGCTCTGCCCCTTTGCGGGATGTGCCTCGAGGATGTCACGTGCAGACTCAGAAGCAATGCAGACCCCGATGATCCGAGAATTTCCCAGGCTGCCGCCGCCCTCGCCTGCTACCGCCTTGCGGTGCGCAATGCTGCAGAAAACGGCGACAAAGTAAGCTTCAAAGCAGGTGACGTAACCGTGTCACGCACACCTGCGGCAACGGTTGAATTTGCCGCTGCGATGCGTGATGATGCATTTCTCCAGGCTGCCGAGCTGCTGACAGATAACAGCTTTATATTCAGGCAGGTGGGAAAATGATAAGCAGCTCCATATTCAACACATACGGCCGCCGCGTAGAGGTACACGACGGTAACACAACCAAATCCTGCAAGGCTTTTATTCAACCGCTCAGATACAAAAACAAGATGTACCTTGACGGAATCTATACCGAAATCGGTTTCAACAGTCAAGGCCATTACCTTTACATCGGTCCGCCCCTACCTGACCTGACAACCGTGAGTGATTCAGGTTACATTTCGGCAGACGGCATAAGCTACCGCATCGACAGAGCAGAGCGTGTGTATATGGGGGAAGATGTTTTTTACATCTGGGCAATAATTCGTACAATAGTGGAGGTGACCTGATACGGCAGATTCAATCAGCGCAATGCCAAAAGAAATAGCAACCTGGCTGAGCAAGCAAAAAGACTTGTTCGCAAACGTAAAATTCCTCACCGAATTCCCTGCAATACCTAAAGCTACACCGCTCAGGCAGACAATCGTATCCGTCGGACTTGAGAGCGTGAGAATAACGGACTATTTCACCGAAAACAACGAGGGGGAACTTGTGCCCGCTGAATACTGCAGGCTTGCAGATGTAAAAATACGCTTTTCAATTTACGTACCCTATTCATCAGGCGGCACAGCATGCCACGAAGCGTTTACAAAAATCGTAGACTGCCTGAATTTCAAAAGCGACCTTAACCTTAAGGAATCCGGATGCGATACAATCAGTGCCGACAGAGATACGGATGCCTTTGTCATGAAAAGCTGGATTATAATTGAAGCTCAGTTCTGCCCCGCGGAATCGAGTGCGATCCAGTACGAATCGTTTATGCCCAAGAATTTTTTCTGCGGCACACATATAAACGATAAATCCATTCACGTAACGCAGACAGAAAAGGATTCGTGGGGAACCAAGCCCACCATGGGCACTTTCTTCGGAACAGGCCAGAACGAACAATCCGTATGGCTTGGTTTCAGACCCAAGTTTCTGATAATCTGTATCGCACTTTATCCGCCTTTCTGGATAGACAGCAACGGAATTTCATACTGTTGTGCAGCGGTTTCTTCAGAGCACTACTCGAGCACCGGAGTAAAAATAACTGCTACAGGATTCAAAGTTATACAAAACTCGACCACGGTTGAAGGCACAACAAAAGTTGAGATGAACAGGCTCGGTGACGAATATTCCTTTATAGCTTTCAGATAAGAAATTTAAATAAAAGCCCTCTTTGTTATTGATTTTTCTGTTTCAGTGCGGTATACTGTAGAAAAATTAAGAACCGGGGGCTTTATTTATGTCAACTAAAGAATTCAACAACCGTGGCGTATATTCACTTCTTCTCACACCTTTCAACGAAGATCGCTCAATCGACTTTGAAACATATGAAAAGTACGTTGAGTGGCAGGCTCGCCAAGGCGCACAACACCTTTTTGCTTGTTGCGGAAGCTCCGAAATGACACTTCTCACACTCAAAGAGAGAGAGAAACTTGCAAGAATTGCTGTTGAAAGAGCAGGCGGTATGTCCGTTGTCGCTACCGCAAACCTTGAGCCCACATGGCACGCTCAGATTGAAGAAATCAAGCGTATGGAGCAGACCGGTGTTGACGGCCTTGTTTTTGTTTCCAAGGGCTACTGTGCAGATGAAGATAAGCTCTTTACATACCTTGCTGAACTCAGCACACAGACAACACTTCCCATCGTACTCTACGAGTTCCCCGGCATGCAGCCTCACCTTATGCCTGCATCCGTTTACGGCAAGCTTGTAGAAACAGGCAGATTTGTCGGCATTAAAGACACAACCTGCAAGATGGACCTCATCAAGGAAAAGATCGCTGTTCAAGGCGATTCCGCTGTTCTTCAGGCTAACATTCCCTACCTTATGGAAGCATATGAGGCAGGCGCAAGAGGCGTTGTTGCAACACCCACAAGTTGCGGTGCATATCTCTTTGCCAAGATGTACGACGAGTTCTTCGTACAGAACGACCGTGAGGCAGCAAACCTTACACACCAGCAGATTTGTATGCTTGACAACGCTATCGACTCAGGCTTCTGTGCATCCGCCAAGTATCTTGTCAGCCTTTGCGGCGTAGACACATTCAACTGGTACACCAGAGGCTCACACCAACTCGGTGCAGCAAGACTCAAGTCACTCAGAGTATTCCACGAGTGGTGCAAGGCAACAGGCCTCAAATACTACAACGACTGATAAAGGCAGGTTTTTACAATGGCCGAAAGCAAAAGCTTCCCTATATCACGCAAAGGCTACAGCTGTGCAGAGGTAGACGAATATGTCGCAGCTTCCGAAGCAGCTCAGATGCAGTGGCGTGATGCCTACGCTTCTCTTCAGGCAAGAAACGACAGCCTTTTTGAAGAAAACGGCAACCTAATAAAGGAAAAAGAGCAGTATAAGCAGGAGTGCAAGGCTCTTGCCGGCATCATCAAACAGCTGCGCGAAAATTCCGACGAGGGTTACAAAGCAAAATATGAAGAAACTCTTGCACAGCTTGAACAGCTCAAAGCTGATAGTTCATCTGTTCAGGCTACCGAATCCGCCTCTGCAACACAGATGATTGAAGAAGTTGCACAGGTTGTCAGGCGCGTAGAGACCGATGCCCGCCGCAAGGCAGAGGCACTCACATCTGCTGCAAAGCTCGAGCAGGCACAGGCAAAGCTTGTCAGCGCACGTGTAACAGAGGAAGTCAAGAGCCTTATCAAAATGCTCGAAGGCTTCATAGCAGACCACGTTGAGATTGAAGAAACCGAAGAATAAAATCAACAGGCGTACAAAAAAGTACGCCTGTTTTTATAGAGGATGACAATATGAAACATATTCTTATCTCCAAGGATAAAAACCGGTATATTGCCAACCTGCATTGCCACACAACTCTTTCAGACGGCAGACGTACTCCGGAAGAAATACGTGATGCATACAAGGCTCAGGGCTACAGCGTTGTCGCATTTTCCGACCATGACAATTATTTTAATCACAGCGATTTCTGTACAGATGATTTTGTTGCAATAAATGCATTTGAAGCGGATATCAGCGACAATATAGTCTCAAGCAGTCAATTCCGCCGCTGTTATCACCTGAATGCATTCAATATAAAGGGTGATAAAATGGTTGACTTGCCGCCTACGCCGGACTACCGTGATAAGGCGGCCGTTAATAAGTATATTTCCGATCTCAGAAATCTTGGGTTTATTGTAATGTATAATCACCCATACTGGTCTATGCAGGTGCGTGAGGATTATATCGACCTTGAGGGTTGCGATATAATCGAAGTGTATAATAACTCTGTTTTTATTGAGGGCGGCGACAGCGGCCAGGAGAGAGTGTACGATGAAATGCTTCGTGCAGGCAAGAAAATGTACTGCACGATGGCGGACGATAATCACAACGAATTTCCATTCGGTGATGTTCGATGTGACAGCTTCGGAGGTAAGACCGTTTTTGTGACAGACTCCCTCAGCTATGACAGCATCATAACAGCTATGCAAAGCGGCGATTTTTACTGCACAACAAGACCTGAAATATATGAGCTTACACTTGAAGACAGCAAGGTGCATATCGAGTGCTCTGATGCCTCAAGAATAGCACTCTCAACCGCAGGCAGACGTAGCAAATGCCTTCACGCCGAGCCCGGCAGCAGCGTGACTCAGGCTGATTTTGTGCTCGAGGATGAGGATATTTATTTCCGTATAGAGGTGCTCGGGCTTGACGGCAAGCGCGCCGACACAAATGCTTATTTTATCGCAGACTATGAATAAGGACGAAAAAAAACAATGAGAATGAGAAAAAAGAAGTATCTCGAGGAGCGTCTGGCAGAGTGCGACAACATCATCAAGCTTTTCAGCGATGACCGTAACTTTCTCACCGCGATCGAGAAAAAGGAATATCTTGACCTTGAGGCACTTTTCGGCAACAGCAACCCCGTTGTGCTTGAAATAGGCTGCGGTAAGGGCAGATTCGCCTGTGAGCTTGCCAAGCGCAACCCCGATGTCAACGTGCTTGCACTCGAAAAGGTCGCAAACGTTATAGTTATGGCAAGTGAAGCCTCAAAGCAGGACAATATACCCAATCTTATATTCCTGCACGGCGGTGCGGAATACCTCGAAAAATACATCAGACCGGGTTCAATTGAGAGAATATACCTCAACTTCTCCTGCCCCTACCCCAAAAAAGCATATGCCAACCACAGGCTGACCAATGCACGCTTCCTCAAAAGCTATGCCGTTATCCTGAAACCGGGTGCCGAAATCCACCAGAAGACAGACAATATGCACTTTTTTGAGTATTCAATCGAGCAATTTACAGGATTCGGATTCAGCCTCAAAAACGTTTCGCTCGACCTGCATAACAGCAACTTTGAAGGTAACATTGAAACCGAGTACGAGCACAGATTTGCTTCGCAGGGTATGCCGATATACAGACTTGAAGCATACCTGAAATAAAATCCAGAGAAAGGCGGCAGATATATGGCAGACAGAAAGCGTTGCTTTATTGTCGGCGGCGGAGACTTCTGCCCGGAGCTCTTTGCTCCCAAAAAAGACGATTTGATAATTGCCGCTGATGCAGGCTACAAAGCACTTGAGTCAATCGGCATAATACCTGATACGGTTGTTGGCGATTTTGATTCACTCGGTTACACACCTAAACACAACGACGTGATTGAGCACTCCCCTATCAAGGACGACACCGATACTATGCTGGCAGTAGAAATCGGCATAGAGAACGGCTGTAATGAGTTTCACATTTTCGGTGCAACGGGTGGCAGAATCGCACACACATTGGGCAACCTGCAGGTGCTCAAGAATATTGCCGACCAAGGTATGAGCGGATATATTTTTGACCGTAATGCGGTAATCACTGTAGCCAGCGGTAAGATGCTCAGCTTTGTTAACGCAAGCGGCTACCTCTCGCTTATTCCTTTCGGATGCGATAAAGCTACCGTTACACTCAATGGCTTTAAATATGAGCTTGAGCACGGAGAAATTCCGTGCAACCGACCGCTTGGAATCAGCAACGAGTTTGCGGGAAGCAAATCGGATATATCCGTACACAGCGGAACAGTTGTCGCAGTATGGGAAAACACCGGATTATTACCCGAAACAGTTTAATCGCACAGCAAAATACTGAAGTCTTTCATACCATCTTACTCAAAAAGGAAACTAACACAATGGACAACTACATAAACGCCCCGGCAACACCGCCTGTTGTACAAACGTACGCTCAGCCGGTGCCGGAGCAAACCTTCATCACCGCAAATTTCAGACAAATCAAAGAGCTTCGCTTCGCATCAATTTTTATAACAGTATTTGTAAGCATAGCTTATGCAACTATCTCTATATGGATTGACGATGACCTTCTCATCGGTCTGCCGTTTGTCATTTTAGCATTCGGTTCACTTATTGCGCTTGCTTTCGTTTCAACACTCAAATACTCCCTTAAGGTTACAAATTATTCAATCTCAGGCTGCCGTGCTTTTTTCAAGAATTACAACATTCCGCTCAATCTGGTTGCATCGGTTGATCCCGCAGGAATCAACGGCATAACAATCAAAACACTAACCAATGTTAAATACAAAATTGAGTTTATCGGCAACCGCGACGAGGTTTGTACGCTTATGAGCGACCTCGGCTTGCCTGTAAACAATGCACTTATCATCGACCGCACAGCAACCGTGGCCAGCACACCTGTTCCCAATGCACAGAAGAACTTTTTCCTGATCTCTGCAGCATCGGCCGCACTCTTCAACCTCTGCACAACAATATCTACACTCTGGTACGTCTCACCCTCCAACACCTACACGGACTATCACTCTTATTCTTGGGGCTATGGCGGCTATTACTGGACCGGTCACTACACCTGGATAGAAGAAATGTTCACCACATACCTTGGATTTTTCTTCCTTGCGGTTTCAATTGCGTTCTTTGTTGTTTACATATTGACAGCAAACCACAAAGTCAGCCTTGGCTCAATTGGCGTAAGAGGCGTAAATATTTACGGCAAGGCTGTATTTATGCCGTACAACGAAATAAGAATTTCGTCTGTAAACCGTACCGAAAAATACCTCTCAATCAATCACCTCGGCAAAAGACGCAGGTATTATTTGATTGCTAACTACGTTTCCATCTCCGATCAGATTAACGCAATCGTTTCCCAAATCGCATCCGCTGCAGCTTACAATCAGACTCCTGCCCCGGCATACGCACCTGTTGCTCAGCCCGTTGTTCAGCAGCCCATTGCTCAGCAGTACGTTCAGCAACCTGTCGCTCAGCCTGTTGCTCAGCAGTACGTCCAGCAGCCTGTCGCTCAGCCTGTTGTTCAGCAGTACGTCCAGCAGCCTGTCGCTCAACCTGTCGCTCAACCTGTCGCTCCACAGTACGTTGAGCAGCCTGTTGCTCAGCCTGCACCGCAAACAGCAGGTTTTGTCGATATAGATTGGCAAAGATACACTCCTCTTGAGGCAGGAGTTTCATTTAATCCGTCAAAAGATTATAAATTCCACAGAGCGGAAGGCTTTGCAGGCTCCGTTCCGCAGACCTTCGTAAACCGTACATATCCTAAGTGCCCCATCTGCTGTTCAACCAATCCGTACTGGACTATTGCACAGCACAACCAGATGTCTTGGAAGGGCAACCTCTACCTCTTCAAATGCTCGGCTTGCGAAGGCATTATCTCAATGAGTATGCCCGACGTTACAACACTCGGCAACGGTGGCGCAGGTGTTGCCGCAAACCCCACCGTAGGCCTTACAAACCTGCTTGTTAAATCCAAATCAGGCAAGGAAGCCGGCGCAGTTTACGCAGTAATCGAAAGCGTAGGCAGATCGGGTGTCAATCCAATTTGCCAAGGCAAGGAATTCAAGCTCGAACAGTTACAGGAAATCTCCAACAGAATGTAAGTAAAATGGGTGCGTTTTCGCACCCATTTTTTCGCACTAAAAATATTTTAGAAAATTACACAAAAACACTTGCTTTTTTTGAACAAGTGTGATAATATACTTGAGCGGTCAAAAGACCGCACTTTTGCGCTGGTAGCTCAGCTGGATAGAGTGTTTGGCTACGAACCAAAAGGTCAGGGGTTCGAGTCCCTTCCAGCGCGCCAAAACAACCGATACGCCATCAGGTGTGTCGGTTGTTTTTTTGTACGATTATGGGACTCGAAGGACGAGCGGCACAGAGCAACAGTCCGGTGGACTGTTGTGACCGCGAGCGACCAAGCCGCCGTAGCGGCGGCGCGAATCGAGTCCCTTCCAGCGCGCCAAGCCGCAATCCTTTGTATATCAAGGGATTGCGGCTTTTTTATATCCTTTTGAAAGCCACTCCAAAACACCGTTTTTCTAACAAATTTCTAACAAGATATGCTCAGGCTCAAGCTACACAACGTTTTTGAAGCCTATGGAATTTCCTAAAGTGTTTCCGAGAGCCTTTTTTCTGTTCATATCAAGATGACCGTAAAACTTAGCGGTGATGTTCACATCGGAATGTCCGAGCCATTCAGAAACGTCATAAAGCTCACGACCCTCAGACAAAAGCAAAACCGCACAGCTGTGACGCAAATCATGAAATCTTATACGCTTCAAATCATTCTTTTCCAAAAGCTTCTTGAAATGTTTTGAAATATAGTCAGGGTCATAAGTTTTGCCGTTCGGCCATTTGAAAATATAATCATTTTCAATGTAGTCTTTACCGCAAGCAGCCCTTTCCTCTTCCTCACGAGCCTTAAGCCACTTGAAAAATTCAATCATATCATCCGACAGAGGGTATGTTCTGTTGCTTGCATCGGTTTTGGTTGAATCCTTCGCAACAACCTTGTTGTTATACATTACAACCGTGTGTTTGACGATGAGCATCTTATTTCTGAAGTCTATCGCATCCCAACGAAGTCCAAGCACTTCGCTTCTGCGCATTCCGAAATAGATAGTCGCATAAATAATGTGAAAGATTCTGTCGTCTTTAATCGCTTCCCAAACTTTCTGAACTTCTTCTGCACTGTAGAAATTAACCTTTTCGTGAGAAAGTGTCGGAAGTTTCACGAACTCCAGACAATCATCATAAATGATTTTTTCTTTCTCGCCAGATTGAAAATCAGCTTAAACACCGTCATATGACTTTTGAGTGTTTGGGGAGAAAGACCACCTCCGGTTACTTTGTTCCCGGACACCTTCTTTTCGTCAATGTATTTCTGTATTGTTTCATAGGTAACTTCGTTCACCTTTATTTTGTGTTCCTTGAAATACGGAATGATATGAACCTTTGTAATGCTTTCATAACCGCCGAATGTGATTATATCAACTTCGTTTTCGTACTCAACCAACCATTTCTCGGCCAATTCATCAAGTGTGATGTCTGAAGGAACAAGCTTATTTTTCAACTCATATTCCCTTTCGATCTCCTTTCTTATTTCTTCAGCTTTTCTTTTGTTACCTTTAATTTCAAGACCTGTTGCAATCCATTTTGGCTTTCTTTTGCCGTTTTCGTCATAAGTGTCTACAACGATATAATAATGGTTGCTTTTGGTCTGTATTGTAGCGCCTATATAAATCATCTCCTTTGAGCGGTTTATACAACGCTGTCCTTTTGGCAAGCGCAAACCGCTCTGTGTAAAGTAAATTAATTGTGAATTTTCGGCTGAACGAAGAATTGTCTCCGTTCAGCCTTTTTATTATTTCGTGCCGAGCGAATCAAAGATTCTGTTTTTCGGCACAAGAAGCTTTTTGCCTACCTTGAGAGCAAAAAGTTCTTTTGCGTTGATGAGCTTGTAAATGGTTTTTTCACAAACTCCGAGAAACTCTGCCGTTTCTTTAACGGTCAGAAGTTCCTTGTTTTCAAACATTTCTGTTACCTCATAAAAGTATTTTTTGAGGATTTGTATATTTGAACTCGTAGTGAGTTATATTCGTGTTCATCCTGAGAATTTAAATCAAAACGGGCAGCGTCAAATCTTCCCCGTATCCTCAGTGGGTGCGGTAATCACACCGCGAGCATATAGTTTGAGACGGTTACGTCGAGACGCCAGTGCGACAAATGATAGATCGACACTGCCATCAGCGACAGCCTGTCATAGACAATCGGCAGTCCTTTTTCAAGTGCAAGCTGTTTGTTCTTTCCACGCACGAAATAATTGCCACGGATTTCTTTCTTGTCCAGATGCTTCGGTTTCTTTGTTCTCTTATCAATGCACTTTTCGTTCCAACGTTTTATAATCTCATCCTCAAGCTGCTTTCTGTATCCGGGCTCGCTGTTGATTCTGTCAAGATAGTAGTTGTACGCTCTTACCGCCTGTTCAGCTCTAATATGGTGGTAATCGATGCTGTTGTTCATTTCCTGCGCAGAAAAAACTTTGTTTTCCGAACCGTCAAAAAACGGTTTTACTGTGCCTATATCTTCTGGTAAGATACGTTGATAGGTTTCCTTGCCGCCCTTACCTCTGCGAACAACGATGCATAAATATCCGCACTCATCCACCTTCAGGTCACTGCCACGAAGATTCTTAAGTTCGTTTCTGCGAATTCCGATACATCTCTGCAGCTCAACCGTTCTTGAATACTTGCTGTTGTTTTCGTCACCGTCCGAACGGTAATGTTTACGTTCTTTTCTGGAACGGGTGTTTTCTGCCGCATACCTTTTAGGCAGATTCATAACATTAAGCGGAATCCCGTGATAGAGTCCGACGGGAGCCATATATGTATGAATTGTGCTTGCGGTATGGTCTTTTTCTTTCAGGTACTCAATGTAATCCTCAATATGCTCTGCACATTCTTCCTTTGTTTTGCAGTCGTACTGCTCACGGCAGAACTTAACGAATTTGTCATAGTTCTTTATGTATGCTGCCCTTGTCACATTGTTTTCGTACTTCTTAAAATGTTTCTCAGCATCGTTTCTGAGCTTGCCTGAAATACTCTGTTTGTAATGTTTCTTTTTCTTACTCAAGGCCTTTTTCTCCTTTCCTCAATATTCAGAGAGTGTTCTGCATAGCAACGTCACTTTACCAAAACGTCCACTAAAAAATTAGTGTTAAACTGTTCGGGGGCTTCATCCTGAAGCGATGACTTTTCTGAATAAGCCATCCGTTAAGGTCGATGCAAGCCATAACGCCAAAACGATTTTCCGTATACGAAAACCGTTCATTCGCCCTACTAACTGGTTATTCCGGTTAATAACCTGAATAACCGTTAGTAAGACCGGCTCTTTTCTTTCGAAAAGTTGCCGTGTCTGTGAGAAGTGTCAGCTCAAACAAAGCACCGGTACAGGCAATGTT
>JAZNMK010000021.1:0-2240 GCA_045579585.1 Acutalibacteraceae bacterium
ACAAGCTGCAACAATGCTCACAAGAACATTCAAGAGAGCAACAATGAATGGCTGGACAATTCAGAATGATGCACAGTTTGCATTGACATACGATAAGCCTTCAGCTTTTGCCGATGATAAAGATATATCCGATTGGGCAAAAGACAGCGTGTACTTTATGGCGGCGAACAACATCATAAACGGCGTTGGTGACAACAAGTTCGCACCTAAAAATATTACATCTGAAGAAGAAGCAACAGGCTATGCAAACGCAACAAGAGAACAGGCACTCATTATTGCGGTGAGAATGGTTGAGAATTTGAAGAAATAAGAAAATAAATCGTGTAGGGTTTGGCGTTTACGACAAACCGCTATTCCCTACATAAAGCCTTTTACAAAGGAGGTCGAAAATATGGCAAAGTTTTGTACCGGATGCGGCATGGAGCTTACTGACGGGTTGATGTTCTGCACAGGCTGCGGAACAAAAGTGCCGGAGGACGCACCTGTCGAAGCTCCTGCGGTTAAGGAAGAAATACCTGCCGAGGAAAAGGTTGTGAAAGAGCCTGTAATGGTTCAGGCACAGCCGGAGCAGCAACAGCAGTACATACCGCCACAGCAACAGCCACCACCACAGCAGACGGCATACACACCGCCGCCTCTGCCGAGAGAAATTTTGGATAGTGATATAAAAGGCACAAAATACGAGCCGATTTCGGCTTGGGGCTTTATCGGAATTATGCTTCTGATGTGTATTCCGATAGTCGGCATCTTGCTTGTTATCATCTGGGCGTGCGGCGGATGCAGAAAGCTATGCAAACGCTCACTTGCAAGAGCAACGTTGATTATGGCGGCAATCGGGCTTGTGATAAGCCTTATTATAGGAATTGCGGCAGGAGGATTTATTAACTTTCTGTCAAGCAATGCAGATGCAGATGAGCCGGGCGGAATTGCGGCAGTCTTTTCCTCCATTACCGGAGATAAAGACGGCGAAGGATTGATGGGACTTCTTGAAAATATAGAAGGTATCAATAAAGATGCCGAAAAGCAAAATAACGGTTGGCCGAAAAAATTACGCAAATATCCCGGAGGCGAGGCAAAGTCCGTTACCTCATATCGCACTGAGATAAGCGGAACAACCGCTGATGAAATGTTTTCGTGGATTGAAGACCTGAAAAAAGACGGATATAAATTTCAGGACTTCTACGATATGGGTATGACCGAGCAGGATATGCTCGATATGAACGGCTGGTGGGCAACTGACGGAAAACTATATCTCAGTATGTCCTTCGCAGACGGAACGGTTACGGTGGATCACATGAACGAACTGCCGGATTTGGAAAGTTATTTTAATTAAATTTGAAGGAGGCGCATTGTATGAATAAAAATTTACCCTTTTTACTGCTTGATAACAGCAGTATGATGTCAGTTATAAACGAAGGAGAGTTCAAGTGTTATAACATCTCTTTCGAGGAGGCAGGACACATTATAGACTGCCATGCAGAGGATGATTTGCTGAAATGCTTTTCCAATCCTGAAATTGAATCAATCATTTTCAATTACATAGGTGTACCGAATAAGAAGGTAGAATACAAAAAAATCAGAAATATGAGACCGGGACAACAGGGCATTGTTTTCAAGCTCTATATTGCGCCTTCGGAAACTCAGCCGATTATCCATGCGGATGACGGTGTTGAAGCAAAGAAAATTCAGAATGTATATTGTTATTGTCAGTATCTCGTAAGAATGGATGAAAAGTAAAGGAGGAATCAATTATGACATATTGCGGTAAATGCGGAGCGCAGGTTCAGGACGGCGTAAAGTTCTGTCAGGGATGCGGCGCAGCAGTAGAAACGAAAGTGGAGAATAACGCACAGCAGGCTCCACAAAACGATTTTTCACAAAAGATTCAGAACCTGAATAACACAGCGGACACAACAGCGGAATTTGATGCACAGGACATTAATTCCAACAAAGCAATGGCAATACTTGCGTATTTCGGACCATTGGTGCTTATCCCGATTTTTGCGGCAAAGCAGTCGAAGTTTGCAAGATACCACTCAAATCAGGGCTTGGTGCTGCTCATTGCATCTATCCTTTACGGAATTGCGTACAGTATTTTGAGTTCAATCATCCTTGCAATTTCGTGGAGATTGTATTTCATAGTAAGCATTATCGGTCTTGTAAGCATTGTGATTACAATTCTTGCAATCATCGGCATTATCAATGCGGCAACAGGCAAAGCAAAAGAGCTTCCGCTGATC
>JAZNMK010000022.1:0-27311 GCA_045579585.1 Acutalibacteraceae bacterium
GTTTCCGTGCTGTCGGGTTTCTTGAGTTCAAGAATATACAGTATTTCGCCGTCATGTGAAAGCAAGTCGATTTTGCCAGCAACATCTTTTGAAGTGTTTTTCAGCGGCGTTTGATAATCAATAATATCGCCAATGAAATCAAAATGTTTCTGATTGAAAAGCTCAACGGCAATCTGCTCTTCTTTTCTTAAATTACTCGGTATACGTTCGCCGGTATGGCTTGCGGTTTTATATGTTGTTTTTCTTGCAATCTTCGGTATTCCGCCAACAAATTCTTTTATATGTTTGCAAACATACTTTGCCACAATTTCGTTATAAAGTTCACCTGTATCAGTGGCTCTTCCACGGTAATTAATCACTTCTGTCTGATAAAAAGTTGACGGATTCTGCATTTCTTTTTCGCATATTTCTATAATTTCTTTTTCTGTATAACCCATACATTTCACCTCTTTAACCGCATTATAACACATCAGCTGTCCCATAAAAAGGACATTAATTAAAAATAGCCATCCGAATCAAGGAGTTAAAGTAGTTGACTTAATGAATAATATATGATATATTGATACAAACTGATACTAATTACTATCAATTTGGAGTTTGTTATGGATATAAAGCTTTTTTCAAAAATGCTCAAAGACAAGCACTTTTGTAATCTTGAAAAGATGAAATACAAATACAGTGGGGATTTTGCAGAGTTTTTGCAGACTCTATCTGAGCTTTATTACAAAGATTTGCCCATTTTGGATTTCAACGGAAACAACATTGTTTTTATCGAAAACCATGCGGCGGTCAGTCAGAATGCGGTCAAATTGCTTTTGAAAAACCAGAACAATTATTACGGTGTCAAAACAGCCGAAGATGAAATTGTGGCTACTTCTGCTATTGAAAACATTGATTTCAGCCGTGACAGCGTGCGTAATATTCTTAAAGGCTATGCACCGAAGAACGTTCAGGAAAGCAGAATTCTCGGTATCAAAAAGGGATTGGAATTTATTGCCGATACTTCCAACAAAATCACGGAAGAAAATTTGCACAAGCTCTATATGATGACAGTCGGCGATTTCCTTGAAGGCGATGACAGGCTGAATGACGGTGAATTCTACCGTCACGATACCGTTTCTATTGTAGGAAGTCAAATTGAGCATATGGGTGTTAACTACAAAAAGATACCGGGGCTTATGAAGGTTCTGATTGAGTTTATAAATACTGATGACGGCATTAATGACCTTGTTAAAGCAGCTATAGTTCATTTTTATTTTGCCTATGTTCATCCGTATTTTGACGGCAACGGCAGAACGGCAAGGTTAATGCATCTTTGGTTTCTCATTCAAAAGGGTTATCAGTCAGCTCTCTTCATTCCGTTTTCGGGTTTGATTGAAAAAAGCCGCAAGGCATATTATGATGCGTTTTCGGCGGTTGAAGATAACCAGATATTCAGCGGTGTAATCGATGTAACACCGTTTGTGCTTTATTTTATTGAAAACGTTTACAACAAGATGAACGACTCAACGGATACCCTTTCAGCTTATGATGAAGCGGTAAAGTCAGGCGAACTCACCGCAAAGGAAGTTGCATTGTGGCAGTTTGTTATTTCGTGCTACGGAACAGAAGAATTCTCAACCAAACAGCTTGAAAAAGACTTTGGTAATGCCGCTTATGCAACAATCCGCAGTTTTGTACTCAAGCTCGAAAAGCTCGGACTTCTCACATCAGTCAAGTACGGAACAAGAACTAAATACAAGGTTGCAGAATAAAGCAATAGCCGTCCGAGATAATCGGGCGGCTTTAGTGTTTATACATATATTAGTTCTGCGTTTACGATTTCGGTGGCACGATGGCGGATGTTATTCATTCGCTGTACCCATTCTAGTTGGTTTTGCTCTTTGAGTTGTTCGGTGATGCCTTCGGCGGTTGCCATTTGTTCAACCAGCCGAGAGAACATTTCCTCTGCCTGACTGTCGATTTCGGCAAGGTGAGAAAACAGAGTGCCGGTCATCAGCATTATGTTGAATTTCACACTTTTGTTGTGCTTGAGATAATCACGGTGAGCGATGCCCCATCTGCCGATGGGTTTGCTATCCTCGGGTGAAAGAGTTATGTTTGGGATTTGGTAATCGCCGACTGTGCGGTAAGTAATATTCATTTCATTCATCCTTTCTCCTTTTCAATGAATGTATCGTATGTAAATCTTGCGCCGAGCCTGAAACCTGCAATAAAGCTGTCGGCATTGCAGAGGCTCGAAAACTTGATGTAGGTTGCGATATAATCGGTGAAAAGCTCTTTATTCTTGTCGGCGAGGAGTGATGTCAGCTGCTCCTCTTTGCCGGCAAGCTCACTGAGAGTCTTTTTAACCTTTGCCGTCAGGTTGGTGGTGCACTCCTGTGGCTCGATGTTTCCGCAATAAAAATCTTTAATAAAATCTGACATAGTACCACCCCCTTACTGTTCAGATTTGTTGATGATTTTCAGGAGCAATTCGTCAACATCTTCGGTGGGTAACCCTTCCGCCAAGAGCATATTACGAAACTCATTCATGCCGTTGATAAGTAAGTTGCATTCGAAATCTGTGAACTTGATTTTTGTCTTTCTGCTCATAATAAAACCTCCTGTTATTTGGTAGCTTTATTCTACCGCATAGCAGGAGGTTAGTCGAATGTGTGGAAATATACAATGCCACTTTAATGAAAAATGAAGTGTTTTTATTGTTTCTATAGAATTTTATTGAATCTGTTTTTCAACAAATATTGCGTTGCAGATATGATATACTTTAAGAAATGAGGTGACAATATGAAAAAAAACAATCTTTTTTCTAAAAATATTATAGAAAAAGCAATTGGTGAAATCAAAATAGATTCACCAATCACTTTACAGACTTTTAAAACTAATACGATTGCCGCTTTAGAACTAATGCGAGTTGAACTCGTTGACATAGAAAATTCTATTAATAAAGCAGATAAACTGTCATATTTAAATAAAATAATAATTACTAGTGTTCGCTTACATTTAATTCTTGAGGAAATAAAATCAATTAAGCATGACTATTTAGAGAAATAGTTGCTAATAAATCTGCACACTCACTATCATTATCTTGGTTTATTACATCTATAACATTTCTTAACCTTAGTATAGAACTTATGGGAGTCAAAACTTCACGCCAAGAAGCACATTCAGAATCTAATTCTAACATATCGATTCTATACAAACTTGAATATTTGCTTCTAGATAAAACAAAAAATCTATTTTCATTGACACCCAAATATGTACTACTGCAATCAAATATAAACCTTTCTTGTTGGAGATACAGCAAATAATCTCTTAATTTAGGGATAACATTTAGTGATATATCATCTCTTTTGAGATATTCTTTTAGAAATTCCATGTTTATCCACTGCATATGGTTGTTTTTTGTTGAATTTATTAAACTATCAATTAACCTTAAATTAGGTCTAATCATAACAATCCTTTCTCCTTTCTTAATTTTGTTACTATACTATGTATCTTTTGTTTGCATTCACGCTTGGCAGAAATGTTCGTAATATCCGCACAACACTTTTTTCTTATATGGTCAATAAGTTTAGATATATCTCCCAATACTTTTTTAGGTAAAATGGTTTCGTACAAAATCGTAATATCAGTAAGATTTTCTACAATTAAATCTAACAAATCAAGTGTATAAAATGTCTCGTCTTTGCTTAACATTTCATAGTATGAAAGCAATTTATTAATTTGATTGTCGATGTCTTTCATATAGTCACTTTTTTCTGTATGTTTTAGCAAAGATTTTCTAATCCTTAAAGTAGTCCCGAAAGTGAAGATTCCTATACCTGCAGAAATTATCCCTATACCATCAGCGAATTTTGACAATAGTTCCCAATCCATTTGTTTTTTCATTCCTTCCAATTTTTGTGCTGAAGTAAGAGCAAAAACAATAAAATATAATCGTCTTTAATTGTATTTTACACGATTTTCTTGTGTTTTACAATATCAAAAAGAAAATTTTATCAACTGCATAACTCTTCTTCTAATATATAAGTTCATAAATCATAAAAAAGTAACACTTTTGCTTTGTAAACTTTATATTAATAACTAATTATTTGCAGTCTTATCGCTTGCTTAATTTGTGACTTGATATGTTCATTTATTCTATCAAGTAATTTATATTGCCATTTTTACTTGTTTTAGAAAATACAAACTATATCACTGTTTTAAACACGAAAAACTCCCCACCGATTACTCGATGAGGAGTTCATTTCAAATATAGAGGTTAACTTCAATATCTCGCCAGTTTCTTACACGCTTTGTCGGGGATATGGAATAGGCATATTCCTGTGCATCCTCGAGTGTCAGAGTGAACTGAGCGAACTTGAAGAAGTTCTCCATTAGTCCTTTATAGCTGCCTGTGGTGTAACGAAGAAATGCAGGAGATTATTTATAGAAATCGAAAAATTCTTCATATATTTTTCTTGATTGTTCTTCATCACCCCAAGATAGCGGGTCGTCAGCATAGCTTAAAGTGTGAAAAGGTTCTATTGTGTTTAGTTCATTAGGCAACTGTTGCCATAGTGAATAGCATTTTCTGCCAAAATCTTCTATAGAAAAATCATTAGACTCATATACCGTTTTCAAATCTTCAGTTAAGCATCTACCAAAAATATCAACAGAAAAGTTCTTGCACTCATATTTCCAAAATCTTTGTAAAATGTCAAATGCAGTATCGTAGTCATATGAACAACTTTCTAATTCCAAAAGTAACTCGTTATTCACATCAGAAAGAAACATCTTATCAAGGGTTTTACTATAATCAGTCCCATCGGTTAAACCAATTTTCCACAACAATGATTTGCATATCAACTTTTCCATACTGCACCTTCTTTTTTATGATTATATCATATCGCACATCGAATTTCAATATACACAAAAACTCCCCATATTCTTTCGAATACGGGGAGCTGATTGCTTGTTTAATAGCTGTTATACAGCTACAACTGATGTAGGAGAATTCGCGAAACCCTTGATATTACTGGGGTTTCAACTTATTTCATCTCAGCGATTGCTGCCTGAGCTGCTGCAAGGCGAGCGATCGGAACACGGAAGGGTGAGCAAGATACATAGTCAAGGCCGATCTTGTGGCAGAACTCAACAGATGAGGGATCGCCGCCGTGCTCGCCGCAGATACCGTAGTGGAGGTTCTTGCCGCTTGCCTTGCCCTTAGCAACTGCCATCTCCATAAGAGCACCAACGCCTGTCTGGTCAAGCTTTGCGAAGGGATCGAACTCGAAGATCTTTGTATCGTAGTAAGCATTGAGGAACTTACCTGCGTCATCACGGCTGAAGCCGAATGTCATCTGAGTAAGATCGTTTGTACCGAAGCAGAAGAACTCAGCTTCCTTAGCGATCTCGTCAGCTGTGATACAAGCTCTGGGAATCTCAATCATTGTACCAACTTCGTACTTGAGCTCTACGCCTGCTGCTGCGATCTCAGCGTCAGCTGTCTTAACAACAACATCCTTAACGAGCTTAAGCTCCTTAACTTCGCCAACAAGGGGAATCATGATTTCGGGAACGAGGTTCCAGTCAGCATGTGCCTTCTTAACGTTGATAGCTGCACGGATAACAGCCTTTGTCTGCATTGCTGCGATTTCGGGATATGTTACTGCAAGACGGCAGCCACGGTGACCCATCATGGGGTTGAACTCGTGGAGACCTGCGATGAGAGCCTTGATATCCTCAACAGACTTGCCCTGAGATGCTGCAAGTGCTGCGATGTCTGCATCCTCTGTGGGAACAAACTCGTGGAGAGGCGGATCAAGGAAACGGATTGTTACGGGGTTACCCTCGAGTGCCTCGTAGAGAGCCTCGAAATCGCCCTGCTGGTAGGGAAGAATCTTCTCAAGAGCTGCCTCACGCTCTGCAACTGTATCTGCACAGATCATCTCGCGGAATGCTGCGATTCTGTCTGCCTCGAAGAACATATGCTCTGTACGGCAGAGACCGATGCCTTCTGCGCCAAGCTCACGTGCCTTCTTTGCGTCTGCGGGTGTATCAGCGTTTGTACGAACCTTGAGAGTTCTGTACTTGTCAGCCCATGCCATGATGCGGCCGAACTCGCCTGCGATCTCAGCATCAACTGTGGGGATGATGCCGTCGTAAATGTTACCTGTTGAACCGTCGATGGAGATGAAGTCGCCCTCATTGTAGGTCTTGCCTGCAAGTGTGAACTTCTTGTTCTCCTCATCCATTGCGATGTCGCCGCAACCGGAAACACAGCAAGTACCCATACCACGAGCAACAACAGCTGCGTGAGATGTCATACCGCCGCGGACTGTAAGGATACCCTGAGCAGCCTTCATACCGGTAATATCTTCGGGAGATGTCTCAAGACGAACAAGGACAACCTTCTCGCCTCTCTCGTTCCACTCAACAGCGTCTTCAGCTGTGAATACAACCTTACCGCAAGCAGCACCGGGAGATGCGCCGAGGCCCTTACCTGCGGGTGTGGATGCCTTGAGAACCTTAGCATCGAACTGGGGATGGAGGAGTGTATCGAGGTTTCTGGGGTCGATCATTGCAACAGCCTTCTTCTCGTCGATCATGCCCTCGTCAACAAGGTCACAAGCGATCTTGAGAGCAGCCTTTGCAGTTCTCTTACCGTTTCTTGTCTGAAGCATATAGAGCTTGCCGTCTTCAACAGTGAACTCCATATCCTGCATATCTCTGTAGTGGTCCTCGAGGATTGCGCAAACTTCGTTGAACTGCTTGAATGCCTCGGGGAACTTCTCTGCCATCTCTGCGATGGGCATGGGAGTACGAACACCTGCAACAACGTCCTCACCCTGTGCGTTTGTGAGGAACTCACCCATAAGACCCTTTTCGCCTGTAGCGGGATCACGAGTGAAAGCAACACCTGTACCGCAGTTGTCGCCCATGTTACCGAAAGCCATCATCTGAACGTTGACAGCTGTACCCCATGAGTAGGGAATATCGTTGTCACGGCGGTAAACGTTTGCACGGGGGTTATCCCATGAACGGAAAACAGCCTCAACAGCGCCCATAAGCTGCTCTTTGGGATCGGAGGGGAAATCCTTACCGATCTTGTTCTTGTATTCTGCCTTGAACTGGCCTGCGAGTGTCTTGAGATCGTCAGCTGTAAGCTCAACGTCCTGTGTTACACCCTTATCTGCCTTCATCTCGTCGATGAGCTCTTCGAAGTATTTCTTACCGACTTCCATAACAACGTCGGAATACATCTGGATAAATCTTCTGTAGCAGTCCCAAGCCCAACGGGGGTTGCCGGACTTCTCGGAGATTGCTTCAACAACTTCTTCGTTAAGGCCAAGGTTGAGGATTGTGTCCATCATACCGGGCATGGAAGCACGAGCACCTGAACGAACGGAAACGAGGAGCGGATTCTCCTTATCGCCGAACTTCTTGCCTGTAACGCCTTCCATCTTTACGATGTACTCCATGATCTGAGCCTGGATTTCATCGTTGATCTTCTTGCCGTCCTCATAGTACTTTGTGCAAGCTTCTGTTGAGATTGTGAAGCCCTGGGGAACAGGAAGACCGATCTTTGTCATTTCTGCAAGGTTTGCACCTTTACCGCCGAGAGTATTACGCATGGAAGCGTCGCCTTCGGAGAAAAGGTATACGTACTTGTAAGCCATTCTATTTTACCTCCATATAAAAATAATCGTAAGTTTACGGCTGCAACGCTGATACACGCTACACACCAATCGGTATTATAACATACGCGGCAAGACAAAGTAAATACATTTTTGCTATAAATTCCCTGCACCACTCACGATATATTTTGGTTATATTCATTAAATTAGCTGCCTGTCCGTATAACTCGGTCACGGCAACCGTTTTCAAGCATTCAGACGGCACTTAAGCGACTCGATAATCTCAACAATTTTGAATCTAGGCTCATACTCGGGCGAAGCAGAAATAACTCTCATCTCATCGCCGTCAAAAAAGGCATCCGCATCGGCAAAAGCAGAGGGCAGACACAGCGGAGGAAACATTACGCACCACCAGTTTTTTCCCTCTGCAGGTCCGATATTAACATGCACCGCTTTATACACACCGGCAGGCATTGTAAACTGCTCATAGCACCGCGTTGCGAAATATTCCTCGCCAACCGTCACTTCTACATTAAAGTCACATCCGTTAGCCCTGAGCACCTCCTGCGCAGCTTTAACCAGTTCATCAGTTTTCGGCGCGATTATTTTTTCTGCTTCGTCAGCCGTAACCGTACCGTCAAAAATCTCCCCTCCCCTTTCAAGCACAGCATCCCTCACCATAAGTTTAAGCTGCTGATCAAGCCCGGAATCCGAAGCGGCAACGACATGTAATCTGAGCACATCACGGCGCACATCGGCGCAATCCGAAGCAAAGCTTGCAACACTGAAAAACAAAGCAAAACCAACGCTCAGAACCAAAGCTAACATTATTATCCTTTTCATAACCAAAACTCCTCATAACAAAAATCGAAATTAAAAAGCACCGACGCCGCAAAGCTGTCGGTGCTTTTAAGTTTTGGTAATTTTTTCCGTATTTATTCAGCCGCTTTATGCAAGACCAAGCTTGCGTGCCATTTCTGCTGTCTTGAGCTCAAGAAGCTTTGAAACGCCCTTTTCCTGCATTGTTACGCCGTAAAGAATGTCCGCTTCCTCCATCGTACCTCTGCGGTGCGTGATGAGAATAAACTGCGTGTTTTTGGTCATACGGCGCGCATACTGTGCATAACGCACAACGTTGACATCGTCAAGTGCAGCCTCAACCTCATCAAAGAAGCAGAACGGTGCCGGAGAAACCTTGAGTATCGCAAAAAGAAGCGCGATTGCGGAAAGTCCCTTTTCACCGCCTGAAAGCAGGTCGATATTCTGAACGTTTTTGCCGGGCGGCTGAACCTTGATTTCAATCGGACACTCAAGCACGTTGTGCTCATCCTCAAGCAGAAGCTCTGCCTTACCGCCGTCAAACAGTTCAGAGAATGTTTCGCCGAAATGACGGTTAATCTTGGCAAACTGTTCGCGGAACTGTGCCGCCATTTTTGTTGTAAGCTCAGCAATGAGTTTTTCAAGCTCAGATTTGGATTTTTCGATATCGGCAATTTGGGCGCTCATAAATTCATAACGCTCAGACACCTCTTTATACTCATCAATCGCGGCAACGTTAACGTTACCGAGAGCCTTAATCTTATTCTTGAGTTCCTGGAGCTTGCGGCGTGCCTCGGCAATATCGCCAAGCTCAATACCAAGCTCAATAGCCTCACTGCGCGTAAGCTGATACTCGTCATACAGCTTTGAAACCGTATCGTCGAGCTCTTTTTCCATAACGTTCTTACGCTCTTCAAGTCTTACAACCTCAGCAGAAAGCTTTTCGCGGTCGGCTGTTTTTGTGCGTTCCTCCTGATGGAAAAGGGAAACCTTTGCATCAAGCTCATTTTTTCGCTCAATAAAGCCTGCGATATCGGCTTTTGTGTCCTTCCCCTTGCTCCTCAGCTGTGCTGCCTGCTCCTCAAGCTTAGCGATATTGGCTCTTATATCACAGCTTTTCTGCGCTACTTCACCAATTTCACGGTTGAGGTCTTCAACCTTTATGCCCTGGTTTGCAATGCGGTGGCGCAGGATTGCAACAGCCTCAAGCTTTGCCTGAACATCTTTCTGGATTGAAAGAATATCCATCTTCGCCTTGTTTTCGGTCTTCTGAAGCTCTGTTTCATCCTCGCCAAGACGAGCTCTGCCGCTGTTAGCCTGCTCAATTTCAAGGCGGAGTGAAGCTGTGTGCTCCTCAAGCTCCTTTGCCCTGTTCTTCGCATCATCAACAGCTGCACCGAGTGCGGCAAGGCGTTCGTCTGCAGTTTCCTTTTCGTCTGCAAGCTCATCAATGGAGCGAAGTGTATCTTCAATTTTATCAACTATCAGCTTCAGCTCACCCTCACGGCGGATAACATCCTCCTGCGCACGGGTAAGGTCTGCCTGAGTACCTGCTAAATCTGCGCGGCAAGCAGAAAGGTCAGCAAGAAGTGTTTTGTATTCAGCCTGCTTTTCGTCAAGCTGTGAGGTAAGCTTAGCAACCTCGGTATTGAGCCGCTCAATCTCACTTGCACGGCTGAGAATACCTGCATTCTGTGTGCGCGAGCCACCTGTCATTGAGCCGCCGGGATTGATAACCTGACCGTCAAGCGTAACGATTTTGAGTTTATGCGAATATTTTTTTGCAATTGAAATTGCGCAGTCCATATCCTCAACAACTACGGTTCTGCCAAGAAGTGAACCTATAACCTCACCGTACTTCTTATCGCAGCCGACAAGCTCAGAAGCGACAGCCACATAACCGAAGCAATCATCAAGGCCCTTTTCCTCAAGCGTTCTGCTCTTTATTGCAGTAAGCGGCAGGAATGTTGCACGGCCGGATTTATTATCCTTGAGAAAATCAATTGCACGCTTAGCATCGTTTTCCGTCTGTGTGACGATATTCTGAAGCGCTGCACCGAGCGCCGTTTCGATAGCAACAGAGTACTGCTCTTCAACCGTGATAAGCTGTGAAAGCACGCCCTCAATTCCTCTGAGCGTACCACGCTTGACCTCGCGCATAACAGCCTTAACACTGCCGGAATAGCCTTCCATATTTTTCTCAAGGTCATCAAGCATTTTAGCCCGTGAGCGCAAACGGTCAATTTCAAGACCGAGCTCATCAATTTCACGGCGCTGCTCCTCAGACTTCTGTGTGCGTGAATCAACCTTGATTTCGTAACCTCTTACGGCATTTGCCGTTGAAATAACAAGCTCTCTTGCTTTTTGGAGCTGTTCCTCACTCTCGGCCCGCTTTTCTTCAAGCTCTGCCTTTACCTCGTTACGGGAGGCAACAATATCGTCGATAGTTTCAAGTCTCGAGGTAATTTCCTCAATTGACGAATTAGCCGTTGAAATCTCAACACGGCAATCGCCTATTTTGAGTGCATACTGTGAAATTTCATCAGAGAGAGAGGCAATTTTCTCAACAAAAATTCTACTCTGCTCCTTGATACCCTCAATCTGCTCTGCCGCATCGGCAAGCTGTGCACGCTTCTGCTTTTCGGCATTCTTGAGCAGCTCAACAGTCTTCATCGTTTCTGTTATTTCATCATCAAGCGTCTGCTTGGATTCCACCGCAAGCTCCATCTCACGCGTAATTCTTGCAATGGTTTCGTTGTTATGTTCAATTGAGTTAAGCTCAACGGCAACCTGAGCATCAAGCTGAGCTGCCTGCTCTTCAATGCCGGATGCACCCTCACGTGCTTCGTCAATCCTTACGGTAAGCTGACGGCTGAGTTCCATTGCCTCTTCCATTTCCTGCACAATGGTATCAAGCTCCGTCTCAACAGCCTCATACTGTGCCGTTGCTGTGTTGAGCTTGTCCTCATGTGCTCTGAGCTGATCGCGCACCTTATCGATGGTGTGCAACCACAGACCAATTTCAAGCACCTTACGCTCCTCGGCAAGAACAAGGAATTTCTGAGCCTTTTCGCTCTGCACCTTAAGCGGGCCTACTCTGCCCTCAAGTTCTGTGAGAATATCACGCAGACGGATCATATTCTCCTCAGCCTGCGCGAGCTTACGGTTGGCATCGGTACGGCGGTAACGGTAATGAGAAATACCTGCCGCCTCCTCCAGCATATCACGACGCTGACTTGATTTGGAGGAAACCATATCGGCAACCCTGCCCTGGCTGACCATTGAATATCCGTCACGGCCGAGACCGGTATCCATAAACATCTCATTAACGTCTTTGAGACGAACTACCTCACCGTTGATTATATATTCACTTTCGCCCGAACGGTAGTAACGACGGGTAACGCTTACCTCATCTCTGTCACACTTGAGTGCACGGTCGGAATTATCGAGCCTGAGCGTTACCTCAGCAAAGCCCTGTGCCCGGCGCACACCCGTACCGCTGAAGATAACGTCCTCCATTTTAGAGCCGCGCAGATTCTTTGTGGACTGCTCACCGAGAACCCAACGGACAGCATCAGAGATATTACTCTTGCCCGAGCCGTTGGGACCTACAACAGAGGTTATGCCCTGCCCGAAATCGAGCACGGTTTTGTCGGGGAATGATTTAAAGCCTTGCATTTCAAGAGATTTTAAAAACATCTTTTCACTCCAGGATGACGGTAATAATCAGAACCGTGTTTTTTATCGGATGATTTCCGCCACTTCTTTGTTAAAATACTCGTAAATCCGAAAGGATTTACTGTGTTTTTGGCTGTTGAGGGTGCCGACAGGCTGTCGCCTTTCAAATCCGAAACGCCGAAAAGCACTGAAAAGTCTCGCTTTCGGGCAGGTTCGGATCATTACCGTCACCCCACTGTCAATTCAAATCTTTTATACCGCTCGTCACCGTGCACCTTGCATATGTATCCGCACTGTGCCAGGCGGTTTATATTCTTCTTTTTCTGCCCAACCGCCTTGGATATTTCCTGCGGTGAAACCGTTATGTTATATCTGCCCTGAGGCTTCCCCTCAAGAGCCGATGTAATTTTCCTGTAATAAATTTCACCCTCGCAAAGCTCACGCAATGCCGGATGATATCCGCCTGCGAGGTAGCCGTCACATACATCCTGCTGAGCGTGAAGTCCCAGACGGATAACGTTGATTCCTGCCTGCTCAAACAGCTCCAGCAGCATAGAACAGATTTCAACGGTTCGGTCAAGCGTGTGAACTTTATATTCACCGCTCAGATAAAGTTCGGCGAGCATCGTGCCGGGGAGTACAACGGTCGGATAAATTCTGACCGTATCGGGCTTGAGCTCGATAAACCGCCTCGCGGTCATAAAGCTTTCATTCTCATCACAGCCGTAAAGCCCCGTCATCATCTGAAGGCCAAGCTCAAAGCCGTACGCTTTTATAAGCTTCGATGCCGATTCTACATCCGCCGCCGTATGACCTCGCTTGTTGAGCTCAAGCACCCTGTCATCCATACTTTGTGCACCGAGCTCAATTGCGCGCACACCGTATTCTTTAAGAAGCGTGAGCACCTCATCATCAATAAAATCAGGCCTTGTTGAAATACGTATGCCGCCGCTGAGAAAGCCGTTTTTTATGTAAGGCTGAGCAGCCTCAAGCAGAGAAATCATATAATCCCTGTCAATTGCGGTGAAGCTGCCGCCGAAAAACGCGAGCTGAACGTATGCTCCCTCACAGCCTCCCTGCATCGCAGTTTCGCACGCACAGGCAACATCCTGCGGCACGGGCTGCTTTGATGCGCCCGAAATTGTACGCTGATTACAGAAGCTGCACTGATTAGGACAACCGTTATGCGGAACAAAAACAGCTATATTTGCGTGTTTCATATCTCTACGCCCATAAGCTTGAGGGCTTCGCCTGCAGCTGCCTGCTCTGCCAGTTTCTTGCTGTGGCCCGTACCCTTACCGATAACGTTGCTGTTAAGGTGAATTTCAACCTCAAACGTCTTATCGTGTGCAGGTCCGCTTTCACCTGCAAGCACGTACTCCAGCCTTTCCTCGGGATTACGCTGGATTATCTCTTGGAGAATCGTTTTGTAATCCTTGAACACAGAATCGCCCGTATGCTTTTCACTATTCTTTACAAAGCTGAGAACAAATTCCTTAGCGCACTCCATACCGCCGTCAAGATAGATTGCAGCAATAACTGCCTCAAACGCATCCGACACGATTGACGGACGCTCTCTGCCGCCTGTGTTGAGTTCGCCCTTGCCAAGCAATATGAATGAACCAAGGTCAATCTGCTTTGCAAAACCGAAAAGCGACTTTTCGCACACCGTAGCCGCACGAAGCTTTGTAAGCTCACCCTCAGGCATATTCTTCTGATGGCAGAAAAAATACTCTGCCGTAATCATACCGAGCACGGAATCGCCGAGAAATTCAAGGCGCTCATTAAATGCACCGCCGCACTCATTTGCATATGAGGAATGAGTAAGTGCGGTTGCAAGCAATTCTTTATTTTTAAACGTGTAGTTTATTTTCTGCTCAAAAGCAGTAATATCAGGTTTCAAGAGCTTCACTCTCCGATATTCTCTGTAATCTGACCGATTACGTTTTTATTTACACAGCCTACAGCCTGACGGATTGCATTCTTGAACGCTCTCGCATCAGATGAGCCGTGAGCCTTGATAACAGGCTTTTTTACACCCAGAAGCACGGCACCGCCATACTCCTTGTAATCCATACTGGATCTGAAATCATCCATACCCTTTTTGACACCGAGGTACGAAATCATTGATATAATGTTCTTTTTGAAAACACCCTTTATTCGCTTTGAAAGCGCGCCTGCAACACCCTCATACATTTTGAGTATTACGTTGCCCGTAAATCCGTCCGCAACAATAACGTCGGCTGCACCGTAGGCAATATCACGCACCTCTGCGTTGCCGATAAAGTTGAGGTCACTTTCCTTGAGCATTGCATAGGTATCAAGCTGAAGCTGGGTGCCCTTATTCGGCTCAACACCAATATTTGCCAGTCCGACCTGCGGATTTTCAACACCGATGATGTTCTTCATATAGATAGAACCCATTACCGCAAACTGACAGAGATGCTCAGGCTTACATTCAACATTCGCACCGCAGTCAAGCAGCATAAACGGCTCCTTCTGTGAGGGCATAATGCTGGCAATTGCCGCACGCTTGACACCCTTTATACGCTTGACGGTAAAGGTTGAGCCCATAACAATTGCGCCGGTGCTGCCCGCTGAAACAAAAGCATCACCCTTGCCGTCAACAAGAGCATTCAAACCTACTGCAAGTGAAGTGTCGGCATGTTCCTTCAGAACCGTCCTCGGGTCGTATTTCATTTCAAAAACTTTGTCCGCCTGAAGAATTTCCATTCCTTTTATGTTGACGGAATTTTCCTCAGCGCACTTCTTTATTTTTTCTTCATCGCCGACAAGCAGGATATCAACACCCAACTCCTCAACAGCCATACGGCTGCCTTTCAGAATTTCGAGCGGTGCATTATCGCCGCCGAAAGCATCAACGATAATTTTCATTTACTTTTCACCCTTTTCAGTTGGTTTCAAGTTCGTTCAAGCCTCTCTGAGCCAAAGCGGCATAGCGCTCACGCTTATCCCTTATTTTTGTTTCAAGCGCAGGCAATATACCGAAATTTGCACCCATAGGCTGAAAATCCTTCGATTCGGATGAGCTGATATATTCAGCCAGCGCACCCATCATCGTTGTATTCTTAAGCATCAACGGAGCTTTGCCCTGAATGTATCTCGCAGCATTTATACCTGCAAGAATACCTGACGAAGCAGACTCCATATACCCCTCAACGCCCGTAATCTGACCCGCAAAATAGAGGCCGGGTCTTGTGCGGAATGAATAATCCGCATTGAGCAGCTTGGGCGAATCAATAAAAGTATTGCGGTGCATAACACCGTAGCGCACAAATTCAGCATTTTTAAGCGCAGGTATCATCGAAAAAACTCGCTTCTGCTCACCGAATTTCAGATTTGTCTGAAACCCGACAAGATTGAACAAAGTGCCCTCGGCTTTCTCACGCCTGAGCTGAAGCACAGCCCACGGTCTGTGACCTGTTTTCGGATCACGCAGACCTACGGGACGAAGCGGACCGTAACGCATTGTATCGGCACCGCGTGAAGCCATAGCCTCAATAGGCATACAGCCCTCATAAACATCGTGCCGCTCATCAAAAGCATGCACGCCTGCACGCTCTGCCGTGGTTATTGCCTCGTAAAAGGCTTCGTATTCTTCTTTATTCATCGGGCAGTTGATGTAATCATCCTCACCGCCGCGGTCATATCTTGACTGGGTAAAGGCACACTCATAATCAAGACTTTCCGCCGTGACAATCGGAGCTGCCGCATCAAAAAAACTGAGTCTGCCACCGCAAAGTCTGTCGATATCGGCTGCAAGGCTGTCGGACACAAGCGGACCTGCCGCAACGATAACAACACCCTCTTCGGGTATTTTTTCAACCTCAGCGTGCTTTACGGTAATAAGCGGATTTCCGTCAACCAGCTTTGTGATGATAGCTGAAAACTCATCACGGTCAACTGCGAGTGCACCGCCTGCGGCAACCGAACACTGCTCAGCAGCAAGCATACACACCGAGCCGAAGCGACGCATCTCCTCTTTAAGAAGACCTGCCGCACTGTCAAGGCGCATTGCCTTGAGCGAATTTGAACAGACAAGCTCAGCATAGCCCGAAAGCTTATGTGCAGGCGAATACTTCTGAGGCTTCATCTCAAAAAGCTCAACCTCAATACCCGCCTTTGCAAGCTGCCACGCAGCCTCTACACCGGCAAGACCTGCGCCGATAACGGTAGCCTTACTCATCTTCTTTGCCTTTCTTTCTGCTTGCCTTCTTTTCAAAGCCGCAGCCCTCGTTAAGGCAGGATACAACTCCGCCTCTTTTCTTGAAAAGGGCTTTGCCGCACTGCGGACAATTCTCGCCAGTAGGCTTATCCCATGTTACGAAATCGCACTTAGGCCAGCTTTCACAACCATAGAAAACGTGACCCTTACGGCTGCGTTTTTCAACAACCTTTGCACCGCACTTGGGACAAAGGGCGTTTGTTTCTTGAATAAGGGGCTTTGCATTCTTACAGGTCGGATAATTCGGGCAGGCAAGGAATTTGCCGAAACGGCCGATTTTAACGACCATCATTGCACCGCACTTATCGCAGGGAATATCGGTTTTATCCTCTTCAAGCTCAATCTTGACGCCCTGCATATCAGCCTTCGCCTTGTCGAGAGTTTTCTCGAAATCGCCGTAGAAATCGTGAAGCACGGCAATATAGTCAGTCTTACCTTCCTCAACCTCATCGAGAGTAGTTTCCATCTGTGCCGTAAACTTGACGTTTACAATCTTCGGGAAACGTTCACCGAGCAGACGTGTTGTTGCTACACCAAGCTCTGTGGGAATAAGCTGCTTTGAAGAGCGCTTTACGTATTCGCGCTTGATGATAGTTGTGATGATTGTTGCATAGGTACTCGGACGGCCTACGCCGTTTTCTTCAAGCGCCTTGATAAGGGAAGCTTCCGTATATCTGGGAGGAGCCTGAGTGAAGTGACGTGCAGGCACAAGCTCCTTGAGCTTAAGGGTTTCGCCGCTTTTGAGTTCGGGCAGTTTGCCGTCCTTTTCTTCATCCTCTTCGGTAGTTTCTTCATAGAGTGCGGTAAAGCCCTCAAACTTAACCTCATAACCCGTAGCCGAGAAAGTACAATACTGCTCTTCACCGGGGCGCTGAGCCTTTATTTCTGCCTTGACGGTGTTCTGTACACAATCAGCCATAAGGCTTGCGATAAAACGGAGCCAGATGAGATTGTACAGCTTATACTGCTCGGTGGTGAGACTATCCTTAACCATTGCCGGAGTAAGTGCAGGGTTAGTGGGTCGAACAGCTTCGTGGCCGTCCTGAGCGTTTGCACGCTGCTTGAAGTAACGCGGCTTTTCGGGGAGGAACTTATCGCCATAGGTCTCCTTAATGAAATCTGAGCCCTGCTGTCTTGCCTGGTCGGAAATACGCAGCGAATCGGTTCTCATATAGGTAATAAGACCCATCGAGCCGTGACCCTTAACATTGACGCCCTCATACAGTTCCTGAGCTATCTTCATTGTACGCTGTGACTGGAAGTTGAGCCTGCGTGAAGCCTCCTGCTGCATTGTGGAGGTTGTGAAGGGCGGTGCGGGGCTCTTTTTGCGAGTGCCCTTCTTAACTGAGCCTACAGTGTAAACCGCACCGTCAAGACGGGATATATACGCATTTGTCTGATCCTCGGAAACAAGCTTCACCTTACCTGTTTCATCGCCTGTGAAAGCAGATGAGAAAAGCTTGCGGGAGGCAGCGGTAAAGCGTGCATCGAGTGACCAGTATTCTTCGGGAACAAACTTGTTTATCTCATCCTCTTTATCGACAATAAGGCGTACCGCAACCGACTGAACACGGCCTGCAGAAAGTCCTCTGCGAATTTTCTGGCTGACAAAGGGGCTGAGCTTGTAACCGACAAGCCTGTCAAGAATTCTCCTTGCCTGCTGTGCGTTTACCATATCGATATCCACCTGTCTCGGGCTTGCCATACCGTTGGATATACCTGTGCGTGTAATCTCGTTAAAGGTTACGCGGTTTTTCTTGCTGAGATCAAGGTCAAGAAGTGTGGCAAGGTGCCACGAAATGGCTTCTCCTTCACGGTCAGGGTCGGTTGCAAGAAGAACACCGTCACTCTTTTTGACGGCACTCTTAAGCTCTGCAACGAGCTTCTCCTTACCCTTGACTATTTCGTATTTCGGCGCAAAATCGTGATGAACATCAACGCTCAGCTTTGAAGCAGGCAAATCGCGCACGTGACCGACGGACGCCATAACCTCATAACCGTCACCGAGAAAATTTTTAATTACTTTTGCTTTTGAGACGGACTCAACAATTACAAGCTTTGCCATAAGCTCATATCCTTTCGTTTGAAGGGTGTTTTATTTATAATATTCTGTATCTGTTGCCGGGGCAGATTGTGATAACTCCCTCGAGCTCAAGCTCGGTGAGCACAGCCGAAAGCTCCGGAGCGGTAAGACCGCTTTTTATTATCAGCGCGTCGTACGAAATCGGCTCATCACCGAAAAGTGCGTACACAGCGCTTTGTGTCCGATTAAGATTGTCGGGGGTTCTTTGCTTTACGGGAGCTGCTTTTGCACTTGGTGCCAGCGTACGCTCCACATTTTCAAGGTTTATAAGTTCGGGGTACATATATGCATAGTCAGCCAGAACATCGGCCGCAGAGAAAACGGGCTTTGCACCGTTGGCGATAAGTATATTTGAACCGATATAGGCTGAGCTTATCGCATCACCCGGCACGGCGCAAACATCTCTGCCCTGGCGGATTGCGTGCTGTGCAGTACCCAGTGAACCGCTTTTTTCGCCTGCCTCAATAATCACCGTTGCCAGCGACATACCGCTGATTATGCGATTACGCATTGGGAAGCTGCCTCTTGATGGAGCTGACAGCGGATAATACTCGCTGATAACCGCACCGTTTTGCGAAACACTGTTACGCAGCGCCTCATTCTCAGACAGGTAGCCAGAACCCAGACCGCACCCCATAACGGCAACCGTTTTGCCGCCTGCACTTATCGCACCCTCGTGTGAGGCAGAGTCGATACCGAGCGCACCGCCGCTGATAACTGTTGCACCTGCCTTGGCAAGGGAGGCCGCCAGCCTGTACGCAACCTCTTTACCGTAACGTGAAGCATCCCTAGCACCGACAACAGAAACGGTAAGCTGTGACTTAAGACATTCAGGATCACCGTTGACATAGAGCAGTGCAGGACTGTCAGTTATGTTTTTCAAGTGGCAAGGATAATATTCACTGCACTGTGAAACTATATGCCACGAATTGTTTTTACATATTTGTTCCGCCTTGGATGCACGGGCAACATCTCGCTTTGAAAGCCTTTCCAACTGAGCAGGCTTGAATACTCCGAGCATTCTCCACTCGGTTTCGCTTGCTTCGAAAAAATTACGTGCACTGCCAAACTCAGCAACAGCCGTCGTATAATCCGAACCTGCACCGAGTGCGTGAGCCAACCATATTTCGTAAGCCTCATCTGCATATGCAGCACTCATCTCATCAGCTCCCACATAATTATCGCCGCCGCCATAGATGCATTGAGCGATTCTGCTCTGCCTTTCATAGGCACACGGACTCTGTGCATACAGCTCATTGCCGTTTGCTCGGTCACTCCGTTGCCCTCGTTGCCGATAACGCAAACCGTTTTTTCGCCAAGCGCGGTTACGGTTATATCTTCAGCACTTTCGCTCGGGGTGGATGAGAGGGTGACGTAACCCTTATCCTCAAAATCTTTCATAGCCAGACTCATATCTTCAACAGTTATAAACGGAAGCCTGAGCAATGAACCCATAGCGGCACGCTGAGCCTTCGGGTTATACACATCGCAGCAGCCGCAAAGCACAGCACCACCGATGCCAAGAGCCTCAGCCGTACGTGCAATTGCACCGAGATTTGCCGGATCCTGGATGTTCTCAAGCGCTATTATTTTTGCGTTACTATATATTTTATCTATATAGTGTTTTTTGTCAAGGGTTTTGCAAACACAAAATATGCCCTGCGGTGAAAAGGTATCGGACAGCTTTGCGGCAATTTCTTCGGATACCTCACAGCTCTCCGTTGCCCTTTCCTTGAGCATTGAAACCTCATCGAAGTATTTTTCTGCAGCCTTTGCAGTGTAGAATAGTCTGATAACCTCAACACTGCCTGATGCATCCGCACAGAGTCGTGCTCCCTCAAGGAAGAATTCACTCTGCTCACGCCTCGCCTTCGCACTGTCGCGAAGGTGCACGGCAGCCTTGATTTTTTCGTTTGATTTTGCTGTTATAAGCGTTTGCATATCATCACCTGAAAGTAGTTGTAAATCCGCATATCATATAGGTTCGAGGCAGATTTTCAAAAAAGTTCAAGCCCACGGTTATATCCGAGGGCTTGATAGAATTAGCGATTATTAAAGTGCAGCCTTTGCCTTCTCGCAGATTGCTGTGAATGCAGCAGGATCGGAGATTGCGATTTCGGAAAGCATCTTTCTGTTGAGGTTGATGCCTGCCTTCTTGAGGCCGTTGATGAGTGTTGAGTAGTTCATACCGTTCATCTTTGCAGCTGCAGAGATACGGGAGATCCAAAGGCGGCGGAAGTCTCTCTTCTTAAGCTTACGGCCGATGTATGCGTACTGGCCGGACTTCATAACAGCCTGCTTAGCTGTCTTGAAAAGCTTTGCCTTTGAGCCGTAGTAGCCCTTAGCCATCTTGAGAACTTTATTTCTTCTCTTACGAGTCATTGTTGCGCCCTTAATACGAGCCATGATTAGTTACCTCCAATAATTTTACTTTGTGTTACGACCCTATCCGAATTATTTATAGGGAACAAGGCGCTTGATCTGCTTGCAGTTTGTTGCATCTGCAACAGTTGTCTTACGAAGATTTCTCTTACGCTTTGTGCTCTTCTTTGTAAGGATGTGGGACTTGTTAGCGTGACCTCTCATGGGCTTGCCGTTCTTGGACAGCTTAAAACGCTTCTTTGCACCGGAGTGAGTTTTGATTTTAGGCATTGTTTTATCCTCCTTGTTAGTATTACTTGTTGGGCTTAGGTGCGAGGAACATCAACATCTGGCGTCCCTCGAGTTTTGCGGCCTTCTCGACAGAAGCAGTCTCTGCACAGGCTTGTGCAAAACGCTCCATAATCTCGATACCGAGGTTAGTGTGAGCCATCTCACGACCTCTGAAACGAATTGAAACCTTGACCTTGTCGCCGCCTGCGATAAATCGCTTGGCGTGGCCGACCTTAGTGTCAAAATCGTGCGTATCAATGTTTACCGAAAGTCGGACTTCTTTGATATCAACTACACGCTGATTCTTACGGGCTTCTTTTTCACGCTTAGCCATATCGAAACGGTACTTACCGTAGTCCATGATTTTGCAAACAGGCGGCTTTGCCTGAGGCGAAATCTTGACCAGGTCGAGATCACGTTCTTCTGCAAGGCGGAGAGCCTCGCTTGCTGACATGATGCCAAGCTGTTCACCGTCGCTGCTGATAACACGCAGCTCCTTATCCCTTATTTCTTCATTGATCTGCAGTTCTTTAGCACTAATGTTCAAGCACCCCCAAAAATTAATAAATGCGTGGGCAGAAAACACCCACGCATACAATAAACCACACAATAAGCCGCAAAGCTACCGTAGTGAAGTGTATTGACCGCCGTAGAGCTCAGCCCCGACGGTGAGGACATGGTGTTCCTGCTTTGTTTGCTCAATGATGATAACAAAAATCCGCACATATGTCAACAGTTTTCTCAAAACTTTTCACCTTATGAAAATTCGACAACAAATTCACTAAAAAGTCCTTGTTTTTCTTGTGCTTTTGTTGTACAATAAGTACACATATCACGAGGTATGAACAACCAATCCAAGGAGGAATCCTCTCAATGCCTACACAGAATACAATAAAAATCAAAACCAAACGCAGCAATCTTTACCTTCGCGTTTCAAAAGGCCACTTTGCAACCAACCACTCACACAGTAATTATTATATAGATGTCGTTGCCCAGAAATCCCGCCTTTCAGAGGCAAAGGCTGTTGCCAAAGAGCTTTGCAGCGCTTATAACTACAACACCACTATAATCGATACTATCCTCTGCCTTGACGGCACAGAAGTTATCGGCACCTGCCTTGCAGACCAGCTTACCAAAAACGACTTTATGAACATCAACGCTCATCAGACCATTTATGTTGTCACGCCTGAAATGACCGGCTCATCGCAAATGATTTTCCGTGACAACATCGTTCCGATGATCAGGGGCAAGCACGTACTTGTTCTCGCTGTTTCCGTTGCTACCGGCTACACAGCAAAAGCTGCCGTTGAAGCAATCAAATACTACGGCGGTGAGGTTTCGGGCGTTGCTTCAATCTTCTCAACGGTAGACGAGTGTGACGGCCTTCAGGTCAACTCCGTATTCAACCCCAATGACCTGCCCGGCTACTTCACGCTTCCCTCTCACGAGTGTCCGCTGTGCAAACAGGGACAGAAACTTGATGCGCTCATAAACAGCTACGGTTTCTCAAAGCTGGGCTGATATTTACTGTAGAAAAAGCCGTTCGCTATGGGTTCATCAATTATGATTATTTTTGCATTACCCGCTATTATTGCAGAGATAGTCAAAGGGCTTTTCTCACCCGATCTTTATGCAAACTTTTTAGCAAAAATTCAACAAATTGATTGGGCTGAATTTATTCCGAAATATCTGAGTGTCTTTGTCGAAGGTATCAAAACAATATTCGAAATGAATTTTTAAATCAGTTACCCAAAAAGCGTTGCCGCCATTGCTTACGGCAACGCTTTATATTTTTTGCCCGGCATATGCACCAAAATATGTGCAAGTAAACAATTGAACAAAGCTCTCCTTTATGGTATTATATGTATTTGAATGAGTATAAATATATTAATTATTTAAAATATAAGCTCTCAAGGAGATTTATGATGGGTAAACTTACAGTACTTGCACTTTTCGGAGGCAACTCAAGCGAACACGACGTTTCAACTGTTTCTGCCGCCTCCGTTATCAATAACATCCCCCGTGATAAATATGATGTGATAATGCTTGGCATAACAAAGGACGGACGCTGGCTTCGCTACACAGGTGAAACCGCTCTTCTGCCCAAAGACAAGTGGCTTGAGGATGAAGCCAACCTTCGCCCTGCTTACCTTGTGCCCGATTCATCCGTGGGCGGCATAGTTGAAATCATTGACGGTAAGGCAGTTACAACACCGGTTGACGTTGTTTTCCCGATTCTTCACGGTAAAAACGGCGAAGACGGCACAGTTCAGGGTCTGCTTCAGCTTGCAGAGTTGCCTTTCGTTGGCTGCGATATGATTTCAAGCGCCGACTGTATGGACAAAGCAGTTACAAACGCACTTGCCGACAGAGCAGGCATTGCACAGGCAAAATGGCTCAGCTTCACCGAGCACGAATACCGAAGCAATCCCCAGAAGATGCTCGACGAAGCTGCAGAAAAGCTCGGCTACCCGATATTCGTAAAGCCCGCAAACGCAGGTTCATCCGTCGGAATCAGCAAAGCAACCGACCTTCACACCCTTGCCGACGGCATTGAGGTTGCTTTTGCAAGCGACAGCAAAATTGTTCTTGAAGAAACCGTGACAGGCAAAGAGGTTGAATGTGCGGTACTCGGCAACGAAGACCCGATTGTTGCAACACCCGGTGAAATTGCCCCCTGCAATGATTTTTATGATTTTGATGCCAAATATATTGCAGGCACAAGCGGTCTCTTCATTCCCGCACGCATCAGCGACGAACAGCTTGAAGCTGTAAAAAAGCAGGCAATCAAGGCCTACAAAGCCCTTGGCTGTGAGGGATTCTCAAGAGTTGATTTCTTTGTAAACGACGAGCATATTCTGCTCAACGAAATAAACACTATTCCCGGTTTCACTTCAATCAGCATGTATCCCAAGCTATTTGAGCACATCGGAGTTTCCTACCCCGAGCTTCTTGACAAACTCATCACTCTCGCTATCAAGCGAAAGGAGCGATGCCAATGAGCCGCAAGGTAGTTATAACAATCAACGACAGCCACGAGGTTGACGGACAGACCGAAACAGCCAAACTCTCGACTGTCGGTAAATACGAAGAGCTTGAAAACGGTTATCTTCTCCGTTATCTCGAAACAGAGGATTTCAAGGGCAGTGAAACAACCGTATCCTACATCGACGGTGTTGTTACAATGAAGCGCCTTGGAGGCAGACACAACGCACAGCTGATTGTTGAGCCCGGCAAGCGCTACAGCTGTATGTATGCCACAGAATACGTTGACCTTATGCTCGGTGTTCACGGCAAAGAGGTGCGAAGCCGTGTAAGCGAAAACGAGGGCGAACTTTTCTTCAGCTACACTCTCGATTTCAACACAGGCTTCTGTTCACAGAATAAATTGCAGATTACATTCCGTTTTGAATAAAAGCGAGGTATAAATATGTCTAAATTAGTTAAAAATGTTCAGGATAAGTTGACAGCAGCAATCTCTTCAGCTTTCGAAAAAACTATTGCCGACGGCGCTCTGCCTGAGGCAGAAATACCTTCATTTAACATTGAAGTTCCTGCAGATCGTACAAACGGCGATTTTTCAACAAATGCAGCCATGGCAGGCGCACGTGTTTTCCGCCGCGCACCGCGCCAGATAGCTGATGCGGTATGCGCTAACCTCGATCTTGAGGGCACATACGTTGCCAAATGCGAGGTTGCAGGCGCAGGTTTCATCAACTTCTATCTCAGCGACGATTACTATGCAGCAATCCTTCGTGATGTACGTGCTTGCGGCGAAGATTACGGCCGTTCAGACTTTGGCGAGGGCAAAACCGTAAACGTTGAATTTGTTTCAGCAAACCCCACAGGCCCAATGCATATGGGTAATGCGAGAGGCGGTGCACTCGGTGACTGCCTTGCAGCCGTTCTCGACTGGGCAGGATACAAGGTTACACGTGAATTCTACGTCAACGATGCAGGTAATCAGATTGCTAAATTCGGGCTTTCACTCGATGTACGTTATCAGCAGATTTTCAAAGGCGAGGATGCCGTTGAACTTCCGGAAGACAGCTACCACGGCGAAGATATAAAAGAGCGTGCACAGCAGTTTGCCGAGATACACGGCGACAAATATATGAACGTATCTGAGGAAGAAAGGAGAGCAGCTCTGGTTGAGTTTGCGCTCCCTCTCAATATCGAGAAAATGCACGCCAACCTTGACAAATACAGAATCGATTATGACGTATGGTTCCGCGAAAGCTCACTTTATAAGAGCGGCGAGCTTGACGAGACACTTGCAATGCTCAAGGAAAAAGGTCTCACATATGAAAAGGACGGAGCAATCTGGTACAAAGCCACAGAGCACGGCGGCGAGAAGGACGAGGTTCTTGTCCGTGCAAACGGCAACCCAACCTATTTTGCAGCTGATATAGCATACCACCGTAATAAGCTCGAAAGCAGAAAATTCGACAAGGCTATCAACATCTGGGGCGCGGACCATCACGGTCACGTAGCCAGAATGAAGGGTGTGCTCGAAGCACTCGGTACAGATTCTTCCAAGCTCGATATTCTTCTTATGCAGCTTGTCCGTCTGACACGCGGCGGTGAAGTTGTAAGAATGAGCAAGCGTACAGGCAAATCAATCACACTTGAAGATCTTCTTGAAGAAATTCCGATCGATGCCGTACGTTTTCTCTTCAACATCCGCGAGCCCGGCTCACAGATGGATTTTGACCTCGACCTTGCCGTTGAGCAGAGTGCTCAGAATCCGGTGTATTACTGCCAGTATGCACACGCAAGAATCTGCAGCATATTCAGAAAGCTTGGCATAGAAGATATAACCACGGTTGAATGCACTGACGATGAGCTCAAGCTTCTCACCGCACCTGAGGAAAGAGAGCTTATCAGCCACCTTGCATCTCTCACAGGTGAAATCGTAAACTCTGCAAAAAACTATGATCCCGCAAGAATAACACGCTACTGCGTTGAGCTTGCAACACTCTTCCACAAATTCTACAACGCTTGCAGAGTCAGCAGTGAAGATGAAGCACTGACACACGCAAGACTTTACCTTTGCTCCTGTGTCAAAGCAACACTCTGCAACGTTCTTACAATGCTTAGAATAAACGTTCCTGAATCAATGTAAGCTAAGGGGTGTGTAAAATTGTACAACGTAAACATTATCGCTCACAGAGGCGCAAATAAAGTCGCTCCGCAGAATACCATTCCGGCATTTGAAAAAGCTATTGAAATGGGAACTGACGGCTTTGAAACCGACGTTCATCTCAGCCTTGACGGTGTGCCCGTAATCTGCCACAATTACACCATTGACGAAACTTCAAACGGCACGGGTGAAATTGAGAAGATGACGCTGAACGAGCTTAAAAGCTACGATTTCGGCTCATATTACAGCGAAGAATTCAAAGGCACTCCGTTGCCAACACTCGATGAATTTCTCGACCTTGCAGTCGGCAAGGGCCTCAAGGTGCTCAACATTGAGCTCAAACCCGAAAAAGACGACGCAAGACGTGAAACACTCGTCAAAAAAACTCTTCAAGCTGTAGAAGAGCGCGGTCTCAGCGACATTCTACTGATCTCCAGCTTCAGCAAAGAGATTCTCGAGTATATCAAACAGATTGCACCGACCTGCAAAACAGCATATCTTTATCCCGCAGGCTATGTCAGAGCACATATGGCATTTATTCCACCGTATTCAGCAATGAAAAAAATGCAGTGCTACGCCGCACATCCTCACAAGCTGTGTATCAGGGGCGATTTTGTTGAGAAAGCTCACAAAGCAGGTCTTCAGGTCAACGTTTGGACTATCGATGAGCCGGAAGATATCCGCGCAATGATCAAAGCAGGTGTAGACGGTATCATAACCGACTGCCCCGACCTTGTAAGAAATATTCTCAACGAAATGAACGGTTAATGTAAAACAAACATATAAGCCCTCGTATTGCTGATAAGCAGCAGTACGGGGGCTTTATTATCGACAAAATATAAATAATCACAAAACAAAAAGAGCTGTATCATCGATACAGCTCTTTAGGATTGCACCCTAAAAACCGAACAAAGCGAAGAAGTAAGGTGAGATGGAGAAGAAAAACCTGAATACCAAAGTGAGAAAAATGGTTCAAGCCCTCGACCTATTAGTACTGCCTAGCTGAACGTATCACTACGCTTACACATGCAGCCTATCAACCTCATAGTCCATGAGGGGTCTTACTAG
>JAZNMK010000023.1:0-91635 GCA_045579585.1 Acutalibacteraceae bacterium
AAGAAAAAACAAATCCCGTACTCATACACGGCGACCTCAATATAATGAACATAATGGCTAACCCCAAAACTTTGGAACTCACAGCTTTTATTGACCCTTGCGGCAGTCTTTGGTCAGACAGAGAATATGATTTGTTCCAGCTTCGCAATATGTGGGGTGACGCCTACGGTCTGTATGAAACATACAAACAGAAATGCAAATTATCGGAATATGCGGATTTCAGGGTTGCTTATTACGCTTCCATGCACGAAGTAGCAATGAGACTCAAAGGCGGACTTATAATGCCGCTGTGGGAAGATTTGAATAATGCCCGACTGAAAAAAGAAATGAAAAAGCTTAAAGAAAAGATGTGATTCAATGAACATAGGCGAACTCGTAACCGTTAAGACAATAGAGAAAAACACGCTTGAAAAGCACACACCGTACAGCGCAGAAATCCGCTTGTTCTCCTGCGTTCAGCAAGGTGATATTGATTCATTGATGATGCAGATAAAAAATCTTGATTCTCTTATTGTTATGGGCAAAATGTCCGACAATGAATTGATGCAGCATAAATATATGGCGGTCAGCGCAATCACCCTTGCAACCCGATATGCAATACAAGGCGGACTCAACGAAAGCAAAGCCTATGAATTTTCGGACAGAGTTATTAAAACGATTGATTCGCTTGCGGATAAAAATGAAATATTTATGTGCCTCGGTATTGAAATATTAAAACTGACGCAGGATGTGAAAAAGAACAAGAAGCAACCTGAATTTTCTCCTCATATAAGAAACTGCATCAAATATATAAACGAAAACCTTGGTGAAAGAATAAGTGTTTCCACTGTTGCAGAGCATTGCGGAATTTCATCAGATTATCTGTCGCAGGTTTTCAAAAGGGAAATCGGAGAAAATCTCAGTTCATATATTTTGAGACAAAAACTTGAAAAAGCAAAGAGTCTGCTTCTTGACGGAAGGTCATCAAAAGAAATATGCATTGAAGTCGGTTTTTCTTCACAGGCATATTTTGTAACGGTGTTTAAAAGGTTTTATAACATGACACCATCGGAATATATTAAAATAACCAAAAATAACGCATAAAGGTTTTATCTGCTCTCCTTGTGAGGGCAGTTTTATTTTTAAAATAGTATTTCATGACGTCATATCTGCCGTCAACTCACCGAGAACTCAGAATGTTTTTGAAATGATGACGTCACTTGCGCCGTCAAATATGATTTGAAAATTTTTACAAAGTCTATTAACAAACAAATGTTCTGTGCGGTATAGTAAATTAAATTTTAATTTGACAATTGAATAACGATGTGATTGATTGCGGATATGAATCCGCCTAAGGCTGGCGATATGCTAAGAGAAAATTATCGCACCCCTCACCTTTGTTGATACTGTACGTGGCGAATGCTTCTGGTGATGCGGGATTAGAAAACAGTATGCCTTTAAGATTGTTTTAAATTTCAAAGCCGTTACATAAGACATCATTTGTAAAAGCGAGAGCAATGCTCCCGCCGATTGATGCTGTTTGGTGTTGGAAAGGTGACTATTGGAATTTAGGACCCGGAGCAGAAATAGGCATTTATGTTCAAGAAGATGAGCAAAGAGCTAAGCGAGGCTTCTATGATATCGACAAAGACAACTTGAAAGTTAAAACACATATGAAGGTTGATTATGATGGAAAAGTTGGCTTGATTAAACAGACAAATTGGTGGATAACTATGTTTATGCCTTGGAAAGGTCAAAGAATTGACCTGGATATGCCGCTTGTAAGAATCTTGGAATTTATTGTCACAAAAACAGCTTGTGTTTTAAGTCTTTTTACATAACAAACACATCATCTAAGTACATAGTATTTGATGTAGTGTAATAACCACACTGCATTGAGTCATCAAGCAAAAAATTAAACTTAAAAAGTATTTTTAGGAGAAAATACCCTTGACAAATCATATCTCAAAAAATCATGTTATCAAGGTATGCTAAAGAAAAAGGTTTCGAAAATACCAAGTTCTATGTTGATGACGGTTTTACCGGCACAAACTTCAACCGACCTGCTTCAAACGAATGATGGAGGATGTTGAAGCGGGATATATCTCAACCATTATCGTAAAGGATATGTCACGATTCGGAAGAAACTATGTTGAGGTCGGTCTTTATACTGAATCTTACTTTCCCGAAAACAACATACGCTTTATAGTCATTACAGATTTGGTTGACAGTGCAGAAGGTGAAAACGAAATAATCCCGTTCAAGAATGTCATGAACGAGATGTATGCAAGAGATATCTCAAAGAAGGTTCGTTCAGCCAAAAGAATCAGAGGTAATATGGGCGAACCTTTATCTCAACCGCCGTATGGTTATATGAAAAGTCCCGAAAATCCTAAAAGGTGGGTAATAGAACCGGGTGCCGCAGCAGTTGTCAAAGAAATCTTCAGGCTTTATCTTGAGGGTTACGGTCAGGACAAAATTGCAAGGACTCTACAGGACAGAGAAATCAAAAACTGTACCGCATACTGGAAAGACAGAGGTATCGGCAGGGGCGGTAAAAAGGTACAGCCTAATCCGTACAAATGGAAAAGCTCAACTATCGGTCAGATTTTATCCCGCCAAGAATACTGCGGAGATGTTATCAATTTCAAAACATACTCAAAATCTTTCAAGAACAAAACAAGACACTTGAATCCTGAAGAGAACTGGAAGATTTTCAAAGATGTTCACGAGCCGATAATTGACCGTGAGACTTTTGAGAGGGTACAACAGCTTGTCAAGAAATGCAAACGAAGAGACCCTAAACCTGAGAACGCTGATAAAAACATATTTTGCGATTTCCTGCGGTGTGCTGATTGCGGTAAAAAACTGTGGTTTCATGTGAACACACGAAACAAGGATATTCACTATTTCAGCTGTTCCAACTACTACAAGGATTACAGAGGCAGTTGCAAAAGCAGGCATTATGTCAGAGCAGATGCGATTGAACAAATTGTAATGCTTGAACTTAAAAAGATGGTATCGTATCTGAAATATGACGAAGATGCCTTTGCGGAAATATTGTCACAGAAAACCAACAAGGATATGCTTACAGAGCAAAAGTATCTGCAGAGTGAACTGCAGAGATGTATGTCAAGGCAGGAAAAGGTAGCAAATCTGTACGAAAAGCTCTATGAGGATAACGTAAGCGGTAAGGTAACAGATGAATGGTTTATGCACATGTCACGCAAATATGAGGTTGAAAGAGCAGAACTGAAAGTCAGAATTTCCAAACTGCGTGATGATATTCTCCTTCTGAAAAACAAAGAGCAGGATAAAGAAACCTTTGTTTCAGCAATACGAAAGTTTATGCGTATGGAAACAATAACTGCACCGTTGCTTCACGAACTCATAGACCATATTGATGTTTATGAAACAGAGGGAACGGGCAAAAACAAAACGCAGAGAATAGTTATTTATTACCGATTTGTGGGTTATATTGAATTGCCGATACAGGAAGAAGAATTGTTCAGCAACGATACCCGTCAAGGAGTAGCGGTGACATATATACCCAAAGCATTACCTGAAAGCATAACGGCATAAAACATAAAAAAGGTGGCAGACCTCAACAGTCTGCGACCAATAAATAATATGATTTTCAGCAAAGAAAAAGAGTGTTCACAACTTGAATCCGTTATGAACACTCGAAATGGCTGGGACGGCTGGATTCGAACCAGCGAATGACAGAGTCAAAGTCTGTTGTCTTACCGCTTGACGACGCCCCAATATTCAGCTTAATAAGGAAAAACGCACAAAGCTTTTGCGGAGCTTTGTGCGTTTTCATGGGGTGGACAATGGGAGTCGAACCCACGACCTCCAGGGCCACAACCTGGCACTCTAACCAACTGAGCTATGTCCACCATAAATGGCGCGCTGGAAGGGACTCGAACCCCTGGCCTACTGCTTAGAAGGCAGTTGCTCTATCCAGCTGAGCTACCAGCGCACAATGGAGCGGGTGATGGGAATCGAACCCACACGACCAGCTTGGAAGGCTGGGATTCTACCATTGAACTACACCCGCAAATGTGACAACCTTGTTACCGCAAAATTGACAACGGGAACATTTTAGCAAATTAAGCAAGCGTTGTCAATACAATTTTTTAATATTTTATGCCTATTTTCAGTTTTCAAAGTCTACTACACATCTGTCGGTGATAACTGAGTGCACAAACTCCTTAACTTTGAGGTGTTCGGGGTGCATCTGGTAGCCTTCAAGAGCCTCTTTGCTTTCGAAAGTGCTGTAGAGAGCGAGGTCATAACCTTTGGGGTTGAAATTAAATCCGACCTGAGCGCTTAGAAGTCCGTCTACCTTGCCGACAAGTGCGGTGAGTATTTTTTTCATATGCTCCATGTTTTCCTGCTTTTTCTCGTCATCTCTGACGTTCCAGAATACGATGTGTGTAACCATTTGCGTTTCCTCCTTGATTATTACTGGTTCTATTTAACCACATTTGGTTAAAATAAACAAGCGTTTGATGATATTTTCTACACTAAAATTATCGTAAGAAGGTGACTTTTTAAAACAATTGTATTATAATTAATATGTTTAATTATAGTTTATTAAACTATGTTTGTGAATATAGATTGTCTGGAGGTGCGGTTAATGAAAACCGCAAAAAAAATTCTGCTTGCAACCGTTTGCGTCATGCTGGCCTCACTGTGTATTATGTCTTCTTTCCCGAAGACACAGGCGGCCGGTATTATGCGTATGGTTATCGATGATATAACTTACTACAAAGAATATACCGACCTCGGTTCACTTGCTCTTTCTCATTGGCATTACGATGCTTCTGATGATGTGCTTACGCTTGAGAATTTCGGCACTACCATCAAGCCGAAATCCGAGCTTTTTGTCTACCCTTACAGCGGCAACCTCACAATTAATCTCAAGGGTGATAACTATATCTACGCTTCGGCCAAGAACGCTATGGTTATCATAGGCAACGTCAAATTCACGGGTGACGGCTCTCTTACACTTGTCTGTGATAACTCCTACGCTATCAATACAGACTACAGAGTTACCATTACGGATAACGTTTCGCTCAACATAAACGCTCTTGCAGGAATTATGGCTATCAAGGGTATCGAAATCAGCACTACGGGTAATGTGAATATTCACACATCAACCAGATGTATGTATACTTTTGGCGATCTTAACGTAACCTCAGGCAGAATCCGACTTACCGGCAGTAACGGCTTATATTCGTCAAAGGGTAACGTTTATCTCAGCGGCGGTAATACGGACGTTGAGGTAAAAGCCACAGGCAAAGCCTTTGCTCTCTACGGCGATGAGGCTTTTGTTGAGTGGAGTGCCAACGGCAAGGTCGGTGCAGGCAATTCTTCTCCCGGTTCAAAAATTACGGAGTATTCGGGTGAAAAGTATTTCCGTGCTACGTTTGAGGGCACGCCTATGCTCAATCCGCCGCGTAAAATATATTGGGACGATACGGTTATCGACGGTTCCGGTACGACCAATCCTGTTGCAAGGTGGAGCCCTGTCGGCAATGCAACGGGCTATCTTGTAAATCTTTACTATTTCAATGAAGTAGGCTATGAACTCAAGGAGAGTTTTACCGTTACAGATGCATACAGCTGTAATTTCGGCGGACACTTTACCACGTACGGCAAATACTATTTCACGGTTCAGGCATTGGGCGACGGAACGAATTTCATATCGAGCGGAGAATCGCCTAAGTCAGCGGATTTTTATATGTTCACCGGCGATATTTCCAGCCGATTCTACGTCACTTTGCCCGAGTCGGATTACTTTAAGGTTATTCCCGAAAACGGCAGTATGGTTGTTTACTACGGTGAGGATTATTCGTTTACGGTTGAAGTTGACCCTGCCTACACTCAGTCTGAAATATTGGTCTGGGCAAATAAGGCTCGTGTTGCGCTCAGAGGCGGTAAATATACCGTTGATAACGTAACGGAGAATATCGTAATTACAATCGGTGAGCTTGCGCTGAATACTTATACCGTTACTCTTCCCGAAAGCGAAGCGTTTACGATTTATCCCTTGCCGGAATATTCCACAGAGGTTGAATACGGCGGCAACTTTGCGTTTTCGGTTGAATTGGCTGATATCTATATGAACTCGGATATCAAAGTCTATTCAAACGGTGAAAAGCTCAATGCCAAGTATGGTATCATATACACAATCAGTAATATTACCGAGGATCAGACGGTTGAGATAACAGGTCTCGTCAGAGACAGTTACGATGTAACCTTCCGCAACATTGACGGTACGGTTATTTCAACTCAGACGGTCACTCACGGCTTTGCCGCAACCGTTCCGTCAGATCCTACACCGCCCGAGGGTATGACCTTTGTAGGCTGGACGGATAAAAACGGTAAAATATTTGATTTTTCAACCGAAATCATTGAGCAAACGGATATTTACGCGAGGTTTGCCGTTGCGAAGGATTCAAACGGCTATTACCTTATTTCAAACCTTGATGAGCTTATCTGGTTTAGGGATGAGGTTAATTTCGGCAATACGGCAATCAACGGCAGGCTCACTGCGGATATTGAGATGAACGACGGCAAGTATGCTGTTGTGGGCGGTGTGGTTTCTTTTTACCCGAATGCTGAAATCTGGGAACCCATTGGCGGTTACGATTATAACAATCAGGAGAATTACGTCAAATTCTACGAAGGCAAATTTGACGGAGACGGACACACGCTGACCGGCTTTTATATTAAACACGATGCTATGTCTGCTTTGGCATCGGATTTGGGTATTTTCGGTATTATAACTAAAGATGCATCAATCAAAGAACTTAACGTTGCCAGGTCGTATTTTGAAGGGTATGGACGTATCGGATCGATAGTCGGCAAAAGTGACGGTACGCTCACGGATTGTAATGCGAACTGTATACTTGTCGGCGTTGAGAGTGTAGGCGGTATAGCGGGTGAGACTTCTACGAATATAAGCAGATGTACTTTTGGCGGTAAAGTAACGGTTGATCGTTATGCTGCGGCAGGCTCCACATCTTATATAGGCGGCAGCTTTGCCGGTGGTATTGTCGGTGTTGTGAGCGGCGACGGGGCTATGATGCTTTCTTGCGAAAATACTGCACCTGTAAGCGCTTACGATTATGCCGGCGGTATTGCAGGATATGTTTCCGGTCAGTCTGTCAACGTTGTAAGCTGCAAAAACGTTGGCAGGGTTACAGCCGATTGTAACGCAGGCGGTATCATTGCCAGTGTACAGTCAGCTCGGATAGACGGTGCCGTAAATACGGCTCAGATTACTGGCGGCACATATGCCGGCGGAATAATCGCAAGCGGTGATCTTGACGGAACGCTCAATATCAACAGCGGTAACGTCAGCGCGAATTATGCAGGAGGTATCCTCGGCACAGGTTCGCTGAATATGTCTTACTTTTATAATTCGGGCAACGTCAACGGTATCGCACTTGCGGGCGGTCTGGCGGCTGAGGCATCGTCAATCAACGCATCACAAGCTCATTCGTACGCGCTTCTTTCGGGTCAGAATGTTGATGCAATTTGTCCTTCGACCCAGGCAGTTACCGCGACGAGTGTTTATTACTGTGAACGTTTCGGCAAATCTTCTTACGGTACGGCGGCTGATTACACTTGGTTCTATTCGGGCTACATTTCGGGTGTGATGAACCGTGAAAACGGCACGGATTTCTGGTCGCACAACGGATATTATCCGATATTTGCCGATGCTTCAAACCCTGCGTTCGATTTTTCACTTAAGAAAGGTTCTGCGACAAACACTTACCTTATTGAAAATGAGCGCGATCTTCACCTGGCTTCGGCCTTTGTCAATAATGAGAGCGACTACAACTACTTCAATTATGTTGTAACGGCTGATATTACGCTGCACAGTCCGGATGTTGCAAGCAACTTTATACCGTTCGGCACAGCGTTAAGGCCTTTTGGCGGCACCTTCTATGGCGGCAACCACTCAATTAAATTTGTCAATATCAGCGGCAGTGACAATGTCGGATTTTTCGGCTATGCCGTAAATGCGCTGGTTGAATCGATTATTCTTGAAGATGCAACCGTCAGCGGAAGAAACAATGTCGGCACAGTTGTCGGTTATGCTGACAGCTGTTATGTTTCAGAATGCTCGGTTGTCGGCGGTGTTGTTAACGGTGAACAAGCTGTGGGCGGTATTGTCGGTTACAGCAACGGTGAAATCTGCTACAGTAATAACTCTTCACAGGTTATCGGCCGGATTGCTTATGGCGGTATTCTCGGCTCCGGTGATATCGGCACGGTAAATATGTGCTATAATACAGGTGCGATCAGGGGTACTGCGGCTGCAACAGAGGGTGCCGGAATTGTCGGAAGAAACTACGGTACGGTATCAAACTGCGGTAACACGGGTGCGGTTACCGGCAGCAGTTATATCGGCGGTATTGTCGGCGCATCTTTTGGAGATATGTATTCCGTTTATAACGGCGGTAAAATTACCGCTGTATCATATTACGGTTCAATTTGCAGTGAGTATGACGAGACCTATCAGGCTGAGCTTTGCTATTACCTTGAAGGTACTGCAGGCGAGGGGGCTAGTGTTGTAGGTACTGCTCAGACTGAGTATCAGGCGGCAAATGGTGCTGCCGCTTACTTCCTTAATGCGAACGGTACGGAGCTTATTTGGGCACAGGGTGCATCACATCCTGTTTTTGCAAATGCAGACGGTTCCGATGCGGTTATCTATACTGTTACATTTACGGTTTTAGATGAACCGTATCTTATGGCGGCAACCTGCAGAAGCGGTAAGGTTAATACACCCCCGGCGCCTGAAATGGCTGGCTATGATTTTGTCGGTTGGGATGCGAAATTTGACCATGTTGTATCAAATATGACGATTCGTGCCATATTTGACAGACCCGGTGAGATATCGTTTATTTCTACATCATTCCTCAAAATGAGCAGTGATGACGGCGGTTCGTACATCTACGGTATATATCCGAACTTCAATATGACCGCTGCGCAACTGCGCAGTCATATTGCAAATATCGATGTTGTGATTTATGATCAAGATATTATTTTTGAACTTGAAAACACGGACAGACTTTATACGGGTGTTACGGTTGTTCTTCTTGATGATGACGGCGGTTGGCTTCACATGGCTAACGTTGTAATTTACGGCGATGTTAACAGCGACGGTTACATCAACCACACTGATGCATATTATGTTAACCTTCTTGCAGACGGAGCACTGTATCCTGAGGATTTCACCTATGCCCAGTATATTGCGGCAGATGTCAACCATGACGGTGTTGTAGACAAGGCGGATTCGCTTTTCTTGCAGAATTACTGTATCAACAATACGTTTATTAATCAGTTGCCGATGTAATAAGGCACAATTACAATAAAGGAGTTTCAGATGAGTACAATCAGAACTATATGGTCAGAAGATGTAAACAGAGAGTGTCCGCTCAGTGAGTATCCGCGTCCGCAGATGGTGCGCGAGAGTTATCAGTGTCTCAACGGTGAATACGATTACTCAATCACCGATATTGATGCTGAGCAAATGGGTAAGGTGAAGGGCAAAATACTTGTTCCCTTTGCTATTGAGTGTGAACTTTCAGGCGTCGAGGATGAGCTTGACGATGATGAAGCACTCTGGTACCGCCGCAGCTTTACCGTTAATGAGGATTATGCCGGTAAGCGCGTACTTCTTCATTTCGGCGCTGTCGATTGGAAGTGCGAGGTTTACCTCAACGGAAAAAATATCGGTGGACATACAGGCGGATATTGTCCGTTCAGCTTTGATGTAACAGATTACCTTGCACAGGAGAATGAGCTTATTGTTAAAGTTGTTGACCCGACAGATAAAGGTACACAGCCCAGAGGTAAGCAGATTTCAAAGCCTGTCGGTTTCTGGTATACATCTACTTCCGGTATCTGGCAGACGGTATGGCTTGAAGTAGTTCCGCAAACCTATATTTCATCACTCAGGGTTACCCCCGATATCGACACTTCTTCGGTAAACGTTGCTGTCAGTGTAATGGGCAGGGCAGACGTTAGAGCAACCGTATACGATGGTGAAACCGCCGTTGCGGTTAAGGAGTTTACCGGTGAGGGCAAGGTGGAAATTCCGTCACAGAAGCTTTGGTCACCCGAATCACCGTTCCTTTACGGTCTCAGGCTTGAGTTGGTTTCAGACGGTGAGGTTATCGATACGGTCGAATCATACTTCGGTATGCGTAAGTACAGCCTCGGCAGAGATAAAAAAGGTATTGTAAGGCTATGCCTTAACAACAAGCCTTATTTCCAGAAAGGTCTGCTTGATCAGGGCTATTGGCCTGATGGCGGTCTCACAGCGCCGAGCGATGAAGCTCTCATTTACGATATTGAAAAAATGCGGGATCTTGGCTATAATATGCTCAGAAAACACATCAAGGTAGAGCCTCTGCGTTGGTATTACCACTGTGACAGGCTCGGAATGCTCGTATGGCAGGATATGCCGAACGGCTGCGATGTGAATCAGCTTGTTGCAGGTGTTCTGCCCAATATCGGTGTCAAGAATATGACCGATAAAATCAGCGGTCTTTATGACCGTAAGGATGAGCAGGGCAAGAAATATTTTCTCACAGAGCTGGATGAGATGATAGCCGCTCTTTACAACTGTGTGTCTATCTGCACATGGGTACCTTTTAACGAGAGCTGGGGTCAGTTCGATGCAAAGAACGTTGCTGCTCACGTCAAGTCGCTCGATCCGTCACGTTTTGTTGACCACGCAAGCGGTTGGCACGATCAGGGTGGCGGTGATTTCAAGAGCATCCACAGATATATCGTTCCGCTCCATCCTTATTTTCTGGATGACCGTGCTTTTGTTGTCAGTGAGTACGGCGGCTACAGCTCTATTGTAAAAGACCACGTCTGGAATATCAAAAAGTGCTTCGGTTACCTTATGTTCGGCAATAAGAAGTCGCTTTCCAATGCGTACAGGCGCCTTCACACGATGCAGGTAATTCCTCTTATCAAGCGTGGGCTTTGTGCTCTTGTTTATACGCAGGTCAGTGACGTTGAGAATGAGGTCAACGGAATACTCACATACGACCGTAAGGTAGTCAAGCTTGATGAGGATATGATAAGAGATATAAACTCCAAGCTCACTTACTGATTTTTTCGCAAATCCTCTATATAAAATTTCAGCGCCCGCTCAAGGTTTCTTCTTTGAACGGGCGGCATTTTTTTGCCCGATAATTCTTCGGCAATTTCTGCAATTCTCGTTCGCAGATACTGTTCTCTGTTCATTTCAATCACCGATATTATCGTTTGATATAATTGATATAAATATTTAAAGCAAATGTTTGAAAACATATTTACTTTTTTTGAGTTTTTGTTAGAATGTTTCTGAGGTGTTAATAATGAAGATGTTTACCGAATACTTTGCTCAAGATAAGAGTGTTAGCCTTACTGCTTACCTGCAGGATAGCTCTCCCGAAATGCCCAATCTACACTTACGCCCTGCGATGCTTGTCATTCCCGGCGGCGGTTACGGTATGTGCTCAGACCGCGAGGCTGATCCGATAGCTATGATCTATGCGCTTGAAGGGTACCATACCTTTGTTCTGCGCTATACTGTCGGCAGACGCGGTGAGGGCTATAGCTTTGAGCAACCTCTTGCAGATGCCGAACGTGCAATGAAATATATCCGCGACAATGCCGAAAAGTTTGGTGTCGATCCTCAGAGAATTGCCGCAATCGGTTTTTCTGCCGGCGGTCATCTTTGCAGTGCGATCGGCACAATCGGTGAGAATAAGCCCAACGCCCTTGTGCTGGGTTATCCCTGTATTCTTTCTGAAATTGGTGAGGTGCTTCAGTGTGACGTGCCTTCAACTAACGAGTACGTAACCGATAAAACACCGCCTACCTTTATTTTTGCCGCTGTAGACGATACTCTTGTGCCGGTTAAGCATTCGCTTGCGTTTGCATCTGCCTGTGCGGAGAACGGTGTCGATTTTGAAATGCATCTGTTCGAGCAAGGCGGTCACGGTTTCTCTCTTGCTACACCGTGCGTTTGTAACGGTAAGCTCAACCCGGATGCCTGTAAGTGGGCAGAACTCAGCGTTAACTGGCTGAGAAAGCATTTTACAGTTGAATAAAACCAAAAACAGCTGTTCACCGTTTGGTGAGCAGCTGTTTAACTTTTATCAATATCTGCCGATAGAATCAAAGGGAATATTTCTGAAATCCGGAAGCTCGCTTCTTACTCGGCTGCTGTCGTCGATGCGGTAGTTGCCCGATTTTGCATCGATGAATATTTTTGTTTCGTTTAACTTGAGCAGCATATTTCCGCTTATGTTGCTTAAGCTGTCGGCTTCAGTACCGATTTCACCGATTTTGGCTTTTGTCTGCAAGATAATGTTATCTTTGATGACGCTGTTTGCAGGGTTTGCGGCAAATAACGGGTCAGTCATAGCGGAGTAGTCGGTTTTGAGTGCGTAGCAGTCCGGGTAGGCATTTTTCCAGGCTTCAGATTTGTAAGGAGATTCGGTAAGGGACTTCCACGCAGGGTTATCTGCACCGATTTCGGCGGCTTTATAAAGAATGGGTGTAGTGCAGTTGTGAATTATATTGTTTGTAAAATTGATGTTTCTGCCGCCATTGAAGTTCATCGCAATACCTTTGATGTTGATGAACATATTTCCTCTGATTTCGGTGCCTGAGCACGCTGTTATTCCCGTGACCGGGTCAGCTCCGTTGCCGATTGTGCTGATGAGATTGTAACGTATAAAATTGCCGTAACAGTCCCAACGCATAGGTGAATCAACAGCCGATAAATCGAGGCCTTCATAGCAGGTGTTGTGGATGTAATTGTATTCAATTTTGTTTGCGTTTCCGCTGTAGTAAACTGCGGTAGCAGGGGAGTTGACAATTTCGTTGTGTGTGAATGAGTTGCCGGTGCCTTCGAGAATTACACTCGGTGCTGTTTTGTCGAATTTTGATGTGGAGGATATAAGGTTGTTGTCAACAGAGCAGTTGCCGTGTGTAAGTGTATTGCGGTTTCCGCCGCTTATTTTGATTGCCGAAGCACCCGTGTCGGAAATTTGGCAGTGAGTTATGCTTATGGAATTGCCGTTTATTTCTATGCCGTTTCCGCCGGTGTTTTGCACCGTGCAGAAGGAAATATCAATATTTTCGCCTGTTGCTCTTACGGCACAGCCTTTGGTGTTTCGGAAGGTGATACCGCTGAACGTGATGTGCTTTGCGCCGTTTATGTTTATTATTGCACTGCCGTCGGGTGTTACGCTGTCACCGGTTTTGATTCCGCCTTCAAAAACAACCTCACCGTCACCGTAGGAGCTGTAAATAACGGGGCATATCTCGGTGCCGGAATCCTTTTCGGTAAACTCAATTGAACTTATATCGTATGTGCCTGCCATTATAGCAACAACTGCGTGGCTAATCTGGTCTTTTTTCAGCTTTCTTACTGCCGCTTTCGCTTGTTCGATTGTTGCAAATGGATTTTCTAACGTGCCGTTACCGTTATCGGAAGCATTGGCGGATACGTAAAAATCGCTGAAAATCGGTTCCTGCTCAGTAGACCAACCTTTACTAAGGTTAGTCGGAATCGGAGCAAAAAAATTGTTTTCATAATAGTTGGGGCGTACAACAAGTATTGATACCGCAACCATTATTGCTGCCAGAATCACACATAATATGCATATTATTATTCTTGCTTTAGAGCTTGATTTGCTCATTATGATTACCGTCCTTTTACCAGTTTTCTTTTGCAATAATTTCCGAATAAATTTTAAGCCGTGCTCTCAACTTTTTCCAATCAGGGCAGTGCTTTGATACCTCTGCCCAGAATCTGTCGCTGTGATTGTGGTGGAGTATGTGTGTCAATTCGTGCACAATTACGTAGTCGATAACTTCTCTTTCGGCCATCATAAGGTGCCAGGAGAAATTAACCCTGTCAGCGGTGCAGCTGCCCCAGTTTGTTTTAGCACTCGATATTCTCAATTTAGTCGGTGTAACTCCTATTTTTTGAGCAAAATACGGAAGCTGAGCGGTTATGTATTCCCGTGCAGTGTTCTTGTACAGTGTGACAAGTTGTTCTTTAATTTGCTCACTTTCAAGTCCGTCGGGCATAAGTATCCTGTCGCTTTTGAGTTCTGCTTTGCGTATGTTTGCTTTTTCAATCGGCAGTCTGCAACCGAAAAAGCAAATTTTACTTGAATAATTAAGGCTGAAGTTTTCCTTTTGCTCGGTCATCATACGAGTTCTTGCAATTTGCTTTTCTATCCATGCACTGTTTGAGTTTACAAACTCGTCAATGCGTGCATTGGTTGCTGTGAGCGGCGCACGTACCAATATCGAGCAGTCGGATTTTACTGTGAGTGAAATTGTCCTACGCTTGCTTCTTTTGAGTGTATATGTGTAGTTCATTGTTATCCTTTGCGTGTGTTAGACAGTATTTTAATTATTATACATTATACATTATGCTGTCAGCACCGTCAACTTATTTTAAGCACATAAAAACAAAAACAAGGCTTGCTGCCGGTGTTGGTGCAAGCCCTGTACGTTGATGGTATCAGCCGTTGTTTTGCTTTTGCTTGTTGCGTTCGAGCAGCTTAAGGTATTCAGCATCAATTTCACCGTCTGCTGTTTTGATTCTTTCAGCCTGTCTGCTTACGTCTTCCTCGCTCATTTCGGCAAGGCTGTCGAACGAGTAGATGCTGCGCACACCTACTGCCTGCAAAAGCTTTTCCTTCTTTCTCATCTTCATCTTGTAATATGAGAAGCAGATGATGAATGAAACAATCTGGATGACGATAAGTCTGTAATTTCTGTAGTTGTCTGTCGGATTCAACGTGTCGCTCATATTGATAACGTGAATAAGGTTGACGGAAAAGTTGAATATAAAGTGGTCAAATACACTCAGCCATATGGAACCGGTGGCTCTTGAACACATACACCACTTGAGCGAAAGGAAGAACTCGAAAACAAGGTAGAATATGCACAGCGAAATAATCTGGCTCATTGAATAGCCTGCCGTAAGTTTTGAAAGGGGAACGACGAGGTACCAGATAGAGTAGAATATCGATACGATAACCGCGGTTTGCCAGAATCCGAATTTGCCCTTGCCCATTTTTGTAAGTATTCCTCTGAAAAGAACCTCAAGCATAACAACGGAGAGTGCGGTTATTACAACCAGCAGCAGAATGTTCGCTAAAAAGTAAACAAAGCCAACTTCCGATATTGCTGCATCGTATGCGAAAATGCGTATTATAACATCTTTCCGTTTAATAAGCACGAGATATAAGTACTCCAGAATGTAAGCGGGGATGATTGCAAGGTTGAATATAAGCGCGTTTCTGATGCCGCCGCGTATGGCTCTCGGGTTGGTGCTCAGGCCAATGTTGTGCGGCTTGAGTCTGGCTGTGTACATATAACCGAGTATGATGAGTGCACCGAGGAGCTTGCCGAGCGCACCTTTTGTGGGTATGTGCAAATAGTTGATAATCACAAAGTACTCAACAACATTTACTATCATACAGAATAAAAACACGTTAAGCATTTTGCTCAGTGTTTTATCAGTCAGTATATTGTGTACTGCGGAAAAGAATTTTTTGCGTGCCTTGCGGCTTTTTCTTTTAACTGTTCCGCCATGATGGCTTATGTTATCTTCAGCGGTTTTGCCGGGTGTTGTAACCGAACCTGCAACTATGGGTTCTTCTTTGTTCTGCACAGGGTGCTTTTCTTCCGCTTCAGCAAACTGTTTTATAAGATCTTCACGTTTGGCCAAAATAAAGCCTCCTTGTAACGCTGTTTTCCATTCGATTATATATTATAGAAAATTGTATGTCAATACAGGCCGGACGCGCTGTATTCAAATTGTAAAATTTTATTATTTTTTTATAGATAAGTTATTGACAACCTTATCTATATGTTGTATAATCACATCGTGATTAGTGATATTAGTATGTCCGTCAACGTATTATACAGTTTGAAAGAAGGTGTCGGCGATGAAAAAGTATATTATGCCGGATGCTGAAATTACAAAATTTGATATTGCCGATGTTATTACCGACAGCACAGTTTATAATCCCTTTGCTCAGAACGCTGTTGACGACGGTGTTTACGTCGAAAGCGACGGCTACGTTATAGCACAGGAAGAATAATTTGATATAAGCTTACAAAAGCGCCACTTCCCGTTTTATGCGGCGAAGTGGCTTTTTTAGAATTATTTTATATTTTACGGAGCGTAAACCTTATGATAATTACAAAACGATTGTACGATAACGGCCATATCAGGGAGTTTGATTCGGTTGTAACCGAGTGCTTGCCTGCTGAAAACGGCTGGAATACGGCACTTGAAGCAACGGCTTTCTTCCCTAACGGAGGCGGTCAGCTTGCTGATGAGGGTACGCTTGACGGTGCTGCAGTCAAAGATGTAAACGAAACAAACGGCGTAATATATCATCTTACCGAGCGTGAGTTTGCTGTCGGTACTTCTGTTCACGGAGCAGTTGATTGGTCTGTGCGTTTTCCGAGGATGCAGAATCATACGGGCGAGCATATAGTTTGCGGTGTTGCACATGAACTTTTCGGTTACGAAAACACGGGCTTTCATATGGGCACTTTCGGTATCACGGCTGATCTCAGCGGTCCGCTGACAGAGGAAGATGTACGCAAGATTGAGCGTATAGCTAACGACGCTGTGTTCAATAATGCTGCCGTCAGTTGTTTTTATCCTACCAAGCAGGAGCTCGAAACGTTGGAATACAGGAGTAAGCTTGAGCTTACGGAGGATGTGCGCCTTGTAAAGATCGAGGGGTATGACCTGTGCGCCTGCTGTGCTCCCCACGTTTTGTATACGGGCGAAATCGGCCTTATCAAAATCCTTTCTCATCAAAGTCACAGAGGTGGCACGAGGCTTCTGCTTAAGTGCGGCTTTGATGCTCTTGAGGATTATTGTGCAAGATGCGCCAGTGTCAGTGCCGTGTCCGCTTCTCTTTGTGCAAAGGAAAATGAAATTGCTCAGGCGGTTGAGCAGCTTAAGGCAGAGAAGGCTAAGCTTGATTTTGAGATTGACAGGCTCAATAAAGAAAAGACGGAAAAATATATCAGTCGTCTTAAGCAATCGAAGGGCAACGTATGTGTTTTTGCCGATGATGCGGACAGTGACGGTCTGCGCGAAATTGTAAATGCAGGCAAAGAGCTTTGCTCAGGTATATTCGGTGCTTTCGCTGCGGCTGAAAACGGCTATAAATACTGTCTCGGCAGTAAAAACACAAACCTTTCTGCGTTTGCAAAGCAGCTTAATGCCGCGCTTAACGGCAGAGGCGGAGGCAAGCCCGAAATGATTCAGGGCAGCGTGAATGCAAGTAAAGAGGAAATACTCAGCTTTTTAACCGCAACAGAACAGTGAGGTGTTTGTTATGACAGAAAAATGGTATTACGGATTTGAAGGACATCAGCTTGCAAAGCCGCTTAGGGATGAGGTGTTTGTAGGTGAGCAGCATTATCCCGCTCATCTTGAGGATGACAAGTATGAGGCTGTTGCCTGGCACTATATTGTTGAAGAAGGTGGCAAAACAGTTGCAACGGGTCGGCTTATCAACCTTGAAGAGGGAGTGTGGAAGCTTGGCAGAATAGCTGTAAAGAAATCAATGCGCGGCACAGGATTGGGCGCAAAGGTTACTCAAGCCCTTATTGATAAGGCTAAACAGCTCGGTGCAAAAACAGTTAAAATAAGCGGTCAGACTCACGCAGTACCTTTCTATGAAAAATTCGGCTTTGCGATTGCAGGCGTTGAGTTTATGGATGAAAATCTGCCTCACGTCGATATGCAGATGGATCTTGTGTTTGACGATTGCGACTGGGTGGGCTTCGAAAAGAAGAGCGTTGCCGTATACGCACGCAAAACTTTTAATGTAAGTGATACGTCTGACGTTACGCTTATTTCAAGCGGACTCGGTTTTTCACACATCACAGTCAACGGTCAGCCCGTAACGGATGCACTCCTTACTCCTGCCTGGACAAACTATGAAAAACGTGATCTTACAAAAATACATATGCCGATTTATGATACGATAATCCACCGTATTAACTATGTCGAGAATGACATTTCAAGGCTTGTGAAGCAGGGTGAAAACGTTGTTGAGTTCCACATAGGTTCGGGCTGGTACGGACAGAATCAGAGCCGCAACGAAGGTATGGTGGAATACGGTCAGCTTAAGCTCGCTTTTAAGATTCTTGAGGGTAAAAACCTTGTTTCAAAGTCCGATACCGATGTCGAGTGGCGTGATTCTTACATAACGCGCACAAACATCTATTTCGGTGAAACACACGATGCGCGTCTGATAGATAAAGGAGAGTGGAAAAAGGCCGTTAAGCTTGAACGTCCGCTCGCTCTTCTCACAAAGCAGAGCTGTACACCTGACAGAGAAATACGTACAATTATCCCGAAAAAGATTTATTCGTTCGGCGATACTGCCATATACGACCTTGGTGAAAACGTTTCAGGCTATCCCAGGATCGTGTTCGATACCGACAGAGCGATAACCGATGAGAGTGCTTATGTGCGTTTTGCGGAAGAGCTTAACGAAGACGGTTCGCTCCGTTTCGATACTCTCGGTCTTCACTTCCGTATGCAGCGCGATGAGTTTGTTTACTGCGATAAACATAAGGATCATCAATTCTATCCTCTGTTTACCTGGCACGGCTGCAGATATTTTGAGGTGCAGGGTCAGGCATATCCGACAGAGTTTGCCGTTGTTCACACGGATTTGAAGGTTATTACCGATTATAAGAGTGATGACGATATGCTTCAGTGGATTGTGGATACTTATATCCGCACACAGCTCAACAACGTTCACTGTTGCGTTCCGTCAGACTGTCCTCACAGAGAACGTCTCGGTTACACGGGTGACGGACAGCTTGCCTGTGATGCAGCTATGCTTTGTTTTGATGCAGAGGATATGTACCGCAAATGGATGCAGGATATCGCCGATTGTCAGGATATCTACGGCGGTCACGTTCAGCATACGGCGCCGTTTTACGGCGGTGGCGGCGGTCCCGGAGGCTGGGGCGGTGCAATCGTATTCGTCCCGTATACCTTCTATAAGCACTACGGCGATAAGGACGTGCTGAAAAAGTATTATCCCAATATGCTCAAGTACCTTCAATATATGGAAACTCACAGTGAAGATAACCTTGTTGTGCGAGGTGAAGAGGGCGGCTGGTGCCTTGGTGATTGGTGTCCGCCTGAGCGGGTTGTGCTCCCTGAACCGTTTGTCAACACATACTTCTACATAAAGGCTGTACGAATTGTCAAAGAGATAGGCAAAATTCTCGGTATAGATAACGCTGAAGATATGGATTGCCGCAGTGCAAAGGCTGAAAAGGCAATGCTTGATAAGTATTATGACAGCGAAACAGGCTCATTCTGCGATGGTGTACAGGGTGCAGATGCTTATGCTGCAGACCTTGGCCTCGGCGATGAGCGCACATATCAGAATGTGATTGATAAGTATTCTGCCCTCGGTAAGTTTGATACGGGCATTTTCGCTACGGATATCCTTGTGCGTATTCTTTGTGAAAGAGGGGATAAGGAGCTGGCAAAGCGTCTGCTTACAAGCGACGGAGGTGTCGGCACATTCCGCTATATGCGCGATCAGGGAGCAACAACTCTCTGGGAAAACTGGAACGGTGCGGATTCTCACTCTCACCCGATGTTCGGTGCGGTTGTTGCATCAATTATCAGATACCTTTAATAAGAATGGTGTAAGTTATCCGATAAAAACACAGTTCGGATTACTTGCGCCACTTGGGAAAAGCGGTGGAGGCACCGCTTTTTCTATTGCTTTTTTATACAAAATATAGTATCATATTCTGTAACATAAACTACTAAGTAAAGGATTGTTGCGGTATGTCAGAGTATAAATATAAAATATCTGTAATAATTCCCGTATACAACTGCGAAAAGTATATAAAAAGCTGTGTCGAAAGTCTCAAGAAGCAGACGCTGCCTGCAGACGATTTTCAGGTGATTTTTATCAATGACGGCTCATCCGATAACGGTGGAGAAATATGTGCAAACTATGCTCATGAGGATAAAAATATCGTATATTTTGCAAAAGAAAATGGTGGAGTTTCAAGCGCACGCAACAAGGGTATCGAGCTTGCCGAGGGTAAGTACGTAATGTTCCTTGATGCTGATGATACGCTCAGCGCAGGCAGCCTTAAATCACTTTACAGTTTTTTTGAGGCTCATTATGATGAGGTTGATCTTGTCACTTATTCAATTGATTATCTCAACGAAAAAGGTGAAGTTTCAACTCACAAGCGTTTTGATATCCTTGCGGACAGCGGCGTTTATGATTTGAGAGAAAACACAAACATACTGCAGACAACAATGAATATATGCGTCAAAAACGTTCCGGAGAGCGAGCGTATTTATTTTGACGAAAGCCTTTCACTCGGTGAAGACCAGTGGTTTATTTTCTCTTGGCTGATGAAAAAGGAAAAGCTCGGCTTCTGTAAGGAAGCGGTATACACTTATTATCGCCATTCGGGTTCTGCAAGCAGCACAATGAATTCTCCCTATTACTGCTTCGATCAGTATATCAGCTTTTTCGAAAAGCTTCTCAGCTCGTATTGCGATGCTAACGGCATTCCTCACCCGATTGCGCAGGCTTTAGTGGTTTACAACATAGGTTGGCGCATTACGTCAGACCTTCTTGTGTCTGATCATGATGACGGTGTAATGGAGAATCAGCTGGATCAGATCCGCAGCTTGCTCAGCCGTGTTGAACCTAGGATTATCGCAGACTCAATTTATATTGATCCGTATCACGTTGATATGTTTATGCGCCTTAAGGGGCAGGACTATAAAATTGTATCCAATTCGCTCCAGCAGTCTGCTTATGTTGACGATTGCCTGATTTTCAGCCAGCCGCATACAATTATTTTCAACACTTTCAAGGTTTCGGGCGGCAGGCTTTACACTTCGGGTTTCTTCAAAAACGGTGTAGGTTGTGCGGAAGACATAAAGCTTTACTGTGCTTTTGCCGACGGACGCAGAGTAAATATTCCCGTTGAAAAATCAGCGTACAGTTTTTATAAGAGCAAGTCTGTTACAAACGATTTTGCCGGCTTTGATATGGTTATCGATCTGCCCGAAAAAGTAAATCTTACTTTTCACGCAAATGTAGGCGGTCACGATTGTATTCCCGCGGTTTTCTTCGGTTTTAAATGTGCAGTCCATAAGGCTAAATGCACCGTTGTAAACGGCGGACGTATAATAAGCTTTGATCAAAAGACCAAGAGCTTTACAATCAGAACAGCTTCTGCAGATGCACTTGCGACAGTGAGTGACCGTGCCGATAAAGCAGTTCTTGCAGAAAACAAGGCCGCTTATATTTATCGCCGTCTTGCCAGGAGAAATGCAAATAACAAGCGAATATGGCTTTATTGCGACCGTGAGGGGATTTTTGACAACGGCTATTACCAGTTTATCCATGATTTTGCAATGGATGACGGCGTTGAAAGATATTACATAACAGATAACATCAAGGATAAAAAATCTCGGTTTACCCGTGCACAGCAGAAGCGACTCGTGCAGTTCAAGAGCTTTAAACACAAGATGCTTTTCTTTAACTGCGAAAAGGTTATCACCTCTTTCAGCTCGATTTCAATTATGAGCCCGTTTGACGGTTTGCCCCTTCGCTGGTATTCGGATATTCTTAAGTGTGAGTTTGTCTATCTTCAGCACGGTATTCTTCACGCACGTTTGCCGCTTCTCTATGCAAAGGAAAGGGCAGGCGTTGATAAGGTCGTTATTTCTTCTGAGTTTGAGCGTGAGAATTTCAAGCGCATTTACAATTTCAAGGATGAGGATTTGCTTGCCAGCGGTATGCCGCGTTTTGATGCCGTAAATACCGATTCCGTAGCAAAGCGCAAGATTCTTTTCTCTCCCTCATGGCGTAAGAATCTGATAGGCGAGTATGAAAACAACACGCGTCAGTTGCTTGAAAATAAATTCCTGGCATCTGTTTTCTATAAAGAATTAAATGCTTTCTTAAATTCACCTGAGCTTGCTCAGATGCTCGAAAAATACGATTATCATCTTGATTTCAAGAATCATCCGATTTTTAAGGATTATGATAAGTATTTCAAGGTGGATAATCCGAGGATCTCCGTCACTCAGCAGATTGACGATATGGATAGCTACGCTCTTATGATAACAGACTATTCTTCAATCGTTTTCGATTTTGTTTATCTGGACAGACCGATCTTGTATTTCGTGCCCGATTATAAGCTTTTCAAAGCCGGTATAACGCACGATTACAACAAGCTTGATCTTCCGCTTGAGGAGGCTTTCGGTGCTCTTGCAATGAATGCGGATGAGCTGCTTGCAAACCTTGAAAAGCTTATTGTTAACGATATGAAGCCGGATGAGGTTTATGAAAAGCGCTGCAGAGAATTCTTCATCACAAAGTCAGACCACTGCCAAAAGCTTTATGAGCTGCTGATGAAATAGTCTGAATAGTATAGATTAAGGCTTGCCGGGATTTTAATCTCAGCAAGCCTTTTATCATTTGTGATTGTAATCAGCCGATAAAACCTTTAATAATCTCTGCAAGTTCTTTGTCGCGGTTTTCTATGCAAAGGTGACCTCCGCCGGATACGGTGTATTTTTCAGCGTTGGGGAATGCTTCGTCAACCTGTGTTTTCATTGCGCCTGTCAGTACAAGGTCTTTGTCTGCCTGCACAAGCAGCACGGGCATATCAAGCTTTGCGATTTTTTCAAAATCGTTGGGCATAGCCTTGGCGGATGTAATCATATTGCTGTAGCCCGTGTTATGTATCTGAAGCGGTGCGGAGAAAAGTGAAAGGTCGTAATCCATTGTGAATTTAACGTCCATAAATGCCATAAGAGCAACGAGCCTCAGCAGGGGAGTTACCTTTGTCAGATGCTCAAAGATAAAGTTTGCCATAGCACCCATAAACTTTGAACTCATCATATCAGCCATAGCACCCTCCATTGAAGCGATGGGGCAGGGGCAGAAAAGCATAAGCGACTGTATTTCAGGAGCAAGGCAAGCGATGTTCATCGCAACACCGCCACCCATCGAGTGACCTGCAACGTGCCACCCGCTGACAGGGGCAATTGATTTCATAAGGTTGATTACAAGCTCTTCACGTACTCTGTAATCTTCATCTGCTACCTCGGTTTCTCTAGTGCTGTAGCCAAAGCCGGGCAGGTCAACAAGTACGCAGGTGTAACCGTCTTCAATAAGCTCCTCTGCAATGGGCTGCCATGTGCTGGTTGAGCAACCGAAGCCGTGAATCATAAGCACTTTCGCCTTTTCGTTTTCAGCCTCAAATACGCGGTAGTGGAGAGTGTATGCGCCTTCCTCGTAGTAATAACTGTTGTCAAAGGGCGCTTCGTGCGCAGCAGATGCCGTGAGCACAAAAGGAACGAGCAGCAATACAGCGCAAATGAGTGAAACAGTTTTTTTGATGTTTGCTTTCATGTCGGTCTCCTTATTCATTTATTGTCGGTTTGAAGCCCTTGCCGATGATTTCGTTGGCTTCGGTGATGATTGTAAACGTGTTGGGGTCGATTGATTTTATGAGCTTGATTGCTGGTGCAACCTCGTTACTGCGAAGCACGCAGATGAGCATATTTTTGTCCTGTCCGGTAAAAGCGCCTTTGGCAGGCACGATGCTGACACCTCTCGGTGAGCTGTGCACAAGTGCCTGCGAAATTTCGTCGGCATAGTCGGTTACAACCATAAGCATCTTGCTCTTTGCCATACCGTAGAGGATGTAGTCAATAACTCTGGAGCTGACAAAAATTACTACCGCGGCATAAAGTGCGCTTTCAATGCTGCGGAAAACTATTGCGGAAATTGCAATAACCACCATATCGCTGAACATTACGAGCTTGCCGTATGAGAAATGCGGAAAAACAAGCCTGAGAAGTTTGCTGAGTACGTCTGTGCCTCCGGTTGTCGAGCCTCTTGCCGCAACAAGTGCAACGCCTGCACCAAGAAGTGCACCGCTGAATATCGAGGCAAGCAGAGTGTCGCCCGTGTATTGATAGGGGATGAGCGCTACAAGGTCAATGATAACTGACAGCAGAATTGTTACCCAGAGTGTTTTAAAAACGAACTTTTTGCCGATGAATTTGAGCGCAAGTAACAGAATCGGTACGTTAAGCGCCAGGTTGACCGCACCGACAGGCAGGTCGGTGAGATAGTTGATAACAATTGCAAGGCCCGAAAAACCGCCCTGAGATATTCTGTTTGGTACGTTAAAAAAATTGATAGCCGCCGCATAGAGAGCACAGCCGATTATCCAAACAATGTTGTCGGCGATAAGCTCAAGAGCTTTTTTAGCTTTCGGAGAAGCGGGCTTTTTAATCTTTTTGCTCAATTGTTTCACCTTCGCAGATAATTTTGAACAGTTCACGCATGCGCTGTGTCTGACCGGTCAGATACAAATATCCGTACAGTGCCTCAAAACCTGTTGCATTGTGGTAGTGTGCCACAGATGCTCCTTTCGGCACGTGCGATACCTTGGCGTTTCGTCCTCTTTTGAATGCTGCCGTTTCTTCTTCGGTCAGTATCGGTGCGATTTTTTGGATTGCAGCAGCCTGAGCTGTTGCGCTCACGAATCTCACTGCAAGGCGGTGAAGCTGCTCGGGGGGCTTGTCACCTTCAAGTGCAAGGTGCTCCCTTACGAGAATTTCGTACACTGCATCACCGATGTATGCAAGGGATATAGGGTTTAGTGAATTCGGTTTAATTTGTTCACAGCCGAGCAAAGTTTCCAAAATGATTCCTCCGATTAGGGTACATAGTCGAATTCGAGGTCATAGATTACTACGCTGTCGCCCTCGGTGATGCCCAACTCAACAAGCTTGTTGAGTATGCCGCTTGTTTCAAGTACGCGTTGGAAATACTGTAGAGATTCGTAGTCGTCAAGGTCTGTTCTCTGCAGAATTCTGAGCAACCAATCAGCCTCGACGAAGTAGACGTCATCTTCAACTCTTACAGTGAAGTTTTCGCCCTGATTAAGCGGCATATCGCGGTTGGTTATTTCTTCACTTTCAAATCTGACAACAGGGGGGAGCTTTGCCAGCTTTTCTGCAACAGCGTTAATAACCTCCTGCGTGCCTTCGCAAATGGGCGCACACATACGGTAAAGCTTGTGGCCGTGTTCTTCCATATATTTTTCGAGCCTTTCAAGCTGCTCGTCGGTTGCAAGGTCAATTTTGTTTGCAACTACAATCTGCTCGCGTGTGGCGAGCTCTTCGTTAAATCGTGCAAGCTCAAGGTTGATTTTTTCAAAATCCTCAATCGGGTCGCGTGCTTCGCTGCCTGCCGCATCGACTATATGCACAAGCATACGGCAACGCTCAACGTGGCGCAGGAATTCGTGGCCAAGCCCTACACCCTCGCTCGCGCCCTCGATAAGTCCGGGAATATCGGCAATTACAAATGAGTTGCCTTCACCCATACGTACAACGCCGAGAACGGGCGTGATTGTTGTGAAGTGGTAATCTGCAACAATCGGCTTAGCTTCGCTTACAACGGAAATAAAGCTTGATTTGCCGACGTTTGGAAAGCCGAGCAGACCGACATCCGCAATAAGCTTGAGCTCAAGTGAAACCTCCCACTCCTCGCCGGGTGCACCCTGCTTTGCAAAGCGGGGTGCCTGACGGGTTGCGGTAGCAAAGTGGGGATTGCCCCAGCCGCCTCTGCCGCCCTTTGCGGCAACAAAAGGCTTGTCGTCGGAGAGGTCTGCCATTATTTTACCCGTTTTAACCTCTCTTATAATTGTGCCGAGTGGCACTTTAATTACAAGATCTTCGCCGCGTTTGCCGTTTTTTCTGCCTGATTGGCCGTTTGCACCGCTCTGTGCGGTGTATTTTCTTTTATAGCGGAAGTCGGCAAGTGTTGAAAGGTTGGTATCAACCTGGAATACGATGTCGCCGCCCTTGCCGCCGTCACCGCCGTCAGGTCCGCCTGAGGCAATGTACTTTTCGCGGTGGAAGGCAACGCAACCGTCGCCGCCTCTGCCTGCTTTTATTGTTATTTTTGCAATATCTACAAACATTGTTTTTACCTTTCTTTATGAGAGCTCATGGATAAAGAGGCCACTGAGAAGTTTGGGCTCAAACCACGTTGACTTGGGCGGCATAATAAGCCCTGCGTCAGCAATGGCAATAAGGTCATCGAGTGTGGTCGGATACATTGAAAAAGCAAGCTTCATATCTTTATTTGCTCTTGTCTCAAGCTCTTTGAGCCCTCTGATTCCGCCTACAAAATCAATGCGTTTGTCTGTGCGCGGGTCAGTGATTCCGAAAACAGGGGAGATGAGGTTGTTCTGAAGGATGGAAACGTCAAGCTGAGATACGGGATCGTTCGGGTCAAATGTACCTTCCTTAGCTGTAAGTTTGTACCATCTGCCTTCAACATACATACCGAAAGTGTGTTTTTGTGTCGGCTTGTATGGTTCGGCACTGCCGACCGATTCAAATGTGAATTTTTCGCTGATGAGTGTGAGGAGCTGGTTGCGCGTGTAGCCGTTCAGGTCACGGATAAGGCGGTTGTAGTCCATTATCTCAAGCTCATCGCATGGGAAAGAAACGGCAAGAAAACGGTTGAATTCCTCTTCACCTGTGTAGTTCGGGTTTTCTTCTCTTCTCTTAAGTCCTACTTTTACAGCTGAGGCACAGCGATGGTGGCCGTCACCAATGTATAATGAATCGATTTTATCAAATTCATCGGAAATGGCTGAGGTTACCTCAGCATCATCAATCACCCATACCGTCTGCTGAACACCGTCCGATACAAAATCGTATTCGGGTTTATGCTCTGCCTGCCATGCGGAGATGATTTCTTTTATTGTGTTGCCGTTTTTGTAGGTGAGGAATATGGGGCCGGTGTTTGCGTTGCAGGTATCAACGTGGTTTATTCTGTCCTGCTCCTTATCAGCTCTTGTCAGCTCGTGCTTTTTGATGCGGTTTTCGATGTAGTCATCAATCGATGCGCAGCCTACAAGACCGGTCTGGCTTCTGCCGTTCATAATCTGTCTGTAAACAAAAAATGCGTTTGCGTTGTCACGCTTGCAGATACCGTCTGCAAGAAGCTTATCAAGGTTTTCTTTAGCTTTTGCATATACTGCAGGGTCGTAGAGATATGTGTCTGCAGGGAGGTCTATCTCCGCTTTATCAACGTGTAGAAATGAGTGAGGGTTGCCTTTCACCATTTCTGCAGCCTCTGCGCTGTTCATAACGTCGTAGGGCAGTGCTGCAACTTTATCGGCAAATTCTTTCTTGGGTCGTATAGCTTTGAATGGTTTGAAATAGGCCATAGGTGCAAAATCTCCTTTACAGACATATTTATACAAATATAAATTTACAACTTTTAAGGCCCAAAGTCAATAATATTAGAGAATAAAGAATTGTTGATTTAAATAGAAAAAAAGTAGTGACATTCCACAAAAAGTATGGTATAATTCTGTAAATTTATGCTATTTTATTTTGCCTTGTAAGGAGAATTGCCCTTGTTTGAACAGATAGTCAATATCGATAGAATGGAGCATGCCGTAAGCCTATTCGGAAGCTTTGATGAAAATATCAGGAAAATTGAGCACGAGTACGGTGTTGCCGTTGTCAGCCGCGGTTCTGAGCTTAAAATAACCGGCGAGGCTGAAGGCGTATCAAAGGCTGTGCGTGCAATCAACGGTTTGCTTACCCTTGTCAATAAGGGCGAAGCGTTGACTGACCAGAATGTACGCTATGTTATGACACTTGTCGGTGAGGGCAACGAAACTCAGATTTCTTCAATGGGCAACGACTGTGTTTGCATCACCTCAAAGGGCAGACCCGTTAAACCCAAAACACTCGGTCAGAAGAATTATATCGAGGCAATACGCAACAATACGATAGTTTTCGGTGTGGGTCCTGCAGGCACGGGTAAAACGTACCTTGCCGTTGCGATGGCTGTTAATGCATTCCGTGCAAAAGAGGTAAACCGTATTATCCTCACCAGACCCGCTGTCGAGGCAGGCGAAAAGCTCGGCTTCCTGCCGGGTGATCTTCAACAGAAGGTAGATCCATACCTGCGGCCGCTTTACGATGCGCTGTTTGATATGCTTGGTGCGGAAAATTTTCAGAAATATCAGGAACGCGGAAGTATCGAGGTTGCACCGCTTGCGTATATGCGCGGCAGAACGCTTGATGACAGCTTTGTAATTCTTGACGAAGCACAGAATACAACACCCGAGCAGATGAAGATGTTCCTTACGCGTCTTGGCTTCAATTCCAAGATGGTTATTACGGGTGACGTTACGCAGATAGACCTGCCCGACGGTAAACGCTCGGGACTTGTTGAGGTTATAAAAATTCTCAAAAGTGTTGATGATATCGAGACGATAGCCTTTAACGATAAGGATGTTGTTCGACACAGATTGGTTCAGGATATCGTCAAGGCTTATGCAAAATACGAAGAACGTAAGAAAAAATAAGAGAGGAGCCAACGGAAGGTGAAAAACAAGGTAATTATTACTGATGAGCAGACGAAGGTTAAAATCCCTACCGGCTTACGCCTGCTTGTCAGAAGAAGCTGTACTGCTGTGCTTGTTAACGAAGGTTTTGAGGGTTCTGCAGAGGTAAGCGTAACCTTTGTTGATGATGAGCGTATACAGGAGCTTAATAAGCAGTATCGCGATATCGATTCGTCAACCGACGTGCTTTCGTTCCCTCTGGGCGAAGACGGCGTTTACGATGTTAATCCCGAAACAGGTGCCAAGATGCTTGGCGATATCGTAATTTCTATGGAGCACGCTGTTGCTCAGGCAGAGCTTTACGAGCATTCGCTGCAGCGTGAGGTTGCTTTCCTTACTGTTCATTCAATGCTTCATCTGCTCGGTTACGATCATGTTAACGGAGGGCTTGAGCGTGTGCGTATGAGAGAAAAGGAAGAAGAGGTACTTATCAAGCTTGGTCTTCACCGTACGAGCAGCTATTATCTTGGTGAGGACGATGAGGGCTGATTATGCGCAATTTTCTGAAAAGCTTTGTATACGCTTTCAAAGGTATCGTTTTTGCCGTGGCTAATGAGCGCAATATGCGTGTTCACCTCTGTTGCCTGGGCTATATGTCTTTCTTTCTGCTCAGGTACGATTTCTTTGATGTTTCGCGTACTCAGGCTGCAATTCTTGCCCTTGCGGCAGCAATGGTGATTGTTGCGGAGTATATAAATACCGCCATCGAACGTGCGGTAGATACTGCTTCTGAGGGCGAAATAAGTGAATCTGCACGTATTGCCAAGGATACAGCGGCAGGTGCCGTGCTTGTTGCCACTTTGTTTTCCGTAGCTGTCGGCTTTATGATTCTTTATCAACCTGAGGCTTTCAAATCGCTTTTTGCCTATTGGTCCGCCAACCCGGTCAGCCTGGTGCTGTTTATTATCAGTTTTATCGTAGCGGTGCTGTTTATGTTTATCAGCCCCAAAACATATCTCAATAAATTCAGGAGAAAATAATTTACTATGACTGAACAGAAAACTGCGTTTATTGCTATTGTCGGCTGCCCGAATGTCGGCAAATCTTCAATTCTCAACAAGCTTCTCGGTGAAAAAATTGCAATAGTTTCCGATAAGCCGCAAACTACCCGTACACGTATTATGGGTGTGCTTACCGATGATGAAACTCAGCTTGTCTTTACCGATACACCCGGTTTCCACAAACCCAGAACAAAGCTCGGCGAAAAAATGATCAAGGCTGTTGATGAAACGATTTCGGGTGTGGATGCCTGCCTTTTTGTTGTAGAGCCCAAGGGTGAACTCCGCCCGACGGAGGAAGAACTTCTTAAAAAATTTGCTCAGCAAAAGGCGAGAGTTGTTCTTGCAATAAACAAGGTTGATACAATACCTGACAAAGAGGATCTTATGAAGAGAATCCTTGATTTTTCACTGCTTTACAATTTTGAGGCAATTGTTCCCGTATCTGCCGTTAAAGGCGATAATATGGATGCACTTCTTGATGAGCTTAAAAAGCTTGCTGATCCGGGCTTCCATTTCTTCCCGGAGGATACCCTTACCGATCAGCCGGAGCGTGTGCTTGCAGCTGAGATGATCCGCGAAAAGCTGCTTCGCAATCTCGATAAGGAAATCCCTCACGGTACAGCCGTCAGTATAGAGCGTATGCGTGAACGCGACGATGCACAAATCATTGATATCGAAGCGATTATTTATTGTGAAAAAGAGAGCCACAAGGGTATAATTATAGGCAAAAAGGGTGATATGCTCAAGCGTATTTCTACCCGTGCCCGTGAGGATATGGAGCGATTTTTTGACTGTAAGGTCAACCTCAAGTGTTGGGTTAAGGTCAAGGAGGATTGGCGCAACAGAGAGGGCCTTATCCATAATTTCGGGCTCGACTGATATTAATTTCCATTCATAATCGGTCCGTTGCATCACAGTTTATTTATGAAAGGTTGTGTTGCAAATGGATAAAAACGAAGCATGGGAAATCTTTACGAAAAGCGGAAAAATTACAGATTATCTTAGGTATAGGGAGATAGCCAATGAGGCTGAACACGGACGGACTGATAATAAAAGAAACCAACGCGGGTGATGCGGACAGATTTGTAACTGTTCTCACCCGTGATATGGGTGTTATCAGAGCGTTTGTCAGGGGAGCGAGAAGCATAAAAAGCCGCTCCCTTTCGGCAACTCAGTTGTTGGGTTACTCCCGCCTTTCTGTATTTATGAGCCGTGATACCTACGTTATCGACGAGGCTGAGCCGATTGAGGTTTTTTTCGGTGTTAGGGGCGACTTTACGAGAACTTCACTTGCAATGTATTTTTGTGAGCTGATAAGTGAGCTTGCACCCGAGGGCAACGATTCGCAGGAGATACTTTCTCTTGCGCTGAATACGCTGTATAAGCTTTCAAACAATAAAATGCCCACACACCAGCTCAAGGCTATTTTTGAGATGCGTCTGTTGAGTCTTACCGGTTATATGCCTGCTCTGGTCGGCTGTGAGCATTGCGGCAAATACTCAGACGATACGATGTTTTTGGATGTTGAGCACTCGCAGCTGTACTGCAGCGCCTGCAAGCCTTCTCAGCATACTTTTGAGCTTAGCTTAGGCGTTGTAACTGCACTCAGGCATATCTGCCTTTCCGACCCGGAAAAGGTTTTTTCTTTCACACTTTCTGCGGCAGGACTCAGGAGTCTGTCTGAAATAAGTGAAATATATCTGCTTGCCCGTACACAGCGCAGATACAAATCACTTGACCTATACAAATCATTTACATAAAGGAACTTTCAATATGACAAGCAAAGAGAGAAAAAGGTACATAGTAAACAGATGCTATTCCGCGCACTATGCCAAGCTGCCCGAAGCCTTCAAGCAGATAAACGCTCTGCGTTATCCGGGTTTGTGGCTAAGCATATTGGCAAACAGCGAGCTTTATAATATTCAGAATCTCACCCCGGAATGTACCGATGTTATTCTCACAACAAAGGAATCCGGCGGTAGCTATGAGGCGAATTACGAAAACCTTGAATATACACTCCACGTTTTTTATGAGCTGAACTATTTTATGGATAAGCTGCGCTTTGTCGGCGATGATCCGCTTGCTTACGGCAGGTTTGTTGATATAGTAAAGGTTGTTTTACGAGAAATGCCGAAAATTAAGCATATCGAGATTGTTACAAACGGCAATATTTTGCCTGATGAATCTGTTATAGATGTGCTTCGCAACCCGGGTATGACCGCAGTTGTATACGACGGCGGTGAAAAAACAGATGAGATAAAGGCTCTGTTTGAGGAGAAAGAAATCAATTACGAAATTGTTGAAAAACCTACCGCTTGCAAGTATTGCAAAACTACTCATACATTGTTTGTTGAGGGTAAGATTTTCCGCTGTCCGCTTACTGCCGAAAAGTATGCAAACGGTGAAGAAACGGATGAGAAATCGTTCGTTGATATTGTTGCACGCAAGCTCGAAATTAAAAATCTTCGTCTTGCAATGTTTGATATTACAAACGATCCGCCGCCCGAAAACTGTAAGGAATGTGAATTTTCTAAATAAAAAACCAAAGCCGATGCAGCTGCATCGGCTTTTTTCTTGCACTTACATATTTACAGTGTTTATCGGCTTGCCTGCAAGGAATGCGTTCACATTCTGCTCGAGTATGCTGACAAGTCGTTGCCTTGTTTCAAATGCTGCCCAGGCGATGTGGGGCGTGATAAGGCAGTTTTCGCAACCGAGCAGGGGATTGTCGTCTGCCGGTGGCTCTGTTGAGAGTACGTCAACACCTGCGCCTGCGATAGCGCCCGATTTCAGTGCGGCCGCAACAGCTTCTTCATCAAGCACAGGACCTCTTGAAGTGTTGATGAGGTATGTGCTTTTTTTCATTTTGCTCAGGAAGTCTGCGTTGACCATTCCCGTTGTCTGCGGTGTGAGAGGGCAGTGTAAACTTACAATATCGGCTCTGCTCAGCAGCTCATCAAGCGATACAAACTCAACGCCTTCAACACCTGCGTATTTTGCGGGGTTTGCCGTGTGAGCAATTACTTTCATATTAAATGCAGAAGCTATTTTTGCAACGGCTGAGCCTATGCTGCCGTAGCCGACAATTCCGAAAGTTTTGCCGTTGAGTTCTTGGAGCGGACTTCTCCAGAAGCAAAAATCCTTGCATTCGCTCCACTTGCCGTTTTTAACTTCGCTGTTGTGTATTGCAACCTTGTTGCAAAGCTCAAGCACGAAGGCAAACGTGAGCTGGGCAACTGCGTTTGTACTGTAAGCGGGGATGTTGGAAACAGGAATGTTTCTTGAAGCGGCGTATTCGCAGTCTATTATATTATATCCAGTGCTCAGCAGTGCAATAAACTTGCAGTCGGGCAACTGCATAAGCGTTTCTTTTCTCAGAGGTGTTTTGTTTGTGATGATAATGTCACAGCCTGCACATCTTTCAATTATCTTATCGGCAGGAGTTCTGTCGAAAACAGTAAGATCGCATTTCTCTTTTAACCAATCCCAGCTCAAATCTCCGGGATTTGTTGTGTAACCGTCCAAAATAACAGCTTTCATAAAAAAATCACTCCGTTTTAGTTGACCAAAGGCTATTTTTTATATATAATTATACATATATTTTTGTAAAATGCAATCCTGCGGCCAAAAGAAAGGTTGGTGAGGGGTTTAATTGAAAGATAAAGTTAAACGCAGCTCGGCTCTTTCACTTATCGGTGTTATGTTGTTAATCCTTGCCGGCGTTTTTATAGTACTTTATTTTGTTTCAACAAACGATGAAATTCAGCGGTGGTATTCAAAGTATGAAAATGCGCTTTTAACTGTTGATAAGGCAATTCTTTCAATAGGTTATAACGAAATAATTGTACTTGTGATATTTGCTCTTTATGCAATCAAAACCTTTGTTCCTTTTGCAACTATTCCCGCAATGTGTGTGCTGTCAGGTATGGTTTACGATCCTCTGCCGGCACTTATCGTTAACGTTATCGGCTATTCTATTATGCTTGTGCTTCGTTACAAGTTCGGGCAAAAGTACGGTGGCGGCAATGCGTATAGGCTTTTGCGCAAAAACCGTATGAGCCGCGCTTTTATCGAGCGCAAGGGTAACGGTAATCCCTGGGCACTTGTCATTCTGCGTTCGATTCCCGGCTTGCCCACTAATCCGGTCAGTCAGATTTACGGTGCTATGGGTTTTAACTTCTCCAAATATATGCTTATCTCTGTTATAAGCTTTTTGCCGAAGCTGTTTTCCTATACCTTTATCGGTGTCTATGCGTTCGATCCGCTTTCTCTTCCGTTCTTCCTGCCGATTATTATTTTGCTTGCACTTTCCGGTGTATCAATTCTTGTAATAAATTCAATTTTAAACCGTTATCAAAAATCTCAAAATTCTCGAAAGGGTGTAACTTGATATGTTTAGTTTCGATGTTGTTAAAAAGGGTCTTGAGGGCAATGAGTTTGACTCTGCGCTTACAGGCCTTTACGGTGCGGCTGCTTCTGCTCAGAAGCCCCGTTATATCCGTGTGCTCAATTCTTTTGCCGAGCTTTTCGGTGAGCAGAATGAGATAAGCTTCTTCTCAGCCCCCGGCAGAAGCGAAGTAGGCGGTAACCATACAGACCACAACCACGGCAAGGTGCTTGCAGCAGCAATCAACCTTGATGCCATTGCAGCAGTTGCCAAAAACGGCAAAGACGTAATTCGCCTCAAGTCAGAGGGTTATGATATGGATATGGTCGATATCACAGATCTCACCCCAAAGACAAGCGAGTATTCAAAGTCAAAGGCACTTATTCGCGGCGTTTGCGCAGGTTTTGTTGAAAGAGGTTACGAAATCGGCGGTTTTGATGCTGCAACAGCTAACGACGTAGTTTCCGGCTCCGGTCTTTCGTCATCTGCTTCATTTGAAGTTCTTGTCGGCACAATCCTCAATTATCTCTATAACGACGGCAAGGTTACACCTGTTGAGATTGCTCAGATTGCTCAGTATGCGGAGAACGAGTTCTTCGGCAAGCCCTGCGGTCTGCTTGATCAGATGACGTGTTCCGTAGGCGGCTTCGTATTTATGGATTTCAACGATCCTTCAAAGCCGATTATCAAGCCTGTCAAGTTTGAGTTTGAGTCTTGCGGACATGCTCTTTGCATTGTAAATACGGGCGGCAGCCATTCTGACCTTACTGATGAATATGCGGCTGTAAAAAATGAAATGATATCAGTAGCACAGCGCCTGGGTCACGATTATCTTCGTGAGGTTGATGAGGCACAGTTCCTTAACTCAATTGATCTTATGCGCAGTGTTGTCGGCGACAGAGCAATTCTCAGAGCAAAGCATTTCTTCAGTGAGAATGCCCGTGTTGATAAAGAGGTAAATGCTCTTGAGAATAAGGAGTTCGGTGAATTCAAGAAGCTCGTTGTCAAGAGCGGTCAGTCATCTTATATGTACAACCAGAACGTATTTTCTGTTAAAGACCCCATCTCACAGCCCGTTTCGCTCGGTCTTTGCCTGTGTGAGGAGCTGCTTGAAGGTAAGGGTGCTTGGCGTGTGCACGGCGGTGGCTTTGCCGGCACTATTCAGGCCTTTGTGCCGATTGATATGCTCCGTGATTTCAAACACAGAATGGAGCTTGTATTCGGCGAGGGTAACTGCTACGTTCTTTCAATCAGACCCGTTGGCGGTGTTAATGTAATATAAACTCAAATAGGGCGGTTGACCGCCCTTTTGGTTTTTGTTTTGAGGTGAATAATTTGGAAATGTTTGATATTCTTCGTGCTCTGTGCCATTCAAACGGTACGTCGGGTGATGAGAGCTCTGCCGCTGCGGTTGCAAGTGAAATGCTTGGCAGATATATGCCTGTCAGCATTGATGCTATGGGCAACGTAATTGGCGATACAGGTGTTGAGGGCAGTAAAATTCTGCTTGATGCACATCTTGACCGTATCGGCTTTGCTGTTACTTCAATTGACGATAAGGGTTTTCTCAAGGTTGCACGTGTCGGCGGTATTGACCCGATTGTGCTCTCTGCCGCTGAAGTGACAGTCCACGGTAAGCGCGATGTTTACGGTGTTATTTCGTCTACTCCTCCTCATCTTTCAAAGGGCGACGAGAAAAAGGCAAGCAAAATCAGCGATATTGCCATAGATGTCGGTATGACAAAGGCTCAGGCTGAGGAGGTTATCAGCTTGGGTGACAGAATTACAATGAACGGTAACCTTCAAAAAATGCTTGGCAATCGTATATGCGGTGCAGCACTTGATGACCGCTGCGGTGTTGCCTCAATACTCCGTTGTCTCGAAATTCTCGGTGACAGGCTTGCTTCTTTCCCTGTCAGAGTTATGTTCTCTGCCTGTGAGGAAACAGGTAGTGCGGGTGCTGTAGCCGGAGGATTCAGTGCAGGCGCAGACGAGGCGATTGCCGTAGACGTAAGCTTTGCAAAGGCACCGGGCACAGATGACAGCATCAGGGCTAAGCTCGGTGAGGGTACGCTTATCGGCTATGCACCGTCGCTTGATTTCGCTATGTCGCGTAAGCTCGAGGAGCTTGCAACGGCAAACTCAATTAAATATCAGGTTGAGGTAATGGGTTCGCGTACGGGCACCAATGCCGATGATATTGCCGTTTCCGCAGGCGGTAAAAAGACGGCGCTGCTTTCTATTCCACAGCGCAATATGCATACAGCCGTTGAGGTTATAGACCTGGATGATATTGAAAGCACGGCACAGCTTATGGCTGCGTATATTCTCAGCAGGGAGGGTGTTGAAAATGCTTGAAACGATTAAAGAACTCAGCTTAATCAGCGGCCCCTCAGGCAGAGAAGAAAAGGTTAGAGAATATATAATTTCAAAGCTTCCCGAAGAGGCAGAGTATTCCGTTGATGCAATGGGTAATCTAATTGTTTTTGTGCGCGGAGCAAAGCCGGCAGCAAATAAGGTTATGCTTACTGCGCATATGGATGAGGTTGGTATGATTGTCACCTATATCACGGATGAAGGTCTTATCAAGTTTTCAAACGTAGGCGGCATAGAAGTATCTGCTTTGCTCGGCAAGCGTGTTAAGGTAGGCGAAAGCGAAATTACGGGCGTTATCGGTGTTGTGCCGATTCATCTTCGCAGAGGCGATGATGAGCTTAAGATGCCCGAAAAAAGCTCGCTTTATATCGATGTGGGTGCCGATAAAAAGGAGCAGCTTGAGGGTCTTGTCGGGCTTGGCGATAAGGTTGTGTTTGACAGCGAATGCGTCGAATTCGGCTCTTGCCTCAAGGCAAAGGCGATAGACGACAGGGCAGGATGTGCAATTATGCTCGATATGATTTTAAACGGTGTTGAGTACGATACCTGGTTTGCCTTTACTGTTCAGGAAGAGGTGGGCTGCCGCGGTGCAGCTGCTGCCGCATTTACCGTTGCTCCCGATTATGCAGTTGTTATCGAAACAACAACTGCTGCCGATATTTCAGGTGTAAGCGGTGAAAAAGAGGTGTGTAAACTCGGTGAAGGTGCTGTAATTCCGTTTATGGACGGTGCAAGCGTGTATAACACAAAACTTTATAAAACTGCTTGTGCTCTTTCTGAAGATAAGGGTTTCAGAATGCAGACTAAAACCGTTGTTGCAGGCGGCAATGATGCAAGAGCAATCTCAAACAGCAGGGGCGGTGTCAGAACGCTTACGGTTTCTTTTGCAACACGATACCTTCATTCGGCATCCTGCATAGTCAGTAAGGATGATATAGAGCAGATGAGACTTGCCGTTAAATATATTTCAGAGGAATTTGCAAATGCTTAAACTTATAGAAAACAAAGAAGAAGCAGAGCTTCTTGAAGAATTCTGCGAGGACAGCTTCGGTATAAACATTTTGTCTATGCTCAAGGCTTATCCGCCCGAGATGGATATATGCCGTTACTGGATACAAATAACAGGCGATTACCTTACGGCGGCTGTGTGCAGCTATGAGGGTGAAGTTGTTATCAGTACAACTCTAAAAGCGGATTTTGAGGAGCTTAGGGAATTTCTTGATGCACTTGGTTACAATAACATTCTCTGTCAGGCAAGGGATGTTGTAAGCCTTGAAATGTTTGCCTGCGGTTGCGGTCAGGTGCTGCGCAAGGAGAAAACCGATTCACTCAATGATTCATACGAAAAGCCCGAAACAGCGGCGGACTATGAGGAAGTGTACAAGCTGCTTGATATCAAGGGCGAGTTTGACCCGTGGTTTACCGATATTTGTCGCAGAATCAACTGCGGCACGGCTGATATGCGCATTATCAGGAAAGACGGCAGAATTGTTGCCACAGCATCACTTCTGCACATCGCGGGCGAAAAGGCAGTGCTTGGCGCTGTTGCAACCGATAAAGAATACCGCGGTCAGGGATTGGCAACAAGCCTTGTCAATTCTTTTGGCGGATACACTGTATATCTTCGCTGTTTGCCTACGCTTAATTCGTTCTATGAGCGTATCGGCTATAAGTGCGTTGACGTATGGGCAGAAATTAAAAACAGATAAGGGAAATTCAGTACAATGAACAGCTTTTTTAACATAGACAGTACAATTGCGGCAGCAGGTGAGAGAGCGCTCGAGGCTGCATCCGAATCTTTTGCACGAATTGACGAAATACGTGCATACAACCAGGAAAAGGTGCTTGCCGCATTCATAAAAAACAGCGTAACCGAAAGCCATTTCACAGAGTCAACCGGCTACGGCTACGGCGACAGAGGCCGTGATGTGCTTGACAGTGTGCTTGCTGACTGTGTGGGGGCAGAGGATTCTCTGATCCGTCACAGCCTTACCTGTGGCACGCATACACTCGGTGTTGCGCTTTTTGGTTTGCTTCGTCCGGGCGATACTATGCTTTGCGTAACGGGTACACCATACGATACCATTCACTCTGTTATCGGTATCAAGGGCAGCGGTATGGGCTCGCTAAAGGATTTCGGTGTGACCTATAAGCAGGTAGACCTTCTGCCGGATGGCACGGTTGACCTTGACGGTATCGAAAAAGCGCTTGAAGAAAAGGTGGCAATGGTATATATCCAGCGCTCAAGAGGCTATTCGCTTCGTCCGAGCCTGGGCGTTGAAGATATTGAAAAAATTGCAAAAGTTGTACGCAATAAAAGTGATGCGGTAATCATGGTAGATAACTGCTACGGTGAATTTGTTGAGCGCACGGAGCCGGTTTCACACGGTGCCGATATTATTGCAGGTTCACTTATTAAAAATCCCGGCGGCGGTATTGCAAAATGCGGCGGTTACATAGCAGGCCGTGCAGACCTTATTGAAAAGTGCTCATACCGTATGACGGTACCGGGTCTCGGCAGAGAGGTGGGTCCCTCACTCGGCCAGACCAGAGGACTGTTCATGGGCCTTTTCAATGCACCGCACATTGTTGGTGAAGCGCTTAAAACTGCGGTTTTTGCCGCTTCTTTGTTTGAACAGCTCGGTTATAAAACAACTCCTCACAGCACTGAAAAGCGCGTTGATATCATTCAGGCGCTCAAGCTTTGCAACAGCGAAACTCTTGTTGCTTTTTGCCAGGGTATGCAGAAGGGTGCGCCGATCGATTCGAACGTTTGCCCTGAGCCGTGGGATATGCCGGGCTACGACAGTCAGGTTATTATGTCTGCCGGTGCATTTACCGGCGGTTCGTCAATTGAGCTTTCTTCTGATGCTCCTCTGCGAGAGCCTTTTGCCGTATGGATGCAGGGCTCACTCAATTTTGACAGCGGCAAGGTCGGTATAACGCTTGCCGCACAGGAAATCTTCAAGAGGGGACTTCTCAGATGAGCACGTACAGATACGACGGAATTAAGCCTGAGGCACTTATGCTTCTGAGTGAAAATCGTTTTCGCAACAGCAGAGATTTTTATGAAGAAAACAAAAAGAAAATCAAAGACGGTGTTACAATTCCAATACAGCAGGTTATCTGTGCGCTTTCTGACACGATAATTGAAATTGATGAGGATATACCGATTATTCCGCAGAAGATGGTCTCCCGTGTCAGGCGTGATACGCGCTACACCAAGGATAAGCACCTCTATCGTGAGAATCTTTGGGCAACGTTTATGCGTGATAAGCGTGGGCTTCCTCATTTTCCTTGTATGTGGTTTGAGGTTGCGCAAAACGGCTATTCGGGCGGAGTGGGCACATATTATGCTCCTCCTCGTATGATGGAGCTTTTCCGTCAGGAGATTATCGCAAGACCTGATGAGTTTTACGATGCGGTAATTCCGGCAGAGCGCAGCGGTGCGATTTTCAGCGGTGAATTCTATAAGCGCGCAAAAGAAGGATGCCCTATGCCGGTACTTGAGCCTTATTTCAACTGCAAAAGCCTTTTCTTTATGTTCCATTTCCCGAATCTGAATGAACTCGAAACTGCTGAATTTATTGAAAAAATCAGACCGATTTACGCTTCTTTCAAGCCGATCTACGACTTTTTGCTTGATGTTGCAGTGAAGTATTCCGCTGATCAGATGTGATTTAAAGGGGATTAATTTATGAGGATTTGTATGGCTGCGCCTTATGACATAAAGAACGCACGTTCATGGTCAGGTACACCGCTCAGTTTATATTCGGCATTGAATTCATACGATGATAATGATATAACAACGCTCAATGTTTCGGAATACCATAATGCTTTTAATACCAGGGCAAACGCTTTGAGACATTGCGACCTGAAAGAAAGCTTAAAATCAGGTCATTTAATTTCAAAGCTTGGCCCTTCTGCCATGAATCCCCTTAATTCCGCACTTCTTCATGCCCATTGCAACAAGAAAGATTATGATGTTTTGTTTGAATTCGGTGGCTTTCAGCCCAAGGATTCTCTGCCGCCTTATTATGTCTATACGGATTCGTCTCACGATGTTAAGCTGGATTACTTCAGATAATACGGAGATATGCCGTATATAGCTCAGGGTGATTCGCTTGAATGCGTTACAAGAGCTGCCGATTCTGTCAGAAAGATATTTCAGAATGCGCAAGGTGTGTTCTGTATGAGTCAGTGGCTTGCGGATTCTATGGTTAATACTACGGGTGTATCACCGGATAAAGTGCACGTTGTATACGCAGGTGCAAATTGGCACGGTGCCGTTCTTCCTGAGAATATTAAGCCGAGAGATATAGCAGGTAAAAAAGAGTTTCATCTGTTGCTGACGGGCATAAGCTATGAAGGTAAGGGCGCTGATATTGCGGTTAAAGCTGTTGAAATACTTAACAAAAATACGAACGCTGAGTTTGTTTTGCATATTTGCGGGCTTAAAAGTTTGCCGGTAGAGTCTGAATATGTTGTTAACCACGGTTTCGTTAACAAAACAGAGCTTATTGAGATAATTTCTGAATGTGATTTGTTTGTTTTGCCTTCGCGCTTTGATTGTTTCGGAATTGCTTTTGTGGAGGCGATGACTTTCGGTTTGCCGTGTATAGGGCGAAAAATTTGTGCAATGCCCGAAATTATCGACGAAGGTGTTAACGGTGAGCTTGTCACTTCGGATGACCCGAATGAATTGGTCGAACTTATTTCAAAAATCTGTTTTGATCGTTCGCTTTATGTATCTTATTCTGCAAGTGCTTTGGAAAAGTCAAAAAAATTCAACTGGGAAGCTGTTGCAGGCGATATAATGAAAGTTATAACAAATGAATAGTTTTATTTGACTTTAATGATAAAAAGTGTTAAAATCACTGATAAGAATAATCAAAGGGGTGGTTTTCTGTGAAAATCAAATCAATTACCAAAAAAACACTGAGCCTTGCATTGAGTGCTGTTATGTTATTTTCATTTGCATCAATTGCATTTGCTTCAGGCACAGATGTAGACTACAAAATTACAAATCCTTATGCCAATGTAGATTTTGATACCTACTCAGCATACAAGGCAGACCTTCACAGCCATACAACTTTCAGTGACGGTCACGATTCTCTCCCGGCGATGACCGAGAGACATTACGAACTTGATTTTGATATTTATGCAAGAACCGATCACAGCACAGTTTCTTACGGTTATCTTTCTCACGATTACGTTCCTGCAATGAAGGTTCTCGGTGCTGTCAAAAACGGTGCCCTCGGCGGTGAGGTTCTCTCCGAAAACGGCACAGCTGCAAACGGCAAGGCATATACTGTCACAGTTTCCGATTCGGGCGATGAGTTCTACGCACAGGACGGTGGTCACGCAATGCTTTCCGTTCCTTTCGGAAATGAGCAGAACGGTACTTCCTTCAACAACGCGCACGTTAACACCTGGTTTGTTGATTACGGCAACGGTAGAGTCGGCGGCACAAGCGATTATGAGTCGGTAATCAGCGAGGTTCACGGTCTCGGAGGCCTTTCTGTTATCAACCATCCCGGCGAGTACACAAACGCACGTGATGAGGTGTATACAGCAGATGCGTACAATGTAGATAACGGCTACAGATACACAATCAACAAGTTTGAGAATCTTCTTCTCAAGTACGATAGCTGTATCGGTATTGATATCAACAGTAAGGGTGACAGCAGAACACGTTTCGACAGAAAGCTCTGGGACATTATGCTTGGTGACCTTATTCCTCACGGCAGAAGCGTGTTTGCTATTGCAACATCCGATGCACATAATCTTGATATCGTCGATTCCGGCTACACAATGCACTATATGTCCTCCAATACTTCAGCTAACCTTAAGGCAAATATGGAACAGGGTGCATTCTTCCCTGCAAGTAAGTATGTTGGCAACTTTGATGAGCTTGTAAACCTTTGTAAAGAGCTTAAGGCTATCGGCACAGACGATGCTCTGGCTCTTGCGGCTGAGCTTGATGCTATTATCGCACAAAGCGAAATCGAGATGGCAGAGGGCGAAAGCGGCGGCAAGTATGAGGCTCCCACAGGTGCAGCTGCTCCTCTTTTCACAAATGTTGAGGTTGATGAAACTGAAGACGTAATTGCTCTTGAGGCTGAAAATGCTCTCGTTGTTCATTGGATTGCTGACGGTAAGGTTATCCATGTAGGTAATTCAATCGACCTTGATGATTATTCTGATGAAATCGGCAGCTATGTCCGTGCAGAGGCATACGGTGTCGGCGGTGTAATGTATACTCAGGCATTTGTGCTCGATTACGAAGGTGCACCTGAAGCTGAGGACAGAGGTTTCTTCTTCGATTGGGGCGGTATAGCAAGCGCAATCTGTGACACACCCGTCAGATTCCTTTTCGATATACTTCCTCTCGATGCTCTTGCATCATTCATTGTTGCAATTATGAAGCTTTTCGCATAAAAACATAAATAATAAATCGCTCCGTCTGAATAACTCAGGCAGAGCGATTTTTTTACTTATATTTACTTTATCGGTTCAAAATATTCTGCGCCGTGTTTGCACCAGGGGCAGACAAAGTCGGGCGGAAGTTCTTCGGAATCGTGTACGTATCCGCAAATTTTACATACATAGCCTTTTTTCTTTGCTGTTTCAGGCTTGGGCTTGATGTTTGCAAAATAGTATTCGTACGTAACGCTTGGTTCATCACTGAGAATCTCAGCACAATCGACCTCGGCAATAAACATAATGTGTGTGCCGCAGTCAATTTCCTGTTTTACGCTTGCTTCAAAGTATGCGTTACAGTTTTCCGTAAGGTAAGGCAGACCGCCGGGGGTGAGTGAGTAGGCGGCAAATCCGCTGAATTTATCGGTGCTTCTGCCGCTTTGGAAACCGAAACGTTCAAAGGTGCTGAATGGTACGCTTGTTGTCAGTACGCTGACGGCAAGCTTTTTTGTTTTGCTGATAAGCTCAGCTGTGTAATTTGCTTTGTTGACACATACCGAAATCTGTGTAGGAGAATCGGTTATCTGTATACAGGTGTTGATTATGCAGCCGTTTCTTTTTTCACCGTCAAGTGAGGTGAGGAGAAAAAGCCCGTAAGAGAGCTTGTAAAGCGCTTTGCTATCAAATTCGGACATGATAATTACCTCCTTTTTGTGATTATGTTACCATAAAATTCAAAAAATATCAATATAATTGTTTGCCTTTGATTCAGGTAATAAAAAGTTAAATTGTTTTGTGCCGTCCTATGTATTTTATTTCATTTATATATACATTTTTTGTGCTTTGTGTTATAATAACAACAACTGTAGTTTTTAAGGATGGTGTGCTTATGAGACTTCTGATTGCAGAAGATGAAAGAGAGCTGTCAAACGCTGTTGCGGCAATTCTTAAGCATAACAACTATTCTGTAGATGCCGTATACGATGGCAGAGCAGCACTTGATTGGGCGATGACCGGTAACTATGACGGTATATTGCTTGACCTTATGATGCCCGAGATGAACGGACTTGACGTGCTGAAAAATTTGCGATTGAACGGAATAGAAACCCCGGTAATGATTTTAACGGCAAAGTCAGAGGTTGAGGACGTAATCGTTGGTCTGGATTCGGGCGCAGACGATTATCTGCCCAAGCCGTTTGCAATGGGTGAGCTGCTTGCGCGTGTGCGTGCGATGACTCGCAGAAAAAACAGCTATACGCCCAACATACTTGCGCTCAGCAATGTTTCGCTCAACCGTGAAACTTACGAGCTTGCCTGTGGCGGACAGACTATAAGGCTTGTCGGTAAAGAATTTCAGATGCTTGAGATGCTTATGTCAAATCCGAACAGACTGATATCTGTTGAGCAGTTTATGGAGCGAGTCTGGGGTTATGATTCCGAAACGGAAAGCAGTGTAGTCTGGGTTTATATATCCAATATCCGTAAAAAGCTTACGCAAATCGGTGCAGATATTGAGCTGAAGGCTACCAGAAATGCCGGATACTATCTTGATGTTAAGAGGAGCGACGACGAATGATAAAGCAGTTGCGCCGACGTTTTGTCGCGTCTATTATGGCTTCTGCACTTGCGTTGCTTGTTGTTGTTATTGCTACAATAAATGTAGTGGTAATATTTATTATGGATAGCTCAACAACCTATACGCTTGAGAACATCGTAAAAAATGATGGCGTTGCGATTGATGTCTCGGCTGATTACCGTGTAAATGTGCTTGATTATTTTAACCCGTTGTTGGGTACAAGCTCGCTTGATGCCGAAGTTTCTTATACATCAAGATTTTTCTACGTCAGATTCACAAACGGCGACCGTGTAGTAACAGTCAATACAGACCACGCAACAGCAGTAACGGGCGAAAAAGCGCGAGAATTTGCTGAGGAAGTTTTGAAAAAAGGCGATAGGCGAGGTTATATCAGATATTCGTATAAGTACATAGTTGATGAATCTGAGTATACCGGCAAAACGGTTTACTTTATGGATGTCACCGAAACGCTTATTTCAATGGGCATTATGGTTACCGCTTCAGTATGTATAGGCGTTGTAGGTTGGTTGTTGCTTTTGCTTATTGCTATAGCGGTTTCCAAGCGTGCAATACGGCCTATTGTAGAAAACACGGTCAGACAAAAGCAGTTTATTACCGATGCAGGTCACGAACTGAAAACGCCGCTTGCCATTATTTCTGCCAATACCGAAGTGCTTGAGATGATGTATGGCGAGAATGAGTGGCTCACTTCTATTCATAATCAGACAAACCGTTTGGCTGACCTCATAAAAAATCTTCTTGTCCTTTCGAAAGCTGAAGAAAAGTCACAGAAGGACAGCTTTTCAGAGGTTGCGGTAAGCGATATTGTTTCTGCTACGGTTGCATCGTTTTCTGCTGTTGCACAGCGCTCAAACAAACGCCTTTATGCCGAGGTGCAACCTACACTCTGCATCTGGGGTAACGAAAAATCAATCGCTGAGCTGGCAAATATATTGCTTGATAACGCAGTTAAATATGCCCCTGACGGCTCAAAAATTGAGCTGAATTTGTACAGAAAAGGCAAGCAGGTTGTGCTTGAAACAACAAATGAGCTTGCTGACGGTATTGAAGTTGATACCGACAGAATGTTTGACAGATTTTATAGGTCTGAAAAATCACGCTCACGTCAGACAGGCGGTTACGGAATAGGTCTTTCTATTGCAGGTGCAATAATAAAAGCACATAAAGCCAGCATCAGCGTTGAAAGTGCGGATAACAAAATAACATTTACAGTTTTATTTAAACTGTTAGAAAACTGATAGGAGAATTCATATGAACAAACTCTGGTACAAAAAACAGGCAGCACTCTGGAATGAAGCACTGCCTATAGGCAATGGTCATACAGGTGTAATGATCTTTGGCGGCAGAAAGAAAGAAACTCTTTGCTTCAACGATGTTACCCTGTGGTCAGGCTATCCGCAGAATCAAAATAACCCCAAGAGCCTTGAGCGTCTTGAAAAAGTACGTGAGCTTATCTTTGCAGGCAAGCAGGATGAAGCACACACTATAGTTGAGAATGAGATGGACGGCGGCTACAGTGAAGCTTATATGCCGCTTGGCGATATCAAAATCAAATTCGGTTCTAAAAGCACTTGCGGCTATCGCCGAGAGCTTGATATTGATAATGCTGTACATACCGTTACCACAAAAGCTGAAACACGTACTGCTTTTGCCTCAAATCCCGATGACGTTGTTGTATACAGAATGGTTGCAAATAGCCAGACAGATGCTGTGATTTCGGTTACATCAAAACTTCATCACAATAGCATCGTAAAAGACGGTGTTCTTTGCCTTTGCGGCAATGCCCCCGACGTTGCAATGCCCAGCTATCTCGGCAAAATCCCCAATGCTGTTATGTATGATCAGGGCAAAGCAATGGCTTTCTGCCTGGCTGTCAAGGTTATTACCGACGGTAAGGTAACTGACGACGGCAAAAAGATAACAGTAAAAAAAGCAAAGAATATCACTATCCTCGCAACCACCAAAACAGGTTTCCTCGGCTACGACAAAATGCCTGAAACTGACAGAGAAAAGGTATGTGCTCAATGTGTTGATGCACTGAACAAAACAGAAACGGATTACGATACTCTCCTTGCACGCCATATTGCCGACTATAAAGCTATCTTTGACAGACAGCGTTTCTCAATCGGCGGCGAGAGCGAAATCTGCACAGTTGATCTCCTGAAAACTGCCAAGAAAGGCAAGCCCGATCCGAAGCTTGTCGAGCTTTTCTATAATTTTGGTAAGTATCTTATGATTGCAGGCAGCCGTAAGGGCGGTCAGCCTCTTAATCTCCAGGGTATCTGGAATGCAAGGGTACGTCCTCCGTGGAGCAGTAACTATACCGTAAATATAAATACCGAAATGAACTACTGGCCCGTAACCTCAAGCAATATGTCAGAATGCGCCGAGCCGCTTGTAAATATGGTTTACGAGCTTATGCAGCAGGGTAGGGAAACTGCAAAGGTCAACTATGGCTGTGAGGGTGCTTGCTGTAACCACAACTCCGACCTCTGGCGCAAAACCTCACCCGTACAGGGTGGTCCCTGCTTTATGTACGCTCCTCTTTGCGGTGCCTGGCTTGTTAACGAGGTCTATACACACTACAAAAACGGCGGTCTTGATGAATATAAGGATAAGATTTTCTATTCCGTCAAAGCTTCTGCAGAGTTTATAAACGATTATCTTGTTGAGCATAACGGCGAGTATGTTGTCGCTCCCTCAACTTCACCCGAAAATGAGTATAAGTTCAACGGTGAGCCTATTGCTGTTGACTATGCCTGTGCATTCGATATGGCTGTAGCTAAAGCAGGTATGCTCGCATATCTCGACTTTGAGTCCGAGGGTGAGCTTGCTGAGCAGATTAAGGAAAAGCTTGCTAAGCTCCGTCCCAATAAGCGTGACAGCTACGGAATTATGGAGTGGTCAGAGGAGCGTGAGCTTCACGAGCCGGGTCACAGACATTTCTCACCGCTTTACGGTCTGTATCCCTCAAATACAATCAAGTATTACGAGAACGAAACGGAGCGCGAGTGGGTGCGTGAGCTTTACCACTTCCGCAAGCAGAATTGGGAGCGTTATATCGGCTGGTCTGCTGCCTGGGCAATCTGCCTTGCGGGCACACTTCACGAGCCGGATACAGCTCAGGAGATCATCGCGAATATGCTCACTTATTCCGTATTCTCCAACCTTTTCGATACTCATCCGCCTTTCCTTTTCCAGATTGACGGTAACTTCGGCTTTGTAGCAGGCATAAATTCACTTCTGCTTTACAGCGAAAATGACAAGGCAGAGCTTCTTCCCGCCCTTCCGCCCGAGTGGAAAAACGGCGAAATCACAAACCTCGTCACAGGTGGCGTTCAGCTTTCCTTCAAGTGGGAAAACGGCAAGGTTGTATCTGTTGATGCCGATAAGCCCATAACCGTTATGAACCTCAATTTTGCAGATAACTGCAAAATCGGCGCAAATGTAACAGTAGAATAATAATTCAATAAATACACAACAGGCTTCTGCATTCGCCGACGCCCGATAAGGCAGTATTTGTTTCTCGAACAAAATTCCCTGTATTATTGTCAAAAGCCTCGCAAGGCGACAGCCTTGCTGCGTTTTGTGACTTCAATACAAGAAATTTTAAGTTCTTACGAAACTGCGAAGCACTTTAAAACGCGAAATAAGTATGCAAGAAAAGGCAAAAAGCACCGATAATGCTGACGCATATCGGTGCTTTTTAACGCGTTATTGTGTGCTTAGTTCACGATTTAAAGAAATACTGCCTTACCGGGTGTCGGCGTTAGCGGAAGCCTGTAAATTTTATTTTTTGAGTTTACTGTGAGAGTTTTTGCAGTTTTGTCCGTCAAACAGATGAAAAAGCTTTTTAAGAAGGAGGGTAAAAATATGGATGCTGATATCAGCAGTTATGAGCGCTATCTAAGCGGTGATGATTCTGCTTTTGCGGACATAATGCGTGAGTATGCTGATGGTCTGATGCTTTATATCAACAGCTTCACTCGAAATATCCATATTTCCGAAGAGTTGACGGAGGAAGTATTCTTTAAGCTGGCAGTTAAAAAGCCGCATTTTAAAAAACAAAGCAGCTTTAAAACGTGGATATATGCAATAGGACGGAATATTGCGCTCGATTATCTTCGTAAAGAATCACGTTATTCTCACACAACGGTTGAGGAATGCGATCATATGCTCGCGGATGAAGAAAGTGTAGAACAACAGTATCTCAAAGAAGAGCAGAAGATCAGGCTGCATATGTGCCTGAAATCGCTCAAGCCTGAATATACGCAGGTTTTATATCTGGTGTATTTTGAAGGTTTCAACAATGCTCAGACAGCTAAGATTATGAAAAAGAACAAAAGGCAGACGGAAAATCTGATATACCGTGCCAAAGCGGCACTGAAAACAAAGCTTGAAAAGGAGGGGTTTGAGTATGAAAACGTATGATGAAATGGCAAAAGATATTCTTACAAGGCGAGATGAGTACGTAAAAACAAAAAGGAAGAAGATTAAGATAACAGTCGGTGTCTGCTGTGTTGCTTTTGTTGCGCTTGCAGGTCTGGGTGTGTATAAAAGCGGTGTTTTCTTCACTCAGCCGTTCAGTATGCCGGGTGAAGAAACAACGGCTCAAATAAGCGACAAGCCTACACTTACACCTGCAGATCCTGATAACCCAATTGCAAAAGGCGGCGATGATTACGGCTGGTCCAATGCCTACAGCGAAAAGGTTTACGGTGTTCCGGGAGAGCTTATAGATTATATTGAAGAAACGCTCAAAATGGATTGGAAAACGTGGAGCGAGTCAAGAACAGCTATGCTCCGTGCATCGAAATACGATATTTCCGATCCGGAATATATACCTTTTCTTGTTGAGACGATAAAAGAATTCGATATTCCGAGAGTAGTTATAGAGCAGATCAACAGCGAGACGATTGCGTGGTACGTTGAACTTGAACAAACCGAAGAGTATATAAAAGAAAACACTTTTACTTCCGAAGAGATAGATTTGTTATATAGCGGCGACCTCAATGAAATGAGCAGAGTTTTTCCTGCCGAAAACGCAATAATTCATAACGGAAAGGCTTTTGCACCTCTGTGGTATTTCAATGCAACCGACCAAGAACTTGCACGCTACGGAATAACACGTAAAGAGGTGACGGATAGAGCGGTTTCTTATGTTTGCAATTCTTCAGGCAGTTATATGAGATTTTGGACCTTTGTAACTTATTTTAAGGGCGGAACGATTGAGCCCATAAATAAGCCGGCTCCGAAGTATTATTCTCCCGAGCTGTATGACAATATAACTTGGACGGACGCGCAGGCGGCAGAATATTTTGGCAAGGATTTTTCAGCTCTTTCTTTTATGCCGGACGAACTCTCGTATAAAGGCAATAATCATACGGTTATATTTGACAAAAACGGTAATATCGAAAAGGATTGGTGTTATTTCAGGTATGACAAAGGCTATGGCGGAAGCGTTGTAAACCTATCTGTATCAAAAACAGGTGTACCCTATGATTGTGTTTATGCTACAGAAGATGAGGTCGGCGCATCCCGATGCATCACTCCCGGTATTGACGTCAGTTATTATATGTATGCACATAATAAAGATACCGTACTGCCGCTTTGCGTCGCTGATTTTGAAAAGGACGGCATATATTACAGATTGGAAGCAGAAAACCTGGAGTTCGATAAATTTTGCGATATTTTAATCGGCATAATAGACCTGTAATGTATTTATAGTCTTTCCGTCAAAAAAACAGCAGAGTTGATTTTTTACGTCAACTCTGCTGTTTGTCATTTGATGTTAAACAGTCTGTATGCGTTTTCTCTTGCTTTGTCGATAACTTCCTGTGCCGTTATTCCTCTCAGCTCTGCGATTTTTTCGGCTGTGTACTCAATCAGTGCGGAGTTGTTGCGTTTGCCTCTGAAGGGGACCGGTGTCATATAAGGGCAGTCTGTTTCGAGCAAGAGCCTGTCAATGTCGATGCTTGCCGCAGCCTCTGCAGGCTTTTTTGCGTTTTTGAATGTTACGCTGCCGCCGAGACCGATGTAAAAGCCGATATCGGTAAGCTGTTTTGCCGTTTCAACACTGCCCGAAAAGCAGTGCATAACACCTTGCGGCTTGTGTTTTAGCAGCATTTCAACGCAGTCCTGATGGGCTTCTCTGTCGTGCACGATTACGGGCAGGTCGAGCTCTTTTGCCAGCAGAATCTGCTTTTCAAAGTACTCTATCTGCATATCTTTAGGAGTGTAATCGTAGTGGTAGTCAAGCCCTATTTCTCCGATTGCAACCACTCTTTTGTGCTTTGCAAGCTCCCCAATTCTTGCCAATGCATCTTCGCTTTCCTCTGCTGCATTCTGCGGATGTATACCGACCGCCGCATAAATCTGAGGATATTTTTCGGCGAAAGCGATGCTTTTTTTACTGCTTTCTACTGTACAGCCGCAGTTTATTATTCCGCTCACGCTTGATGAGAGCATTTCGTCAAACAGCTCAAATCTGTCTTCGTCAAAACACTCGTCATCATAGTGCGCGTGTGTGTCAAAGATACCTGTGTACGTCATCTGATTTTTGTACCGGGTTCGAGATAATCGACAAATACAACCTTAACGTCGTCTTCGCCGCCTGCAAGAATCATACCTCTGCTCTCTACACCGCAAAGTGTAGCGGGCTTGAGGTTTGCAACAACAATAACGTTGTGACCGATAAGCTCTTCAGGCTTGTAGTAGAGTGCAATGCCGCTTGCAACGGTGCGCGGTGTGCCCGTGCCATCGTCAAGGGTGAGTTCGAGCAGCTTCTTTGCCTTTTTAACGGGCTTGCAGTCAACAACCTTAGCAACTCTCAGGTCAACCTTTGCAAAGTCATCAATCGGAATCTGGGGCATCTCCTCGAATGCAGGCTTCTTCTCTTCTTCTTTTGCAGCCTTTGCAGCGTTTTCGGCCTCAATTTCTGCGAGCAGTTTTTCTGCATCAATTCTGTTGAAGAGGGGAGCGGCATCGCCCATAACTGTGCCGGCAGGTGTTGCGCCGAATTCATTGAGGCTCTCGTATGTGTCGATTGAGCAGCCTATCTGTGCAAAGATCTTTTCTGCTGTTTCGGGCATATAGGGCTTGAGCTGAACTGCGATGAAGCGTATGCTCTCGATAAGGTTGTACATTACTGTACCAAGTCGCTCTTTCTTCTCCTCGTCCTTTGCAAGTGCCCAGGGCATTGTTTCGTCAATGTATTTGTTAGAGCGCTTTGCAAGAGCCATTACTTCGTCAACAGCGTCTGCAATGCAGAATTTATCCATTTTTGCGGCGCATTTGCCCACTGATTCAAGTGCAAAAGCTTTGAGCTCATCATCAAGTGCCTCGGGTGCTGTAGGTGCCGGGAGTACACCGCCGAAATATTTCTTAACCATCGCAACGCAGCGGTTAACAAGGTTGCCGAGTGTGTTTGCCAGGTCGGAGTTATAACGCTCGATCAGTGTTTCGTATGTGAGTGAGCCGTCCTGTGCGTGGGGCATCTCTGCAAGCAGATAGTAGCGTACTGCATCAACACCGAAACGGTCTGCAAGGTCATCGGCGTAGATAACGTTGCCTCTGGATTTGCTCATCTTGTCTGCGCCGACCATCAGCCACGGGTGGCCGTAAACCTGTTTGGGAAGCGGCTCACCGAGTGCCATAAGCATAATCGGCCAGTAGATTGTGTGGAAACGTACAATATCCTTGCCGATGATGTGTACGTTTGCAGGCCAGTATTTTTTGTAAAGGTTACTGCTGCCGTCAGGGTCGTAACCCAGACCTGTAATGTAGTTTGAAAGTGCATCAATCCATACGTAGATTACGTGCTTGTCGTCGAATGTTACGGGCACGCCCCACTTGAACGTTGAGCGCGATACGCAAAGATCCTGAAGACCGGGCTTAATGAAGTTGTTGAGCATTTCCTTCTTTCTGCTTTCGGGATATATGAAGTTGGGGTTTTGCTCAATATAATCTTCAAGCTGCTTCTGATACTTGGAAAGGCGAAGGAAGTAGGTTTCCTCTTTTTCTCGGCGTACTTCTCTGCCGCAGTCGGGGCATTTTCCGTCAACAAGCTGACTGTCTGTGAAAAAGCTTTCGCAGGGTACGCAGTACCAACCTTCGTAAACGCTCTTGTATATATCATCCTGGTCGTACAGCTTCTTGAAAATCTTCTGTACGGTCTTCTCATGATAATCGTCTGTTGTGCGGATAAACTTATCGTATGTTGTGTTGAGTCTGTCGCAGATATCCTTGATTTCACCGGCAACCTTGTCAACATATTCTTTCGGGGATATGCCAGCTTCTTTTGCGTATTCTTCAATTTTCTGGCCGTGCTCGTCAGTGCCGGTCTGGAAGAATACGTCATAGCCCTGCATTCGCTTGAAGCGAGCGATAGCATCGGTCAGAACAATCTCGTAAGAGTTGCCGATGTGCGGCTTACGCGATGTGTAGGCAATTGCCGTTGTGATATAGTATGGCTTTTTTGTCATAGTGTTTTACCTCCTTAAGCCAATTTGTAAACATTATCCATCTTAGTATAACATAATTTTAAAAAAATACAACACCCTTATTTTTATATTATTTTATTGACATAAAAGACAAATAGGTCTATAATTTATTGGTAAAAATTTATTTTACGGAGGTATAAAAATGATCCAGTTTGTAAATTTCATTAAGGGTTCCTTTCTCAAAAAAGTGATTGCCGCTCTTATGGCAACACTTCTCAGCTTAAACCTTGCAGCCAACACCGCGTTTAACGGCGGTAAGACTGAGCTTGATCCCGGTGACTACAAGAATGTTATTCTTCTTATCGGTGACGGTATGGGCTTCTATCATATCGATTGGATGGAAAAAGAGTACGGCATCGAACAAGCAAATATGTTTGCTATGACAACCACGCACGGCAAGTCACAGACAAGATCTTCCAGTGCTGCAGTTACTGACTCTGCAGCAGGCGGAACAGCTCTTGCTTGTGCAACACGTACCACAAACGGTGCTCTCGGTGTATTCCCCCAGGATCAGTTTGGTGTTGCTTACGTTGCCATGAATCTCTGTGAGCTTGCTAATTCATACGGCAAGATGACAGGTGTCGTTACATCTGACTACAACTCAGGTGCTACTCCTGCATCTTTCTCTGCTCACGTGTACGATCGTGACGAGGATGTTGAAATTACAAGACAGCAGATTGAAGAATCCAAACTCGATCTTATCTGGGGTCAGGATAACGGCCTTGTTACAGATGCATGGGCAAACGAGTACGGTTGGACTCTTGTAAATGATAATGCAGAGTTTAACGCCCTTACAGAGGGTACACGTTCCTTCGGCGCTTTCGCAGGCGAGCTTTGGAACACAAACACAGGTGCCGATGTTCCCAATCTTTCCACACTCACAACAAAAGCTATAGATATGCTCGACGATGATGAGGACGGCTTCTTCCTTATGGTTGAAGGTGCCCACATCGACAAGCACTCACACGATAACAACTACGAAAATATGGTAAAGTCTGCATATGAATTTGATATGGCTGTAAAAGCAGCTATCGAATTTGCTGTGGCTGACGGCAATACACTTGTTGTTATCACAGCTGACCACGAAACAGGCGCTATCAAGCCTGACGGCGAGGGCTTCAAGTACACATCCGGCTCACACTCAGCAGCTGACGTTCCGCTCCTCGTATACGGCAGCAATAATTTTGTCGTAAACGGTGAGGCTATCAAAAATAAGGAAGTTTCGCGCCGTATTGCAATGGCAATGGGTGCCGCTCCCGATGCGTTCCCTGTAGCTGTTGCACAGTAAAATTTTTCAGTTAAGGATAGGAAGTTCACATTGACAGAGATTATCAAAGCCGATGCGGCTAAAGAATTTGATGCTTTTGTTGCAAGTCACCCCAAGGGCCATTTTATGCAGCAGAGTGCATGGGCAAAGGTAAAAAACAATTGGATTTGGCGCGGTGTTATCTGCCGTGATGAGCAGGGCAATATCAAGGGTACGATGGCGGTTATTATCCGCCGTCTTCCCGGCGGTCTGCCGTTCAGTATGCTTTATTCACCCAGAGGTCCTGTGTGCGACCTGCACGATAAGGCTGTGTTTACAGAGCTGATGGATGCTGCAAAGAAGCTTGCCAAGGAGTTTGGCGGCTATGTTCTTCAGGTTGATACAGATACCAAAATTGACGACACCGAATATGAGAAAATTGCTCTTGATTACGGCTTCAAAGCAGGTCCCCGTTCAAAGAATTTTGAGGGTATTCAACCACGTTTTGTAATCCGTCTCGATGTTGAGGGCAAAACAGAGGACGAGGTCTTTGCTTCGTTCCATTCACGCCACCGCTATAAGGTACGTGTTGCGAAGAAAAACAACGTTGAGGTTGTTATCAAGGGTGCGGAAGCAGCTGAAGAATTCCACAAAATTATGATTGAGACGGGTGAGAGAGACAATTTCTCTATCCGCCCTGCAGATTATTTCAGACGTATGGTTGAAGCGTATGGTGACAACGCCCGTATATATATGGCATACAGCGAGGGTAAGGCAATTGCAGGCACGCTTGCAATTCTCTGCGGCGATAAGGTCTGGTATCTCTACGGTGCATCCTCCAATGAGGAGCGTAACAAGATGCCCAACTATCTGCTTCAGTGGGAAATGATCCGTTGGTCTGTTGAAAACGGCTGCCGTCTTTACGATTTCCGCGGCATTTCAGGTGACCTTGATGAGAATAATCCTCTCTACGGTCTCTATCGCTTCAAAAAAGGCTTCTGCCCTGAAATTACTGAGTTCATCGGTGATTTTTACTATGTATACAAGCCCCTTATATACAATGGCATGGAGTTTGCTCAGAAGCTTCGCAAAAAGTTGAGAAAGGGTCACTAAGCTCCTATGAGATACGTTGTTCAGAAGGATTATATCGCCTCTAATATTGATAGAATGCGTGCTCATTGCCCGACAGCCGAGGTTATCGGCGTAATCAAGGGCAACGGCTATGGCCTCGGTCTTATCGAAATGGCAAAGCTGCTGTACGATAAAGATGTCACAACGCTTGCGGTTTCAAGAATTGAAGAGGCTGTTGCTCTGCGTCAAAACGGCATTGATACGTCAATTCTTCTTCTTAGCCCTCCGTTTGACGGTGAGTCTGCCCGACTTTGCGTTGATAACTGCATAACCGCAACGGTTGATTCGCTTGCCACGGCGAGGCTGCTCAATAAGGCTGCAGACGGCACAAAAACTCCTGCACATATTATGCTCGATACCGGCTTTGCACGCTTTGGCTTTATGCCGGGCGAGGAGAATGACATTATCACCGCTGTGCGCGAGTGCGGCAATATCAGCTTTGAGGGTATATATTCTCATTTTTACAATGCATTTTCGGCTGATTCTTCATCCGTTAAGCTGCAGGTAAGCCGCTTTAACAAAACTGTTGAAGCAATCGAAAAGGCAGGAATTACGGGGCTGAAAAAGCATATTTGCTCCTCTGCAGGTGCGGTGAAATATCCCGAATATCATTTTGATGCCGTGCGTCTGGGCTCTGCTCTTCTCGGCAGAGTTGTTGCTGCTTCATCCGTCGGCCTTGAAAAGGTAGGCTTTATGGAGTGCGAGATTATATCGGTTAAAACTCTGCCTGCAGGTCACTTTGTCGGATACGGTGAAGCTTACAAGACAACACGCGAAACGAAGGCAGCCGTTGTGCCGCTTGGCACTTGTGACGGATATGGCCTTAGCAAAACCGAAATTGCGTTCACAAAAGGGGATAAGGTCAATTCTCTTCTGCGTAAGGTCAAGCGCTTCGGCAATGATGAAACGCTCAGCTGTGTGGTCTGCGGCAAAAAGGCTCAGGTTATCGGCAAGGTTGGCTTGACAGACCTTATTATCGACGTAACCGGTATTGATTGCGGTATCGGTGACGTTGCCGCTTTTGAGTTCAATCCAACGCTTGTGGATGCGCTTGTTAAAAAAGATTTTGTTTGAAAGGGTAAGCTATGGCAATAGATTATCTTGATAAGGCTGTTGCGGTTGTACCGACCGAGCGTCAGCTCGCTTATATGGACACCGAATTCAACGCAATTATAAATTTCGGTATGAATACCTTCACCGGGCGTTCAGAGGGTACAGGCTTTGAAGAACCTGACCTGTTTAATCCTACAGCGTTTGATGCAGAGCAGTGGGTAAAGGTTATCAAACGCTCCGGTATGAGCGGTATAATTCTCAACTGTAAGCACCACGAGGGCTTCTGCCTCTGGCCCACACAGCACACCGATTACTCCGTCAAATCCAGCAAATGGCTTGACGGTGAGGGTGACGTTGTCCGTGCGGTCAGCGATGCTTGCCGCAAATATGATGTGAAGTTCGGCATTTCGCTTTCTCCGCTGGATTATCATGAGCCTACGTTCGGTTCAGGTAAAGCGTATGATATTTTTTTCAAAAATCTCCTGCGTGAGCTTCTTACGGATTACGGTGAAATATTCTGTGTAAGTCTGGACGGTGCTGTTGATAAACGCAAAAACGCTAAATCTCAGGCATACGATTGGCAGGGCTATTTTAAACTCATCCGTGAGCTTCAGCCGAATGCTGCAATAACCAACTGCGGTCCCGATATCCGTTGGTGCGGCAACAATTCAGGTGTGTGCCGTATCAGTGAATGGAGCGTTGTGCCCTCGGCATACAGAGCGGTTGATGTCGATTCCGACAGGAAGATTTCCGTTTCAAAAATAAAGGTGGATTATACCCAGGTTGATATCGGAAGCCGTCGCAAAATAAAGCGTTGCGACGATTTTATCTGGTATCCTGCAGAGGTAAGTTTCCCTTTGCGTGACAGTTGGTTCTATAAAAAAGGAGAGACACTTTCAATCAAACCGCTCTCCAAACTTGAAAAAATCTATACCGGTTCTGTCGGTGGTAATGCGTCTATGCTTTTGGGCATTGCGCCTCATCCCGACGGACTTATAGCCGAAAAGGATATTGAAACGCTCATTACTTTCGGTGCTGTGCTTTCGCTTCATTTTGAGGATAACCTTGCGCTTGAATCTTCAATGGAAGGTAACTGTAAGCTTGACGATCTTCATTCTCCCACCCGCGCATTACCCGATAAGAGCGGCTACTGGCATTCGGGTTACAATCCCGAGGGTGCCGAGCTGATTCTTGATATGGGTGACGAATACGATGTTGACCGTGTTGTGCTCAGCGAGAATATCGGCACAGGCCAGCAGATTGAAAAATTTGCTCTTTACATCGAAAAAGACGGCAAGTGGAAAAAGGTTGAAACAGGCACGGTTATCGGCCGTAAGCGTATTGTTGAAATGGGTATTTCCGTTCGTACAAGACGTATTAAGCTTGTAATCTTAAAAGCGAGAAAATTCGCGACAATCAAAGAGTTTTCTGTATATTAAACATAAAGAGGTAACACGGATTCGTTCTGTGTTACCTCTTTTTATAAATCAACACTTCACTTTGTGCGTGTTGTTGTGTCAGCCGGTAGCTTTGTAATAAAATAGAATCGGATAAAGATATAATTCAAGGTGAAGCTATGGTTGGTTTTGTGAAAACTGATTATCCGCTCATTTTTGTTTACGGTATGTTCGGCTGGGGTGAAAATGAGGGGATCAATAAACTTTTTCCCTATTGGGGCACCACAACGGGAAGCCTGACAGAATATTTGACATCTAATGAAATTGAGTGCTATGCTGCGTCGGTCGGACCTATGTCAAGTGCGTGGGATCAGGCGTGCGAGCTTTATGCTCAGCTTACAGGTATAAGAATCGATTACCCCGAAGATTACAAAAAATATGTAATGATGTATTATCTGAACGGTATAAATGCGCTGATTCTTGAATGGATTAAGGATAACTGCGAAAAGCCGATTGAAGAAATATCCAAAATTATAGAGATATGCATTTTTGGCTTGCGTCACTGATAAAAGGTAACGGGACAACACATTTTGTGTGTTGCCCCGTTGCTTTTTTATTGTGCCAGATGTTCAAACTGGCTGTTGTAAAGGTTGGCATAAAATCCGTTAAGCGCCATCAGTTCATCGTGGTTGCCTTGCTCGACGATGTCGCCGTTGTTCATGCAGAGTATAAGGTCTGCGTTGCGTATTGTAGAAAGGCGGTGCGCTATAATAAAGCTCGTTCTGCCCTCCATAAGGTTATCCATTGCTCGCTGAATGAGTATTTCCGTTCTTGTGTCAACCGAGCTTGTCGCTTCGTCAAGAATAAGAATTTTCGGGTCGGCGAGAATGGCTCTTGCAATGGTGAGAAGCTGTTTCTGACCTTGTGAGATATTAGTGGTTTCTTCGTTGATTTCCATCGCATATCCGTCAGGGAGTGTGCGAACAAAGTGATCAACCTGAGCTGTTTTTGCGGCTTTTATTACTTCTTCGTCGGTTGCATCAAGCTTGCCGTAGCGGATATTTTCCATAACACTTCCGCTGTAAAGCCAGGTGTCCTGGAGCACCATACCGAATTCGTTTCTCAGGTCGTGCCTGTCAAACTCAGTCAGGTTATGTCCATCAACATAAATTGCGCCGTCTGTCAGCTCGTGGAATCGCATAAGCAGCTTGACCATAGTTGTCTTGCCTGCGCCTGTCGGGCCGACGATTGCAATTTTTTGGCCGCTTTTAACATTTGCCGAGAAATCCGTTATAACTATTTTGTCAGAATCTTCATATCCGAATTTTACGTGGTCAAATGTGATATTGCCTTTGATGTCAACATCTGCAACTTTGAGTGTTGCCTTGGAGTCATCCTCTTCTTTTTCGTCAAGGAATTCAAAAACTCTCTCTGCCGCAGCTGCCATTCTCTGCAGCTGTGAGGAGATGTTTGCAAGCTGATTTATGGGTTGGTTAAAGTTGCGGACGTAGTGAAGCATAGCTTGAATACCGCCGATTGTAAGGCTGCCTCCGGCAACAAGGATTGCGCCCACGACGCAAACAAGCACATATCCCAGGTTGCCGATAAAACCCATAAGTGGCATCATAAGTCCTGAAAGAAATTCAGCCTTTCTTGCATTTTCTGCAAGGTTATTGTTAAGCTCGTCAAATTCTTCTATTGATCTTTCCTCGGCGTTGAAAGCTTTTACAACAAGGTGTGCACCGTACATTTCTTCAATGTGTCCGTTAACCGCACCGAGGAATTTTTGTTGCTTACGGAAATGCGGCTGCGAAAGCTTGACGACGCTTCGTACAATCATAAGCGATACAGGCACCGTGATTACGATGATAAGCGTAAGCAGGGGGCTTGTGATTATCATCATTGTCAGTATACCGATGAGTGTTGTTATCGATGTAGCAAACTGCGTGATGCTCTGTGTCAGCGCCTGCTCAAGTGTATCAACGTCGTTTGTGATACGTGAGAGCACGTCGCCTTGGCTTTGCTTGTGGAAGAAACCGAGCGGGATTCTATTGATTTTTTTCATTATATCGTTGCGCAGGTTGAACGAAAGACGTGTTGTTACACCTGCCATAAGGAACGATTGCATATAGTTGAAGGCTGCGCTCACAATGTATATGCAAAGCAGAGTTACCAGTATCTGACTGATTTTTGCAAGGTTGATTCCGCCGGTGTTTTCAGCCATTCTGAATACACCATCCGCAACCTCGTTGGTTGCTTTTTCGAGCACCTTCGGACCGATAACATTAAACAGTGAAGCGCCTGCTGCAAGCAACACAACAGCGAAAAATCTGAGCTTGAACGGTGCCATAAGATTAAGCAGTTTTCTGAGCGTTCCCTTGAAATCCTTGACTTTTTCCACCGGCCTTCCCGGGCCGCCCTTGCCGCGGTGAGTGGAAGCGTGACGTTTCATTTTTTCGCTCATTCCAACGCCTCCTTTGCAAGCTGCGATTCGGCAATCTCGCGGTATTCCTCACAGCTTTTCATAAGCTCCTTGTGAGTGCCTTTGCCGACTATTCTGCCTTCGTCAAGCACGATTATCTGCTCTGCGTTGAGAATTGTGCTTACACGCTGTGCAACAATCAGCACAGTTGCATCTGATGTGTATGTTTTGAGCGCTTTTCTCAGTGCGGCATCAGTTTTAAGGTCAAGTGCCGAGAAGCTGTCATCAAAAATATAAATCGGTGACTGTTTTACAAGTGCGCGTGCAATTGCAAGGCGCTGTCTTTGTCCGCCGCTGACGTTTGTGCCGCCTTGCGTTATTTCGGAGTGTATGCCTTCGGGCATATCGGCAACAAATCTTGCCTGTGCGGTGGAGAGTGCTTTGCCGATCAGTTCCGAATCGGCATCAGGTTTGCCGATTTGCATGTTTGATTCAACCGTACCGGAGAAGAGCAGACCCTTCTGCGGCACGTAGCCAATCGTGTTTCTGAGGTCGCCGAGTGAAATTTTTCGTATATCAACACCGTCAAGTGTGATTTCGCCCTCTGTTACGTCATAAAACCTTGGGATGAGGTTTATGAGCGTTGATTTGCCGGAACCTGTTGAACCGATAAAAGCTGTTGTTTCACCGGGCTTTGCAATGAATGAGATATCTGTAAGCACGCAATCATCTGCATTGCTGTACCTGAACGATACATTTTTAAATTCAACCGTACCCTTGATTTTGCCTACTGTTTTCGGTTTTTCGGGTTCTGTAATGCTTGTTTGTGTGTTGAGGATTTCGCCGACTCTTCTTATGGATACAAGTGCCCTTGGGATGTTGACAAAAATCATTGCGATAAAGAGAAATGACATTATGACGTGCATTGCATACTGAATATATGCCATCATCTGGCCAAGCTCAAGGTTACGCTCAATAATCGCGTTTGCACCAAACCAAACTACTGCAACACTTGTAAAATTCATAATGATTGTCATTGCCGGTTGTACGATTGAAATTGCTCGCTGAAGGAATCGGTTGGTCATTCTCAGCTCTTTGTTGGATTCTTCGAATCTTGCCTCCTCGTGCTTTTCGTTGCCGAATGCACGTATTACCATTAAACCCGAAAGATTTTCTCGGCTGACAAGGTTGAGCTTGTCGATGAGGGACTGAAGTATCTTCATTTTAGGCATTGCAAAGGCAAGGCCGACGCTGATAATTGTGAGCAGCACAAGCACTGCGACAAGCAGAATCCAGCTCATATCACCGCTTTTGCTCAGCGCAAGCACAATGCTTCCTGTTGCCATAAACGGCGCAAAGAAAACAATTCTGATACCGCTGCTGAGAATCATCTGTATTTGCTGAACGTCGTTGGTTGTACGCGTGATGAGTGATGCGGTGGAAAATTTATCAAACTCATTGTTTGAAAAATGTGAAACACGCTCAAATACGTCATGACGCATTTTTCTTGATATAATGGCTGATGTTTTGGTTGCAAAATAGTTCACACAGATTGCGGAAATGACGCAAAGCAGTGCAATGCCCAACATCTGTATTCCTTTTGTGAGGATAAAATGCATTTGTCCTTCGGTGCCGTTGAGCTTGATTATGCCATCGTCAACAAGGGTTTCCATCATAGTAGGCAGCCAAAGCTCTGTTGAAGCCTGAATCATCAGAAAAATCAAACCTGCCGCAACATAGCCTGCAGCGTATTTCAGGTAGCTTATAACCTTTAACATATCCTTCCTCCTTTAACACAATTTGGTTTAATTATCTTTCTTATTTTACATTAAAAACTACGGATGCACAATGAATATTTGTAAATTTTTTGTAAAAGGGAAAGAAAACACAAGTTGCTTTAATGTGGTAAATCGGAAAAGTGTACATATTTCGCCTTTGCTTTTGTTGAAAAATACTACCATATGACGAAATATTATTTTATGGAAGATTTTATTTGCATATCATAGTGCATTATGTTATATTATAATATATTTAATAACAGTGGGTAGGTGTTTCTTTTGAAAGTTATTGATATCCTCAACAACGGTAAGATCAATGTTTCTTGCGAACTTTTTCCGCCCAAGGTGTGGTCACAGGTTTCCGGCGCAAAGCAGGTTGTTCGTGATATAGCAAAGCTTTCACCGTCGTGTATGAGTGTTACCTACGGAGCGGGTGGCGGCACAAGTGAGCACACGGTAGATTTGAGCCGTGAGGTTCAGGCCTGCGGTGTTCCCGCACTTGCTCACCTTACCTGCCTTTCAACCGATGAAGCAAAGCTGATTTCCGTTATAGAGCAGTTGAAGGTTGATAAAATCGAAAATATATTAGCTCTCAGGGGCGATAGGGGAGAACTTTCCGTGCCGGGTGCATTTACGCATGCAAGCGAGCTTATCGGACTTATCAAATCGCACGGCGATTTTTGTATCGGCGGTGCCTGCTATCCTGAGTGCCATCCCGAGTCTCCTAGTGTTGCAGCTGACCTTGAGGGCCTCAAGATCAAGGCCGACAGCGGCTGTCAGTTCTTTACTACCCAGATGTTTTTTGATAATAACGTTTTTTATAAGTTTATGTACCGTCTGCTTGCAGCAGGAATTAGTCTGCCCGTAGTTGCGGGAATTATGCCGGTTACTAACAGCGCACAGCTTGACCGTATAGTTTCGCTTTCAGGTTCGGGCATTCCGTTGCGGTTCAAGGCGATTGCCGATAAGTTTGCCTCAGACCCTGCGGCAATGAAGCAGGCAGGTATAGCATACGCTACCGAGCAGATTATTGATCTTGTTGCAAGCGGTGTAAACAACATACATATTTACACAATGAATAAGCCCGATATCGCCGAAAGCATTATGACAAACCTTTCGGATATTATCGGAAAGTGAGGGAATTAACTTGGATTTCAGAAAAAAGTTTGGCTCAGAGCTTCTGTTCTGCGACGGAGCAATGGGCACAATGCTTCAGTCACTTGGTTTGCCTGCAGGCAAGCGTGCTGACCATTGGAGCATCGAACAACCTGAAAAAGTTAAGAACGTTCATCTCAGCTATCTTGAATGTGGCTGTAACATAATAACAGCCAATACTTTTTCTGCTCCTGCGGGTGGTCTGTATACGCCTGAGCAAATTGCATCTACCGGCGTAAGTGTCGCAAAACAAGCTGTTGCGCAAAGCGGCAAAGAGGCTTTCGTTGCCCTTGATATGACCTCACACGGCGAGCTGCTTGAGCCATTCGGTTCACTAAGCTTCGAAACAGCTTACGATGGATTTGCGCGTACTGTTGCCGCAGGCGAAAAAGCAGGGGCTGACCTAATTCTTATCGAAACAATGACGGATACGGCGGAAATCAAGGCTTCCGTGCTTGCCGCAAAGGAGAATTCTTCTCTGCCCGTTGTTGTTACCTTTACCGTTGATGAAGATGGCAGACTTATGAACGGCGCGGATATCATCACCGCTGCCGCTTTGGTTGAAAGCCTCGGTGCTGACGGTGTCGGACTCAACTGCGGCTTCGGTCCGGATAAAATGCTGGAGTTTGTGCCGCTGCTTCTCAGTTTCACCAAACTTCCCGTTCTTATCAACTCAAATGCAGGTATGCCTGTTGTGGTTGACGGCAAAACAACCTATGACGTTGATGCACGGCACTTTGCTCAAAGTGCGGAAAAGCTGGTGCGTCTTGGCTGTGCGGCTGTCGGCGGATGCTGCGGTACAACACCCGAGCACATTTCTGCTGTTGTTGAGCGTTGCAGTAATCTCGGCATCTTTTCTCCGGTAAGAGCAAAGCGTGGGAGTTTTGTTTCTTCAAGGTGCAATACGGTTTTCTTCGGTGATAAAACACTGCTTATCGGTGAAAGAATAAATCCCACAGGTAAGCCTAAGCTCAAAGCGGCACTTCGTGAGGGAAATTACGAATACCTGTGTAATGAGGCTGTTGCCCAACAGGAGGCAGGTGCCCATTTGTTGGATGTAAATGTGGGTATCTCCGAAATTGATGAAACGGTTGTGCTTGCACAGGCTGTCAACCGTGTTCAGCAGGTATCAACACTGCCTTTGCAGATTGATACGTCTGATGTCGCAGCTCTCGAAAAGGCGCTGCGCACCTATATAGGCAAGCCGCTTATCAATTCCGTCAACGGCTCGGAAGAATCGATGAGCACGGTGTTGCCGCTGGCCGCAAAATACGGTGCTATGGTAGTTGGTCTCACGCTTGACGAAAACGGTATCCCCGAAACCGCCGGAGAGCGTATTGCAATAGCCAAAAGAATAATTGACCGTGCCGCGCAGTACGGTATTGATAAATCCGATATAATAATCGACCCGCTCACCATGACAATAAGCACTGCGGAAAACGGCGCGTTGCCTACGCTTGATGCGCTTCGGATTCTCAGGGATGATCTTGGTGTGCACAGTGTGCTCGGTGTTTCAAATATTTCATTCGGCCTTCCGAACAGAGAAAAAATCAACTCGGCATTTTTCTCACTTGCTATGCAGAACGGTTTAAGTGCAGGCATAGTAAATCCGCTTAACGCTGCTATGATGGATGCGTATTATTCGTTTAATGCGCTCTTTGCGCGTGATTCGGGCTGCCTTGAATATATCGCAAACAACGCAGTTATCGGGCATAGTGAGCAGACAACGGTTATCAAAAGCAAGGCGAATGCCGAACCCGATAATCTAAGGTCTGCCGTAGTCAGCGGCCTTGCAGAAAAATCTGCTCAGCTCACAGGTTCGCTTCTAAGGGAAAAAACAGCACTTGATGTAATTGACGGTATGCTTATACCGGCTCTTGACGAGGTGGGCAAGCTGTTTGAGGAGAAAAAACTGTTTCTCCCTCAACTGCTGCTATCGGCAAAGGCGGCAACCGCTGCGTTTGATGTCATCAAATCTAAGCTTATACAAAGCGGAGAAAGCGGTGCATCAAAGGGTAGAATTATTCTTGCAACAGTCAAGGGCGACGTGCACGACATCGGCAAGAATATAGTTAAAGTTTTGCTTGAAAACTACGGTTACGAAGTCATAGACCTCGGCAAGGATGTTTCTGCTCGGACTATAGCCGACTCGGCAAAGGAGAACGGCGTTAGGCTTGTAGGTCTGAGTGCGCTTATGACAACAACAGTGCCTAATATGGCACAGACGATAGAATTGCTCCGCCAAGAGTACGATTGCCGTATTATGGTCGGCGGTGCAGTGCTGACAGAAGAGTTTGCCGAAGAAATCGGTGCAGATTTTTACTGCAAGGATGCAATGGCATCCGTAAGATGTGCGGAAAAAATATATGAGGAGGGTATTTTCTGATGGGCATTTTCGGAAGAATCAAAACAAAAGGCTCCGACTACACAGTCAAGCAGGTAGATCTGTCCGTTGCACCTGCAAACACACCGGACGAGCTCAAATATCTTTATGAGCAGAGTGTAGTTGACTATGGAGAGGGGTATCTCGGTCACCCGGATTCCGTGCTTCTCAAAAACGGTGATATACTCACGTTTTTTCCCAAGGGTCACGGCAAGGGTGCAGCTCTTTCCAGACGAAGCACCGACGGCGGTGTTACCTATGTCGACGGTGTTAAGAATCCGCCCAAGTCGTGGGAAGGTTCACGCGAAACACCCACGGTTTACCGCCTTGAATTCAACGATCCCGCAACGCCCGATAAGCTTTTGCTTGTTTGCGGCAATCCAAAGTGGGGTACGGAGCCCACAACAGGCGGCTTCAATTGTTCGCTTTCCGAAGATGAGGGCGAAACCTGGACGGAGTTTGAGCTGTTCTACAAGGGTATGAATACCATTGTTGCAATGGCATCACTCACAAGGCTTAAGGAAAACGGTAAATTTGTCGATAAATGGATGGCTCTTTTTCACGACCGTAAGTTCCGTAACTACAAAACAATTCTTTCTTTTGATAAAAGCGGCAGGATGCAGTGGTCTGAGCCGGAGAAATATTTTTCCGCTTACCGCAAGGTAGAAAAGGGCAGCAATATGTGTGAGGTTGAGTGTGTCCGCTCCGAAAGCGGCAAGGGCAATGAAATCTGTCTGCTCACACGCAGCAACACAAAAAAAGTTAATTCGATGATAACCTTTTCGAGCGATGAGGGCAAAACCTGGTCTGAGCCTAAAGAGTTGCCTGCTGCTCTCAACGGTGAACGCCATAAGGCGGACTATCTGCCCGATGGCAGACTTATCATAACATTCCGCTCAATTGAGCGTGATCCTGTAAAGAACAAAAAGTTTAAGGAAAAGGGTCACGAAAAACGCGGTTGGTACAGCGAGGGCTGGATTGCCTGGGTAGGTACGTACGATGACCTGAAAAACGGCAGAGAGGGTCAGTACCGTATCAAGCTGGCACATACTTACCTCAACTATCAGGATAAGCCCGATATTGTTGCAAACGGTGATTGCGGCTACTGCGGCAATGTTGTGTTGCCCGACGGTACTTTTGTCACATCAACCTACGGCATATTCACAGCTGACAAAAAGCGTCATACATATATCGTTTCAAAGCGTCTGCGTCCTGATGACGTTGAGAAGCTTCTTTGATAATCAGGAGAATCACAATGGGTACATACAACTATAACGATACAACGCTCTATAATCTGCGTATGCTTTACGAGCAGCTCGGCTATAAGCGTTACAAGATGAGCAAGTTTGAGGAATATGACCTTTATCTCGAATATAAAAAGTTCCTCACAACCGAAAATATCATCACTTTCACAGACCTTAACGGTAAGCTTTATGCTCTCAAGCCCGATATCACGCTTTCAATTGCCAAGAATGCTAAGCAGGGCGAAACGCAGAAGCTGTACTACAAAGAGAATGTTTACCGTGCATCGGCAGAAACCAAGGAGTATAAAGAAATTACTCAGCTCGGTCTTGAGTATATCGGTGATATCGATGCCTATACTCTCGGTGAGGTAGTGCACCTTGCTGCACGCAGTCTGCATTCAATCAGCGATAATTACGTGCTGGATATTTCTCATATGGGCTTTGTTTCAGCTCTGCTTGATGAAACGGGTCTTTCCGAAAGCCGCAAAGAAAAGCTTCTCACATTTCTCGGCAAGAAAGATGCGCACGAGCTCAGATTCAGTTGTGATAAATACGGTGTCGATTCTGCTGTTAAAGAGCGTATTGTCGCCCTTTGCGAGATTTACGGTGATTTTGAGTCAACTTATCCTCAGATAAAGGCTCTCGCTTCTTCGCCTGCAATGATTGAAGCTGTGCAGGAGCTTGAGTCGGTATATGCTTTCCTTAAAGCATCGGGTGAGGGTGAGCATATCAATATCGATTTCTCAATCGTTAACAATATGAATTACTACAACGGTATCATCTTCCGCGGATATATCGAGTCTGTGCCCTGCAGTGTGCTCAGCGGCGGCAGATACGATAACCTTCTTCTCAAGCTCGGCAAAAACTGTCAGGCAATGGGTTTCGCTGTTTATGTTGATATGCTTGAGCTTTATGCAAAGCACGAAAAGGAATATGATGTGGATGTTATGCTCTGTTATGATGATAGTGTGACACCCGTGCAGATTGCCGAAAAAGCGGCAGAATACACTTCGCAAGGTAAGAGCGTAAAGGTTATGCCTTATGTACCTGACGGGCTCAAATACAAGCAACTTTTCAAATTTTCAAAGGAAGGGGAGAGCGTTAGTGATGGAATATCTTAACATTGCACTGCCTAAGGGCAGACTCGGTGAAAGAGTATACGAAATGTTCGAAAAAATCGGTTACGGCTGTCCCGCAATCCGCGAGAAAAACAGGAGCCTCATATTTGAAAATGAGGAAAATAAGGTCAGATATTTCTGGTCAAAGCCTTCTGACGTTGCAATATACGTAGAGCGAGGTGCGGCAGATATCGGTGTAGTCGGTAAGGATATTCTCCTTGAGTATGAGCCTGATATATATGAGCTTCTCGATATGAATACGGGTAAGTGCCGTATGTGTGTTGCAGCAAAAACAACCTTTCGTGACAATCCCGAGAAGACACTGCGCGTTGCAACAAAGTTTGTCAATATCGCGCGTGCTCACTATGCCAAGAAGGGCAGAGATATTGAAATATGTAAGCTCAACGGTTCTATCGAGATTGCTCCCATTCTCGGTATGACAGACGTTATTGTCGATATTGTCGAAACGGGTACAACTCTTAAGGAGAACAACCTTGAGGTTATTGAGTCCATTGTGCCTATCAGTGCAAGGCTTGTTGCCAACAAGGCAAGCACAAAATTTAAGAATGATCAGATTGCTGACATTCGCAGAAAGCTGGCAGAGGTAATAGAAAATGATTAAGATTTATGAGGACGGTCTTAAACCCGAGGAAATATTTGACCGCAGTGAAGAAAAGAATACAGTAGGCGACATCGTCGCGGATATTATTGCAAACGTACGCAGAAACGGTGATGCCGCACTTAAAGAATATTCAGCAAAGTTTGACGGTGCCGACCTTGACAGCCTCGAAGTTACGGCGCAGGAAATCGAAGATGCTTTCTCAGCCCTTGAACCTGAATTTATCGATGTTATCAAGGAAGCTGCGGATAATATCCGTGAATTTCACCGCCACCAGATAAAAACAGGCTTCGTAATTACTCCGCGTGACGGGGTTGTGCTCGGTCAGCGCGTAATTCCGCTTGAGCGTGTAGGCCTTTATGTGCCCGGCGGCACAGCCAGCTATCCTTCATCTGTTCTTATGAACTGTATACCCGCTAAGCTCGCAGGCTGTGATGAGATTGTTATGGTTACTCCTCCTTCAAAAGACGGCAGCATTAAGCCGGCAATCCTCGTTGCCGCAAAAATTGCAGGTGTTGACCGCATCTTTAAGGTAGGCGGTGCACAGGCTGTTGCAGCTCTTGCTTATTCAACCGAAACCATTCCGCAGGTGGATAAAATTGTCGGACCCGGTAACGTCTTTGTTGCCGAAGCAAAGCGTCAGGTGTTCGGTACTGTTGCAATCGATATGATTGCCGGCCCGAGCGAAATTCTCGTTATTGCTGACGGTACGTGCAACCCGAAATATGTTGCGGCCGATATGCTTTCCCAGGCAGAACACGATAAGAATGCAAGCGCTGTTCTTGTAACGGACAGCCTTGAACTTGCAAATGCGGTAAGCGCTGAGCTTGAAGTTCAAATTCCTCAGCTCTCACGTGCTGAAATTGCACGTGTATCCATCGATAATAACGGCAAAATTATTGTTGTCGATGACCTCAATAAGGCTGTCGAAATGTCAAACGCAATTGCTCCCGAGCATCTTGAGGTTTGCGTTGACAGAACGTTCGATCTTCTTCCTCAGATCCGTAACGCAGGCTCGGTTTTCCTGGGCAAAAATTGCCCCGAAGCATTGGGTGATTATTTTGCAGGCCCCAACCACACTCTGCCTACAAGCGGTACGGCACGCTTCTCAAGCCCCCTTTCGGTTGATGACTTTGTCAAGAGATCGTCTTTCATCTCTTACTCACAGTCAGCACTTGAGGGCGTGTATGAAAAGATTGATTCCTTTGCACAGAAGGAAGGCCTCCAGGCACACGGTAAATCAGTTACGGTCAGATTTGAAGACTAATTTTTCGGAGAACACACTATGAGCAGATTTTTCAGTTGCAGATTTGATTCTCTTGCGGCCTACACCCCGGGTGAACAGCCGCAGGATCAGAACTACATAAAACTTAACACAAACGAGTCACCGTTTGAACCTTCTCCCAAGGTTACTCAAGCGCTTAACGCAGCGGAGGTTGCCAAACTCAGGCTTTATTCCGACCCCGAGTGTAAGCTTACGGTTAAAGCAATTGCCGATTATTATGGGGTTGAAAGCAAAAACGTTGTCCTCGGCAACGGCTCAGATGAGATACTTTCATTTATATTTCAGGCTTTTTGCGATAAGGATACTCCTGTTGCATACCCCGATATAAGCTATGGCTTTTATTCGGTTTTTGCTCAGCTGTACGGTCTTGAGTCGCAGGTTATACCGCTTAAAGAGGATTATTCTCTCTGTGTTGACGATTACTGCGGTATAGGCAAAACGGTTGTTATTGCAAACCCCAATGCGCCCACGGGTATAGCTGTAAGCCTTAATGATATCGAAAAGATTCTTGTTTCAAATCCGGATAACATCGTTGTTATTGATGAAGCTTACGTTGATTTCGGTGCGGACAGTGCGGTAAGCCTTACAAAAAAATACGACAATCTCATAGTTGTTCAAACCTTTTCAAAATCCCGTCAGCTGGCAGGTGCAAGGCTCGGCTTTGCTATTGCAAACGAGGATATAATAACCGACCTCAATACAATACGTTTTTCAACAAATCCCTATAATATCAACCGCTTGACTCTGCTCGCAGGTGAGGCTGCAATAAACGATAAGGCATATTTTGAAGATACAAGAAATCAGATAATTGCCAACCGTGAATATACGGCAAATGAGCTCGAAAAACGCGGCTTCAGAGTGCTTGATTCAAAAACAAATTTCCTCTTTGCTTCGCATAATACCGCAGGCGGGGAGGCACTTTATAAGGCTCTCAAAGCGGATGGAATTCTTGTGCGATACTTTAACAAACCAAGGCTTTCGGATTTCCTTCGTATCACAATAGGCACGAGGGAGCAGATGGATGCCTTGCTTGCTTCACTCGATAAAATTCTCTCCGGAAAGGATGATAACGATGCGTAAAAGTGAAATCAGACGCAATACAGCCGAAACTCAGATTGAGCTGAGCCTTGACCTTGACGGCACAGGCAAAAGCAGTATCAACACGGGATGCGGCTTTCTCGATCATATGCTTACTCTCTTTGCAAAGCACGGCAGATTTGATCTTGCTGTAACCTGTAAAGGTGACACACGAGTTGACTATCACCATACCGTGGAAGATATCGGTATTTGCCTGGGTCAGGCGTTTGCACAAGCTCTGGGTAATATGGCAGGTATCAGACGCTACGGCGATATTATCCTTCCTATGGATGAGTCGCTTGTTATGTGTGCTGTTGATATTTCCGGCAGAGCACACCTCAGCCTCAATCTGGGAGATATAAATCCGACAGTAGGCGATTTTGATACAGAGCTTGTATCAGAATTCCTCCTCGGATTTGTACGTAATGCAAAAATGACTCTTCACGTCAAACTGCTTTACGGCTCAAACACACACCATATCATAGAGGGCAGCTTCAAAGCGCTGGCACGTGTGCTCGGTGCGGCTGTCAGCATTGATGAAAAATATGCCAACGAAATTCCGTCAACCAAGGGAGTGCTTTAATCTTGCTTGCAATAATTGATTACGGTGTCGGCAATATCTTTTCCCTCTATTCTTCCTTCAAGTTTATAGGTGAAGATGTTGTGCTGACCAATGATAAAAAAGTTATAGATTCCTGCTCACACATAATTCTGCCCGGTGTCGGTGCATTTGCCGATGCAAAGCGCAAGCTCGATGAGAGCGGTATGGCAGATGTTGTCAAGGATCAGGTCAGAGCGGGCAAACCGCTTATGGGTATCTGCCTTGGTATGCAGATGCTTTTTGATAAAAGCCTTGAGTATGGCGAGCATGATGGCTTGGGTCTGATTTCAGGCAGCGTAAAGCCGATTGCAGACGTAATTCCTGCTGATCTTAAAATTCCTCACATAGGCTGGAATTCACTTGAATTTACAGCTGACAGCAAACTTTTCAAATACATCAAAAACGGCGACCACGTTTATTTCGTTCATTCTTTCTATGCGGCTGATTGTGCGGCGGATACAATTGCTGTTTCTGAATACGGTGCTAAGCTTACTGCTTCGGTTGCAAAGGATAACGTCTACGGCTGCCAGTTCCATCCTGAGAAGAGCGGCGAAGTAGGCATGAACATTTTAAAAGCTTTCTGTGAACTGTAAGAGGTGAATCCTGATGAAACTTTTTCCCGCTATTGACTTAAGAGATAAGCAGGTTGTGCGTCTTTACAAAGGTGATTACAACCAGATGACGGTATACGGCACCAATCCGCTTGAAACCGCAAAAGGCTTCAAGGCTAAAGGCGCTGAATATCTCCACGTTGTAGACCTTGATGGTGCTAAAGACGGTGATAACCCGAATTTTACTATCGTTGCTGACCTTGCCGCTAACAGCGGTCTCAAGGTCGAAATCGGCGGAGGTATCCGCAGCGAGGAGATAATAAAGCGTTATATCGATGCCGGTGTTATGCGTGTTATTCTCGGTACTGTTGCGATTTCAAACCCCGATTTTGTTGCAGAGATGGTAAATAAGTACGGTGATAAAATTGCAGTCGGTGTTGATATGCTCGACGGCAAGGTTGCTACACACGGCTGGACAAACGTCTCAGAGGTTGACGGTTTTGATTTCTGCGAAAAACTTGAGCGTATGGGTGTTGCTACGGTAATTTGTACCGATATTTCAAAGGACGGTGCAATGCAGGGCACAAACCGAGAGCTTTACCGTGAGATGGCAAAGCGCTTTAAGTTTGATACTGTGGCTTCCGGTGGTGTTTCAACGCTTGAGGATGTAGCTGCACTCAACGATATGAACGTATATGGTGCAATTCTCGGCAAGGCGCTTTACACCGGTGCTGTCGACCTTGCGGATGCAGTTAAAATAACGTCGGGGGATAAATGAAATGATAACAAAAAGAATTATTCCTTGCCTTGATGTTAAAAACGGCAGGGTGGTAAAGGGAGTTAATTTCGAAGGACTTTCTGATGTTTCTTCACCCGTTGAGCTTGCTGATTATTACAGCAAGGCAGGTGCTGATGAACTCGTTTTTTACGATATAACAGCATCCGTTGAGGGCAGACAGATATTTACCGATATACTTAAAGAGGCGGCATCAAAGATATTCATCCCGCTCACCGTTGGCGGCGGAATCACAACGCTTGACGATTTTGAGCGTGTGCTCAAATGCGGAGCCGATAAAGTAAGCGTAAACTCAGGTGCAATTAAAAACCCGTCAATTATAGAAGAAGCAGCCAAAAAATACGGCGACCAGTGCGTTGTGCTTTCTGCCGATATAAAGCGTGTTGACGGTAAGTTCAAGGTGTTCAAAAACGGCGGCAGAGTCAACACGGAAATTGACGCACTCGAGTGGATAAAGTTCGGCGTTGACAGCGGCGCAGGTGAGATTGTTGTAAACAGTATTGATACCGACGGTGTCAAGCAGGGCTTTGATCTTGAAATGCTTGAGGCTGTGTGCAACATCGTTTCCGTTCCTGTTATCGCTTCGGGCGGTGCAGGAGGAATCGACGATTTTACCAAGCTGTTCAAAACTCTTCCGGGTGTAGATGCAGGTCTTGCGGCTTCAATCTTCCACTTTGGCGAGGTAACAATTGATGAACTCAAGCGTGAGCTTGCGTCAAACGGAATAAACGTCAGAATATAAGGAGAATAAAAATGCTTAACATTGATGAACTTAAGTTTGATTCGCACGGTCTTATCCCTGCGATTGTGGTAGATTACTCATCCAAAAAAGTGCTTACTCTCGCATATATGAACCGAGAAAGCCTTGAAATAACACTGCGTGAGGGCACAACCTGCTTTTGGTCACGTTCACGTCAGAAGCTCTGGCGCAAGGGCGAAACCTCAGGCAATTTCCAGCACGTCAAAAGTATCACGGCTGATTGCGACAAGGATGCTCTTGTAATTAAAGTAAAGAAAGACGGTCCGGCCTGCCATAAGGGCACGGATTCCTGCTTCACAAAGCCTGTCTACAAACAGTCCGGTTATCAGGATTTCTCAATTGATGCACTTGTTGAGCTTCTTAGGTCAAGAAAAGAGAATCCTCCCGCTGGCTCATACACAAGCTACCTTTTTGAGAAGGGTATCGATAAAATCCTCAAGAAGGTAGGCGAGGAGTCTACGGAGGTTATCATTGCCGCCAAGGCGGACGATAAAAAGGAAACCATATATGAGGTTGCCGACCTTGCATATCACATCCTTGTTATGATGGTTGAAATGGGCATTTCCGTTGAGGATATTATGGATGAGCTTTCGTCCCGTCACGTAATTGACCATAAGGTTAAGCAGGAAAAAATGACACACTGATTAATATTGCAGATAAAATTGTTGTATTCCTTTTTGCCGATGTTTTGAAATGTTCTCATGAACTAAGGGAGGATATGGTTTATGATTACTGTGTTTAACCGCAAAGAGATTTTTGTTTCTCGCAATTTAAACGATCTCAATAAATGTACTGATGAGCTTTCTGCAAAAGGGATTGAATACAAGGTTGTTACAAATTCTCTCGGCAGCCCCGATAGGTATCACGGTTTGCCGGGCATAAAAGCAGAAGATGCTTACGAATATAAAGTGTATGTAAATAAAAAGAGTGTATAACATCAAACAGCTCAACCGTACGGTTGAGCTGTTTCATTTTAGTAACAATCTTTTCATAACGATTACAATTTAATTAAAAAACGGTACAAAGCTTGATTAGGTGCGAAAAATGTGATATCTAAAGATCAAGAAATAATTGGAAAAGGATGAATGAAATGAAAAAAACAAAGCATTTTATCGCAGTCATACTCTCAGCGCTTATTCTGCTCAGCACATTGTCGGTCGGCTCATTTGCAGCCGAAGGTATTCGATTTGTTGAAACACAGTTGAATATCACTCCGGGCACGGATGTAAATGATTGGGAAGAATATTTCACCGTAAATACTGCAGGCGTTGAAATTGCTTCTTTTCTGGCGCTCGACGATAGTTACGGTGCCGCAGACGAAATGTTTGAAATTGGCAACGGTTATTACTTTGAAATTGTTTTTTGTACTGCTGACGGATATACCTTCCCCGACAGCGAGTTTGAATTTGAAGGCGCATTTATAAACGGCGAAGAAGTTCAATGGTACCTGATTTCAGATGAAGACGGTAAAAATTATATTGTTGTTGAGTACATTTATAATTTAGGCGGTTCAATTTTTGCGGTCGACCTTACACTTGATATTTACGGTGATATGGATGCAGGCAGCTTCTATGAATACATCACAATAAATTCAAACGGTATTGATTTTTATTACGGTAATTACCATCCGATTAAAGTCTTTGATGCTGAAGGTAATGATGTTGATTATTTTGCCTCAGGAAACAGCTATACCGTTGAAATTTTTCTTGAGCCTGAAGAGGGCTGTTGGTTCAATAAGGATGACAACGGCACTTTCGCAATGGAAAGTATAACTGTAAACGGTGAAGCGGCAGAACACTATATAGATTCCTATACATCTAACGGATATTACGAATATATCAAGATAGTTGCTCAGGTTACCGCAAAAACTTCAAATTATATTAAAGATGTTTCTTTTGATATTGATGCGGACCTTATCGGTGTAGATGTTAATAATTGGGAGAGCTTTATAACAATTCATACACCCGGCCTTATTTTTGAAGATTATCTTGATGATCCTGCTGTTTGGGCTGTTAACAGCAATGGCGATTTTGTTGATATCTTGGAAAAAGGTGATATTTATACACTTTATATCTGCTTCAGAGCAGATGAAGGATATTTTATTTCTCAGGCAAATGAAACGTTTGACAGCCTGAAAATAAACGGTGAGGAATACGGTAACTATTATTTCAGCGATTATATTGCTGAGGATGGCAAGTATATTTATTATGTTTGTGTTGAAAAAACGGTTGACCTTGTCGGTGATGGTTTCTTTGACCGTCTGATATACTCGTTTAAGACAATGCTCAATAATCTCCGTATGTTTTTTGAAGAGCTGTTTTTTATCGGATTTATGTCAGATGATATTCAGCCTATGGAGAGTATCGACAAAGTTGCCTCCAAAAGCAATGATTATTTTTAAGCTTAACTGTTAAAAATAAAGACCTCGCAATATACAGTATTGCGAGGTCTTTTAATGTTTGCGTTATGCCTTATGCCATTTAACACCCTGCGGTGTGTCTTCAAGTACGATTCCCATCGCCTTGATTTTGTCGCGGATTTCGTCTGCCTTTGCCCAGTTTTTTTCTTTCCTTGCCTGAGCACGCTGTGCAATAAGTTCCTCAACCTCTTCGTCAAGGCTTGCCTTGTTTCTGTTGTATACAAGGCCGAGCACGTCTGTCAGCTCATCAAAAGCCTTGCTTGCAAGCTCAAGTGTTGCTTTGCTTGCGCCTGCGGCAATGACGGTGTTTATGTCGCGTACAAGCTCAAATACAGCTGCAATTGCATCAGCTGTGTTCATATCATCATCCATAGCTGTAATAAACTGCTGGATTCTGCCGTGAACTTTGTCGTTAAATTCGTTATCGAGCTCGCCGTCAACTGCGTTTTCAATGGCGAAATCAAGGTTCTCGCGGCAGTTGTAAAGTCGCTCAAGCGAAGCTTTGCACTGTTCAATTATGTCAACATTGTAGTTGATGGGGCTGCGGTAGTGGGATGAAATGAGGAAGTAGCGCACGGGTTCGTATCCGTATTTTTCAGCAACGTCGCGTACTGTAAAGAAGTTGCCGAGTGACTTGGACATCTTTACATTATCAACGTTGATATATCCGTTATGCATCCAATAGTTTGCAAAGCTTGCACCGTTGCAGCATTCACTCTGCGCAATTTCATTTTCGTGGTGGGGGAATATAAGGTCCTGACCGCCGCAGTGAATGTCGATTGTTGTGCCAAGGTAGCGGCGCACCATTGCTGAGCATTCAATGTGCCAGCCGGGTCTGCCGTGACCCCACGGTGATTCCCAGTAGGGTTCACCGGGTTTTGCGCCCTTCCAGAGTGCGAAATCCATCGGCTCACGCTTGATTTCCTCAACGTTGATTCGTGCGCCTGCTTCAAGCTCTTCAAGCGGCTGATGAGACAGCTTGCCGTACTCGTCAAACTTTTTGGGGCTGAAGTAAACGTCGCCGTCAACAGCGTATGCAAAGCCCTTTTCGATAAGTGTTGAAATGATTTCAATAATTTCGTCAATGTTTTCCGTTGCTTTCGGATGCACCGTAGCTTTGCGTACGTTCATACCCTTTGCATCTTTCCAGAATTCTTCAATATATTTTTCGCTTACCTCTTTGTAAGTTAAGCCTTCTTCATTTGCACGGCGGATAATTTTGTCGTCAATATCGGTGAAATTCTGAACGAATCTGACATCATAACCGCGGTACTCCATATATCGGCGCAGTACGTCAAAAACGCAGAGAGGTCTGGCGTTGCCGATGTGGATGAAGTTATAGACAGTAGGGCCGCAGGCATATACCTTGAGTACACCGGGCTCAATCGTTTTGAGTTCTTCTTTAGTTCGTGTGAGAGTGTTGAAAATTCTCATTTATTTTTTCTCCTCTTCCAATGATTTTATTTTTTTGTTAAGTTTATCAATTTCAACTTGCAGCTTGCAAAGCTCCATTGCGATAGGATCGGGAATGTGAATCTGATCAAGGTCGTCAACACGTTTGCCGTTTTGCTTAACAACTCTTGCCGGCACACCTACAGCGGTTGAGTTTGGCGGAATTTCATCGAGTACAACCGCACCGGCGGCAATGTTTGTGTTGTCACCGATTTTAAACGGGCCGAGCACCTTTGCACCTGCACCGATGAGCACATTGTTGCCGATTGTCGGATGGCGTTTGCCTGTGTGGTGGCCCGTACCGCCGAGTGTAACTCCCTGATATATCGTCACATCGTCACCGATAACGGCGGTTTCTCCAATAACAACGCCCGTACCGTGGTCTATGAAAAATCTTTTGCCTATTTTGGCGGCAGGGTGAATTTCGATTCCTGTTTTCTTTGCAGCTCTCTGCGATATAAGCCTTGCCATAAAAAACATCTTATGGGTGTAGCAGAAATAGGCTCTGCGGTGCATACGTACTGCCTTGAGTCCGGGGTAGAGCAGCAGTATTTCAAGCGATGAGCGTGCTGCAGGGTCGCGCTCTTTAATGCAGGCTATGTCTTCTCTGAGCTGTCTGAACAAATTTATCACCTCTGTAAATAAAAAACTCCGTCACCCCAAAAGGTGACGGAGGCGATTTGGTTCGCGGTTCCACTCCGACGTTATACTCTGTAAGGCTCAATTAAACCTTGGGCTGATAACGGTGCCTGCCGTACGGGAATACTGTTATTTCCTCCCGTCTGCTCTTGGGTGCATTCGCCCGGCTGCTCAACAGTGTACTTGCAGCATAATGTACACCTCTCTGCGATGAGCGTTGTGTCGCGGTTACTGGTCCCATTCAACGCATTTGAATCAATTTTAATCTATTATATGCAATTTATTTGGAGAAGTCAATTGTTTTTTTTGCCTGAATAAGATAAATGATACCCGAAATTGCGGCCAACATTGCAGTAATCCAAATCATAATGTTTGTAACAAACTTGAAATCGTTCACAAGGAAACCCCAGATTTCGATAGCCTCGCCCCATACGAGGATGAGGATCGTGAAAGTCATCTGCGTAGCTGTCTTGATCTTGCCGAAGATGTTCGCAGGCACAACGATATTTTGAGATGCGGAAATAAGCCTCATTGATGTTACAATAAACTCTCTTGTGAGGATTATAAATACCGGCCATGCACCGCAAATGCCCTCCTGAATGAAGGCGAGCAGGGCAGCTGTTGTCAGCATCTTGTCTGCAACGGGGTCGAGAAATTTGCCGAATGTTGTGATCTGGTTGTTTTTTCTTGCGAGCTTTCCGTCAATCGCATCGGTGATTGCAGCAACCGAGAATATGACTGCCGAGATTATAAAGCGGTGCGGGATTGAGCTGAGGAAAGCAAGCAGAAAAAGGGGAGTTATAATTACCCTTGCAATCGTCAGTTTATTAGGTGTGTTCATTTATTCAGCCTCTCCGATGAGATCATACTCATCTGTGTTTATAATGGTTACCGAGCAGAAATCGCCCTCGCCGTAGTCACTGTCGCTTGTGAACTTGACACAGCAGTCAATTTCGGGAGCATCCATATAAGTTCTGCCGGTGTAGCTGTCTGTATAGGCGTCATAGCTCTCTACAAGCACTTCGAAGCTTTTACCGATGAGGCGGTTGTGTTTGTCCATAACAATACTATACTGATCATTCATTATTATATCCTGCCTGTCAAGCTTTGTGCGTTCGTCAAGCTGATCTTCAAATTCTGCAGCAGGCGTTCCTTCCTCAGCGGAGTATGCAAAACAGCCGAGGTTATCAAATTCGGTTTCGTTCACAAACAGTGCAAGGTTTTCAAACGCCTCATCCGTTTCACCGGGGAAGCCGGTGATGAACGTTGTGCGGATAATGATGTCCGGTATTCTTCCCCTTAGCTTCGCTATAAGCTCGCGTACCTGTTGTTGGTTACCTCTGCGGTTCATACGTCTGAGCACTTCGTCATCCGCATGCTGAAGGGGCAGATCTACGTAGTGCAGTACCTTTGGCAGTGTTGCCATTGCCTCAATCAGTTCGTCGGTGAATTCGTCCGGGTAGCAGTAAAGCATTCTGATCCAATGTATTCCGTCGATTTCGTTGAGCCTTGCAAGAAGCTCGGGCAGCTTTAGCTGACCGTAAATGTCCTTACCGTATAGTGTTGTGTCCTGAGCCACAACAATAAGCTCCTTAACACCTTTTTCAGCAAGGCTTTTTGCTTCTTCAATTATATCATCCATTTCGCGGCTGCGGTATCTGCCGCGAATGGAGGGGATAGCACAGTAAGTGCAGCAGTTGTTGCAACCGTCCGCAATTTTGAGATATGCGTAGTATTCGGGCGTTGTGAGCACACGGTCACCGTTGAGGGGCAGCTTATCCTTTTCCGGGAAGTGACCGACCCTTGCACCGTCAATAACCTGTCGGCAGATATCTGCAATATCGGCATTGGCGCCTATTCCGAGCACGGCGTCAACCTCAGGCATTTCGTTTAGGATTTCGTCTTTGTAACGCTCTGCAAGGCAGCCTGTTACAATAATTTTTCCGACAATGCCGTCTTCTTTGAGCTGAGCCATATCGAGTATGTTCTCAATTGCTTCCTTTTTTGCCGATTCAATAAATCCGCAGGTGTTGATAATAACTGCATCTACACCGTCGTAAGGGTCGCAGATTTCAAAGCCGTTTGCATCGAGTGATGCAAGCAGACATTCACCGTCAATCTGATTTTTGGGGCAACCGAGTGAAATAAAACCAACAGTACTCATGTGTCAAAATCCTCGTCAAAATCATTGTATTCGCCCATCGCGCTGCGTATGTCGGAGTAGCTGTAGCCGAGACGCAGAAGAGCAGAGAATACCTGCTTTCTGCCTTTGTCTGTGCCCATCTTACGCGAATACTTACCTTCTAATAATACCCTAATGTTGTTGCTTTCGTCAAGTGTTATTGAGTTTGTTACGTTTTCAGCGGTTTCGCGGTCAACTCCGCGCCTCATCAGATCAGAACGTACGGCACGCAGTCCGAAGCCTTTGCGAGTGATAAGTTCCTCAGCAAGCAGCTGCGCATATCGCTCGTCGTTTATGTAACCAAGTGCCTTTACTCTTGCAACAGCATCAGCTGCCGCATCTTCGCCGTCAGCTCTTCTCAGCTTGTTAAACAGCTCTTTTTCGCTGTGGTCACGTCTGGAGAGAATATTGAGAGCACGGTTAAAACAGCGGCGTTTCGCGATTCTGTCTGCAAGCAGTTTGTATTGTTCCTCGTCTATTTCATCGCCCGAAACGTAACCGCTTGAAAACCAGAAATCAGCATCAACGGTGAGCTTGTACTCACCGTCGATGCTGATGTGTATCTTGTTTGCTTTACCTTTTTGTGCCGTAATTATCATCGGATTATTCATCATCATCTACTGCAATATCAAGGTTTGCTTTAAGCTTGCCCTTGGGTGCGGGGGGAGCAACAACCGGTGTGGGGGCAGCAGGAAGGTCGTTATCGTCTGAAGTGTCAACCTTGATGTCGCTTTTCTCAGAGAACTTTGCTCTAACCTTGGCTTCAATCTCTGCACGAAGCTCTTTATTTGTTCTGAGAAGCTCTCTTACGTTGTCGCGTCCCTGTCCGAGGCGCTCGTCATTGTATGAGAACCATGCGCCGCTTCTGTGAACTATATCGTACTGAACCGCAAGGTCAAGGATTTCGCCCTCAACAGCAATGCCTTTGCCGAACATAATGTCAAATTCTGCGGTTTTGAAGGGGGGAGCGACCTTGTTCTTTACAATCTTAGCCTTTGTGCGTGAACCGATAAATTCGCCGCCTGTGCCCTTGAGCTGTTCAACCTTGCGTACGTCAATTCTCATTGAGGCGTAGTATTTGAGAGCACGGCCGCCTGTGGTAACCTCGGGGTTGCCGTACATAACACCGACTTTCTCACGAAGCTGATTTATGAAAATGAGGATAGTGTTTGATTTGGAAATGGCACCTGCAAGCTTACGCAGGGCCTGAGACATGAGTCTTGCGTGGAGGCCTACGTGTGAATCGCCCATTTCTCCGTCGATTTCAGCACGGGGGACAAGGGCGGCAACTGAGTCAACAACAACAACGTCGAGTGCACCGGAGCGTACGAGTGCTTCGGTGATTTCAAGTGCCTGCTCACCGTTATCGGGCTGAGAAACGAGCAAAGAATCAATATCAACGCCGAGGTGTGAAGCGTATACGGGGTCGAGAGCGTGCTCAGCATCAATGAATGCTGCTTCACCGCCTGCTTTTTGTGCCTCTGCTACAACGTGAAGTGCAAGTGTGGTTTTACCTGAAGATTCGGGGCCGTAAATCTCGACGATTCTGCCGCGGGGGAGACCACCGATGCCTGTTGCACTGTCGAGTGTGAGCGAGCCGGTTGAGATAGCCTCAACGTTAAGGCCGCAATTCTGACCCAGACGCATAATGGCACCCTTACCGTAATTTTTCTCAATCTGCTTGAGTGCTGTTTCGAGAGCACTGTTTTTGTCCGCATTCTTAATCGTTACTTTTTCTGCCATATCAGTATCCTCCGAAAGGTAATAGTACAAATGTTCGATAACTGAGTTGATTATAATCCTTTGTACTGTAATTGTCAAGCATTTTTAACTATGTGCGGTAAAATTTTTTTGTGTATTATAAATATGCTTGCATTTTTGGCAGTTTTCGTATATCATTGATATAATTATTACAAGTAAGGGTGAAAATTTAATGATACTCAATGAGTTGGTTACACTTTCAAATGTCTACGGCTCAAACGAAGATATTGTTCTTGCTGGCGGCGGTAACACCTCTGCAAAAGACGGCGACGTTATGTACATCAAAGGTTCAGGCACACAGCTTGCTACAATCACGGCTGAGGGCTTTGTTAAAATGAACAGGGCAGCACTTGCTGAAATTTTCACAAAGGAATATCCCTCTGATGACACTGCGCGTGAGGCTCAGGCGCTTGCCGACCTTACTGCGGCTAAAATGCCGGGCGAGGAGAATAAGCGTCCGAGTGTGGAAACTCTTCTTCACAGTCTTTTCCCTCACAGATTTGTATTCCATGTGCATCCTGCGCTTGTCAACGGTCTTACCTGCTCAATAAACGGTGAGTCTGCCGCAAAGGAGCTCTTTGGTGACGGCTTTGTGTGGATTGAATCCTGCAAGCCCGGCTATACACTTTCAAAAATCTGCTACGATAAGATGAATGAGTATAAGGCACAGACAGGGAAGGATGCAGATATGCTTCTGCTTCAGAATCACGGCATTTTCCTTGCTGCGGATTCTGTTGAAGAAATCGGCAATAAGCTCTCCGAGGTTATGTCAAAGTTAAATGCCTCACTTATGCGTGAGCCTGATTTTGACAGCGGTGATTACGATGGTGAAAAGGCGCAGAAATGCTTTGATGTAATTTACGAGCTTTACGGCGACGATGCAGTTATCACATATGAACCGAGCGTTGAGGCACTCCGCTATGCAGAAAGCCCCGAAACCGCAAAGTCTATTATGAAGCCTTTCACTCCTGACCATATAGTTTATTGCAAGGCTGAGCCGGTTTACGGTTTTTGTCAGGCATGTATCAAAGGCGCAGTTAATGAATATCTTGATAAAAACGGTTATATGCCCAAGATTGTAGTTATCAGCGGCTGCGGTTTCTTTGCCGTTGACCTTACACCCAAGGGCAGCGAAACGGCAGCAATGCTCTTCAACGATGCACTTAAGGTTGCGACCTATGCAGAATCATTCGGCGGAGCACTTCATATGACTGACGAGCTTTCTGATTTCATCACAAACTGGGAAGTTGAGTCATACAGACAAAAACAGAACGTATAAGTATATTTTCAGGAGATTTTGCGATGTATTACAGTATTGAAAACGAATATCTCACCGCACAAATTGACGATATGGGTGCACAGCTCCATTCACTTGTAACCAAGGACGACTGCTGTGAGTACCTCTGGCAGGGCAACCCAGATATCTGGTACGGTCAAGCGCCCGTGCTTTTCCCTGTTATCGGTCAGCTTTATGAGGATAAGTTCCGTTACGACGGTGCTGAGTATCCTCTTGCAAAGCACGGCTTTGCGCGTAAGATGCTGTTTGAAGCGGCTGACGTTGAGGGTGCAAGGGCTGTGTTCATTCTTCGCTCAAACGAGGACACACTTAAAATGTTCCCCTTTGCCTTTGAGCTTGCAGTTTGTTTTGAGCTTGTCGGCAGAGCAATTAAGGTCACTCACACCGTAACAAATCTTGATGGCAATAAGATGTATTTTTCTCTGGGAGCTCACCCCGGTTTCAATTGCGCAATAGGCGATTACCTTGAGTTTGAGGAGAGCGAAGAAGGCGCAAAGGTTGAGAAGATTGATAAAGAAAACATAATCATCGGCACAAAGTTTGATGTTGAGCTTGAAGAGGGCAGACGTCTTCGCCTCACGCCCGAGCTTTTTGCTGAGGATGCGCTCATTTTCTCCGACCTTAATTCAAATGTTGTCACTCTTAAGAGCGACAATAACTCACGTACTGTGCGCTTCGATTTCGGCGATGCACCCTTCCTCGGCATCTGGGCAAAACCGAATGCACCTTACGTCTGCATTGAGCCGTGGTACGGTGTAAATGATGACAGAATCAGATACGAAGACGTTTCACAAAAACGCGGCATTCAGTCACTTGATCCCGAAGAAAGCTTCGACCTTGTCTGGATTGCAGAACTTTAATATACAAAAAAGCCGAGGGGATTCCTCGGCTTTTTTTACAGGAGGTTTGATTTATGACTCATTCAGAAATTTTTGGCGGCGCAAAATGGATAAGCGCCGCTAAAGGTATTGCTGCCCCTCTTTTCCGCGCTGAGTTTTTCGCAGAGAATGTGAAAAAAGCGAGCATCACGATTTGCGGTCTCGGTATGTTTGAACTTTATATCAACGGTAAAAAGGTCAGCGATGACCTGCTCGTGCCTGCTTTTTCTCAGTATTGTTACCGCGACCTGAGTGCTCACTACAAAATCCGTCAGGACGTAATGAGCTACCGCACATATGTCCTCAGGTACGATATAACGGATTATCTTTCAATCGGTGCAAACGCTCTTGGGGTAATGCTTGGCAACGGCTGGTATAATCTTGACGATGAGGGTGACGGTAACCCGACCTGGACAAGCTACGGTGAGCTTAAGCTCTGCTATAAAATAGATATAGAATATAAAAACGGCACATCCTGCGAAATTCTCAGCGATGAAAAACTTAAGTGTGCAGAAAGTGAAATCACATTTAATAACATTTACGGCGGTGAAAGGCACGATTATTCTCGTGCAAAGAAAGGCTTTAGCTCAGTTGGTTATGACGATTCAGCCTGGTCAGCAGTTAATGAATCCTCTGCACCGGATTGTGATTTTATGTTCCAGACCTGTCCTTCCGATAAGGTGATACGTACCGTGAATGCCGTTAAAATCAAGGATTTCGGTGATTACAGCATATACGATTGCGGTGAGGGAATCACAGGCTATGCGGTGGTCAGTCCGTATGAAAACGGTGAGGATGTCACCGTGCGCTATGCCGATGCAATCAATGCCGATTCAACGCTTGATTTCTATCCCAGCGGAGGTGACGGCAAAAGACTGCAGCAGGAACTTTTCGAGCACACCTCGGCAGGGGAGCTGTATTATCCGCATTTCTGCTGGCACGCGTTCCGTTATATCGAGGTTTCGAACAATGCGCGCATCGAAACGGTTAACGTAGTGCATTCCGATTGTGAAATAACAAGCGTCTTTGAGTCCGATAACGAGGTGCTTAACTGGCTTTATAAAACCTATCTTCGCACACAGCTTGATAATATGCATTGCGGTGTACCGTCTGATTGTCCGCATATCGAGCGCCTTGGTTATACCGGTGACGGTCAGCTTTGCGCAGAGGCCGTTATGCTTATGACCGACAGTAAGGAGTTTTATCTCAAATGGATGGGCGATATTGCCGACTGTCAGGATGTTGAAACGGGCCACGTGCAGCATACAACGCCTTTCTGCGGCGGTGGCGGCGGCCCTGCTGCCTGGGGCGGTGCAATAGTTGTCGTGCCTTACGTCTTCTATAAAACCTTCGGTGATAAATCTGTCATAGAGCAGTATCTGCCGAATATGCTCAAGTATGTTGATTATATGGTCAGCCACAGCGAATGCGGTCTTGTCTGCCGTGAGGAAACCGAATGGTGTCTGGGCGATTGGTGTGCACCTATGGAGCTTCACAAGCCCGAGCCGCATACAAAAAGCCGTGTTCTTATCCCCGAAACCTACGTCAACACCGTTCTGTTTATAAAGCAGATGAAAATGGTTATTGAGCTGGCTCGACTCATTGGTAGAGAGGATAGCGTTTCTCACTTGCCGGAGCTTATTCAGGCGGCTTCAAAAATGGTCGATATCGCATACTTCAGTCCGATGACTCATTGCTACTGCGGCGATGTGCAGGGCGCTAACGCTCTTGCTCTTGATGCAGGCCTGGGTGACGAAAAAACCTTGCAGATGACAGTTGAAAAGTATGCGGACAGAGAGCGTTTTGATACCGGCATTGTTGCAACTGACGTTCTGCCGAGAGTTCTTTTCGAGAGCGGCAATGCGCAGGTTGCTTATCAACTTATGTCAGCGCGCAAATCGCCTTCATTCGGTTATATGATGGAGCAGGGCGCAACAACTCTCTGGGAGGATTGGCTGCCCGAACGCTCGCTCAATCACCCGATGTTCGGCGCGCTCACACGCTATCTTTTCACATATCTTCTCGGTATTACTCAGCGTGCGGATAGCGCAGGTTTTGAGGATATTGTCATCAAACCTTGCCTTGTAGATGGACTGAATAAAGCGAGCGGATATATCACAACAGTAAAGGGTAGAATTTCCGTTTCGTACGAGAAAAAAGGCGATAGCGTCTGTTTCAATGTTACTCTGCCCGAAAACGCTTCGGCGGAGTTTATCTGCGGCAAATATAGCTCAACTCTCTCGGGCGGCAAAAACAGCTTTACCGTTGATATAATTTGACCTTAAATTAAAATCATATAGCACATCTGAGCTTGTAAAGTGTTAACTGAATCTGAATGTTTAAAAAAGCACTGCCGAATTTTGGCGGTGCTTTTTGTTATGCTTTCACAAAGTCGAACAAATGTTCGGAAAATCATTGACAAACGCTGAAAAATGCCGCTAAAATGTCAACTAAAGGAAGGAACTGACGGAAAAGGAGGTGATTGCAATGTAGCAATTATTTTAGCTTATTCAACAAAATGCGAAAGGAGATGAAATACGGCAAAACGCTCTGCCAAAGCTAACAGAAGTAAAATGAATGAGACTTATTTGAACGGCTCGAAAGAAACAAAATTTTAATTAAAAGGAGTAAATTTAAAATGATTAAATATTTCGAAAAACTTAATGATATTTTCAATGCTGCAACCAGCGATCTTCAACCGGGTGATGTTGTCGTCACAGGTGGTTACGGCTCAGTTAACGATGGCGGTGCAAGTACATACTACGTAACCTCTATTAATAATACGAATAATGCAGATCTTGATATTACAGGCAAAACTTTCTCAAAGGGCAGCATTCAGCTTGAGCTGATGTTTAATAACGGTGAGGTTAACGTTGAACAATTTGGCGCTCAGTCAACTGCTTCAGCTGCCAATAACAAAGCGGCAATCCAGGCTGCAATAGATTCAGGTGCAAGGTGCGTCAATTTCAGACCGGTACAGTATCTCGTTGAGGATGATATTGTAATTAACCACCCTGTTGATATTGCAGGCAACGGCACAAAATTAACATTAATTCCAACTGTTGTCAATAGCAATACTCACCTTTTTTGCTTGGATTTTGAGCCTTGTGTAAGTAACCTCAAAATAGCAACAAATATTAAAGATATGTTTATTGTTGGTGTTACAACTAATGCATTGTCAAAATCAATCCCTTCAATTCGTATAAACTGTGCAAATAGGGTGTGCTTTGAGAATGTTTGTTTTGAAGGTGGTGATTATGCTGTTTACGCAAAGAAATCAAACAATACAGGATGTGATATACGAGATATTAGTATAAGCAACTGCAAGGCAACGAATATGAACAGTGGTTTTGCTTTTAACTCTTCGTCAGATATTAAGGTTAAAAACTGCAGAATTGAGTTAAGGGAGCCGACAAATATTACATATGGTTTTGGTTTTGTACTTGATAATACTTATAAAGCATTTGTAGAAGATCTGTCTGTTTTAAATGCTACGATGTCTGCGGTTGGCGTAGGAAATAAAACTTGGGATAATAATTCTACGAATCGTATAGTGTTTAAGAATTTGCTTGTTGATAACGCGATTATCGCAATATCGTTAACAAACTGTAATTTGCCAATTTCTTTTAACAATGCAATGTTAATTGACTGTGATTATAGTTTTTATGTTGCAGATGCAGAGAATATTACCGTATCTAATTCTTCGTTCAGTGCAAAATCGCCATTGACCTGTGCAGCAGATACGAGAATTCTTACTTTTACAGGTTATTCAAAAATGAAATTTATGCATACACAGTTTGATTTTCCGTATGCATTTCAAGCAATCGTTTATAACTCTGAAAAGGAAAAACCTGTTGAGCTTGATTTTGTGGATTGTACTTTGCAAAAAATAGATGTGTCTGGTTTGTCGGATACAATCATTCCTTCAGGTTTTGGTTTGATTGGTTACGAAGGAGAATATTCTAATCGGGTCATTCAAACCTTTGATGCGTGTGAATTCAGGAGCTATATTACGGATTACAGCGTTACAACGGGTGAGGGCGAAAATGCTGTTACTACTTATAATTTCCCGATTACGCTTGCAACTTCAAGCAATTCCGATTCAAAGCTTATTATCAAAAACTGTCGATTTATCAATGAGGATAACAGCGATGACGAACAAGATGAAACTCAGGGTGAAACGCAGGATGAAACACAGCCTCCCAAAGAATATATCCCTTATTTCAAGCTTGACGATAATGCTAAGTTTGACAATATTGTTGTCTATAACTGTTTCTTTGAGAATTATGAATTTTCTAAGGGAGAAGGTGAAGATAAGCATTATCCGATCTTCGGCAGAGTTGTTGACGGCGCTATCAATACCGACAATACTGACTCTGATAATGAAACAATCCACAACATCTTCGCAAGGTGCAATATGCGTTCGTCTGCGCCGGACACAGCGAACGGCACAACGATCAATGAAATGCTCGAGTATATTTGACGGTAGACAAATACGAAAGGAAGTGATATAATATGAGTGCAACTCTTAATTGTTACGGTACGTTTTTTGACGCTGTGTTAGCTGAACATTCGGTGAATGATTATATACGTACTCTTGGATTTTTAACTCCGGGCGACGGTGGTGCCGCAATGTATAAAGTAACTTCGGCTGTAACTGTACCGGATACATACAAAAATGTTGAACCTAATATGAGTTCGCTACGCTGTGCAAATGGCTTTTTTCATTATCAATTTGATGCGAATTGTAGCAGTTCAACTTTTCAGTTCATCCCTCAAAATAACACGGTCTATGCTGAGCAGTTCGGTGTCCTGCCGGGTGATGAAACTTTTGCTGAGAGTAATATCAAAATGCTTAAAAATGCAATTACTTTTGCCACCGAGAACGGTTTCGTATTAACCTTTGCCTCCGGCGGAGTGTATAATCTGAATCCGGATAGTATTGACGTTCCGTCCGGTATGCATATCGACGGCAACGGTGCAACCTTGCAGATGCACGGTGAAAGTGATAGCGGAGTAGACTTGTTTGGTTTGTCGTCAACTGTCAACAATGTATCAATTCGCAATATTACCCTCATTGGCCGCAGAACAGAGGGAGAATCCGGTTATTTGGATCAGGGTATTCATATTAAGGGTACTAATTTGAATGTTAAAAACGTAATTTTTAAACATTTCTTTATTGCTCTTCATACTTATGGTGGAGATGCTGTCGATAATATTAATATTGGGTCAAAAACCTACGTAATCGCCGATATCCCTAACAAAAACTGGCTTGTTGACTCTTGCAAAACCGAAAGCTGTGTTTTTGGCATCAATACAAGTGAGATTGACGGCTTGGTTATTAAGGATTCGGATATAAGCTGTTATACCACGTCGAATGATACTGCGCATTGTGTCTACCTTTCCAGCAATTGTTCAAATGTCCGTGTTGCGGGTTGCAATCTGCACAATGTTTCGGGTGATGCTATCCATAAGGCGTATGACTATCCTTCAAAAAATGCTAAATTTGATTCATCTAAGAATCATTTTTACACCGATTTGTCAATACATAATGCCGATTCAGCTTTGGATATCGGCAGAATCAGCCAAAATGTAATGTGCGATAATGTCTTTGCAACCGAGGTTGATGTTGTGCTTCAGCTTTTTGGTGCCGATAATTGTATTGTAGCTAATTCATATTTTGGTCAGGCTGATGATTCTTCAAAGAAAACAAACTTTGTCTACGCAGAGGATGTTTGTAACTGTTGGATACAAAATTCCTATGTTAAGTACAATGGTGGTCATAGGGCAGCGAGTGATTATAATCCAAGTACGTATATTAAAGATATGTATTCCGATAAAAATCACAGACGTCTGTATATTGGTCAGGCTCTTGATATCCCGAATCATTGGTTTAAGTTTACCGGTTGTGAGTTTGAATCGAATACTAATTCATATGGTAATTATTTTAGTGCTTTTTTTGCAGAAAATTTTAATTCAGATGTGAAATTGCAGTTTGGTGAGTATTGCGATAATTGTTCTTGGGTTACAAACACATCATCAGAGCTATTTCGTTTGATGGCGGTCAATGATTTGTTTGGCGGCATTACATATAGAAATTGTTATCTGAAAAACAAATCTGCATCAAGAAGTCAGCCACCTTTTAGGCTTTGGTGCCCTTATAACGGTATTCCGTCTAATACAATTTGTGGCTCAGGAATTTGTTCGGGTGAACAATTAAATGGTTGCGGAATATGTTCCGATGTCAAAAAATATACTTGGGTTCGCTTTGAAAATATTGTGTTTGATAATTTTATGTATCCAATTTATTCGGGTTGGAATAGGCTACTTAAAAAAGGCAAAAATCATAGCGACGAGCAAAAGCATTTGTTGCATAAGTATTTAAACGCATATCTTTATAATGGGTACGAATTGAAAGAAAAAGAGTTTTCTATATTTGCTAAAATAATATAATAATGTAGTGTTTACTTTAGGAGTGTCGGTTATGAAGAAAAATCTTAAGCTGTTTTCGGTGTTATTATCGGTTGTGCTTTTGTTTTCATTTGTAAGCTTAGGCGTACAAGCAGAAGCTGACTGGATAGAGTATGAGAAAATGTTGCATAGCGCAGAGTATTGGTTAGAGCCAATTGAGGAAACAGTGTTTTATGCAAGTGACGATTATGCCAAGTACTCATATATTGTCAAAGACGGTGAAGCTTCAATTGTAAATTTTCACATCACATATCAAGGTGATGAAAAAATCGAATTCGTTTTGCCGACAACACTTGGAGGTTACCCCGTTACGGCTATAGGTTATGAATATGATGATGGTTGTGGTATTGATGCAACGTGGTATATTCATTACGGTGAGGATATCTTTGAAAAATATCCTGAATATCTGGAATATGAATCTTATCCGGAATGGGATCCGGGTTTGCAATATATTTCAAAGTTGATTATACCTGAAGGCTATAAAACAATATACCATGAGTCACTCTATGCTATTGATTGCGCTGTATCGTTCCCCAAAAGCTTAAGGGAAATAAGCGGTAAACCTTTTGATTGGTATTTGTATACTCACATAGATGAAAACGGCGAAAAATATACCGTCTTGCCCGAGTGTCAATATTTAAATGACGGTTATACGGATATTCTTGCTTACCGTTTTTACGGAGATATTTATTTCCCGTCAAGGCTTGGTTCGGAATGGCTGTTGGACAGAGGGCAATTTTATCCATCTACAATGTATATCCCTTATAACTACAGTTATGAGGTAATATGCGATACATTGCTTGAAATAAATCATGAACTTGAAGACTCTCCGTTAACAGGCGACGGGGATAAAGGTTACGGTGAAGGTACAACAATCCATTGCGCACCTGACAGCGATTTTTTAAGAGCTTTCAGAGAAGCTACGGAATTTAATTATTACACCGTTATCACCGACGTAGTGCCTGCCGAGTACATCGAATTCCCCGAAGAGACTGTGAACGTTCACGTTGGCGATGTTGTTGACCTTGAGGCAAAGACATATCCTGCCGAGGCGGTCTGGACTGCTTGCGATTACACCGTCAGCGAC
>JAZNMK010000024.1:0-26246 GCA_045579585.1 Acutalibacteraceae bacterium
ACAGTCAGCGGTACAGGTACTATGACCTATTATACCACATCAAACCCTGCTCCTTGGACTGATTTTCGTGATGAAATTGTGACGGTTACAATCGAAGAAGGTGTTAAAAATGTCAGCAGTCAGTCATTTTACAGATGTACCTCTCTCAAAAACGTTAACTTACCTGATACCGTTACTACTATCGGTGGTTGCGCATTCGAAAAAACGTCAATTGAAAGTATAGTTATTCCCGACAGCGTTACACATATAGATAACGCGGCATTCCGTGGCTGTAAATTGCTTGAAAATGTAAAGCTTTCTGCTAATCTCAGAACCATTGAACTGTTTGCGTTTGACGATTGCGAATCACTTACAAGTCTGACGATTCCCGCAAGCGTCACAAGTATTGTTTGCAGATTCAAGAGTTGTTCTTCGCTGACAGAGATTATAGTTGAAGAAGGCAACACGAATTACGTTTCTGATGAGTACGGTGTTCTTTATACTGCATCTTTTGCTGCACTTAAATCTTATCCGGTAGCATCGGTTAGGGAAAGCTATACCGTTAATGAGGCAACTGAGACAATTGCTAAAGATGCATTTTCATACAATGAGAATCTCAAAACCGTAATTCTTCCCGAAGGTGTTGAAAAAATCCAAGGCGATGCATTTTACAGCTGTAAAATGCTTGAAACTGTCGTGATTCCCACAACTGTTACAACAATCGGAACAGAGACGGATGCGTTTGGCAATTGTGCTTCGCTTAAAAACGTGACTTATAACGGCTCGGAGCACGACTGGATGCTCATTTACGATAATGAACTGCAAAACCTTGACGGGGTTACTTATAACTTCCTCGGTCAGGCTGAAAACGGCGGACACACCTACGAGTTGATAACCGACATTGAGCCCACCGAGACACAGCACGGCGAAAAGGCTTACTCCTGCTCCTGCGGTATGTCTTACTCGGAGCTTCTGCATAACTATATCGTTGACCCCAATATGCCCGAGGTGCCGCCCACCTGCGGCTCTAACGGCAAGAGATATTATATCTGTACGGTCTGCGGTGATGAAGACGCAGAAATGCTCGAAAAAACGGGTGAACACAAGTATGTAATGAACAGAATTACAAAAATGCCTACCGCAACCACACGTGGTGTAAAAGAGGGCAGCTGTATTTACTGCGGCAGTGTCAAGGGCGAAAGAATAGAGGCAACGGGCTTTGAGTGGGACGAGAGTATGATAATCGACTTCCTCACCTATACAGTTACGGGTCTCAACCCGGGTCTCGCTTCCTTTGATGAAATTACAAGCATTGTTAAATTTAATCATACGTGGACTTATGAAATGCCGTATTCAAAGCTTGGTACGGGCTCAAAGGCAATACTTATGCACGAGGATGAAGTCGTTCAGGAATACACCATTCTCATCTACGGCGACGTTGACGGCAACGGATGGCGCGATGCAAACGATGCTTTCCTTGTCAATATGATAGCAAACGGTCTTATCGACCCGTATTACCTCGACGAAACAGTCAGAAAAGCTGCCGACTGTAACCGCGACGATATAATAAACGAGCTTGATTTTGAAATGTTGGTATGGGCAGCATTGAAACTTGATGAGATAGACATGAATGCTTCTCATGCTGAGCTTGTTACTCAGACGGCTTATATCGAGTATCTTTCAATTTTCGACCAAAGCTTCACTCCCGATATTGCTCCCGAGGCAGACGGCACAACCGATGATGACAACGTAGAAAACGGTACCGACGGCTCCGTAACCGGCATTGAAGTAATAATTACACGCATATTTGAGTTTATCAAAAAAATATTGTCGTTCATTTTTTCGGCAATAGTATAATATAATCTGAAAAATATTTTTACAGGAGGTCAGACCAATGGGATTTCTTGAAAGAGCAATACGCCGTGGCGTAAGCAAGGGAATAGGCAAAGCCGTGGGCGATGCGATTTTCAAGGCGATTGAGCCCACCGCAACCGAATTTGCCAACAAGGCGGCTGAGCATTTCGACAGCTGCAAAACAGGCTTCAGACACGGAGCAAATTTCCCGTTGGATGCGTTTGGCACAGACAATTGAATAAAACAGCGACAGCCCGCAGGGATCAAATCCTGCGGGCTGTAATCATATCATCTTGTAATATTTTAGCGCATCAACAATTGCGGCTTTTTTTCTTTGGGGCATTGGGGAACTCTTGAATCAGGGCTTTTAGGCTTATTATACGCCTCGCCGACCTCAATGCCATATTTGCGTTTTATTTGGGAAATATAGAGTGTTGAAACCTTCAAGCCGTACTTTTTAAGCACATATGCCTTGATTTGGTCATAGGTGGGCTTACCGGAGGTCAAGTTCAATGTTGATAACATCATCCGGCGGAAGTTTGACTAAAGAAACAACAGTCTCGTCTGTAATGCCTTTAGGTGGGATATCCACCGCAGAAATTTGATAGCGTTTCATTGATTATAACCCTAAAATATAAAAGCCGGTATATGCTTCTGCTTTATTTAGCCATTCAACCAATATTTCATAATCCTTGGGTTTCACTTTGATGAGTTTCTCAATAATGGGTTTTATCAATTCTGCACCGTAATAATTCATACCCAATATATCCATGGTATCAAAAATGCAGCGGTATTCGTTGTAAAATAAATCTTCATCATCTACATACAACGAATCATTTTGCCAATGCTGAATACTGCGCAGTGCTACACGCTCGGTTACTTTTCTTTTGGTAGATAACTTGCAAAACTGAATTTCAATAAATGCAGAACCGCCGTATGCTCTTCTCTCTTCTTGAGAATTAAAAACATGAAATAACACAGTATCACCTCCGCTTCACTTTGACTGACTTGTCCTATTCAATTCCTCGATATTCAAATCAAACTTGATTCGCTCGTGGTCATCTTTCCGACTTAAAAGGATTACCGTCTCCACATGTGCGGTGCGTGGGAACATATCGACGGGGGTTATGAGGTGGGAATCGTTTGCTTTTGCAATGATATAACCAAGGTCGGCGAATGCCGCACAGTCGCGTGCAAGGGTTGCAGGGTCGCAAGAGACGTATACTATGCGCTCGGGCGCCATTTCTGCAACGGTTTTTATAAGCTCGGTATCGCAGCCTTTTCTTGGGGGGTCGAGGATTATTACATCCGGTCTGATGCCCTCTGTTTTAAGTTGTTGTGCTGCCTGAGAAGCATCTGCACAGATAAAGCGTGCGTTTGTGATAGAGTTGCGCTCGGCATTTTTCTTTGCGTTTTCAACAGCGGGTGCAACAATTTCAACACCTATCAGCTCTTTGACACGCTTTGCCATAGTCAGCCCGATTGTGCCGACACCGCAGTACATATCCAGCAGCACCGTATCGGGTGTAAGCCGTGCATATTCGGCGGCAAGGGAATAGAGCTTTTCAGTCTGGTCACGGTTGACCTGATAGAATGAAAGCGGTGATATTTCAAATTCTGTGCCGAGCAGAGAATCTGTTATCTCCGCCTTACCGTAAAGAGTTTGTGTGCTGTCGCCCAGTACAACGTTTGTGTCTTTCTTGTTAATGTTGATACTCAGTCCTGTCACGCCGAGCGGTTCAAGTGCCTGCCACAGTTTTTCGGCGCAGGGCAGGGTGTTGCCGTTGATAACTATACAGACCGAAATTTCTTCGCAGTCCTTTGAGGCGCGTATGTAAAGATGGCGCACAAGACCGCTGTGAGAATTTTCGTCATATACGGATATACCGTTTTCATCAATGAAGTTGCGCAGTACGTCTGCGATATCCGAAAACTTTTTCGGCTGAAGTCGGCACGCTGCGCAATCAATAATATTATGGCTGTGGAACGAATAAAAGCCGAGTTTTGCCTTGCCGCTTTCCTTGCCTGCAGGCAGTTGTGCCTTGTTGCGGTAAAAATCAGTGCGGTCGCTGCTAACGATAGGTTGCAACTCAACGTCAAGCTTGCCTATCCGTTTGAAAGCGTCGGCTACCTTCTGCTGCTTGATTTCAAGCTCTGCGGTATAGCTTATATGGCGGTACACACAGCCACCGCAACGGTTGAATACGGGGCAGTCAACCTCTACTCTGTACGGAGAAGGAGTGATTATGCGCATAGCCTTTGCAACGGCATAGCTCTTTTTTACCTTTATTGCGTGGGCAAGCACGGTATCGCCTACGGCGGTGTTGCTGACGAATACAGCCATACCGTCTTTGTGGCCTACGCCGTTTCCTTCGGCGGTCATTCCTGTTATTATAAGTTCAAATTCGTCATTTTTTTTCAAGTTCGTTACCTCTGCGTTGCTTGAGAATATAATGTATAGTTATGTAAATAACGTAGCTTGCGGCAATGCCGAAAGCGGTACCGATTGCATCAATCAGTATATCGGTAAACTGAAATGCTCGGCCATCGATAAATATCTGGTGCACCTCGTCCGTGACGGCATAAAACACACCTGCCGCGAAACTGAGAATCATGCGCGGCTTTCCCGATGTTTGATATAACGCATTGAAAAGCAGGATTGCCAGACCACAGTATTCTAGAGCGTGTGCGATTGAACGGAAAGTATCGTGGCCGATTGCTTCAATAAACTGTGTGAAAATCCGGGCGAAAAAGCCCATAACATTCATGCTCAGTTCGCTCGATTCGGATGCGGGCTGATGCGAGAGCGAAAAGATGATTGCCATGCATATTGCAACAAGCAGCCAGCTTACCGATATGATTGCTTTTCGTTTTACAGTCATTCTTACGTTTCCTTTGCGGTTATTTTAACAGCTGTGCGGTTGTCATTGTAATTACGTTGCCTGAGTGGAGAATCGAGGCTCCCGTTATCTTCGGGTTGGTCGCAACGTACCTGCTTGCGAAAAACAGAGGGCAGATAACCGCGTTCTGAATCAGATATTTCTGTGCGGCAGTGCATCCGTCAATAACGCTCTGCGTTGAACCTGCGGTGAGAAGTTGACCCAGTAGTGTATCAAAATTGGAGGATCTGAAACGGCAGATGTTTGAGCCGTTGCGGAAAGAATAAAGGAATTCCGTCGGAGTCTGTGCGGAGGTTGTGATGGGCGTGAGTGCGCACTGAAATCTGCCGGATTTTACTCTGCTTTCAAGTTCGGAGTTTTCAACAACCTCAACGCCGGCTGTGAGTGTGATTCCGAAAAGCTGCTGCCAATCCTGAATTATTTTACGTACCGAGTTTTCGTATTCGGGTGTGCACAGCACGGTGAAATCACAGCGCTGCTCCTGTGTGTATTCATCAAAGTATTTTTTTGCAGCAGAGTTGTCGTGTTTAAGCAGACCTATGGCAGGGGCAACCTCGTTGAACGTGCGGCCTTCAACTTTGCACGATGGCGGTATTATTCCGGTTGCGGCGGCTGACATGCCCTGAACTGCTGAGCGTATATGATCGAAGTTTATTGACATTGTGAGTGCCAGGCGCAGCTGAGTGCTGCTCATCAGTGTATCGGCGCAGTTGAATACAAGCCCCCACACTGTGTTCGTTATTTCGTGTATGTTATATCCCTTGCTCTCAGCCTCTTCTGCTTGTGCTGCTGTGAGCGGTGCGGCGGCATATTTATCATCAAGCAGGTTATCCATAATCAGCTCCTGATCCTGCGTGAAAGCGTACGTAACGGAATAAACAAATGCCTGTGAGCTTACGTTGTCCGGGTTGCGGCGAAGAAGAATGTTACTGCCGCTGTACCAACGCGAGAGGTAGAACGGACCGTTGCAGAGCACGTACTCTGCGCTGAGGCCGTAGCGCCCCTTCGTGGCTTCGAAGAATGCGCGGTTACAGGGCGCGGTTATGGGCTCTGTGAGCAGCTGCATAAGCTCTGAGCTCGTGTGGTCAAGCTGTATTTGCAGTGTGTAATCGTCGATCGCAGTTATGCCGAGGCTGCTGACGGGCATTTCGCCGCTGTTCACCTTGCGTGCGTTTTTAATCATAAACAGGCGGTAAGCCTGCGGAGCTTTTGTTTCGGGGCTCAGTGCGCGCTGGATTCCGAACACGAAATCGTGTGCGGTTACGCGCAGGTCAATTGCTGTTTCGTAGTTTTCACCGAAAACTTCCTCGTGGTTTGAGTTTATGTGCCATTTATTATCTTGTTTGAGCCTGAAAACATATGTAAGACCGTCGGGCGATGCTGTCATATCGGATGCGGCGGCAAGCACAATGCTGCCGTTTTCGTCAATTCTCATCAGGCTTTCATAGCAGTTTGCCGCAATTGTCATACTCTCACTGCTGTCCGCTGTCTGGGGGTCAACCGATGTCGGCTCGTTTGCCATAGGGCATCTCAGCTCCGCATCTTTAACCGTTTTTGAACAACCGAACAGCACAACGCATACGGTTGATAATATTAATACTGTTGAAATTATACGTAAAACCGTTTTTTTCATTTTTCAGCAACTCGCTTTATGTTGTGTATTTTATTTTACCGAATACAATATATCTATTATATACCATTGCACACGATAAGGCAATTGTTTTTGTACCGGGTGAGAAAAAAGAATTTGATAAAAAGAATTTCAAAAAATATAAAATTTTTGTGCAATTTCTAAAAAAATTCTTGAAAATGATAAAAGGTTATGTTATAATTCACCATAGTATTTGCTTTTTGAGCGGATACCGCTTAATCTAAAACACACATCGGTCGGTGCACATTGGAGCCCGGCTGTAAGGAGGAAACCACATTGAAAGCGTATAACGCAAAAGACATCCGAAACATTGCTCTTGCAGGCCACGGTGACAGAGGTAAGACAACTCTCGCCGAAGCTATGCTTTATATTGCCAAGGCAACAGACCGTCTTGGCCGTGTTGCAGACGGAAACACAGTTCTCGACTTCGATGCAGAAGAGAAGCGCCGTACAGCGTCTGTTTCAACTGCTGTTGCTCCGCTTGAATGGGGCGGCTGTAAAATAAATTTGCTTGATACTCCCGGTATGTTCGACTTTGCAGGCGGCATTGCTGAGGGTGTCCGTGCTGCTGAGTGTGCACTTATCGTTGTTGGCGGCAGCATGGAAAAATTTGACGTCGGTGCCGAAAAGGCAATTAAGGCTGCAAATAAGCGCGGCATAGCCAAAATGTTTGCAGTTACAAGGCTCGATACAGAGCAGAACGATTTCTACCGTACATTCAATACTATCGTTGCTCAGGTTGGTGCATCCGCCTGCCCGATGGTTGTTCCCCAGATTGTTGACGGTAAGATTATAAGCTACGTAAACCTTGTTACAAACAAGGCTTATTCATACACATACGGCAACGCAAACGAAATTGCTATGCCTGATGATGACAGAGTCAGCGCTATGAGAGATATCTTCACAGAGGCTGTTGCTTCTGCTGACGATGCGCTTATGGAGAAGTTCTTCGAGGGCGAAGAATTCACACAGGAAGAAATTGTTAACGGCCTCAAGCAGGGTATCGTTGACGGTACTGTTGTGCCTGTATTTGCTTGTGCAGGTTACACAATGGATGCTGTTGATATGCTCCTTGACGGTATTGCTAACTTTGCTCCCGATGCAACAAATGCAAGCGAGGGTGACGTAAAGTGTGACGAAAACGGCCCGCTTGCAGCTATCTGCTTCAAGACCGTTGCTGACCCGTTTGTCGGCAAGATGTCATACTTCAAGGTTGTATCCGGTAAGCTCACATCCGATGTTGCTGCCGTAAATTCACGTACAGGTGAGCCTGAGCGTATGGGCAAGCTTGTTACCGTACGCGGCGGCAAGCAGGAAGAAACTTCATGCATCCCCGCAGGTGATATCGGCGCTGCAACAAAGCTTGCAAACACTGTTACAGGCGATACACTTTATGCTCCCAAGAACGAGGTAATTCTTGATCCTGTTTCTTTCCCTGCACCCTGCTTCTCAATGGCAGTTAACGTGCGTAAGAAGGGTGAGGAAGAGAAGGTTGCTTCCGGTATGGTCCGTCTTTGTGAAGAAGATCCCACAATCAAGTTCCAGATAAACAAAGAAACACGTGAGCAGGTCGTCAGCGGCCTCGGTGAGCAGCATCTTGACGTTGTTAAGTCTAAGCTCCAGGCTAAGTTCGGTGTTGAGGTTGACCTCACTGTTCCCAGAGTTGCTTACAGAGAAACAATCCGTAAGGTTGTTGATAAGCAGGGCCGCCATAAGAAGCAGTCCGGCGGTCACGGCCAGTTCGGTGATGTTTGGATTCGTTTTGAGCCGTATATGGGCGAAGAGGATTTCGTATTCACATCTGATGAAGTTGTCGGCGGTGCTGTTCCGAAGAACTTCTTCCCCGCAGTTGAAAAGGGTCTTCGTGACTGTATCGCAAAGGGTCTTATCGCAGGTTATCCGATGGTAGGCATCAAGGCCGCTCTTCACGACGGTTCTTATCATCCTGTTGACTCTTCCGAAATGGCATTCAAGACGGCTGCCGCTCTTGCATTCAAGGCTGCTATTCCCGAGGCACAGCCCACAATTCTCGAGCCTGTCGGTCTTCTTAAGGTATATATGCCCGAATCAAAGTTCGGCGATATCATGGGTGATATCACAAAGCGTCGAGGCCGTGTTATCGGTATGGGTCCGTCCGATGAGCCTTCACTCCAAGAGTTTGTTGCTGAAGTTCCCATGGGCGAGATGGGCGATTTTGCAACTGTTCTCCGCCAGGTTACTCAGGGCAGAGGCTACTTTGACTTTGAGTTTGTCCGCTATGAGGATGCTCCTATGAACGTTCAGCAGAAGGTTATTGAGGACGCCAAGGCAAGAATGGAAGAAGAATAATCCGCACAATAAAATCAGCCACGGAAGGGTTGTCTTCCGTGGCTTTTTTTCTTTGTTTTCAGTTTATGCCTTTGTTGGCTCTTTTCAGCACTGTAACCAGCGGGCAGATGAGCAATCCGCAGCAAAGGTTGCTGACAGCGTGTGTAATATCAAACGGCAGTCCTGCGATAATCCAGGCGATCATACCCTCAAAATTCAGCCCGAAAAGCAGAGCCTGAGCAGGTGCGTAAAGTATGCCGTAAAGCAAACCGTGAGCCGCACAGACAAGTGCGTAGACAACGGGTCTGACCTTTCCGGACATATTCTTGGGCAGCAGCATTACTGCGCCCCACAGCACAGTCCATATGTACAGGTAGGGTATCCACCAGGTTGCAAAGCCGCCCAGCAGCCCTGTGATAAAAACGAAAATATACAGCGGATAAAGCGCTTTTTGTCTGTATACAACGGTTATTGCCACGATGAATACCCCTATAAGATGTATATTCGGTAAGAGTTCCATTAAAACCTTAGAGGCATACATCATTGCACCGAGCATACTGAAAATTGCTATTTCACGAACGTTTAGTTTCATTGTAAATTCCTTTTAATTTGTATGGATTCTGTATTTCAATTGACATCGCCGAGATTTACGGTGTAGTGTAGTTCGATTCTGTCTCCGGACTCAAGCGTATATTTGTCCGAAGACATATTGGGAAACGTGCCGTTTACACAGTACATCCAACCGCTTGCACCGCCGCAATTTTTTTCATAAAGTCCGCCGATGCCTCTTATATATCCGCGTTTTTCGCTAATTTCTGTACCGCTGATAAGACAAGCCTCTTTTATTGCGTCTAATGCGGAACTTCCTTTTTTGACGGTGACGGTTGAGTTGAGCATTATTCCGTTGGCAGGAATGATATGCGAATAATCTTTTTTATCTCTTATTCCGTAATCTACGGCGTTTTTACAACTGCAGTAAACGGTTACGGTTATTAACGAATCATCGGATTTAGTAGTTACAGATTGATTCTTTGCTGTAGTGCAGGATTCTTTTGATGATAATTCTACTTGTGTATTATCTGAAACAGCAGTAATGGTATTGTTTTCAGTGGTGTGTTCGTAAAAGCTTGATTCTTCAACAGAGCTTTGCTCAGTTGCGGGTTCAGACTGTGTCGTGTGAGTTGAGTTCTCAGTGGTGCTTGCCGTATTTTCTTTCGCAGTACAGCCGCAGAACATAAACAATATAAGAAATGCGGATACGATGAATTTTTTCATTGCTTTTTCCTCTTTCAGCGGCACCTGCGGTTGAGCAGGTGCCGCAATTTTGACAATTTACGCTCGTTATTCGGTCAAAGTGTCCGTTGATTACGGTTGAACGTAAAGTTCAAGACCGAGCAGATTAAAGAAAAATTCAACTACGGTAATTATGAGAGTGGCAATTACCGGAACTGCGCCTGCGAGCCATGATGAATTAATATCGTGCCTAATGTTATCCAATACGGATAGGTCGTAGATACCTTCTTTGTTTTCGCTGAAACGCTCGTAAGCGTCAACAGCCATAAGGAGCTGATAGCTTGTCATAATGTTTGATGAGCCGTCCCAACAGCGTGCGCCGCCATCTTCATTGATGAATGAGGAGAGAGATGAGAGCATATTGTTCTGACCCTTGGTGAAATCCTTGCCAAGCGGATCTACTCCTATTGCACAAAGACCGAGCATAATTTGAGCTGTGCTTTCTGCGCTGACACCCCATGCGCCGTATCCGCCGTCGTCAAGTTGATTTGCCTTAGCAAAGTTAACAGCTTTTTCGATAGCGACGTCAACCTTGTCATTGCCTGCAAATGCTGCCAGAGCCTGAAGCGCCATGCCAGTTGAGTCAGGCTCACCGCTTACTGTCCAGTATGCTGAAGGATCAACCTTTACATAAGAGTTAAATCCGCCGTCTTCACGTTGTGAAGAGAGGATAACTTCAAGGATAGCGTTTTGTGCAGCTTCGTCATAGGCAGCAGCGTCAAGTGCAATAAGTGCATAGAAAAGTCCGCCTGTGTAAGTTTCCTTTTCATAATCTGTCTGAGCTATTGCTTCAAGAAGATTCTTACCGCCGATATCCTTGGGGTTTAATCCGACAGACATTACGGAAAGAGCGATTCTTGCATAATCACTCAGGTAGAGATAATCGAAATTTTTGCTGACGGCATTGCCTATGTAATTCTTGTAATCGTCAACATAACTGTCATTGCCGTATCTTGCTGTAGCGAATACAGTCCAGTCAAGATATGAGTCGATAGAGTTGTCTTTTGCGGCATCTTCGACTGCAATATTTTTTTGCAGCCAAGAAGTTACGCTGTTTGCCATTTCTTCTGCGGAATAAGCGGATGCTGTTATTCCGAACAGCATCGCAAATGCAAGAATCAGTGAAATGAGTTTTGTGCTTTTTTTCATTGCTTTGTATCCTTTCTGACAAAAAATAAAAAGCACTCACTTCCGTGTGAGTGCTTTCGGACACAATGACTTAAAGCTCACCTTCAATTTGTGTTGAAGGTGTGCCTGAGAGTCATCAATATCCTTCCCACCGAAAGATTTGAGCTTAAACTTTGCACGGCACGTCTCCTGACTTAGCTTCATCCGTTGCTTTTCGCCTTCCCGAATCCGAAAATTCAGTGACATACAATGAAAAGCATTGTCTGCAATACAGTAGCGGGGGCTGCTGCGGATTCTGACCGCATTCCGTTTTAATTCTTGCTGTAAAACAACAAGAAACCGCACAAAGGTAAATTGTCGAGTTTATTATACTCTTGTCAATTTTAGATGTCAATATATGAAAATAAGGCGGCAATTATTTTGCCGCCTTGAAAGAGTAAACTTCGTCAGGCTTGATTTCGGCCATATCAACACCTGTTGGTGCCATCTGGCCGTTGATGTAAAATGCCCAGTACATACCGTCTGTGTCGTAATCAACGGTTATGCCGTTTACTGTTTTCACATATAGTCCGTAAGGTCCTTCGTCGCCGGAAATCAGCCCGACTTCCTGCAAAGCTTCACCGACAACCGTTTTGTCGGTGCTGACAAGAAATGCGGTTTCCGAGCCGTCGGGGGCTGTTACGGTGAATGTGAATTTTGTTGCACCCTCACCGATCGGTGTTGCATCCTGCACGGGTGCGGTAGTGGACGGTGGAGTTGGTTCGTTGTTGCTACAACCGTGTGTGAACAGTGCTACAGCCGCAATAAGCACAGCACAAACAGCAGCAAGCAACACTTTTTTTGTAAGTGTTTTTTGCATGGTTTGTATTCTCCTTAATATAAATTTTGGTGTCCCTTTTCTGCCGGCGCTCGCGGCGTTTCGTTTGGGCAATTGTCATCCGGGTATTTCGACTGCGGCGCGTGCTTTTTCCGCCTTCTCGAGATATGTTCTCAATGGCTTGTCCCCGATTTGCGGCATCGGGCAGGAAAAAAGCAAAAAACGGTGCGCCTCACGGCGACGGGCTCGTGCAGGAGTTTCACCTGCTTCCCCGACAATGACAAACGGATTATAGCACATTATTCTGTTTTGGGCAATACACGGATTTTTTGTTGCTGTTTTTTAAACTTTTTTAAAAAATTGCGCTCCAGATAGTGACAAATCGCTATATATATATTATTATATATAGGATATAAAAGAATGAGGAGGTGTTTTCTCGTGCAGGTAGTTTTCAAAATCATTATGGCAATCATAACTGCTTTTTCCGGTGTCGGAGGTGCAACGGGCTTTTCCGTTGTGGAGGAGCTTTTTTCCGATTCGCTGTCAATCCTTGTTCAGCGCTCGGATTTCCTTGATGAAATAGACGATGATGATGTTGCAGTGCTCGAAGAAGACATCGGTTATGTAGAAAACATAATACTCGTGTTTTTTGCCGAGGATGCAGGCTTCTTTGATAAGCTTGATGCGCTCGGTCAGACAGGCGGAGTTACCGTAGGCAGCTTCCCTGATATGAATCTCTGTGTTGTGCGTACAGCAAGGTTGGGTTTTGACAGCCTGACTGCACTTTGCGAGAAGCTTATGCAGCACAGCGCCGTAGGCCTTGCAAGCATATGCCCGGCACGTAAGCTTGAAGAGCAGTTCACACCCAATGATCCCTTTACGGATTACAGTTGGTACACCGAGACCTGGAACGAGGAAAGCCCTTACGGTAACAACTGGTGGCTTGAGGCTATAGATGCACGTGGCGCGTGGGGCTACAGCAGCCTTTACAGCGGTATTGAAATCGGTATTGTTGACGGTGGTTTCGATACAACGCACGATGAGCTTGCAGGCAAGATTTTCTTCCCTAATTCAAGAGAAGCTTCGCGCAACCGCCCCAACAGCCATGGCACACACGTTGCGGGTGTTATCGGTGCAAAGGCGGACAATGGCATCGGCATCAGCGGAATCTGTCAGAATTCGGAGCTCATATGTGTTGATTGGACTCCTTCCGACGGTCAGGTATGGATTCCCGACCTTGCAGTGCTTTATGGCTTCGGCAAGGTTGTCAAGGCAGGCGCAAAGGTTGTCAACTTCTCTGTCGGCATCTCGTCCTCAATTTCCGAGAATGCCAAAAGCTTTCCGTCGATAGTCAACAGCTTTGATGCTTTCCTTTACTCCTATTCAATGGGTTCACTTCTCAGCAAGGGTTACGATTTCCTTGTTGTTCAATCGTCGGGTAATGGTAATGAGGCGGGCTATGCTGTCAACGCTTCGCAAAACGGACTTTTCTGCTCGTTTGCAAACAGCAATGTTTTCCTTCCGTTTGCAGGTATCAGCAAGCAGGATTTGCTTGACAGAATAATAATCGTGGGCTCAGCAGCTCTCAGCGAAAACGGATATATCCAGTCCGATTCGTCCAACGTAGGCGAGATTGTTGATATATGCGCACCCGGTGTAATGATCTACAGCTGTGTTCAGGATAATTCATACGTTACAAAATCCGGTACGTCTATGGCGGCTCCGATGGTAACGGGTGTTGCTTCACTCGTCTGGTCACTTGACCCGAGCCTTACAGCTCCTGAGGTGAAAAAGCTTGTGTGTGAAAACACGAAGGATACAGTTGCTCCCGCGCAGGAGAGAATGTTCAGTGATGTAGGATATAAAGCTTATCCTATGGTCAATGCCAAGCTTGCGGTTGAGGCAACGGTTCTTCAGCGCGGTGATGCCTGCAGGGTTAGCCTGAGCGGATACTCGGATGAAGAGGTTGTTTTCACCGATGAGGACGGCAACGTTTTTATGTTCGAGACAAATGAGCAGGGCAAGTTAAGCTGTGTATTACCTGCAGGTACATACACGGTTGCTACACAGGGCATAAACAAAACGGTTGAAATTAACAGCGATATAAACATCTGATCGGAGGACAAAGATGGAGACGGGTCTTACCGCTGCAAGACTTGTGGCTTACGTGGTTGGCGGCACAGAGCCTGACCGTGATCTGATTGCACAGACGGATCAAAGGGCTTTGTTCGAGTTTTCAAAATCACACAGCGTGGATAACATAGTCTGCATAGCTCTGGAAAAACTGAATATGATGCCCGAGCAGTACAGGCAGGCTTACGCGAGAAGCTACAAGATTTCGCGTGTTCGTGAGGCAACGCAGGAACTTGAAACGCAGGAAATCTGCGGCGAGCTTGAGCGGCTGGGAATAAGGCATATGCTGCTCAAGGGCAGTGTGATGAAGCACCTGTATCCAACGCCCGACCTTCGTTCGATGTGTGATGTCGATATACTTTACGATAAAGCATATGCCGACAGGCTTGGTGCGGTTATGGAGGAGTGCGGCTACAGCCTTTATGAAGCTTCCGGTACGAATGACGTAAACCTTTCCTACCTCAAAAAACCGTTTATGAACATTGAGTTTCACGGTGTGCTGATGGATAAGGATATTCCGTTGTACAATGCCTATTTCGGCGAGAATTTTGAGCATACGGTGCCTGATGAAGGCTGCAGGGTTAAATATCCCGATGAGGATTTCTTTGTGTTTATGATGGCTCACCTTGCCAAGCACTATTTCAACGGCGGCACGGGTCTGAGGTCGCTTGCCGATATCTGGCTTTACCTTCGCAGTAAGCCTGAACTTGATATGGCGGCGGTTAGGGCAAAGCTCCGTGAAATAGAGCTTGACGAATTTGCCGACATTATCACAGGTGTTAACGGTGTGTTGTTTGACGGCAACGATCCGACGGTTCAGCAAAGCGAAATAATCGACTATATTTTCCACAGCGGCACCTACGGTACTCTCAACCATAAATCGGCTGACAATATGCAGGGCAGGAGCAAAAGCCGCTTTTTGCTTCACCGTCTTTTTCCCGGCAGAGATTTTATGGCGATAAATTATCCCGCGGTCAGAAAATGTGCGGTGCTGCTGCCGCTTTTCTGGGTTGTCAGGTTGCTTAAGGTTCTGTTCAAAAAAGATTACAAGGGCAGTGACGTCAGTATGGTAATGAGCCTGAGCGGTTCACAACTGGATGCAAGAGAAATTCCGGGCAAGCCGGAGATGAATTATAACCATAACCGAAAGGATGAAAAATAAATGATCAGAAGAGCAGAAGATATGAAGAGCGCAGTTAAAGTAAATATGCGCGATGGTGACGGACAGGTTGTAGTTACGAATATGCTCGAAGCGGGAGAGTATGCAGGTAAGTCCAGGCTTCTTGCAACGCTCACTCTTGAGCCGGGTTGTTCAATCGGTGAACATGTTCACGAAAACGAAGAGGAAATCTTCTACGTTGTCGAGGGTGAGGCTCAGTACTTCGATAACGGTGAATGGGTTACCCTCAATAAGGGTGACAGCTGCCTTTGCTCAGGCGGTCAGAAGCACTCAATCGCAAACCGCAGCGATAAAACACTTGTTGTTGTCGCAGTAATTCTCACATATTAAGTAAATTATTCTGAAAGGATTTTGAATAAAATGCAGTGGACAGGTCTTAATGAATTAAGAGAAAAATATCTCGCTTTCTTTGAATCAAAAGAGCATCTGAGAATGCCGAGCTTCTCGCTCGTACCTCAGGGCGACAAGAGCATCTTGCTTATCAACGCAGGTATGACACCTATGAAAAAATACTTCACGGGTGAAGTAACTCCTCCCAGCAAGAGGGTTACAACCTGCCAGAAATGTATCCGTACTCCCGATATCGAGAACGTCGGCAAAACAGCTCGCCACGGCACGTATTTTGAAATGCTCGGCAACTTCTCATTCGGCGATTATTTCAAGCGTGAAGCAACGGCATGGGCATGGGAGTTCTTTACAAAGGTGCTCGAAATTCCTGCAGAGCTTCTTTACGTGAGCGTTTATCTTGAGGATGACGAGGCTTACGATATCTGGACAAAAGAGGTCGGTGTTGACCCGTCACATATGGTACGCTTCGGCAAAGAGGATAATTTCTGGGAGCACGGTGCAGGCCCTTGCGGTCCCTGCTCAGAGATTTATTTTGACAGAGGTCCCTCAAAGGGTTGCGGCAGCCCCGACTGTAAGGTAGGCTGCGAGTGTGACAGATTTATTGAGGTCTGGAATCTTGTTTTCACACAGTTTGAAAACGACGGCAAGAACAACTACACACGCCTTGCAAACCCAAATATCGATACAGGTATGGGTCTTGAGCGACTTGCTTGTATAATGCAGGATGTTGATAACCTTTTCGAGGTTGATACGGTCAAAAACATTATGAAGCACATTATGGAGATTGCAGGTATCAACTATCACGATGATGAGAAGAAGGATGTTTCACTGCGCGTTATCACTGACCACATCAGAAGCACAACCTTTATGGTAGGTGATGGTGTGCTTCCCTCAAACAGCGGCAGAGGTTACGTGCTCAGGCGTCTTCTCCGCCGTGCTGCACGCCACGGTAGGCTTATCGGCATCGACAGACCCTTCCTTGCAGAGGTCTGCGATACGGTTATTGCCGAAAACGCAAACGCATATCCCAACCTTGTTGAGAAGCAGGATTATATCAAAAAGGTAATCTCAATGGAAGAAGACAGTTTCTACAAGACTATTGATTCGGGTCTCGGTCTTCTTACTGAGATGATGGAGAAAGCAGAAAACGGCATCCTTTCGGGTGAAGATGCTTTTAAGCTTCAGGATACCTATGGCTTCCCGATTGACCTTACAAAGGAAATTGTAAGCGAAAAGAATATGACAGTTGACGAGGAAAAATTCCGTAAGCTTGTTGAAGAGGCAAGACTCAAGGCAAAGAGCGCCAAGAGAAACGCAGCCGATTCCGACTGGAGAAACAACGGCGTTTCATTCAAGGATATTGCCGCTACCGAGTTTGCGGGTTACACCGAAAACAATACGGATGCGGTTGTGCTTGCACTTGTTGCAGACGGTGAGAGAAAAGATTTCATCAACGATGGTGACAGCGCAGTTGTAGTGCTCGACAAAACATCTTTCTATGCAGAGAGCGGCGGTCAGGTAGGCGACAGCGGCGTAATCAGAATAGGCGAAAGCGTATTTGAGGTCAGCAAAACCACCAAAGACCCCGACGGTGCGTATCTCCATCAGGGCGTGCTTTCAGGCGACGGTATCAAGGTTGGTGATAAGGCTGTTACCGTATATAACGAAGAGTCGAGAGAGGCAACAAAGAGAAACCATACTGCAGCTCACCTTCTTCAGGCGGCTCTTCGCGAAACACTCGGCTCACACGTTGAGCAGGCAGGTCAGCTCGTTAACGATACTGCTATGAGATTCGACTTCACACATTTCTCAGCTCTCACTTCAGAGGAGATTGAGGCTGTTGAAAATAAAGTAAACGAAATCGTTCTTTCCGCTTGTGCCGTAACAAGTACCGAAATGCCTATTGAGGAGGCAAAGAAGATCGGCGCAATGGCACTTTTCGGTGAAAAGTACGGTGACGTTGTACGCGTTGTCAAAGCAGGTGACTTCTCAACAGAGCTTTGCGGCGGCACACACGTTGACAACACAGGCAAGCTCGGCCTGTTCAAGATTGTTTCCGAATCCTCAGTTGCTTCCGGTGTTCGCAGAATTGAGGCTGTAACGGGTAAGGGCGTTGTTGAGTACATCGCTTCACTCAACGCACTCATTGCAAACACTGCAAGAGCAATGAAGGTAGGCAACGTCAACGAGATTGACCGCAAAGCGGCTTCAATGGCAGCCGAAATCAAGGAAAAGGAAAAAGAGATTTCCGCTCTTTCTTCACAGCTTACAGACCTTAAGTCTGCCGATATATTTGCAGCTCCCGAGGCTGTCGGCGCAGTGAAGCTTGTTGTTGCAAGAGTTGAGGATATGTCTGCTGACGATATCCGCTCCCTTGGTGACAAGGCTAAGGAGCAGGGCGACGATATTGTTGCTGTCATAGCTTGCGTAAACAACGAAAAGGGCAGCGCAAACATCGCTGTTGCCTGTGGCAAGGCTGCAGTTGCGGCAGGCGCAAATGCGGGTGCAATCGTACGTGCGGTTGCTCAGCTTGCAGGCGGTAACGGCGGCGGTAAGCCCGATTTTGCAATGGCAGGTGCAAAGGACCTTTCAAAGCTTGACGATGCTGTTGCAGCAGCAAGCGGTATTGTTGCAGGTATGCTTAAATAAAGGAGGATTAAAAATGTCCGATTGTATTTTCTGTAAAATAGCTGCGGGAGAGATTCCGAGCAAAAAGGCATATGAAGACGAAAAAGTTCTTGCTTTCTATGACCTTGATCCTCAAGCTCCCGTTCATATCCTTGTTATCCCCAAGGAGCATATAAAATCAGCAGCTGAGATTGATGAGAGCAACTCTGCGCTCGTCGCTCACATTTTCGAGGTTGCTGCGAAACTCGCAAAGGAGCTCGGCCTTGATAACGGTTTCCGCGTTGTTACCAACTGCGGTGAGAGCGCAGGCCAGAGCGTGCACCACATTCACTTCCACCTTCTTGGCGGCAGAGATTTTACCTGGCCTCCGGGTTAAGCAAATTTTCTGAAAGAAAATTTGCAGCGATATAAATTCCTTACGGAATTTGCGATATGCCTGTCGGCACGATATGTCACTTCGTGACGCGATATGCGCTGCGGCGCGCGGGGGAATTTATAACATATCACTGCCGAGATTTATCGAGGCAATATCGCAACCGAACGCAAGAGAGGTTATATCGCATTTGCCTGACAAGGCAAATATATCGCCGAAACGAATTCCTTACGGAATTTGCGATATGCGCTGCGGCGCATGAAAAGATTTATATCGTATTTGTTACAAGGCAAATATATTACTGCCATGATTTGTTGCGTTGCAACATGATTTGAATTGATTGAAATCAATCCATTGAGAAAGGAAGAATAAAAATGGGCGAGTTTTATACAATGAAAATCGCGGGTCTTGAAAGGCATCTGCCTGTTTGCCCGCTTAACGATAAGGTTAGCATCGCAGGCTTCATAATTTTCGGTGACGTTGAGCTTACCGTAAAGGCTTGTGAGGAATTGCTCAAAAAAATTCCCGAGTTCGACTACATAGTCACTCCGGAGGCAAAGAGTATTCCGCTGGCTTACGAAATGTCAAGGCAGAGCGGCAAAAAGTACTTTGTTGCAAGAAAAAAGCCCAAGCTCTATATGCAGAATCCTGTAGTTGTTGATGTACGCTCCATCACAACCGACGCAGAGCAGGTGCTTATTCTCGACGGTGCAGACGGCGAGCAGATAAAGGGTAAGAGAGTGGTTATTATCGACGATGTTATCAGCACGGGCGAGTCGCTTACCGCTATGGAAAAACTTATGGATCATTTTGATGCTCAGGTTGTTGCAAAGGCGGCTGTTCTTGCAGAGGGTGATGCCGCAAAGCGTGATGATATAGTATATCTTGAGGAATTGCCCCTTATCTTTACATGATTCCGCGTCCGTTTGCCCTGGTAGGTCTGAGCTATACATTTGCACTGATAATGCTGATTATTGCAGGAGTAAACGTTTGGGTGCTCGTTGCGTGTGCTGTTGGCTTTGCGTTAACCGCTCTGTTTGTAAAACAACTGAATGGCAGGGCGGATTATGCGGTATGTGCCATTAGCGTTTTGGCTGCCTGTATCGGCTTTGCCTGCACACAGGCTCTGGTCTACTCGCCGGCGCTCAGCCTTGCCGGTGATGATTTATCCGTTGATGCAACGGTTACCGAAATCCAATCTGTAGACAACGGTATGTTTTATACCCTGCGTGCAGACAAAATAGGCGGCAGAGAAACCGATTGCAAGCTCAGGCTTTATCTTGAAGCACCGATTGGTGCAGTAATCGGTGACACGGTTGAGTTTATCGGTGATGTAAAGCCGATAGGAAGTAATGAAGAATCGCACAAATACTATCAGTCAAAAGGAATTTATCTTCGGGCTGATGCTGACAGTGTTGTTTCCTGCACTCCTGCGCAAAGGCATCCGCTCGGTTATTATGCTGATATACCGCGCGCTTATGCCGTGTCTGCACTAAGGCAGTTTATCGGCTCGGATGAGGGTGAGCTTGCCGTGAGTATGCTCACCGGTGATAAAAGTCAGCTCGACGTACGCATCAACAATTCGTTCAAAGTAAGCGGTCTTTCGCACACGCTTGCCGTGTCGGGTCTTCATATGAACATAATCGTGCTTGCACTTTACAATTTTGTGCGGCGCGTATTCAAAAAAGCACGCAGGCTCAGCGCTTCGGTCTGCATACCGGTAGCTTTGTTTTACGTTGTGTTTTCAGGTTTTTCGGTGTCGGCCGTAAGGTCCTGCGTTGCAATTACCGTTATGCTTCTTGCTACGGTAATTTCACGCAGGAGCGATTCACTAAATTCGCTGGGGTTGGCTGCACTGATAATAACGTTGGCAAATCCGTATGCGGTGAGTGATTGGTCGTTTATGCTTTCGTTTTCATCAACGCTCGGCATAGTGCTGCTGTCCGAGTACTACGGCAAGGCAGTTGCTGTGATAAGGGAGCGTGTGAAGCTCAGGGTGCTTTCATCGCTTGCGGTGACGCTGTTTGAGGCGTTTGCCATAGCTCTGACAGCAACTCTTTTTACACTGCCGGTTATGATTTTGTTTGTAAATCAGGTATCTATCGTCAGTGTACCTGCAAACCTTGCGGTTGTTTTGGTCGTGCCGGTGTTTATGGTCTCTTCGGTGCTTACGGTGCTTGCCGGTTTATTGCCGTTTGATTTTTTGGCTCAGGCATCAGCGTTTGTCAGCCGCGTGTCGGGCCGTTATCTGCTCGGTGTTTCAAAACTTATGTCCGGCTCTTTGTTCTCAAGTGTCAGCATCAGTTCATTTTTGTTTGTAATCTGGCTCGGCTTATCACTTGCCGTGGTTGCTTTTGCCGTTTATATCCTGCGTGACAAGAAAAGGCTTGCCCTGTTCTGCGCGGTGTATATAGGTGTTACACTTCCGCTGCTCGGTGCTGTGTATGCGGCTATTGATTGGGGCAGGGTCAGCGTAACTGCGGTTGACGTTGAGGACGGTGCGTGCTTCATCGTTTCGAAAGGTACGTCGGCAGTGCTCATAGGCTGTTCAGGTGATGAGTATGTTGTGGGCAATGCACTCAGCGAGCTTGGTATAACACGGCTTGAAGCGGTACTGATTCCGGCCTCTACCGAAGTTAACGACAACTGTGCCTGTGAAATAGGCGAGCGCTATGCAACGGAACAAACGGTGGCTTACCCGGGTTGCGGTATCAAGCGGCTGCCTGAAGGTACACTTTTAACAGACAGCTTCAGCCTTGATTTTCACGGCGTGCAGATAAATTATTATTTCATCGGCGGATACGATTACTGCACCTTGAATACAAAAACGGCTTCGGCACTGTTTTTATTCGGTACGGATACTCCACGTCAGATTATAAAAAATCCGCGTACGAACTTCCTCTTTTCGAGGGCGCAACCGCCAATGTGGCTGAATACGGCTGATTATGATGCGGTTGTAATTTCGTCCGGCGGCAACGTTGCTGTCAACAGTGACGATGCTTATTCAACTTTTGATAATTCCGATTTTACGCTCAGCTTTAACAGTTGGCGCAGATACAGGATAAACCAATTATAAAAAGGAGGCGGACTTTAATGGCAAGACTTTCAGAGCAAGAATTTAAGAAACAGTTATCTTCGGGCGCTTTGCCGCAGGTCTGCCTTATATGTGGTGATGAGGAATACCTCAAAAAGCATTATGCTTCACAGCTGGAGAAAAAAAGTGTTGACGAGGCAATGGCAAGCTTCAACCTGCACCGCATAAGCGGCGATAATTTTGTGTTTGATGAGCTTTATCAGGCAGTGCAGTCAATGCCGTTTATGAGTGATTACAGCTGTGTTGAGGTTAAAGACCTCAACATCGAAAAAATGAAAAAGGATGAGTTTGAGCTGCTGCTCGATCTTTTGGGCGACCCAAATGAAAGCTGTGTGCTTCTGTTCAGGATGGACAGCGTTGATATTGACGAAAAAAAGGAGCGCACAAAGGCTTTTGTGGATGCGGTAGACGGGGTCGGCACGGTGCTCAGGCTCGATAAAATGAGCGGCACACAGCTGTTCAAGCTTCTCGAAAACGGTGCATCAAAGCGAGGCTGTCAGATGTCGCGCGACGTTTCGTCTTATCTTGCCAACCGTGTAGGTGATGACCTTAACACGCTTCTCAATGAACTTGAAAAGGTCTGCTTCTACAAAGGTGAGGGTGAAATTACCAGGCGAGATGTTGACGCTATATGCACACGCTCACTCGATGCAAGCGTATTCGACCTTTCAAAAGCACTTGTCAGCGGCACTGCACAGCAGGCTTTCAACATTCTTAACGACCTTATGGCGCAAAAGGAAAAGCCTGTTGCAATTCTCGGTACGCTTATAAATGCATACGTCGATATGTACCGTGCTCAGGTGGCGCTCTCTTCCGGCGAGGCAGCAGAGGCAGCAGCAAAGGTATTTAACTACAAGCGTCGTGAATTCAGGCTCAAAAACGGTGCGCGAAGCAGTGCGAATATGTCGCTCGGGCAGATTCGTGAATGCCTTGAGATTCTTGCCGATGCCGACACAAGGCTCAAAAGCACAGCGCTTGATGAGCGCAGAATACTTGAGGAGCTTATGCTCCGCCTGATGCTTATCAGTTAAGGAGTAGGGTTGATGATTAAGTTAAAGCAGGCTGTTATTGTGGAAGGTAAGTACGACAAAATACGGCTGGAGTCTCTTATTGATGCTACAATAATTCACACTGACGGCTTTGCAATTTTTAAAGATAAAGAGAAGCAACGCCTTATAAGGCGGCTTGCCGAAAAAAACGGAATTCTCATCCTCACCGACAGCGATTCCGCAGGCTTTAAAATCCGCTCTTTCCTCGGTGGAAGCATTACGAAGGGTGAGGTAAGGCACGCCTATATACCTGATGTGCTCGGTAAAGAAAAGCGCAAGGATGCTCCGTCGAAAGAGGGTAAGCTCGGCGTTGAGGGGATGAGGACTCAGGCTCTGGTGGATGCACTTGCAAAGGCAGGTGTGCTGTATGAGGAGGTTGCTCAGCCCGGTAAAAAGGTTGAGATGATTGATCTTTTTGAAGACGGACTCAGCGGAGGACAAAACTCGCAGGCAAAAAAAGCAGCTTTGCTCAGATATCTTGATTTGCCGGAAAGACTGTCCACTTCATCGTTTCTGCAGCTTATCAATACGTTTATGACTTATGATGAATATAAGGCGGCAGTTGAAGTCTGTCGGAAGGAGTGGGAGAATGGCTGAAAAAGGTTTTGTCAGCGCAGTTATAGTTGCTGCAGGCAGCTCAAGGCGGATGGGCGGCATAAATAAGCTTCTTCTCACGCTCGGGGGCAAGGCTGTGCTCAACCGCACGGTTGAAGCTTTTGAGAAAAGCGATGATATCAACGAGATAATAATTGCCGCAAGGGAAGATGATATCAGTGAATTTTCCGCTTTGCTGGCAGGTTATAAAAAAATAAAGTGCATTGTGCCCGGTGGTGAGACAAGGCAGAAAAGTGTTGCTGCTGCGGTTGCAATGTGCAGTGAGCAGAGTGTGATGCTCGCAATTCACGACGGTGCGAGGCCGCTTGTGTCGCAGGACGTAATCAGCCGTACGGTTGATGCTGCTTTCAGCTTTGGCGCTGCCGCCTGCGGTGTAAGGGTTAAGGATACTGTAAAAGTTACCGATGAAAATTCGTTCATCACCGATACGCCGGACAGATCAACACTATGGGCGGTGCATACTCCGCAGTGCTTTGATAAAAAGCTGTATGAGCGCTGTGTTGAGTCGCTCGGTGAAAAGGCAAAGGATATGACTGATGATTGCCGCCTTGTCGAAATCTGCGGCGGTACGGTGAAGATGGTTGAGGGTTCATACTCGAATATAAAAATAACGACAGCCGAGGATATTTCTATGGCGGAGTCGCTGTTGGGAGATGAGTAAAATTGTTCAGAATCGGTCACGGTTATGACGTACACCGCCTTGTGGAGGGCAGAAAGCTCATCCTTGGCGGAGTTGAAATAGAACACAAAAAAGGTCTGCTCGGTCATTCGGATGCTGATGTGCTGCTTCACGCAATATCGGATGCACTCCTTGGTGCGGCGGCAATGGGCGACATCGGCGGAATGTTCCCCGATAATGACCCTGCTTTCAAGGATGCGGACAGCCTCGACTTGCTCAGGCAGGTTGCGGCAAGGCTCTCGGCGGCAGGCTGTAAGGTCGGCAATATTGATGCTACCGTTATCGCTCAGGCGCCTAAGCTCAAGCCTCATATAGAAAAAATGCGTGAGAATATTGCCGCTGCCTGCGGTGTTGACGTATCTTGTGTCAACGTTAAGGCTACAACGGAAGAGGGGCTCGGCTTCAGCGGCAGCGGTGAGGGTATAGCCGCACATTCTGTCTGTATATTAATTGGAGAATAATAATCTTGTTTGGATATGTTAAAATATATAAGCCTGAGCTTAAAGTAAAGGATTACGAGGCATACAAAGGTATATACTGCTCGCTGTGTAAGCAAATCGGCAAAGATTACGGCCAGCTTGCAAGGCTGACGCTCAATTACGATTTCACAATGCTGGCGCTGACCAGGCTTGCTTTTGCGCAGGAGTGCTGCGGATTCAAGGATTCACGCTGCAGCTTTAACCCGGCAAAAAAATGTCAGCAGTGTATAAACGGCGGCAATGAGCTGGCTTTTGCCGCGGCAGCTGCAATGATAATGGTATACCACAAGCTTTGTGACGATATAAACGATTCGTCATTTTTTAAGGGCCTTATAAAGCGTATGCTGCGTCCTTTTTTCTCGCTTAAACGCAAAAGGGCGAGCAAGAGGTATCCTCAGGTTGATGAGATAATCAGCTGTGCAATGCTCGAGCAGAGTGAGGTTGAGAAAAAAGCGGATACAGGCATAGATGCTTCGGCTCACCCATCCGCAACGGCGATGGGCAAGCTGCTCTCCTTCGGCTTTGAGGGAGAAACGGCATCAAAGCTTGAACGCTTCGGGTATCTTGCCGGTCGCTGGGTTTACCTGGTTGATGCGTTTGATGATATGCCTGATGATAAGAAGACATCATCTTATAATGTTTTTAATAATATGGGTAAAAGTGGAAAAGAAGCAGAGGAATATGCCGAGGGCGTGCTGAATACGACGTCTGCACAGCTTATAAGGGAGTTTGATGATCTTAAGCCCGCACGCTTTGGCGATATCCTCGAAAACATCGTGCTTGACGGTATGTACAACACGGTGCAACTGATTAAGAAGGAGAGAGAAGAATGAGAGATCCTTTTGAAGTTCTCGGTTTGCCCCGGGGCGCAAGTGACGACCAGGTCAGGACAGCCTACCGCAATCTGGCAAGGCAGTACAGTGAGGGCGGCGCAACGCCTGACCCTGCAAAGCTGCAGGAGCTTGACAGCGCCTACGATGCGATTATCCTTAGCCGCACCGGCGGTGCAACGGGAGCATATCAGAACACGGGCAATTATTATGTGCCCAATGACCTTGGCGATATCAGAGCAAAGATAAGAAGCGGTAACATCGATGCAGCAGATACGCTGCTTGACGGCATACCCGTAGCTCAGCGCAGTGCGGAGTGGTACTATCTCAAGGGTACTGTTCAGCACCGCAGAGGCTGGCTTGAAGAGGCAACACGCAATTTTGAGCGTGCAGCGCAGATGGACCCGTCAAATGCTCAGTACCGCCAGGCATATGACAGCATAAGCCGTGACCGCTCGGGCGGTTACCGCACTGAGAGAAGGGCAGAGAGCAGATCAGGCTGTTCGGCCTGCGATATATGCCAGGGCTTGATATGTGCGGATTGCTGCTGTGAATGTATGGGCGGCGACCTCATCAAGTGCTGCTGAGGTGAGCTTTAATGAAACACTCATCAAAAACAGCACTTGGCGGAATTGTCAGCGCATTGAGCGTTACGCTGATGTTGCTCACAGCTATTATTCCGTTTATGACCTATGCTTTGCCACTGCTTGCAGGTGCACTGCTTATTCTGATGGTAATTGAAATCAGCAAGCGTTGGGCGTTTGTCGTCTACGTTGCGGTAAGTTTGCTTGCAATGCTTGTTGTTCCCGATAAGGAAGCGGCTTTGTTTTATGCTTTTTTCTTCGGCTACTATCCAATTATCAAAGCACCGCTTGAAAAACACCTGCCGAATGTGGTAGAGTGGATCGT
>JAZNMK010000025.1:0-2806 GCA_045579585.1 Acutalibacteraceae bacterium
CTCAGCCTTGGCATTATTCACGATGTCGGCAGCCTTCACCTTTGCCTCCTCGACAATGCGCGCAGCCTCCACATTACCTTTCTCTACGCCCTCGGCATAGATCTTCTCGGTCAATTCCTGAATCTTATTTTCCATATTATAAATTGTATATTACTATTTCCTTGGTTAAAGGCAGTATTGTTCCACGTTACATACATACACAACTTCACATTGCAAATATATCCAACTCCACAACAAAAACTGTGTCCATAACATCGCATTTTTTGTCCTAATCGGAACAAAACCACCCAATTCTACAAATTTACAACATTCATTTAAACTTTTGCACAAATTTCCGAAAACTTTTTATCAAAGAGTTCAATTACAGACATTTGCTTGAATACGAGAAGCAGCGAAGCATATAAAGCACAAAATACTCGTAGCGAAATTGACGACGCTTTCACTTTCATATTCCAATTTTCCGTTTTCACATTTCAGTTTGAAAAGGGGTACTTCTTTTTTTGCATTGCTTCCTTTTGGCAAAGCGCACTTTTCAGCGACTCACGCGGCACCACTACGCAGTGCTTCGCGTGACCAACCGCTGTGCGCTTTACCGAAAGGGGTACTTCTTTTTTGTATAAAAAAAGAAGTACCCCTTTTCACAAAGAGATACTTCCAACATTTACTAAACAACTAAGAAAAAACTATACTATCATTGTGCCTTTAACAAAGCATAGGCAAATATATCTATTTAAAATTTAAAAAGCAACATTAATTTGAAAAATTAATACAAAAACGTCAACAATTTCAACAATTGGTTATTTTTATACAATCAAAACCACTGGCACAAAAAAATTCACACGTTCAAATCCCGCATAAATATACAGACACACAAAACAACTATGCAAAAACCCATTACCTGAGCCTGTGCCTCATGAAATGTTTTGAGACAAACAATACAAAATATATCAGTGATGCGAAGACCAATATTGCACTAAATGTAAAACTGCCTGAATAACCGTTCACTGACAATGCTCCGCCCAACAGCATTCCCGCTCCAATACCCACATCCCATCCGGTGAGATAAGTGGCATTGGCTGTGGCACGACGTGAATGCGGCGCCATATTTATAAATAAGGTATTGAACGCTGGGAATATTGTTCCGAAACCGTAACCAATGAAAAATGCCGAGAGGAAATACAACGCAAAGCCCGCAGTGAAGTTAAAGCCACACACTGCAGCCAACAGAGCCTCACCGATGACTCCCAAAAGCGCAATGACGATACCGCGCGAGATTGTCTGCGTTATATAACCTTTATCCACCCTCTTACCCGAAATTAGACGCGACACTATAAGTCCTGCACCCTGGACTGTAAAGAAAAACCCTACCCCTTCGGTTATACCAACCTCGGCAGCATATATTGCAATATAGCTCGATGTCATGCCGTACGGTATTGCAAGCATGAAGAATGCCAATGATGCCGGAATACCCTCAAGCAGAATAAAGCGGTCGATAGAGAACACCTTGCCGATCTTCTCTATAGGCTGACGCCACTTAACTTTGACGATTGAGGCAAACAGCAAACCGATACAGGCAGTGAGCAAAGCGGCAAAGAAGAGTCGGTTATAACTGCCGCCCTCAATAAGGAACAAACCAGTCATAGGACCGAAGGCCATAGCAAGATTATTTGTCACTCCAAAATACCCCAGTCCCTCGCCACGGCGCGATGACGGCATAATGTCAATCACCAGGGTGTTACCCGTTGTGTTCAACGCACCGAACGCAAAGCCGTGCACCACACGCAGCAGAATAAAGAAGAGTATCTCGGAATAGACAAACAGATAGCCCACAAAAGAGAGCGCAAACAGGACGTATGATATGAGGTACACTTTCTTACGTGGAAAGACATCGGCCACAAAACCCGCGAACGGACGTATACACAGCACTGCCAAAACATAACAGGAGAGCACAAGTCCCACGATATCGGGCTCAAGCCCGAAGTTGTCCACAAGATAGAAAGGAAGTGTAGGCACAAGCAAGAAGAACGAAAATGCGGTAAGGAAATTCGCCAGACACATATATATGTAGCTTCTTGTAAAAAGCCTATCTTTAACAGCTGCATCCATAGTGACAAATCATTTGTTCAACGCAAAATTAGGAAAAAAGCAGAAAACATATACAGGAAAACCACAAAAAGAATAACGGCAAATAAAAAAGGCAACATCTACTGTTGCCTTCTGTATAACACCTTGTAGCCATTTCTGCCCTTTAGGGCTTTCATTATTATCTGCCGTAGAGGAAATACCACCAATATGTCTTTCCGAACTCCTTGCGCACATAATTGTTGCGCACCAGCGCATCGTCATATTTGCGTTCCACCTCGCGGAGCCTTCCGAACATCTGCTGCAATGTATCGCTCTCGAGTTCGAGTGAATAATCATCGGTAAACTCCGAGCACAGCAACAGAGCCTCGCGGTAATGTTTGGGCAGGCTGTCCGGGTTGTAGTTGCCGCACAATCTTGCAAGCTCGTCCTTGAATTCGACAAGCTGCCTGTCGAGCAGAAGCCCTGACAGATAGTAATCCTTTGCCACACTGCCCAAAGAATCAATATCCGCAACGCGCTTCAGATACTGCATCGCATTCTCTCCGGTACTTGGAGCTGCTCCAATGAGGGAATACACGCTATCGGCCGGCAGCGGTGAATCCTGCACGGTTGACGGCAAGAGACCCTTTGAGCCGTAATACTGCGGGAACTCGAACATACGTTCACCCAGCTTATCATCGGCAGCAAGGATATATGCACGCATTGCAGTGAGCTGCGGCGA
>JAZNMK010000026.1:0-9051 GCA_045579585.1 Acutalibacteraceae bacterium
CCTTTTAGTATCAATACCACCGTACTTGAGTGTAGCACAATTTATGGGATATCTCAAGGGGAAAAGTACGCTAATGATTTTCGACCGACACGCAAATTTAAAATACAAGTACGGAAACCGACACTTTTGGTGCAGAGGATACTATGTAGATACAGTCGGTCGAAATAAGAAAGTGATAGAAAAGTATATACAAAATCAACTAGAAGAAGATTTTGCAAACGACCAAATATCACTCAAAGAGTACATAGACCCGTTTACGGGTAACAAGAATAACTAAGCAAAAAACAAACAGCCGCACGAGAGCGGCTGCTTGAGATAGTAATGCGGTGTCAAACTTCAATGCCGACTTTTAGTCGGCAAGCCAGTAGGGGGCCCTTATAGGGCCTGTGCAAACCACCAGTTCAACTGGTGGTTATGATTATTCAGCAATCTGGTAGATTCTGACGTAGTCAACAATAAATTCTGTGTGGTAAGTGTCCTTGTCGAGTGCGGCAAGCTGTGTTTCGTCGGGAATTTCGAGCGAAACTATAACGTCCTCAGCTACCTGAGAAACACCGTTGCCGAAGGATGAACGTGCTGTTTCAACACCGTTGATGTAGAAGATATACTCATCGTCAGTCCACATAAGACCGTAGGTGTTGTACTCCTGATGGATGTTGTTGCCTGTGTAATATCCGAGACGCTCGGACTGGTAACCCTCCTGCACACCGTCAACACCTGCGCAGTGTATGGTCTGACCTATTGAGTTGTAGCGCTTGTGGGTTTCATCGTTGTAGCTTTCCATTATGTCAATTTCAGCGCCGCCTATGCCGCCCTTTGATATAGATGCGGTGTAGGGTGCATCTGCCTGAAGCCAGAAAGCTGACCAGAAACCTGAACCTTCGTTGAGAATGCAACGGATTTCAAAGTAACCCTTGCAGTAGCGCTCCTTGAGCTTGATCATAGCTGTATACCAACCCTCGCCGTATGTGCCGTCGGTCTGGTATTCACCTGTCATAATCATTTTGCCGTTTTCAACTTTAACCTGGCTCTCAGCGTTGAATCCGCCTCTTCTCGGGCCGCTTCCTCTGTAATCCCATACGTTTGTGTTGAGTGCGTTGCCCTCAAACTCATCCTCAAAAACCAGAGAGTAGCCTGTGAGATCCAATTCGTCGCCCAGCGGTCTTGCAGGCATATCAAACACGGTAAGACCTATAAGCTCTGCAACAACAATCAGTGCGGCTATTGCCTTCTTTATTGAGCCTGCGGTGAATGCTTTTTTCAGGTATTTTTTCTGAAGCTCAACGCCTCGCATCTGCCACGGAGCAAGCTTGAGCACCTTTGTCAAAAATTTGTCAAACATTTTGTTTCCTCCAATATTACTTGGGTTCGGCGATTTGGTAAATTCTTACGTAGTCTACAATAAACTCTGTGTGGTAATTATCCTTATCAAGCTCTGCAAGCTTATTCTCGTCGGGAATTTCGAGCGAAACGATAACATCCTCAAGCACTTCAGATACACCGTTGCCGAAGGATGAGCGAGCTGTTTCAACACCATTGATATAGAAGATATACTCATCGTCTGTCCACATAAGGCCGTAGGTGTTGTACTCGTCATAAATGTTTTTGCCTTTGAATTCACCGAGGATTCTGGATTGGAAGCCTTCCTGCACACCGTCAACACCTGCGCAGTGTATGGTATGTGTAACCGAATTTCTGCTGAGCAGGGTGGGGGTGCCGATAGATTCGAATATGTCGATTTCAGCGCCGCCTACGCCGCCCTTGGAAACAGAAGCAGTATAAGGCGCATCTGCCTGAATCCAGAAAGCAGACCAGAAACCGTCACCTTCGTTAACCTTGCAGCGGATTTCAAAGTAACCCTTGCAGTAACGCTCCTTCAGCTTGACCATACCTGTATACCAGCCTTCGCCGTAGGTGCCGTCTGTTTGGTAATCGCCTGTGATTACCATATTTCCGTCCTCAACCTTTACCTGGCTCTCAGCGTTGAAGCCGCCTCTGCGGGCACCGCTGCCTCGGTATTGCCATACATTTGTGTTGAGCGCGTTGCCCTCAAATTGATCCTCAAAAACAAGCTCATAGCCGCTCAGGTCAAGTTCAGGTCCGCGCGGAGTTGTGGGTGTGTCAAAGATTATAAGTCCGAAAATCTCTGCGATTGCAACTATTGCTGCGATAATTTTTTTGGGTGAGAACGAAAAAAGCTGTTTGAAATAGGTGCCGAGCTGATTAAAACCCCATAACTGCCTGTAGGCAAATTTGAGCTTTTCTGTCAAGAATTGTTCCATAGCCTTTATCTCTCCTTTTTATTCAGTAATCTGATAAATTCTTACATAGTCGACAACGAACTCTGTATGATATGTTTCGGGGTCGAGCATTGCAAGAGCCTCTGCAGAACCCTGACAAAGTGAAACTCTTACCTGCTCCTCTACCTGTGAAACGCCGTTGCCGAATGTGCTTCGTGCCGTTTCTACACCGTTGACGTAGAAAATGTATTCGTCCTCAGTCCACTTGAGTCCGTAGGTGTTGTATTCGTTGTAAATATCGTTGCCCTTGAAACAGCCGAGCATTCTGGACTGGAAGCCTTCCTGCACGCCGTCAACACCTGCACAGTGTATTGTCTGTGCAACACCGTTTGCATCCAGTGCGTTGCCCCAGTTCATTGCTTCGAATATGTCTATTTCAGCGCCGCCTACGCCGCCCTGGGAGTACTGGGCTTCATACGGGTGCTTTGCCTGAATCCAGAATGCGCTCCACATTGCGCCGCCTGCACTGCACTTGCATTTGATTTCGAAATATCCCTGCTTATACCATTCTCTGAGCGCAAGGTCGCCGCAGTACCAGCCTTCGCCGAGTGCGCCGTCCTCAAGGTATTCACCGGTGATTACAAGGTTGCCGTTTTCAACCTTAGTCTGTGAGGGGGAGTAGCAGTAGCCGCCGCGCTCTGCGCCAGTACCCCAATATTGCCATGTGTCAAGGTCAATCTCAGTGCCCTCAAACTCGTCTTCAAAAACAAGCTCGTATCCCGTGAGGTCGAGTGCTTCGCCCCTTGGTGTGAGCGCCGAATCGAAAATAATCAGACCGAAAATCTCTGCGATTGCAACTATTGCTGCAATAATTTTTTTGGGTGAAAAAGAAAAAAGTTGTTTAAAGTAGGTGCCGAGTTGGTTGAAGCCCCATACCTGTCTGTAGGCAAATTTGAGCTTTTCTGTTAAAAATTTATCCAGCATAACCTTTATCCCCTTTTATAACTTTATTTTGAACACAACCTTTGTTACCTCTGCGCTGTCATCACCTGCGTTGACACAGGGCTTGTGAGCATCCTCAGGCAGAAGGTAGACAAACGTGCCTTCATCGAGAATTACGCTGCTGATATATTCGGGGTCTGCGTAAAATCCGATATCGCCGCCTTTTGAAAATTCTTCGCTGATTTCGTCCGTGCAGGCTGTGATGTGAGCCCAGTCAATACGCTCTGCGCCTTTGAGTACAATCTGAACGTCTGCATATCTGCGGTGAGCCTCAAGGTGTTTGGTGTCGGCTTTACCCGTTGTGTAGGTCGAGATGTTAGCTGTGAGCTTGTCGGGAATAAGCACGAAGCTGCCGTCAGCTTTCGGCGATGCGAAATATTCCTTGACGAAATCGTATATGTTTTCGAATTCGGGGCATACGCTGCAGTAGGTTTTAAGGTCTTCGATTTTTCCTGCTATCATTGGCTTTTACCTCCCGGTGTTTATTTTCTAAATTATACAATAAACTTTGTGTAATTTACAACAGTATTTTTAAAAAACAGCATACATATGCGTTTTATTATTTTTTTACACAATAAAGTTGAGTTTAGAAGCAAAATGGTGTATCCTTAACGCATAAGTTTTCGGAGACGTATTTTGCTATGATAAACAAAGATATCGGATTAATTGAATACTCGGGCAGGGTAGACAGGGCAAACTGTATAACTCACGCAGTTGCTGCCGTGCTTTCGGTGCCTGCGCTTGTTTTGTTGCTGATTAAGGCAGACGGCGTGCGGTCTGTTGTTTCGGCGGCTGTTTACGGCCTTTCGTTGGTTGCGGTCTATACGGTTTCGGCGGTTTACCACGGGCTTACTGATGAAAAAAAGAAGCAAACGGCAAGGCTTGTTGACCATTCTACGGTGCCTGTGCTCATTGCAGGCACGGCAACACCGTGTGCGCTGATATCACTGTATGAAATAAGCGTTTTTCATGCTCTCGTTGTGCTTTTTCTCGGCTGGTTCAGTGTGCTTTTCGGGCTTTTTTCAAAGCTGTTTTTCTTTGAAAAAACACGCAAAGCAACCGTTGCAGTGTATATCGCATCAGGCTTTCTGATGATGTGCTGTGCAATTCCGCTGCTCGGCAAACTGAATACAGATGCATACGGTGAGCTTGTGCTCGGGAATGCGCTTTATCTGATTGGTGCTTTCTTTTGCTGGCTTGGCAAAAAACGGCCTGTAATGCACGTTGTTTTCCATGTTTTTGCCGTGCTTGCAAGTGCGGTGCATTTTTGGGTGATATACAAATTTGTAATATGAAAAGGGGCTTGCGTTACGGTCGCTTTCCGTCAGACGTGTCGGAGATTTTTTTAGAAAAGTATTGACATTTTAAAATCGCAGGAATATAATGCAGGCATAGACAGTGAGCCGAAAGGCTGTTTGTTTATGCTAAATGCGTTGAGCAGAAACCAGTAGGTTGGAAAGAATCTGGAGAGAGTTGCCGGTCGGTGCGAGGCAAAGAGGGCGTCCTTCGCGAATTCATTCTGTTAGCAGTGCACTGAACGAGAGAAATCTTCAGTAGGATGCAACGGGAGTTCCCGTTACAGAACTAGGGTATAATAGTACCCGACAAGGCTGTCGTTGTGAGACGGTGGCGAACTGAGGTGGTACCACGGGATAGCTTTTCTCGTCCTCTGTATTCTTAATCGGAATGCAGAGGACGTATTTTTAATCCTTTTCACTCCGGAACGACTTTAAGAAAGGGTGTTCAGAATGGCACAAAACTATTATCAAAAAGAAATTGAAACGATGTCGGCTGAAGAAATGAAAGAGCTTCAGTCTCAAAAGCTGGTCAAGCAGGTAAAGCATGTTTATGAGAATGTGCCCTACTACAGAGACCTTATGGATGCAAAGGGCGTAAAGCCTGAGGATATCAACGGTATCGAGGATTTGCACAAGCTTCCCTTCCTTACAAAGGCTGACCTTCGCGATGCTTATCCCTACGGTCTTCTTGCGAAGCCCCTTGAGGATTGCGTGCGCATCCAGTCTACATCGGGCACAACGGGCCGCCGCGTAGTTGCTTTCTATACACAGAATGACATAGATCTTTGGGAGGATTGCTGTGCCCGTGCAATTATGGCAGCAGGCGGCACAAACAAGGACGTTTGCCAGGTTGCTTACGGATACGGTCTTTTTACAGGCGGTCCCGGCCTTAACGGCGGCAGCCACAGGGTAGGTTGTCTCACTCTTCCCATGTCCTCCGGTAATACGGAAAGACAGATCCAGTTTATGATGGATCTTAACGCTAGCATACTGTGCTGTACTCCATCTTACGCTGCATACATCGGCGAAACACTCAAGGAGCAAGGCTATAAGCCTGAAAATATTCCGCTCAAGGCAGGTATCTTCGGTGCAGAACCCTGGACTGAGGAGATGCGCAGGGGCATTGAGGCAACCCTCGGCATAAAGGCTTACGATATTTACGGCCTTACCGAAACCTCCGGACCCGGTGTTGCATTTGAGTGCAGCGAGCAGACGGGTATGCACGTAAACGAAGACCATTTCTATGCAGAAATTATCGACCCCGATACAGGCGAGGTGCTTCCCGAGGGCAGTAAGGGTGAGCTTGTTTTCACCTCTCTGGATAAGGAGGCTTTCCCGCTCCTTCGTTACCGCACACGTGATATCTGCGTTCTTTCACGCAAAAAATGCTCCTGCGGACGTACACTTATCAAGATGGCTAAGCCGATGGGCAGAACCGATGATATGCTCATTATCCGCGGAGTTAACGTATTCCCGAGCCAGATTGAAACAGTTCTTCTCAGCGAGGGCTATGAGCCCAACTACCAGATAGTTGTTGACAGAAAGAACAACACCGATACCTTTGAGGTTAACGTTGAAATGACACTTGAGAAGTTCACCGACAAGGTGAGCGAGGTGCTTGCAATGGAAAAATCCCTTGGCAATGCACTCAAGGCTATGCTCGGCATTAACCCCACAGTTCATCTTGTTCCGCCTAAAGCAATTGCAAGAAGTGAGGGCAAGGCAGTACGTGTTATTGACAAGAGAAAACTGATATAATTGAATCACAGGAGGCATTGAATATGGCTATCAAGCAGTTAACGGTATTTGTTGAAAACAAGCAGGGTGAGTTGGTTAACATAACCGACACTCTTTCCGGAAACGGCATCAATATCAGAGCTCTTTCCGTTGCGGAAACTCAGGATTTCGGTATGCTCCGTCTTATCGTCAATGATGATGAGGCAGCAAAAAAGGTTCTTAATGAGGCAGGCTATATCACAAAGGTAAACGAAGTTGTCGGCGTAAAAATCGGCGATGCTCCCGGCAAACTTTCTGCTGCTCTGGGTGTTCTTGACAAAAAGAAAATCAATATGGATTACCTCTACGCATTTATGGCTCGCACAGAAAAGCACGCTTACGTCGTAATAAGAGTCGAAAACAACGAAGTGGCCGAAGAGGCTCTCGAGGCAGCAGGTTATCACCTGATTACACAGGCTGATATCTGTAAACTTTAATAGAGAATATAATCACATAAAAAAGCAAAGGCAGAGAGGTTCGCTCTCTGCCTTTTTTCGGCGTTTTTTACTTGCCAAAAAACGATCTGAAATTTAGTTAACAGTTAATAGTGAAGAGATAATAAATAAAAATCGACAACCTTCCTGAGAAGATTGTCGATTTCTGGTAACCCGGACGAGAATCGACCGTCTGCTGACGCATACTTATGGCTCGGCGACCCAAAGCCTTCGGCTTTCGGTACCAGCCTCACCGCTTTTTGCTGAAATTGATTCACCGAATCAATTTCTAAACGCAAAAACTCTCGCGAGTTCGATTCTCTGTGATATAAAAAATAAAGAGCACACATAAAGTGTACTCTTTATTCTTGGTGACCCGGACGAGAATCGAACTCGTGTTACCGCCGTGAAAGGGCGGTGTCTTAACCTCTTGACCACCGGGCCATATGTAGCCAAAGCGTTTGCTTTGGCTGTTGTGGTAGCGGCAGTGGGACTTGAACCTACGACACTCCGGGTATGAACCGAATGCTCTAGCCAACTGAGCTATACCGCCACAAAAAGCTTGTTTATTGTAGTATATTTTATCCCGTTTGTCAATACTTATTTTAAAAAATATTGAAAAACTTAACGGCTGAATCACTTTTCAGTGAAACAGCCGCTTTAAACCGTAGTTTAATTACTGCTCAACAGTGTAAACGCAGACCTTCTTGCGGTCTCTGCCAAGACGCTCGAATCTGACAACGCCATCAACCTTTGCGAAGAGAGTGTCATCAGAGCCTCTGCCAACGTTTGTGCCGGGATGGATGTGTGTGCCACGCTGTCTTACAAGGATGTTGCCTGCAAGAACAAACTGACCGTCTGCACGCTTAGCGCCAAGTCTCTTGGACTCGGAATCACGGCCGTTACGTGTAGAACCCATACCTTTTTTATGAGCAAAAAGCTGAATGTTTATCTTAAGCATTTGTGTTACCTCCGTAAATTACTTTGATGCTGCGCGGATAATCCTGCGCGAGCGACCTGATGTGAGCTTCAAGCCCGTCAAGCACCTTAAGAGCTTCGTTTGATTCTTCGAGTAACTCGAAATACATATAGCCGTCGTCGACCTGTATATCTGCTTTTACATTGAATGAATCGGTGATCGTGTTTGCTGTGAGATAGGCTGCTGAGGAAACGGCGGCACAAACAATATCTTTACCTGCCTGTGCATATCCTGCGTGGCCGCTGCACTCAAAACCGACCGTGCTCTTGCCCGAACGGACAAACTTAAAGCGGATCATAGGTTAATCAGCCGTTGATAGCGGCGATCTCAACCTTGGTGTAGGGCTGTCTGTGGCCCTTCTTGCGCTTCTCGTTCTTCTTGGGCTTGTAAGTGAAGACAACGATCTTCTTTGCCTTACCGTTCTTTACAGCCTTAGCTGTAACTGTTGCACCCTCAACGTAAGGAGCACCAACCTTGATGGAGTCGTCGGAGCCTACTGCGATAACCTTGTCGAAGACAACCTCGCTGTCTGCTTCAACATTGAGCTTCTCGATGTAAAGTGTGTCACCGGCAGATACCTTATACTGCTTGCCGCCGGTCTCAATGATTGCGTACATTTTTCTACCTCTTTTATTAAGTCTCGCTATTCAGGGGTACCGCCCGTGAGCAGGCGGATTTGGGCACAGTTATAGTGCGACCCGTAATATGCGGCTTAAGTAGTGTATCATAAGTTGATTATTGTGTCAACACCTTTTTGTATTTTATTTTACAAACGGATGAAAAAATATTTCAAAAAGGTATTGACATTTACTGTGCAAACGGATATAATACTCTTCGCGATGGGGAATAGTGTAACGGTAGCACGACAGACTCTGACTCTGTTTGTTGGGGTTCGAATCCCTATTCCCCAGCCAAAAGGCATCGACCGGTGGGTCGGTGCTTTTCTTTTTTTTTGTAGCGCAGCAGCTTTAGAGGGATTCGAACAGCGAAGGGAATTCGCGAAGCGAACAAACTCTCCGGTGGAGAGTTTGCCGAGTCGCAACGAGCGCAAGCGAGGCGATAAAAATCCCTATTCCCCAGCCAAAAGGCATCGACCGGTGGGTCGGTGCTTTTCTTTTTTGCGGCTTGATGATATGCAAAACTTTGCCGTGGCTTTTGACGGACTTCAACATTGTAACCTAATAATATATGTGTTATAATTATCTCAATAAATAGGAATTTGCGGAGGTTGCAATGGAAATATTAAAATTTGATTTGAATAGCTCGGGCAACAAATTTAAAATTCTTAATGCGACTAACGGCGGACCTTGGCACAGAAGGCA
>JAZNMK010000027.1:0-37401 GCA_045579585.1 Acutalibacteraceae bacterium
TTCTCATCTCTAATATTTCTTTTTCATATTCGTTTATATGACGATAATTTCTTGACATAACAAAACCTCCTATGGTAGTTGTTTTAATTCTACCATAGGAGGTCGCTTTTTTCTATTGTCCGTTTTTACTGGACTTGTGCATGTGAAGCGTGTCGTCTTTGCGTTTATTTTGCGTAGTCTGTAGCTCTGTTTTCGCGGATGATATTGACCTTGATCTGACCGGGATACTCAAGCTCCTCTTCGATCTTCTTGACAATATCTCTTGCAAGGAGAACCATCTTGTCGTCTGTAATGATGTCGGGCTTAACCATGATACGAACTTCACGGCCTGCCTGAATAGCAAAGGAGCTGTCAACACCCTCAAAGGATTTTGATATTTCCTCAAGCTTCTCAAGACGCTTGATGTAGTTCTGAACGTTTTCACGTCTTGCGCCGGGACGTGCTGCAGAGATTGCGTCAGCCGCCTGAACAAGGCAGGCAACAATTGTTTTCGCCTCAACGTCGCCGTGGTGAGCGTGGATTGCGTGGATAACCTTTTCGTTTTCCTTGTATTTGCGTGCGTATTCAACACCGAGCTCGATATGTGAGCCTTCGAGAGAATGGTCGAGAGCCTTACCGATATCGTGAAGAAGACCTGCACGCTTTGCAAGCTTGACGTCTGCGCCGATTTCAGCAGCCATAAGACCTGCAATGTAGGAAACCTCAAGTGAATGATCAAGAACGTTCTGGCCGTAGCTGGTGCGGTATTTCAGGCGGCCGAGGATTTTGACAAGCTCGGGATGTATGCCGTTGAGGCCTGCATCGAGAACAGCTCTTTCACCTGCCTGCTTAACTGAATGCTCAACTTCCTTGACTGCCTTTTCATGCATCTCTTCAATACGGGTCGGATGGATTCGTCCGTCCGAAATAAGCTTTTCGAGTGTGAGCCTTGCTTCTTCGCGGCGAACCGGATCAAAGCAGGAGAGGGTGATTGCTTCGGGTGTGTCGTCGATGATAAGGTCGACACCTGTGATTGTCTCAAGTGTACGGATGTTGCGGCCTTCACGTCCGATGATTCGGCCCTTCATCTCGTCATTGGGCAGAGCAACAACGGATACCGTTGCTTCGGATACCTGCTCGGCTGCACAGCGTTGGATTGCCGTAGCGACAACCTCACGAGCCATGTTATCAGCCTCATCGCGCAGAGTCTGCTCGTATTCAAGCAGTTTGAGCGCCTTATCTCTTGTGAGGTCTTCTTCGAGCGATTTGAGAAGGTAATCTCTTGCCTGCTCACGGGTGTAGTTTGAGATTCGCTCAAGCATTTCGAACTGGCTGCGCTTGATAGATTCGATTTCGTCAAGCTTTGTATCTGCAGCCTTAATTTTTTCACTGAGTATCTCGTCTTTCTTTTCGAGGTTATCGGACTTTTTGTCAAGCAACTCTTCACGCTGCATGATTCTGCGTTCCTGCTTCTGAACCTCGGAGCGTCTTTCTCTGAGCTCTTGCTCAGTGGCTGTACGCTCTTTGTGGATAGCATCTTTTGCTTCAAGGATTGCTTCTTTCTTTTTCGATTCAGCCTGGGCGATAGCGTTGTTTATTATACGCTCTGCTTCCTGGCTGGCTGAACCGATTTCAGCTTCGGCAACCTTACGCCTATGTAAACCGCCGAGTATGAAGCATACAACACCTGAGATAACTGCGGCAGCAACAATTAATGCGATTGCTAAACCAATTTGCATAGTGGCACCTCCTTAAAAATTTTCAAATCAAATGAATAAAGGATCATAAAAATCATAGTCGGCGGAATGGTAATATAGGCTTGTGTTCCGTCGAAAAGCAGCTGTGTAACCGGTGCAGAAGCATATACACCCATAATTACACACTACATATTGTATATTATAACTTTCAAACCTATATGTCAAGGCTTTGCAAGGGCGAATTTGTATATTTTATCAAAATTTATAAAGCTGAAAACAGTAATATGCTGTGTCAAACTGCATAAATACACGCTTGCAACATTGTAAAAATTCGTTATGGATTTTTGCGGTACAATGTGCTATAATTATAAAAATTGTATGCTGACGGAGGAAAATGCCATGAAGCGTTTCAGTATCCTCATCTCAATACTTCTTACCTGTGCCGTTGCGCTGGGCGGTTTTGCTCTTTATGCTCTCGGTTCATCGTCCAAAGCCGGTGATGTTGACTTTGACGGTGCGGTTACTGTTGAAGATGCGCTGCTTGTTCTGCGCGCCTCTGCGGACCTTAACACACTTAATGCCGAACAGTTCAAGCTTGCAGACGTAACGTATGACGGCAAAGTCAATTCGGTTGACGCTCTTCGTATTCTGCTGTATATCTCCGGCAACATTTCTGACCTTGGCAATATCGGTTCAGAAGAAGGCGACGACATCATAATCTGACAGTCTGATGTGCTTTTTGACAGTTGTGTATGGGCTTCAAGGCCTTGAGCCACAACATATTGTGCAAGTTTCCAAAACAGATAAAAAATCAAAAAAAAGCTTGACCTAACCCTCTTATTTATGGTATACTCGCTGTACCTCTGTAAGAGGGTTATTTTTTTGTGCCCTTTTTTTGAGGGAGGCAATTTTTAAAATGGAGGTGCCGAATTATGGCCGGAGACGCAAGAGTAAGGGTTACTCTCTCCTGCACTGAGTGCAAACAGCGCAACTACAACACAAAGAAGAACAAGAAGAACACGCCTGAAAAGCTGGAGATGAACAAGTACTGCAGATTCTGCAAGAAGCATACTCTCCACAAAGAAACAAAATAAGCGGGAGGTTATGAAGATGGCAAAGGATAAGAATTCCGAGGCAGCAAAAAAAGTTGCCGATGCCGAAAAAGCCTCAAAGAAGAAGTCCGCTAAAAACGAAGGCAAGCCGAACATTTTTGTACGAGCTGCAAAAGCTATCGGCAAATTCTTCAAGGACCTTAAGGGTGAAACAAAGAAGATCGTATGGCCCAACGCCAAAACAGTTCTTAAAAACACCGGTATCGTTCTTGTGGTAGTTCTTGTCGTCGGTATAGCTATTTGGGTTGTTGACTGGGCTTTGTCCGCAGGCTTTGGTGCGATTTTCAGCATTGATGTAGGCGCAGGCGAGGCTGTAACCGAGGTCACAACAGCACTTGGTTCTGGTGTGACAAAAGTCGGTTAAGACTACACGGTTTGATACAAACCTGCTTCTTGGAGGATAACAATGGCAGATGATGCAAGGTGGTATGCTATTCATACCTATTCGGGCTACGAAAACAAGGTAGCTGACAGTATCCGTAAGATTGTTGAAAACCGCAGTATGCAGGACAGTATTCTTGATGTATGTGTTCCTACGGAAACCGTCAAGAAGGTAACTGCAGATGGGCTTAATACAGTAACAGATACTGACGAAAAGGTCGACGGATCTGCCACAGCAGAGGATGTCGGATCTGAGGGTGCAGAAAAGAGCACTCGTAAGAAGAAAAATAAGAAGGACGAGTATGAGCGTAAGCTCTTCCCCGGATATGTTCTTGTCAAGATTGCTCTCAAGTACGACGAAAAGAGCGAGCAGTACAAGATCGGTGACGAAACATGGTACGTAATCCGCAACACACGCGGTGTTACAGGCTTTGTCGGCCCGGAGAGTAAGCCCGTTCCCCTCGGTGAGAAAGAAGTGCTCAAGTTCGGCGTTGAAAAACGTGAAGAGTTTGAGGATGTAACCGAGGCAATTGAGCATATCGACTTCGGCAGACGTGTTATTGAGGTTGATTATAAGGTTGGCGATATCGTCAACATTGTAACTATGCCCGGATTCAGCGGCGTAGTTCAGAAAATCAATCTTGAAAGCAACGTTGTCAAGGTTGTATGTTCTATGTTTGGCAGAGATACCGTTGTCGAGGCTGAACTCGATCAGGTAGAACTTGCCATAGATTAATTTATTAACATTGGTAATATCGGGTTATCACCCGTGTTATGGGGCTTCGTGTCCCGTGGGAGGAGCAAAATTTTTCACAGTGCTCCGCTCAACCACAATTTTGGAGGTGCAAACTAATGGCTCAGAAGGTAGTCGGCTTTGTAAAGCTGCAGATCCCCGCCGGTAAAGCAACACCGGCTCCGCCCGTTGGTCCCGCACTTGGTCAGCATGGTCTTAACATCATGTCTTTCACCAAGGAGTTCAACGAGAGGACAAAGAACGATATGGGTCTTATTATCCCTGTCGTTATCACTGTTTACGCTGATCACACATTCAGCTTCGTAACCAAGACTCCCCCCGCAGCAGTTCTTATCAAGAAGGCTTGCGGTATCGAGAGCGGTTCGGGCGTTCCGAACAAGACAAAGGTTGCAACAATTACCGCAGAACAGATTAGAAAAATCGCCGAGCAGAAGATGCCCGACCTTAACGCTGCAACAATCGAAACAGCTATGAGCATGATAGCTGGTACAGCTCGCAGCATGGGCGTCACTGTCGTTGATTAATGCTCGGGAGGTTTGAATAATGAAACACGGTAAAAAATATATTGAAAGCGCAAAGCTTGTAGACAGATCAAAGCTCTATGATCCCTCAGAGGCTCTTGAGCTTGCAGTTAAGGCTGCAACAGCTAAGTTCGACGAGACAGTCGAAGTTCACATCCGTCTCGGTGTTGACTCACGTCACGCTGACCAGCAGGTCAGAGGTGCCGTTGTTCTTCCCAACGGTACAGGTAAGAATGTCAGAGTTGCTGTATTCGCAAAGGGTGCAGATGCTGACGCTGCAGCAGCAGCAGGCGCAGAGATCGTCGGTGCAGAGGATCTCGTTGCAAGAATCCAGGGCGAAGGCTTTATGGATTTCGACGTATGTATCGCTGCTCCCAACATGATGGGTCTCGTTGGCCGTCTCGGTAAGGTTCTCGGTCCCCGTGCTCTTGTGCCCAGCCCCAAGGCAGGCACAGTTACACCTGATGTTGCTAAGGCTGTTGAAGAAGCTAAGGCCGGTAAGATCGAGTACAGACTCGACAAGACAAACATCATGCACTGCCCCATCGGCAAGACATCTTTCGGTGCAGAGAAGCTCGCTGAGAACTTCAACACACTCCTTGATGCTGTCGTAAAGGCAAAGCCCGCTGCAACAAAGGGTCAGTACATCCGTTCCTGCGTTGTTGCTTCAACAATGGGCCCCGGCATCCGTATCAACCCCACAAAGGTTGGTTAATTTAAAATAACGCTTGACAAAGCGTGGGCTATATGTTATTATAGTCAAGCTGTTCCAAAGACAGCAGGCGCAGTTCTACTGCATAAAGGTTTCACACCACCTGCCGAGGATGAAGCTCAACAAAACAATTCACTTTGTTTTCTTTTGCTCTGTCCTCCTCAACGGTGGGCAGAGCTTTTTTGATATTTATTTTTTACGGAGGTGAATCCACTATGCCAAGCGCAGCAGTTCTTGAACAAAAGAAGCAGGCAGTCGCAGCACTCGCCGAAGAACTTAAGAATTCTTGTGCAGGTGTTATCGTTAACTACAGCGGTATTTCCGTTGCTGACGATACTAAGCTTCGTAAGGAGCTCAGAGAGGCTAACGTTAAGTACACAGTTGTTAAGAATACTCTTCTCAAGCTTGCAGCAAAGGAAGCAGAGCTCGAGATTCCTGAGGAAGTTCTCAACGGTACAACAGCTATCGCAACAAGCGCAGACGACTATGTTGCAGCAGCACGTATCCTTTCTAAGTATGCAAACACAAGCCCCACATTCGAGGTAAAGAGCGGTTATCTTGATAAGGAAATCATCGGCCTCGAGAAGATTGACAGCCTTGCAAAACTTCCCAGCAGAGAAATCCTTCTCGCTACAGTATGCAACGCTTTCAATGCTCCTATTTCAGCATTCGCACGTGCTATTCAGGCTATCGTCGATAAAGACGGCGCTGATGCAGCAGCTCCCGCTGAGGAAGCTCCCGCAGAAGCTTAAATCAAATCAAAAAATTACAAAAACTATTTATTGTTAACGGAGGTTATTACCATGTCAGAGAAGATTACTTCTATCATTGAAACACTTAAGGGCCTCACAGTTCTCGAGCTCTCCGAGCTTGTACACGCTGTTGAGGAAGAGTTCGGCGTATCCGCAGCTGCAGCAGTTGCAGTAGCAGCTCCCGCAGAGGCAGCAGCAGCTGTTGAAGAGAAGACAGAGTTCGATGTTATCCTTGCTGAAGTTGGCCCCGACAAGATCAAGGTTGTTAAGGCTGTTAAGGATATCACAGGTCTCGGTCTTGCTGAGGCAAAGGCTCTCGTTGACGGCGCTCCCAAGGCTGTTAAGGAAGGCGTTTCTAAGGATGACGCTGAGGCTATCAAGGCTAAGCTCGAAGAAGTTAACGCTAAGGTTGAGCTTAAGTAAGTTAGTTTCTGACAATTTAAAGAGCAAACCCATTACGGGTTTGCTCTTTTCCTTTTTGGTGCAAAAAACAGCCGTTGGTGTTACCCAACGGCTGTTTTTATACGTTTTTGAAAACTATTTTTGCTGTGTTTATCGGTGCTGTGGTGATTGCTATTGTTTGAGCTTCGCCCGGGCGCACAGAAACGACTGTTTCAACAGGTTTGCTGTTTATTTTTTTCCCTGTTGCATCAAAACAGTCAAATCCTATATAGATGTATTCCGTTGTGCCTGAGCAGGCGACGATATCAAGCTTGAGGTTGATAATAAAGGTGTTGTTTTGCGAGAGCATAATATCGTGTGACTTGATGCGCACGCTGTCTGCCTGTGTGCCGAGTGTTCCGCCGTATTCAACAGTGGGTTCAGTGTATGAAGGTGCTGTTGTGACCGGCTTTGTTGCAGCAGCCTTTGTGGTTGTGCTGCGTGCCGTTGTCGGACGTATCGGCGCGGGTGTGGTTCGCTCGGTTGTTGGGCGTGAGGTAAGCCTTGAAGGCGAAGGTTTGCGCGTTGTGTACTGAGTTATCTTGTTTTGATATCCGTTGTTTTCGCCTGCAGTGTCTTTGCCGCCATCATTTTCGGCCGTTGTCTGCCCGGTGGTTTGCTCCTGTTGAGGCGCTTTGTTTACACAGCCTGCTACCGCAACGATAAGTACGGCAGCAGCAAGGATAGCAATTATCTTTTTCATATAATCAGAACGAATCAACAAGCTCTTTGAGGTATGCCTTGAAGTCGTCGCCGATTTCGTGGTGGTTAAGAGCTACTTCGCAGTTAGCTTTCATAATGCCGAGTTTGTTGCCCATATCGTAACGGATACCGTCAAAATCAAGAGCTAGAAGGTTGCCTTCCTTGCCGAGACGGGCGAGTGTATCTGTGAAATAGAGCTCTTCACCCTCGGGTGTATTTGCAAGGTCCTCTGCGAGGTAATCAAATACCTGAGGAGGAGCAACAACTCTGCCGAGGATAGAGAAGCAGGACATAATCTGATCCTCTGTGGGTTTCTCGATGATGTTATGTACGTCCATAAGTGCAGCGTTATCTGCGTGAGGAGTAACGTCGAGTGAGCAGTATTTGGAAACGTCCTTTCTCGGCACTTCCTTAACGCCGACAATACCCTTGCCTGTCTTCTCGTAAGCGTCAACAAGCTGCTTTGTTACGGGGTATTCGTTGTTGATGATAACGTCATCACCGTAGAGGATTGCAAACGGCTCGTTGCCGATAAAGCTCTTTGCGCACATAATAGCATGACCGAGACCCTTTGTTTCTTTCTGGCGGAGGAAATAAACGTTAGCAATGTTTGAGCAAGCGAGAACGTCTTCGTAAAGGTCCTTCTTGGAGGGGTTATCTTTCAGCTTGTCTTCAAGTTCGTAGCTGTGGTCAAAGTGGTCCTCAATTACGCCCTTTCCGCGGTTTGTGATGATGAGAATATCCTCAATGCCTGCAGCTGCAGCTTCTTCAACAATGTACTGAATAGCGGGCTTATCGACGATGTTGAGCATCTCCTTCGGAACTGCTTTTGAAGCGGGGAGAACTCTTGTGCCGAGACCTGCTGCGGGAATTATAGCCTTTTTGATTTTCATAGTAATAATCCTTTCTGTATGTGATATTAATAATTTTAAAATTAGCGGTCAGCGCATAATGAACGCTGATGCTGCATTGATTAACAGGTTGGAAATAAAATACGTGCCGATGCCGAAGAAAATATTAGTTCCGCCGCGGCTTAAAATTTTAAGCTGAACCTCGCGTTCGTTGGATGTTGAGGTTCGTATTTCGCGGATATCGGTGCAAATTTTTTTGAAGTATACCGTGTTTGCCAGCAGCGCACACAGAACCCGTAACGCAACAAGTAAGAAACCTATCAGGTAAATAGGAATCATCGGTTTGAATATTTCGTCGGTAATCCGTTGCGTGTTGTTTTGTGCAAATTCATTTAATGCATTGGTAGCAGCTTGGTGAGCTTCATCGCTGAGTGATGTGCCGCCAAAGTAAATTCCCATCAATCCGCCGTTGTTTTCAGTTTCTTCGGTATAGGGTGCCATTATCTCAGCTATTTCTGCCATAATGGGTGCGGATGAATTGTAAAAATTCGTTACAGCGGGAATCAGAACAAGGTGAAGTGCGATGTAAACAGTTAAGAAAATTGAGCCTACTTTGTGAAGCTTGCGGTAAAAAAACCAGAACGGTGAACAGAGAAAGGCCGCCCAGTTCCACGATACCTTACGGCGGAAATTTTTGATATAGTTAGCGCCTGCTGAACGACAGTAGAGCGCAATATCACCTGATTTGATACCGCGGATGTCTTCGGTTGCGTTAAACTCCGGCCTGAATTGTGCCAAAGGCACCTCACCGTTTGGGTTGGCAAAGGGGATAAGTATTGCACCGCATTCAGGGCAGCGGATTGTGCCGTTGGGGCTTGTCGTGCCGCAATCAGGGCAGACAACGTCAAGGTTTGCTGTGTCGCGCGGATTGTCTTGAGGTTTATCAGGCTCTTTTTCGGGCTGAGGCTCAGCTGATTTTTTCCAGACAAAGTCAGTGCCGTGATGCTCTGCATTTGCGCAGTCACCGTGGGCAAACCAACACACGCGGTGGTGCGGAGTAGCGCACTCGGGGCAGACAACAACGTCGTCATCTTCCGCGAAGGGTACGCCGCAATATGGACAGTTTTCTCCGATATATCTCATTTCGTCATTTACCTCCGGTGTGTACACAGATACACACACTATATTTTACACAATTTAGCATACAAATTCAATGCAATTATATAATTTATTTTAAAGTTTTATAAATTTTCACCATCTGCTTTACATAGCATAAAAAATGTATTAAAATATAAACTGATATTTTATGTAATAAAGGGATATTTGCTGCGCCGTATAAGTGCAGCGGCCCGGGAAAGGAATAATTATGCTTCAGTTTGAAGAACTTCGCCTTGAACTTCTTGAGTGCAGAAAGCCGCTTGACGAGCTTGCAGAGGCACTTGGCCTTGAAGAAATGCGTAAAGAGATCGCTGTGCTTGAGGAGCAAGCTGCCGCTCCCGATTTCTGGGATGATATGAAAAACTCACAGAAGGTTCTCCAGAAAACAGCAACCCTCAAAAACAGGGTTGCCGCTTACGAAAAGCTCAACGCTGACTATGAGGATGCACTTGTCATGATTGAACTTTCGGACGACGAAGAGGACGAATCAATGTTCCCCGATTGCCGCGAAAGTGTTGATGTAATCAAACGTGAGCTTGATAAGCAGACGCTCAGCACATTGCTCAGCGGCGAGTACGACAGCAAAAACGCAATTCTCACATTCCACGCAGGCGCAGGTGGCACAGAGGCTCAGGATTGGGCATCAATGCTTGTTCGTATGTACACACAGTGGGGCACAAAGAACGGCTATAAGGTTACAATGCCCGACTTTCTTGACGGTGATGAGGCGGGCTACAAGTCGGCTGTTCTTCACATTGAGGGTGAGAATGCATACGGCTATATGAAGAGCGAAAACGGTGTTCACAGGCTTGTGCGCTGTTCACCCTTCGATGCTTCAGGCAGAAGACACACCTCGTTTGCTTCGCTTGAGGTTATGCCCGAAATTGATGATACAATTGAAATTGACCTTAATATGGATGATATCAAGATGGATGTTTACCGTGCAAGCGGTGCAGGCGGACAGAAGGTTAACAAAACCTCATCGGCAGTTCGTCTCACACATATTCCTACAGGCATTGTAACTTCCTGCCAGGTTGAGCGCAGCCAGGTACAGAACAGGGAAGTTGCGCTGCGTATGCTCAAGTCAAAGCTCCTTGAAATCAAGGAACGTGAGCATCTTGATAAAATTGAGGATATCAAGGGTGTGCAGAAGGATATTGCATGGGGCAGTCAGATCCGCTCCTACGTCTTTATGCCTTACACACTCGCAAAGGATCACCGTACAGGCTTTGAAATGGGTAACATTAATGCAGTTATGGACGGTGATATCGACGGCTTTATCAACGCTTACCTCAAGCAGCAGTCGCTCGAAAAGATGAATAACAATGACTAAGAAGATTACTGCAGTTTGTGCAGTGGCCCTTGTGGCGGTGTTGGTTTTCCTTGGTGTCAGGTTTTTGCCACGAAAAGGTGGGGGAGCCGACGTAACAGAAGAATCAACCACGAAGTATGAGTATACAACACTTGTGCCTTTTGCTCAGGCGCAAACCGAGATACTGACCCCTACAACGGTAAAACTGCAGAATGAGTTTACTACACACTATGAGGAAAATGCATCCCGTCTCAGCCAGAAGAAAGGCTGGCAGGATAATGACCTGACAGCCGGTCTGCCTAAAATACGAACCGGTGAAGTTTCTACGGTTGATTACGTTACCGATAAAGGCAGACGCACCGTAATCAGAATCGACGTTTTCGGTTATAACAGCTACCTCAACTACATCGCACAGCTTGAGGCGGCCGGCTTTACCGACAACAACGGCAAGGCACACATTCCCTCTGCCGAACCGTCAACTGTTGCAATGTTTTACAGCAGGTTCGACGGCAACCGTTCCTTCGGCGTATACTGGTACGGCGTTGAAAGTGAAGCAGGCTTCAACTGCGAAATAGTTATATGTAATTACGACCAGGCCCTGTAATGTTAAAAATCCCCGATATGCATAAAGCGTATCGGGGATTTTTGCGTGCATTAAGTATTTTTTATCTTTTGAAAATCCACAGCTTTACAACCGCCATACATTCGCGTATGCAGCTCGGTATAACCGTGTACCATTTTGTGTTGCTGTGGGCGTGTGCTGCATCCTCTATGCCGGCAATTTCTGCCAGCGAACCGGCGCGAAAAACGTGATACTCGTTTGTAACAAAAGCGACGTTGTAATCACTTGCGAAAAGTTCTTCAAGAATCTGTCTCGAATAATAGAAATTTTCATACGTGCTGGTTGCTTTCTCTTCTTTGATAATTCTGTCGCTTGCAACTGAGCAGCTCAGCAGATACCGTTCCATTGCCAGTGCCTCGGTTATATCCTCTTGCGGTCCTTGTCCGCCGCTAACAATGATTATAACGTCGGGGTTTTCGTTATAAATCTCAACGGCGCGATCAAGGCGATTCTTGAGGCCGACGGTTAACAGCTCGCCCCTGATTCCGGAGCCAAGCACGATAACCGCATCTTCATTGCCGCTTACATTATCCGAAACTCCGTATCCGAGCAGAAACGTCATAAACACTGTAACCGTGCCTATGCCTGCCCAGAACAGGCCTTTGAGTATCCGCGGCACTTTTTGCATAAAGCCGTTGATGAATATGCCGTAAAAAATAATGGCAGCACCGAGTAAAAATTCTGCAATTATTCCCGCGTTTAAATTTGAGGTCATAAGCATAAGCGCGGCGTTTAGTATAAGCCCTGAGCCGATAACAATAAGCGCAATTTTTGCAGCTTTCTTTTTCATTAACATCCCTCACTTTATCTGATATTTTATCCGATGTTTTTGCCAATCAGGTTAAGAGAGTGTAAAATAATGTTTATCTTGCGTTGATTTTTTCTTCAACACATTCCTTCCAGCGTCTGGCGATGAGCTGATGCGCTCCCGTTGTGGGATGCACACCGTCCCACAGCAGTTTGTGTATATCCGTGTGCTTTGCATACCCGTCAAATATATCCTGAAGCGGCACAAAAACAGCGCCGTATTCCTTTGCAATTTCTTTTGCAGCCTTAGCGTATTTCGGCGCATTGGCCTTCATATATCGGTTGTACGGTTCGTCCTCCGATACACCGAAAAACGGCTCCATAATTACAATCAGTGCGTGCGGATTCTGCTCAAGCAGCTCGTCCAGCATATAGCGGTAGATTTTTTTGTATCGCTCGGGCAGTGAGCCGTTGCCGCAGAAATATTCCTGGGCGCAGTCGTTAATGCCGATAAGTATACTTACTATGGTGGGTTTGAGCTTAAGGCAGTCTTCTTTCCATCTGCCGTAAAGCTGGGCGATTCTGTTGCCGCTTTCGCCTCTGTTTACAACTTCAAATTCTACGCCTATGTTATCTGCATACATTTCGGAAGCGAGTATGTATTGATAGCCGTGGCCGTGAATGTGGTTAAGGTCTTGGTTTCTGCCTCTGTTGCCGTCAGTTATGGAGTCACCCTGAAAAAGAACAACGTCACCGTTTTGAATTCTGAACATTTTGCTCATCCTTTTTGTGTGTTTTTACTATTATATCACAGCGTACAAAAAATTCAATTGAAATAGGAATAAGTTAGCTCTTAAAGATATTGTTTTATTATAACCTGTATGTTAATATATACTTTAGTGTATTAAGAATTATAAGGGAAGGAGGCTTACGGATTATGCTGTTTTCGTCATATGAGTTTGTTTTTGCATTTTTACCGATAACGGCTGTTGTATATTTTTTGCTCTCAAAAATCAGTAATCCGTATCCGCAGCGTGCTTTTCTTGCAGCTGCTTCTCTTTTCTTCTATTCGTATTTTGAGTGGAAATACTTTTTGGTAATATCTGCTTCAATCGCCGTCAATTTTATTGCGGCAAAAATTTCTTTAAACTGCAAATCCAAATCGGTCAGAAAAGCACTGCTTGTTTTATCTGTGCTGTTTAATGTTGGGTTGATAGGTTACTACAAATACTACGATTTTGCTGTTGAAACGGTTAATGCCGTCGCCTCGACGGATATACCGCTCAAAGGTATTCTGATACCCCTCGGCATCAGCTTTTTCACCTTCCAACAGTTGTCATTCCAGGTGCGTACCTACAAAACGGACGAAAAAAAGCTCAATTTTATCGACTATACACTTTTTGTTTCATTTTTTCCGCAGCTTATTGCAGGCCCTATCGTGCTTTACGATGAGCTTGTACCGCAGCTTGCGGACGGTGAAAAGCGTTTTCTCAACAAAGAAAATCTCGCAACCGGTTTTTCTGTTTTCACCTATGGCCTTTTCAAAAAGCTTATTATTGCCGATGAGCTTTCGTTGATTGTTGACAACGGCTTTGCTGCATCGAAACCACTTGGCATGCTGCCTATGTGGGTTACGGCGCTTGCCTATACTTTCCAGATTTATTTTGATTTTGCAGGCTATTCCGAAATGGCTATAGGTCTCGGCAAAATGTTCAATTTTGATCTGCCCGTCAACTTCCGCACACCTCTCCGGTCAGCAAGCATAACAGAGATGTGGCAGCGCTGGCACATTACTTTAGGCAGGACACTGGCGGAGCTTGTGTATATACCTTTGGGTGGCAACAGAAAGGGCAATCTCAGAAAAAAATTTAATCTGTTTGTTGTTTTCTTGGTCAGCGGCATCTGGCACGGTGCATCGTGGACTTTTGTGCTGTGGGGAATAGCTCACGGCACAGCAAGAGTTTTTGAGGAATGTTTCCCGAAGCTCCTGAATAAGATTCCGAACTTTGTAAGGCGCATTTTCACATTCATTTTTATTGTTCTTGCCTTTGTAGTTTTCCGTGCGCCCGATATCGGCAAGGCAGTTAATATCTTCAGGCAGATGTTTGATTTTACCAACCTTGGTTTGGGCGGCTTCAGAAAGCTGCTTGTAAACGGCATATTCGGTATGCCTGATTTTGCCGCAATTGCACTGTCTTTTGCCGCAATCGTAATATGCTTTGTCATAATGCTCAGGGAAAAGAGTACCTCTCAGCTCCTTGAAGATTTTAAACTCACTCCGAAGCGTGCGGTGGTAACGGCGATAATGCTTGCAGTTTCAGTGCTTTGTATGTCTCGCTCGGCTGTATTTATTTATTTTAATTTTTGAGGAAAGTGTTCTGAATGAAAAACCGAACAGTAAAATTCATATGCTTGCTGTTAAGCGTTTTTATTGTCACCACAGGTGTTCTGTGTTCTGTGGCATATGTTCTTGACCCACAGAACGTTTACCGGGCAAACACAAAGGGCGTGCGATATTTCAGCCCTGCCTATTCTATTGCGCCTGCAATCAGAACGGCAGATTACGACTGTGCTATAGTGGGTTCTTCTATGGTTCAGAATTTTGATGTATCGCAGATTGCTGCACAGCACGGTTGCAAGCCTGTCAAGTTTGCTCTGGGTGCGCTTGAGCCTGACGAATTGCTGTGGCTTTACACCTGTGCGCAGGAGCAGGGCAAAGCAAAAAAATATATAGTAAATATCGACCTTCATCGTTTTGCATCAAACAAAATCGTTGTGTCCGATTGCGGAAGATTCCGCGATTATATGTACAATCCGCGCGGTTTGTCTCAGTTCAGATATCTTCTCGGATATGAAACGTGGTTCCGCTTTATTCCTCTGCAGATCGCCCTCAGTGCAGTAGAGTTTTTTGATATATCTTTGCCTGAATCGTTCAGCAGTTCTCTTGAGGTTGCAACCGATATAAATAAGGCCGGTTGCTGGGATGAAGAGAATCCTCCCGGCGAGGATGCGCTGATAAAAACCTTCAACAGCGGTGCTGTTGTGTTTAATGACGGCAGCTCCGATACTTACAGCGATGAAGTAATGGAGCATATGGACTTTTTTCTTGCTTATCTGGCGGATAAACTTGATTCCGACGAGGAGCTGACGATTTATCTTCCGCCTTACTCATCTCTTTACTGGGCGGATAAGGATGTCTCACAGCTTGAGGTGATTTTTGCCCTGCGTGAAAAAATTGCCGCCTTTGCCGCAGAGTATCCGAATATCCATCTGTGCGACCTGCAGGCTGAGGCTTACGTTGCTGATCTTGACCTTTATATGGATGCAAGCCACTCGTCGGCAGCTATAAGAAAAAAAGCACAGCAAGCTGTTATGAGCTGTACGGGTGAACCGACGGTGCAGCAGATAAAGGAGAAAAACCTGATTATAAAATTATATGCAGATAATGCGCTTGAAAAAGCAAAGGCAATGGAATAAGCTATTGTTTTAAAGGGTGCAATGTGTTAAAATAACTGTTAGTGATCAAACAGTGGCAATTAAACGGAGGTATAAAAAAATGAGAGCAGTAATTACCGTTATAGGCAAGGACACAGTCGGTATTCTTGCCAAGGTTTCAACCTTCTGTGCAGAGCACGACGTTAACGTTGTTGACGTTTCGCAGACAATTCTGCAGGATATGTTCTGTATGATTATGCTTGTAGACACAGCTGAAATGAAGCTTGAATTTACAGATTTTTCCGATCAGCTCAAGGCATACGGTGAGCAGAGAAATCTGAAAATCCACGTTATGCACGAGGATATTTTCAACTCGATGCACAGAATCTGAAAAGGCGGAACATAAGCTATGATGAACACAGGCGATATACTCGAAACGATTGCGATGATTGAGGAGGAACACCTCGACATACGTACAATTACAATGGGCATTTCTCTGCTCGATTGCTGTGACAGCGATATTAAGCGCAGCTGTGATAAGATTTACGACAAAATCACACGCAGGGCCGAAAAGCTCGTTGCAACAGGCGAGCAGATTGAAAAGGAATACGGCATCCCGATTATCAACAAGCGTATTTCCGTTACACCGATTGCGATGGTTTCCGCTTGTTCGGGCGGTAACCCTGTCGAATATGCAAAGGCTCTTGAGCGTGCGGCTCAGACCGTGGGTGTCAACTTTATCGGCGGCTATTCCGCGCTTGTTCAGAAAGGTTTTGCAGCAGGCGATGAGGCGCTTATCCGCAGTATCCCCGAGGCTCTTGCGGTTACGGAGCATATTTGCTCGAGTGTAAACATCGGCTCAACAAAGGCCGGTATCAATATGGATGCTGTCGCCCTTATGGGCAAGACGGTTGTTGAGGCAGCAAAGGCAACGGCAGATAAAGGCTGTATCGGCCCTGCAAAGCTTGTTGTTTTCTGTAACGCTCCCGAGGATAATCCCTTTATGGCGGGCGCATTCCACGGTGCAGGTGAGCCTGACTGCGTAATTAACGTAGGCGTTTCAGGCCCCGGTGTTGTCAGCACTGCACTCAAAAAGATTCCCGACGGCAACCTTACAGATGTTGCAGACGTTGTTAAAAAGACAGCGTTCAAAATCACACGTGTCGGTCAGCTCGTTGCCCGTGAGGCTTCACGCAGGCTCGGTGTGCCCTTTGGCATTGTTGACCTTTCTTTGGCTCCGACACCTGCTGTTGGCGATTCAGTTGCTCACATTCTTGAGGAGATGGGACTTGAGCAGTGCGGCTGCCACGGCACAACTGCGGCACTTGCGCTGCTTAACGATGCTGTCAAGAAGGGCGGCATTATGGCATCCTCGCACGTTGGCGGACTTTCCGGTGCATTCATCCCCGTAACGGAGGATGCAGGTATGATTGATGCGGCACGCAGCGGTGCACTCAACCTTGAGCGGCTTGAGGCAATGACAGCTGTTTGTTCCGTAGGCCTTGATATGATCAACATTCCCGGAGATACACCTGCTGAAGTTATTGCGGCTATTATTGCAGACGAGGCAGCAATCGGTATGATAAACAGCAAGACAACAGCTGTGCGTGTCATTCCCGCAATCGGCAAAACTGTCGGCGATGAGCTTGATTTCGGCGGTCTGCTCGGCGGCGGTCCCGTTATGGATGTCAGTATGATTTCACCCGCAAAGTTCATCTCACGCGGCGGCAGAATCCCTGCTCCTGTACAGAGCCTCAAGAACTGATATAACACAAAATAATTAAGCCCTTCCGTAAACGTTATTGTTTGCGGAAGGGCTTTTCGTTGTTTTACTTATCAATCTGTAACGGGCAAAAGAATTGTCTGACCTGTATGAATTTTATCGGCATTAGCAATGCCGTTAAGGGCGAGGATAATGCTTGCGGCCGAATTATAGTTGATGCTGTTTTTTGTACATATGCTGTAAAGGCTGTCACCCGCAACTACAGTGTATGCAACAAAGCTTACATTTTCTGCGCTTGTGTTTTCGCTTTCGATAAATGCTTGAAGCTCAGAGAGAACAGAGTTTTTGTTCTGTAGTGTTATCTCGTTGCTCTCGATCATTTCAATCAGATCGGCGGCAGAGGATTGGCTGCCCATAGCACCGTCAACAAGTTTACCTTCAAGCTCGGCTATTGTGCCCGACTGTGTATCGATAACGGCACTCTGGCTGGCAATTTCTTTTTCTTTAAGCTCAAGCATTTCGCTTATGTCCTTGAACTTTTTGCCTGTTGTAACAGCGATAACGCTGAGCATTATGCAAACGGCGCAAAGCACCGCGATTAAAACGGTGGGAAGCTTTGATGGCTTGGCAGGAACGTCAGTTTTTTCGTCTTTGGCTTTGGGTGATTCGATTTTTATCGTCTTGCCGACCTCATCATAAATGTAATAGCCCTTGAGCTTTTCAACCTTGCCGTTTTTCCACTGAAAAAAGCCGCGGATATTCTGTATCGGGTCAATTACGTATGCAACCTGGAATGGGAGATTGAAGAAATTCTCCTGAATGAACATATCATAATTTGATAAGAATATACCGTAGTTCGGGTGGGTGTGTTGCCAGCCGATGATTTTTTTATCGGGATACAGGCGTTCGTGCTCGGAGTGCACATAGTCCCACGTTTTGTGTGTGAATGTTAACGTGGAGGCGGATGCGTCAGTGTATTTTGCTTCAACGAACTCGGATATAATAACGTTTGTTTTGCCAAGCTCGTTGGCGTAATCGCCGATGATGATGCTGCCGAGCTCTTTTGTGGTATCGGAAGCGGCTAATTCTTCGAGAGATTTGTAAACATCCTGCTTGATGTAAACTTTTACGTCGTCGCTTTCGATTTCACCTAACGAAAGGAAGTTCATGGGAAGCTGAAACGCTTCGGTTTCCTCTTCATTTTCTTTTTCGGTTTTCTCTTCCTTTTCTTCGGTTTCTTCCTCGAGCTCTATTTCAAAATCTTTTTCCACTTCAGATAACCTCCTTTAAGCTATCGCTACGATAAGGGCTATCAAAGCGGCAGTTGTACCGACTGCTGCGGTGACGATAGAAGCGATCATTGCGGACTTTCTGTCAGTGCCGCTGTTCTTGGCGATAAATTGAGATTTGAAAGGCTCGGTCATATTTTTTGCTTCATCAGCTTTCTTTTCGAGCATCTTCATATACAGCAGATTGCCGAAAAGGCCCAGCGCAACGTGGCCGCCTAAGTAAAGGAAAATCAAGAAAGGTATTCCTGTCAGGAACGCGAAAAATGCCGCTGCCAGCATACCGATACCGAAACCGAGCATTTTTCTGTTGATTAACCAGATGGGTGATATTGCAAATGCCATCCAGTTCCAGTTTACGATCTTTTTGAGGTTCTTTATCTCGTGGAACTTGGTAGCATAGTAGGTTGCGTTCTCTCCTATAAGGAGCTTGAGTGTGTCATCAATCGGTACGTTGTGCACATTCTGAGCAGGTTGATTAGGTGCTGGAGCTACAACCGCAGGCTGAGGAGCATACGGATTGGGCGTAGGAGCCTGAACAGGAGCTGAAACCGCAGGCTGAGGAGCATACGGATTAGGCGTAGGAGCCTGAACAGGAGCTGAAACCGCAGGCTGAGGAGCATACGGATTAGGCGCAGGAGTCTGAACAGGAGCTGCAACCGCAGGCTGAGGAGCGTACGGATTGGGCATAGGAGCCTGAACAGGAGCTGCAACCGCAGGCTGAGGAACGTATGGATTGGGTGCAGGAACCTGAACAGGAGCTGCAACCGCAGGCTGAGGAGCGTACGGATTGGGTGCAGGAACCTGAACAGGAGCTGCAACCGCAGGCTGAGGAGCGTACGGTACGGCAGCGGTATAGGGGGCAGGCTGTGCAACGGGTGCAGCAGGCTGTGACTGAGGAACAGGTGGTGTGGGTTGTGTTGTAAGCGGATGACCGCAAGCTGCACAGAACAACGATTCGGCGTCATTCTGTACTCCGCAGGACGGGCAATAGGTTACATTTGAAGGCGGGGCGGAGAAGTCAAGCCGGTCTGTGGTAACAGATGTTACATTGCTGTTGGCTACATCTATTGTGCCAAGGCAGCCAAATGTTGTGCAGCCCTGGTTCTCAATCCAGCATTCAAGATGGTGGGGCATTTCACATTCGCTGCATATTACAATTTCATCGTCAGCTCTAATTTCAGTTTTGCAGAAAGGACAACTTTTACCAATGTATTTGTTATTCATTCGTAACTTCTCCTTCGCTGTTGCTTGCGGCTTCGGTCTGATTCGGGTCAATAACAGTAACGCCGTTATTGCCGTCGGGATGTTGTACCACCAAACCGCCGTTTTGCTGGTTGGGGTAGAGCAGATAGCTGAATAACTGAGCCTGCTTTAACTGTGCCTCTTCAATTTCTTTCAGTCTTTTGTTGGTTGAGATGTTGGCAAAAATCAAAAATGCAACGGCAACGGCTAGGGTTATAAGGAGCGCATCTTTGAGGCCGAAACCTGAAGACTGCGCCTTTTTGGCAGCAACGGATGTTTCTTTTTCGGGGTCTACGCTGATATCGGTGCCGGTTTTATCATAGATGTAAAATCCTTTGCACTTTTCAATTTTCTCGTTAATCCAGAAATAGAAACCTTCAATGCCCTGAATCGGGTCAACAACGTAAGCAACCTGGTTAGCATCGCTGAAGAAATTTTCGTGTATAAACTTATCGTATTCGGACAGGAAGATGCCGAAATCGGGATGGGTATGAATCCATCCGACAATTTTCTGATTTTTGAATTTTTTGTCGATCTCTTTATGTACGTAATCCCATGTTTCATGGGTAAATTTCAAAGTTGTAGGTGTAGCTTCGGAGAATTTTGCTTCAACAAAGCCTTTGATGATGACGTTGGTTTTGCCGAATTCTTCAATTACAGAACCGATCAGCATACCGCCGCTTTCGTTAGTTGTTTTGTTTTTTGTGAACTTATGTATTTCCTTGTAAACGGATTGAGAAATGTAGATGTTTTTATCTTCCTCAACGCGTTCGCCAACGAGCATAATGTTCTGAGGCAGCATATTTTCAGGTTCTTTTGGTGTTGCGATTTTTTTGCTCTTGCTTTTAGATTTTTTAGCCATTTTTTCTTACTCCAATATATCAATATCAAAATCAGTTCTTTCACTGGGATCGTAGGGCGGTGCAATTTTTTTCTTCTTTTCTTTGTTGAGCAAAATTGCAAGCACTACATTGCCTGCCAGTGAAAGCACCGCGACGAAAAATGCTGCGTAGGTTATTTTTGATGTTTTGTATTTGTAGATAATTTTTTCGTTGCCACCCTCATTTTCAGGGGCGATGTTTGTTTCAGGCTCCGGCGCATCAACTCTGCCTACAACATTACCGTTTGCGTCCAACTCAACGCCGAGCGATTTGATGTATTCGCAAACTCTTGTTATCGGAATTGCAAGGCCGATTCCCTCGCTGTCGGACATTTTAAGCGTGTTCACGCCGAGCACCTGTCCGGCATCGTTAAGCAGCGGACCGCCGCTGTTGCCCTCGTTGATAGGGGCATCAATCTGTATGTATGAACTGCCGCTTATTTTTCGCTCTTTTGCCGATATGCCGCCTTTGGTAAGAGTGTAAGCCATACCCTTGGGGGCACCGATGGCGTAAATATCATCACCCGTTTTCATTGTGGAGAGATCAGCCACGGGGAGAAATGTGAATTTGATTTCTTCAACAACGAGTACGGCAATGTCTGCTTCCGTGTCCATTCCGATAACGTAAGCATCATATTCGTCATCGCCGTATGTTTTAACGGTTATCTGATTTTTGTCATCAATGACGTGTGCATTGGTAACCACGCAGTTTTCACCTATAGCAAAACCGCTGCCCAATGAATCGCCCGAATATATTACAAAAACGGATTCGTATACTGTTTCGGCTTCAAAGCCGATTGCACTCGTTGAAAAAGCGGAGGCGAATAATATCGCACCCACCATTATCAAAGAGAGTAATTCTCTGACGGATTTCACGATATTACTCGCCTCCAGATTAATTATTTTGTGTTGAATACAAGTACAGAGTTGCCTATAGCGATGGTATCGCCATTGCGAAGGATGTGACGCTGGATCTTACGGCCGTTGACTATGGTACCCATGGGAGTACCGCAGTCAACAAGAACGTACTTATTGCCTTCGAGGATAATGTCGCAATGATGCGGGCCGATAAGCTTATCCTTGAACAGAACGATTGTGTTCTTGCCGTTGTTACCAATACTTGTTGTGCCGGAGAATACAAGGTATTCCTTGCCTTCAAATTCACCGCGGATAACCTTAAGCCATGCGGATTTTGCAAACTGCTCAAGCAATCCGACACCGACACCTATGAGTATGCCCATCAGTACGATTGCCGCACCGCGTGCAACAACGTCGTTGGGAATAATCTCGAAAATGTAGTTGAACAGGAAACCGCCGTTGAAAGCGCCTACAAGACCGCCGAGTGAGCAGAAAAGAATTCGTTTCTTTTCCGGCTTTATAAGGCCGATCGCGGCACCTACACCAAGGCCCATAATAGCCCAGCCGAAGCCTCGCAGTAAGGCGGCAAAGAAGTCTGACGTATTGTCGCCGAGCAGCTCTGAGTACATCCACTGTGCAAGGTAACCGCTTGCAAAGCCGATGGCAAGTGAAATACCGGCACCGATAAGCGCATACATTACAGTTTTGCCTTTTGCGCCGTAGTAAATGCCTTCGCCTATGCCCAGGAACAGACCGATGAAAAGAGCAATTACAGCGGACCAGAGAGCAGTACCCATTCTGGTAACTGCTGCGCCGGCTTTGCCCATCTTTTCATAATCCATATCATAGTGATTGGCGCAAACGTCATAGATTTCCTCTTCGGATAATGCGTCGTACTCACGGTATTCTTCAAGGTATGCCGATGCTTCATCTGAGATGCCTGAGTCAAGCCAGGATGCAAATACGTTTGTGTCATTATAATCGTAGCCGTTGTCTCTGCAATAGCCTTTGAATTCGGAATATACTTTATTCCAAGCTGCGTCAGCCTTAGTTGTGTAGCTGTAGTAATCTGCAAATTCGCTGTGACCGCTTAAAATTGCAGCGGATACGTCACTGGTAATATTTTTTTCGGTTATTTCAGAAACACCGAAGCCTAAAATTGCACCGACAATTGCCCAGATAAGACCTTTGACGAGTACGGTTTTGAAGTTCATCTTACCGCCTTTTACCGTGCTGCCGTGTGCGGAGGTCTGCATTCTCTGTGCAGTGGGAACAAACTCGATGCCTTCAAGCTCTTCGGCTGTGATATCAAAGTCGTTTCCGTCCGTGCTTTCTTCCTCTTTTGCTGTTTCGGCAATTTCTGCCGTATCGGTGTTTTCGTCTGCCGGCTTTTCTTCTGCGGTTGCCTCAGCCTTTTCAGCGTTGTCATCACCAAAGAGGTCGATTTCAACAGCTTGTTTTGCTGAAGCGTAATCAGCAACATAAAGGTCGATATTGCCGACAGGGAAGAGGTTTTTGTTTTCAATTGCCCACTGAGCCGCATCTGCGGAAAGGGGGCTGAAAGAGTTCCAGGATTTGTACTGAATCATATCACCGATATTTACGATGATATCACTCAGTGATTCGCCTGCGCCCCAAATATCACCGATGCATATCTGACCGTCGCGGAAGTTCGGATGCCAGATAGGTGTCTGAATAGTGCAGATAGGCTTGTAACGTGGGTAATCCGAATGAAGTGTTATGTCTACTTCGTGTTTTCCGAGTGTTTCGATTTTGCCGTCGGGAAGAAGATATATACCGTTGACAAAATACGTTACGTGGTATTTTTCGGGTGGCTCGTCGCCAACCGGTGTAACCATTATGTTTTTATGACCGGTAAAGTCTTTTTTTACCTGCTCATAGTCTGAAGCAAGTCGTCTCATACGAGGGGTCATATGTTTATACCTCCTTACAGGTTGGTGAATACTTCTGCTTCATCGGCTGTGAACTCATAGTATACCGCGTTCATACCGACTCTGCCGCAGATGATATGCATCAGAGGGATGCCTATATCATAAGGAGTTTTGTCAAGGAAAGATTCTTCGCCCTTGATAGAGTGAATACTCTCAAAAGTCATCTGTGAGTGACATTTAGGGCAGGTGAGCATTTCGCCCTTGAGCTTGTGCACGGGTGTGTAGAGTTCTTTGTGCTCACCGCAGGAGCATTTTGCCGCAACAGCAATATCTCTGTCAAAATCAATAACGGCTCTTTCTCCGAGCTCTGCTCGTATTTCTGCCAGAATATCTCTGAGTGAGATTGATCTGGCAGACCAGGGCTTTTCAATAATCTTTTCGTATGTATCGTGGCTCATACAGTCTTCCTTGCACTGGTATTCAACAACGTAAGAGTCATGTGTCAGGCCATTGAATACAAAGCCTTTACCGGCAAGTGTAGGCAGGTTTCTGTCTGCGTGAAGCAGTTTGAGCATTTCCTGGACCTGGATACCCGCGATAACCGAGGATGAAGTAGGTGTTGTGGGAATTTTTCCTTCTGCCATCTGCTCGTGTGTAAGCAGTGCGCATGATTTTCGCTTGTTGATAAGCATCCAGTCCGTTTCGGTCATTGTGCACTCATAGCAGGCACCGTGACCGGGAATGAAAACACGTGCAAAGCCGTTGAGTGCTTCGATTGCACCGTCAATCCAGGGCTTGTTTACCTTATAGCAGGATTGGTTGATTGCAAGGCGTGCTTCGCGGTTATCCAATCCGCCGAGTACAACGTCCATCCTGCGGAATACACCGAGACCGACGTCATCGATAATGTTTGATATGAAAGCCTTTGCTTTTATATCAGGGTTCATTTCGGCTGCGCGCTCGGCGGCAACCTCAGCCTTGTATCGGCCAACGTCTTTTGCACGGTATAATACGGATCGGGTAAGGTTTGTGCTTTCAATTGAGTCCATATCGTAAATGAGGATGCGGCCGATACCCAGGAGAGTAAGATTTTTGATCAGCTCATTTCCGATTGCACCGGCACCTACAACCATAACGGTTGCATTCTTCAGCCTGTCCTGATCCCACCAGGGGATCAGGCGCAAGCGGCTGTAACGGTCTTCTTCAAAATCTGAACTGTGAAGCTCAAATTCGTTTGTGGTTTTTTCCATCAAAGTTCACCGCCTGCCGTGATTTCCGGCTGAAGGCGAAGGACGTCACCGTCTTTGATGCCGGCCTCGGCAAGAGTTTGAGCCTCAAGAAGCTGTCTGCCGGTTACCTTGTGGATAAACTTGTAGCTGATGGGGTTACCGTCGGGACCGACTGAGGGAAGCTTGATTTTTTCAACGAGCTTAACCATAATGATGCCGCACTTGACATCATCAGGTAGGCCGACTTTCTGCTCTTTGTTGCCGGTTGCATCGACAATAATTACGTTTACTTTTGCCATTGACTTAATTCCTCTCTTTGTGCTTTTTGTGAATTAGTTTTTGCTGTAAGTAACTTCAAGACCCTGGTCGGGATGATAGGTCCAGGTGACGGTTACGTTGTCATAGTATTTTGTCTGTCTGCCATCGTTGTAGGATGTCTCTTCCATATCCTCAAGAAGAGAAGAGGGGAGGCCGAGAGCGTTGTTAACGTTCTCAACAGCATAGTAAGCATCCATATATGCGATACCGTCATCGTCCCAGTTGTAGGGGTTTGTGTCGATGGAGAGTCTGTCACCGTCGGAAGAAATATCAGCCCATGTGGATTCGCAGTACTGATAGTACATAGATTCGAGGTCGGGTCCTGAGCTGCTGCCGATGATTGCGAAGAAGATGATTGTGACGAGAACAGCGCCTACGATGATAAGCGGGATAAGAATCTTTTTCTTGCTCTTTTTGGGAGCAGCAGGAACAACGGGAGCAGCGGCAATAATCTGCTGGCCGCATGCTGTGCAGAAGCTCTGACCTGCGGGAACAGTTGCGCCGCACTTGGTGCAAACAGTGCCGGCAGCACCGTAAGCAGGAGCAACAGGTGCTGCAGGTGCAACGGGAGCTGTAGGATCTGCAGGAGCAACAGGTGCTGCAGGAGCAACAGGAGCAGCGGGTGCTACAGGAGCAACAGGCTCAACAGGAGCAACGGGTGACACAGGGGCTACAGGGGCTACAGGAGCTACAGGCTCAACAGGAGCAACGGGTGCTACAGGTGCTACAGGAGCTACAGGAGCTACAGGAGCTACGGGCTCAACAGGAGCAGTAGGAGCTACGGGTGACACAGGGGCTGTGGGGTTAAAGTTGTTTGTGCCGTTCTGGAATTCGTTAGGATTTGTCATTTTATTATCTCCTTATAAAAATATTTATTGGTTTTATGGTTGCGGATGCTTGAATGTTATTTCAAGACCTTGATCAGGATGATAGGTCCAGGTGACGGTTACGTTGTCATAGTATTTTGTCTGTCTGCCGTCGTTGTAAGAGGTTTCGCCTATGTCATCAAACAGTGATGAAGGCAAACCGAGTGCTTCAATGACGTTTTCTACAGCGTAGTAAGCGTCCAGATAAGCAACACCATCGTCATCCCAGTTGTAAGGATTGGTGTCGATGTCAAGCCAGCTTCCGTCAGAAGCTACGTCAGCCCATGTGTATTCGCAGTACTTGTCGTAAAATTCATTGAAATCGGGACCTTTGATAACTACCACTGATAAAGAGTCGCTCTTTCCTTTTGCTGTTACGGTGATTATACATGTGCCCTCGCCTACGGCTGTAATCGTGCCTGTGCTGCTTACCGTTGCAACAGAGGAGTTTGATGAAGTCCACGTAACCTCAACCTTGCTTTGCGATTCAGCAGGTTCAACAGTGTATGACGCACTGACTGTTTTGCCTATAAGCAGTTCGAAGTCTGAGTTTGACAGTGTAATTGAGTCGACAGAAGGCCCACTGAAAATTGCGATCAAGATGATAAGCATGGTGACTGCTGCACCGATTGCAACAGGAATGATAACTTTATTCTTGCTTTTCTTTTTCTTGTTGTCGATGTTGCTGTTGAATTGGTCAATTGCGGAATTTATGCTCGACTCAACGTGCAAAGCTGCTTTTTCACCGCATGCTGTGCAGAACATCTGACTCTCGTTCAATGTCGCACCGCACTTTGTGCAGACGGAACCTACAGCGCCGAAAGACGGTGTCGTAGGAGCAACGGGCTCAACAGGTGCCGTAGGAGCAACGGGCTCAACAGGTGCTAAAGGAGCAAAGGCTTCAATGGATGCCGCAGGAACAACAGGCTCAACAGGTGCTGCAGGAATAATAGGCTCAACAGGTGCCGCAGGAGCAACAGACTCAATTGGTGCCGCAGGAGCAACAGGCTCAACGGGTGCTAAAGGAGCAAAGGCTTCAATGGGTGCCGCAGGAGCAACGGGATCAACAGGTGCTGCAGGAGCAACAGGCTCAGCAGGTGTTGTAGGAACAACAGGATCAATGGGTGCCGCAGGAGCAACAGGCTCAACGGGTGCTAAAGGAGCAAAGGCTTCAATGGGTGCCGTAGGAGCAACGGGCTCAACAGGTGCTGCAGGAGCAACAGGCTCAGCAGGTGTTGTAGGTACTTCTTGATAATGATAGATACAACCTGCTGTTGAGCAGCCTTTGTGTTCGTTCCAGCAATTTTCGTGGTGTATGGCAAGGCAGGAAGGGCATACTATAATTCTTTCTCCGCCCTGTATTTCTGCTTTGCAGTACGCACAGAATTTACCGGTGCTTGCATTCATAGTTTCATCCTCCTATGAAGATATATGTTGTTGGTGAGGCAATGCGTAACTGTTCGCAGATTATTTTTTCGACGTCAAGTTCCACATACCGTAAAATGATGCTATGTAATCCTTTAATGTAATAAATGATTATAATTATATAAATTAAATTCTACATAAAACGAATAATATTGTCAATAATTTACAACCGAATGAACAAACCATAAACAAAAAGTTTATTATTTATTTACATTTAGACGGTGAGATTTTTTGAAACTAACGTTGGCTTTGTTAATTTTTTATTGATAAATAATTTTATTTGCAAGTATATGCTTGAACGGTGCAAATTTGTCACAGCTTGACTTTTCTTTTTCTCGGGGGTATAATGTGAAAAGTATAACTGCCACCGGGTAGTGAGATGCAAAAAAGCATCCGTTTGCACATCGTTAGGTTTTTGAAGATGTGTATGCGGATGCTTCTTTTTTCGGAGAATACTATGAAAAAATATTTTAGTTATTTTTCTGGATTTGAAATTGCTTTATGGATAACTTCTGTATTTTTTACGGTCGTTTCTTTTATTGCTTTTGACAGAACGAATTATTTATCACTTGCAGCTTCAATTATCGGTGTGACTTCACTGATTTTCAACGCAAAAGGCAATCCGTTCGGGCAACTGCTAATGGTTATTTTTAGTTTGCTGTACGGAATCATTTCCTACACTTTTGCTTATTATGGCGAGATGATCACATATCTTGGAATGACAATGCCGATGGCGGTATTTGCTTTGGTTTCGTGGCTTCGTAACCCATATAAAGGCAACAAAGCGGAAGTTAAAGTAAACAGTATCGGCAAGGCAGAGCAGATATTTATGTGGATACTAACAGTCATCGTAACCATAGTTTTTTACTTTATATTAGATCACTTTAATACAAAAAGTATTATTCCGAGCACTATTTCAGTTACAACGAGTTTTCTTGCCGTATATCTGACCTTCCGCAGAAGTCCGTATTTTGCTTTGGCGTATGCTGCCAACGATATTGTTTTGATCGTGTTGTGGGCGTCGGCAAGCATTATAGATGTTCGCTATATCTCGGTTGTTGTCTGCTTTGTAGCATTTCTGTTTAATGATGTCTATGGCTTTGTCAGTTGGCGGAAAATGAAGGTGCGACAAACGGAGTAGGAGTAATAGTATTTATACATCACGAATTTTGACTGATTAAATTTGCATAGAAAAAGTCCGAAGCCGTTATGGTTTCGGACCTTTTTACCGATATCTGATTCGTTTTACATAAAGTAGGCTTGATAAAAGCAAAGCACCTACCTGACGGTAAGTGCTTTGCTTATGGTTGCGGAGGCAGGATTTGAACCTGCGGCCTCCGGGTTATGAGCCCGACGAGCTACCGAGCTGCTCTACTCCGCGATATTTAACCGTTGCTGTCCTGACAGCTTATTTAGTATAACCGATATCTTTTAAAAATGCAATACTTTTCGTAAAATTTTTTTAAAAAGCTTTCGACATTTTCCTTTTGGCGATTTTCGAACGTTTAAAATGGAAATTTGATACCGATGTTGTTATTAAATTTCTAGACATTTTGAAACGAATATGTTATAATTAACAGGATATTGACCTTGCCGGAAGGAGATATCTATATGAATAAAATTACCGGATTCGTAATTGGATATGGCGTGAAGTTCGATGAAGATAAAACAACTCTTACTGAATATTCGCGCAAGAAAAGAAAAAGTTATAAAATTCCGAGCGGTGTAAAAAGTATCGGCAAAGGCGCGTTCCGCGGTTGCAAAAATCTTACAAGCATTGAGATCCCCAATAGTGTAACAAGTATCGGTGATTTGGCATTTGAAAGTTGCTCAGCCCTTTTAGACATCAATATTGCTAACAGCGTAACAAACATTGGTAAAGGTGCATTCGCTAATTGCGAAAATCTCACAAGCATCAGCATTCCTGATAGAGTTACTAATATCAGCGACGGAGCGTTCTGTTTTTGTAATAACCTCTCAAACGTCAACATTGCTGACAGCGTAACAAGTATTGATAAAAAAGCGTTTGAAGGTTGCAAAAACCTTAAAAGCATCACTATCCCTGATAGTGTTACAAGTATTGGTGCAGGTGCTTTCCTTCATTGTAAGAGTCTTGAAAGCATCACTATCCCTGACGGTGTAACTAATATCGAGTACTATACATTTGTAGGTTGTGAAAGTCTTACGAATGTTACATTAGGCAACCTTGCTGCAAATATCGATAGTCGAGCGTTTCTCTATTGTACAAGCCTCGAAAGCATCACGGTAGATGCTGATAATAAGTATTCTTCAAGCGATAAGCATGGTGTGTTGTTCAATAAAGACAAATCAATGCTTATTCGGTATCCGATGGGTAGCAAAAGGAAAAGCTATATTATTCCTAATGGTGTTGAAATCATCGATCATGATGCTTTCCATAGTTGCAAAAATCTCGAAAAAATTACAATTCCCGACAGTGTTACAAAAATCGATGATTTTGCATTTTTTGATTGTAACAACCTCAAAAGTATTACAATACCTGACAGCGTAACAAGCATTGGTGAGTATGCGTTTGGTTCTTGCGAAAGCCTCGAAAGCATCAGAATACCCGATAGCGTAACAAGTATAGGTGATTGTGCATTTTTATGTTTCAAAAGAAGTACTACTGTTATTGTCCAAAAGGGTAGTTGCGCTGAAAAATACTGTGAAGAAAATGATGTCAGTTACATAACAAACTAATCGATACAAACAAAAAAGCAGGCCATTGCTTAGCAGTGGCTTGCTTTTTTGCAATCAATCTTCGATATAGATTTTTTCGATGCCGTCAAAGTATATTCTTTTCGATTCGGGCGGATTTTGTGTGATTCTGCTCGCATCGCCTGCAGATTCTTCGGTGTTTTCGTATGTGAGATCTGCCGAGAAAACAAAATTCGGTGCGCAGCGTACGGTTTGAGCGGTGAGTTTTATTTCGCACGATGCCGCGATCTCCTCCAACATTTCAATACATATGCAGGATATCGCACGGTGGCCTTCACCGTTTTTGTAGCGTCCCTTTATGTTTGAATCAATGTTGAATGCTTGCAGTGATTCGCTGAAAAATATGTGTTGATTCTGCCAAAAAAGGTTGTCCTCACCGTAGGAGTAATAATCTTCCTTTTTGAAGTAGCAATAGGGTGAGTGCCCGTGGATTATGCAAGCTTTGCTTTCAATAAGGTCCGTGTGCTTGGCCCAGAACTGACGGTGGTAATTCTGGGTGTAAAGACCGTGGCGCGACCAGATTATCTGACGTAATGGGGCGTCGTAAGACCTGCAGGAGTAATCCAGCGTGTATGCGTGTATCTGTTTATCGGGGTGTTTTGCCATATCGTCGTTTATCAGCCCGAATGCTTCGTCAACCATACCTGCGTGGACTATATAGTAGTTCATCGTACTGCCCTTATATACGATTATGTGCGGAAAGCCGTGCAGCGGATAAATAGGGCCTAACTCACATTCGTGGTTGCCTCTGATTAGGTGAAACCCGGGGCTGTTGTAATCGGCACTGTAATAGAGCGACATATAATCCATCAGCGCGTATATATCGCCGCCTGTTGAGTGTCCGCCGTTGTAATCGCCTACAAAAAATACGTGATCTTTTGTAGGGTCAAATTTAATTTTCTCCATCAGTGATTTCAGCGTTCCGGTCTGACCGTGAACGTCACCGACAACAAAGTGAAGCCCGTCGGGATACTTCGCACGTATCTCGTCGATATTGTCATCGTTTATTATTATCGTTCTTTCAACTAAATCCATAGTATCCTCCGGGGTGTTAATCTGTAAAGGTTGCAACATTGCGATTGATAAGAGCTGCTACTATCTCAAGCATCGTTTCATTGTCCCGACTAAAACCAATAATTTCTTCGCCGTCATAGAACAGAGGAAATCTGAACTGAATACGCTTGAGTATTCGACCATTCGGGGTTTCAGTTGGATAGATCTCATTCTTTTCAACAAAACTCCCCAGAAATGTCTTTTTTCCTTATCTGTAAATTTATCATAAAGCTTATCAAAATACAAGAGATACTTGTAAACATTGTCGCTTGAAATCTTTTGAGCAATAAGGAAATCTATTCTTGACTGAAGCTCGGCAACTTCTTCCTGAGCAGCATCAATTTTATCATAGAAATCATCAAGCCTTGCCTGCATATCATCGTATTTTTTATCATAGTGCTTATCTGTTGTAACAAGGGCATCAATCTGCTGTCCGAGTCTGTCATAGGCAATCGGGAGCCCCTTTGAAATGGCAAGCTGTTTATTCTTTTCGCGCACGAAATAATTGCCACGGATTTTGTTTTTATCCAGATGCTTGTCTTATTTGTTTTCTTAACAATACACTTTTCATTCCAGCGTTTTATATTTTCATCTTCAAGCTGCTTTCTGTATCCGGGCTCATTGTTGATTCTGCCAAGATAGTAGTTGTATGCTCTTACCGCCTGTTCGGCTCTCATATGGTGGTAATCAATACTGTTGTTCATTTCCTGTGCAGAAAACACTTTGTTTTCCGTACCGTCAAAAAACTGCTTTACTGTTCCGATATCTTCTGGCAAGATGCGCTGATAGGTTTCTTTGCCGCCCTTACTTCTGCGAACAACGATGCACAAATATCCGCATTCATCCACCTTCAGGTCACTGCCGCGAAGGTTCTTAAGTTCGTTTCTGCGGATTTCGATACATCTCTGCAACTCAACCGTTCTTAAATACTTGCTGTTGTTTTCATCGCCGTCCGAACGGTAATGTTTGCGTTCTTTTCTGGAACGGGTATTTTCTGCCGCATACCTTTTAGGCAGATTCATCACATTAAGCTCAATCCCGTGGTAGAGTCCGACAGGAGCCATACATGTATGAATTGTGCTTTTGCCCCTGAAACGGGTGCGATTTCGTTTCAGGGGCAAAAGCACAACACCCAACCTGAGTTTGCGCTCAAGTCGGGTGTTGGTTATTAGGTTATGCGGTTGTTTTAACTCCGAAAAGGATAGTGAACAGAGTGTTCAGTTCGTTCCACGTCCAAGTAAGAAAGTCCCAGATGAGGTAGAAGAAACGGAGCGAGAAATATTCAACGGGTGTGTTGATTATTTCGATAAGCTTTTCAGCCTGAGCTTTGTACTCATTGAGCTTTGCTTTTTCTGTTTCACCCATATTCTCGTCTGCAAGGAGTTCGTCAATTTTTGCCTTGAGAGCTTCAATATCATCTTCCCAGAACTTTGTTACTCTTTCCTCGCCAAACATTTCAAGCTGAGCACCGATGTCTGCAACATCCTTTTCTGCTGCTGCGATTTCTTCAAGGAGAGCTTCAAAGCCTGCTTTGATTTCTTCATATTCTTCCCTTTGCTCATCGGTGAGATTATCAGGATTTACAGCTTCGATTGCAGCAATAGCGTCTTCAATAGCTGCCTTGTCATCGCTTGTTACAGTTTCGGGATTGAAGTTGTTTTCGATACCCTTGATTTCTTCAAGCTTTTCTTCTGTTTCGGCAATCTTATCTTCAAGACCTTCGATATCCTTAATCATATCTTCAAGAGCGGTCTTTTCGATTTCGGTTGTGTTACCGCTGTCGATAAGAGCCTGAATATCCTCTTTAAGTTGTGCAAGGTCTTCGCTGTCGGTTGACTTGACTGAGTCTTCGTCATAGGACTTGACTGCTTCATCAACTCTCTTGATTTCCTCTGCAACCTCTGTGAGCTTTTCAACGAGATCGTCTATTGCTTCGTCGTTTGCTTCAAGAGCCGCTCTTTCATCTTCGGTGATGTTATCACCGTCGGTGAGAGCCTTGATATCCTCGATGAGCTTGCCGAGTTCGGGAATATCGTCTGATGTTACAGTTTCCTTATCGTAGCCGTTTACAGCTTCATCAATTCTTTCGATTTCTTCTGCTGTTTCTGCAATTTTTGCTTTAAGCTTTTCAATTCCGTCAAGGATATCTTCAAGCTTCTTTGCTTCTTCGTCTGTGAGGTTGAAGCCGTAGCGGTCCTTGATTTCGTTTACCTTGCTGACAATCTCATCAAGCGCAGGAATATCGCTTGATTTAACTGTATCTTCGCTGAAACCTGCATAATCTTCTTCAACGTCTGCAATTGCCAGCTCAATGCTGTTGATGATGCGGAGCATATCCTCACAAGCTTCCTTGGTATCTGCCCATTCGTTCTTTGTGTCATCATCTGCAATATCGGTTACTGCGTTGTTGAGCTGATCAATAACGTATTCAAGGCTATCTCTGTCGGTCGACTTAACGTTCCACTTCATCACGCCGTTATCTTCAACACGGTCAAGGTGAGAAATGCATTCGTCATCGAGCGCTATTTCATAAGCAATCTTTGCTTCGCCCGTGAAGTTGCCCGTACCTGTTACGGTGAGCAGATATACGCCGACGTTTGTTGCCTTGTTGCCACTTACGGTGTAGGTTGCTTCAAGGTTATTTGTTGTGAGAACCTTTTCAACGGTCTGTGTCTGCTCTTTGCCGTTATAGGTGAGAGGAGCGCCGAGAATTATAAATCCGTCGGAAATATCTTTTGCGGTGATATCTGCGGTTGCCTCAACAAAGTAGTCGGGTGCGATATATTCGCCGCCTGAGGGGAATGTATAATTATTTGCATCCTCACCGGTTACGTTATAAACTATGGGAACAGACCAATCTGTACCAACAACTATACCGTTAAACCACGCTTCCTTTATTGTATAGCCGACAGTGTCACCTTCCACAATACCGTCAAAGGTAATAACGATTGTATCATAATCTATATCCTTTGTGCCGTCGTAAACCTTATCGGGTGCGGTTGCGGTGACGGTTACGGGTTTCTTATTGATTGTAAACTCTTTTGTTACTTCGCCCGTGTAGACACTTTCGGTAATATCACCCGAATTTGAGCTGTTTCCGATATTCTCACCGCCGCCTGCGATACCGCCTGCTGCCTGACCGATAGCCTTAATTGTTACGGTTGCTGTGCCTGCGTTAACATTGTTTTCAAAGGTGAGAGTATAGTCCTTGCCCTCTGTGAGAGTCTTGCCGCCGACTGTTACGATAACCGTGGGCTTGTGCTCCATACCGCTGTAGGTGAACTGAGTTTCGTCAAGAGTGATAACCGCATCTGCAAGGTCAGCGCCCTTTCTTACCTTAACGTAGCCGTTAATGATTGTTGCATCATCTGCAACATCAATCAGCTTACCGTCGGCATCTTTGTAGTAATAATCCTCTGCAAGGAATGTGTTTGCGGTTGTTTCATCAACAACAAAGCCGTTCGGGAATTCGCCGCCCTTGAGGATGAGGGTTGCACCTTCGTCGATGTCAATCGTCCATTCGCCGTAGGGAGTGCCGCTGAAATAACCGCTTGAAAAGTCTGTTCCCGTGAAACTGCCACCGGTTACTTCAACCGTGCCTTTAAGAATGTTTAATGCCGCATAGTCGCTACTGATAAATTCACCGCCGGAAATGTAGGCTGTGCCGGTATTTAATAAAGCTGTATCGCCGCTTATTTTACCGCCATAAATATAAATCTCACCGCTGGCGTCGTTTTGAATACCCTCGCCTCTGTCTATACCCTCAAAAACACCGCCGTAGATTTTGGCCGTTGCTTTGTTAGTTATTGCACCATATGTATAAGCCTCAAAATTACCACCGTTAACGGTGAGTGTGCCGTGATTTGAGATACCTGAGCCATTACCCTTTATAGTACCTGATTCAACAGTAAGCTCAGCCAAGTTACTGATTCCATAACAATAATCGCCGCCTGTTTCAACTGTACCGCCTTCGCAGCTGTCCTTGATTGTTATGTTTGCATCGTAATAAACCAATAAAACATTATCTGTTTTGTTAAGAATGGTTTTGCCGTTAAGATCAAGAATAAACTTGCCCGAAGAGATTCTGGCGGTTTCGGTAAGCGTAATATCATCAAGCAGAGTTACTGTACTGCCTTCGCTTGCACTTGCCGCTGTGACTGCTTCTGCAAAAGTTTTATAATTACCTACTGCATTGCCGTCCTTGTCGGTTACCTTTGCGGCATAGTTGAGCAGAGTGAACTCAACCGTTGCCGTTGCACCGCCGACTGTTACGCTTGCGGTGTAAGTGCCTGCATCTTTAGGGGGCAAGCCGTAAGGGGCTGAATATGTAATATCACTGATTTCAACCGAAGTATCAACAAGGTTGTTTTCAATGGTTGCTTCTTTTGCTGTGCCGTCTGCATAAAGGTTTGCAGGGGCAAGAATTGTAAGCGTACCCTCGGGGTCAGGGCAGTTGCCGTCTGTATTTTCGCAAACAGCAGTAATTGTATCACCGCTTGCGGAGTAGCTCCATCGGCAGATGTGGCTGCCGCAGACTGAACAAGTATCGCCTGTTTCATTTTCGTGGGGACATTCTGTTCCGCAGCCGTTTGCACAGATGCCGTCAAGGTTTGACCAATCGTGAGAGGTGTAATATGTAAGATTGCTGTTACAGATATATTCATTTCCGCCTGCTGTTACGGATGTTATTACAGCATCGGCAGGAAGCCAGAAATAAAGCTTATTTGTATTATAGGTTTTGACATCGGTAAGACCGTAGGTGATGCCCTCAACCTTTGTTACAGGCGTATCAGCTGCCGCACCGCTGAGGGTGATGGTTCTGAGAGTAACATCGTTGCCGCTTCCGTCTGTAACGGTGACGGGGTCTCCCCGGTAGCCTGCACCGACTATTTTGCCACTGGATGAGTAGCCATAGATATTACCGCCGTTAATGGTAACATTGCCGGCTTTTCCACTCCAACCGCTGCCTATGCCGACACCGTCTTCAGCCGAGGCATAGACTGTACCGCCGTTAACAGAGATGCTTCCGGGTGTTCCGTCAACCCCGCAGCCGATAGCCGCACCGTCATAACTGCTCGCTTTGACAAAGCCGCCGTTAATGATAATTTCTCCGCCTGTTCCATTGTAACCGCTGCCGATAGCCGCGCCGTATCTTGATCTATCCGAAACGCTTGCCTGAATGAAGCCGCCGTTAATGACAATCTTGCCGGCAGAGCTGCTCTCCGCTCCGCCAAGCACCGCGTTATGACTATAAACGTCCTTAAGCTTCCATAAGCCCATATCGGCACCGGTTGACTGAGCATAGATATACAGCGAATTTCCTTCGTTTACAATACACCCCTCTGTCGTGAGGGATGCACCGTCAGCAAGAATAAGATGAACCGTACCGCTGACTTTGAACATATATTTTTTATTATTCACAGTGCCGTTTACAATATACCAGCCGTCGGTCAGCTCAGCGGTTTCAGCTGTGACCTCAGTAACACTGACAGGAGCAATTTCAACGGTTTCTTCCACCTGCTTTGTGGTGCTGTTCCACACTCTGTTAATGTATTTTACAGAGCCTTCAAGTCCGCAAGCGGTACATTTGTTGTTTTTAATATCGCTGTGTGCACATTTATAAGCGCAAGTGTCACACACACCGTCGGTAAATGCGGGATGAGCACACTCATAAGTACATTTTGTGCATTTACCCTGAGCATCATAAGCGTGACCTTCGGTATGAGAGAAAGCATTGCACTGTTCATAGAATGCATCGTGCTTGCTTTCATCGTTTTCATTGACTGTGTAGGTAAATTTGTCTGCATCTGTATGGTTATCGGGATTCTTTTCTCCCTTTGTTGCCGAGCAAGACTCACAGGTGGCAGGAGCCATACAGTTTGCAGGAATCCAGGATATATGATTATCGGGATTCTTCGGTCCGTTGGCATCACCGCAAAGCTGACAAACGCCGTTTTCTGTGCAGGTTGCACCTTTATAAAAATGAGTGTCATTAGACTCGGTAACGGTTTTTGTGCCGCTTGTCACACTACCGCAGATAAGACAGTAGGAATAAGCGGAATGACCGCCGTAGGTACAGTTTGCCTTTATTTCAGGAGTTGAAACAGCAACACAGGTGTGAGCTGCTGAGGCTGAATCAAGTATCGTGCAGTATACATTATCCTGCCACGGTAACCATCCGGCACCGTCTGTCCATTTATATCCACCGCCTCTGCCCCAGTTCGCGTAAATCATCTTGTCTCCGGCAGTTACTTTTACGGAGTTCTTCAGGTAATAACAATCGCGGACAGTGACTCGTTCACCTGCATTACTGCCGCTTTGCCAGGAGCCTGTAATTGCAGCGATATAATTATCTTCATATTGAAGACCATAATTTTCGGGCATTTCCAGAAATGTACCTGTAACAGATGCAAAGCTTACACAGTTTGTCACATAAGTAGTGTAGCCCATAGTGGTGCCGTAAGAACTGCCGACAATACCGCCTGCATAAAAGTTAAGATTGTCACCGTAAACATGAGCGGAAACCACGGAAACATCAGAATCGGTCTTGCAGTTGACAACCTTTACATTTTCGCCCCACAAGCATCCGACGATACCGCCGACATACTGCTTGCCGTAAATATAAGAATTTTTCAGAATAAGATTTTTAACTGCTGCATTGGTGTATTCACCGTATTCACCGATATTGCCGAAGAGACCGACATGGGTGGCATC
>JAZNMK010000028.1:0-13264 GCA_045579585.1 Acutalibacteraceae bacterium
TTGCCGCCGCGAGGGTAAGAAGCTTTTCCTCAAGGGTGCAAGATGCTACACAGGCAAGTGTGCCATCGAGCGTCGTCAGTACGCTCCCGGTCAGCACGGCCAGAGCCGCAAGAAGACTTCCGAGTACGGCGTTCAGCTTCGTGCAAAGCAGCAGGCTAAGCGTTACTACGGTATTCAGGAAGGTCAGTTCCACAAGTATTTCCTTATGGCTGAGCGCCGTCAGGGCGTTACAGGTGAGAACCTGCTCAGAATCTGCGAAAGCCGTCTTGATAACATCGTTTATCTCCTCGGTTGGGCTAACTCCCGTGCAGAGGCAAGACAGCTTGTAACTCACGGCCATTTCACAGTCAACGGCAAGAAGGTTGACATTCCGTCATACCTCACAAAGGCCGGTGACGAGGTTGCCATCAAGGCTAAGAGCAAGGATAGCGACAAGTTTAAGGCTCTCCTCGAGTCAGACGGTCGTCCTGTTCCCCAGTGGCTTGACCTCAATGCAGAAGCAGCAACGGCAAAGATTGTCGCTCTTCCCGATCGTGAGCAGATCGCTACTCCCGTTGAAGAGCATCTTATCGTTGAGTTCTACTCAAAATAATGTTTTTGAGTTTCTGCCTTATTTACTCAATTTACTAAGGAGGGTTTTGAATGATAGGAATCGAGAAGCCCACAATCGAAACTGCCGAATTCAGCGCAAGTGGAGATTACGGAAAATTTGTACTTGAACCGCTGGAGCGTGGTTACGGCACAACTCTCGGCAACAGCCTCAGAAGAGTTCTGCTTTCCTCGCTTCCCGGTTATGCAATCACATCGGTTAAGATTGATGGCGTATTCCATGAGTTTTCAACAATCAAGGGCGTCAAGGAAGACGTTACCGAGATCGTACTCAATCTTAAGAGCGTAATCCTCAAGATCCACGGCGACGGTCCCAAAACAATGTACATTGATGTTTCCGGTGCATGTGTTGTTACAGCAGGCGACATTAGCACAGACAGCGAAGTTGAGATCATCAACCCCGAGTTGCCGATCGCAACACTCGATGCTGACGCTCACCTTAGCATGGAGCTTACATGCGATAAGGGTCGCGGCTATGTTTCTGCAGACCGTAACAAGTCAATTCTTCAGCCCATCATCGGTGTCATTGCTGTGGACTCAATATATACACCTGTTCTCAAGGTGAACTACACAGTAGAGAACACACGTGTTGGTCAGATTACTGACTACGACAAGCTTACGCTTGAAGTGTGGACAGACGGCACCATCAATGCGAAGGAAGCCGTTTCTCTCGGTGCCAAGATCCTCAACGAGCATCTCAGTCTCTTCGGAGATTTGTCAGACGAAGCGTTTGACACAGAGGTTATGGTCGTTAAGGACGACAATGCAATGGAAAAAGTCCTGGAGATGACCATTGAGGACCTTGACCTCTCCGTACGCTCCTTCAACTGCTTGAAGAGAGCCGGAATCAACAAGGTTGAAGACCTTATCAACAAATCCGAAGAGGATATGATGAAGGTCCGCAATCTTGGTAAGAAGTCTCTTGATGAAGTTGTTGCAAAGCTCAGATCACTTGGCTTTGAACTTCGCAAGGACGAAGAATAATTAACCACAACTATCAGCCTTTATTTATCGGCAAAGGAGTGATTTAAATGCCCGGTACCAGAAAGCTCGGCAGAGCCAGCGATCACCGTATGGCAATGCTTCGTGCAATGGTTACTTACCTCTTGGAGAACGGCAAGATTGAAACTACCGTTACAAGAGCTAAGGAAGTCCGTTCTTTAACGGAAAAAATGATCACCGTCGCTAAGGACAACACTCTCGCTGCAAAGCGTCAGGCTCTTGCCTTTGTTACAAAGGAAGACGTTGTCAAAAAGCTTTTCGACGAAATCGCCCCCAAGTACAAGGATGTTAACGGCGGCTACTGCCGTATCATCAAGACCGGTCCCCGCCGCGGTGACGCAGCAGAGATGTGCATCATCGAGCTCGTAGGCGACGAAGACAAGGTTGAAGAGAAGAAGACAAAGGAAAAGAAAGCTTCTAAGTAAGTATTTGCCTTTCGATTTTTTCTGAGTGCTTAAACTGAACACACTCTGTCTCAGGGCAGGGTGTGTTTTTGTTTTTTATGTTGGAGTTGATGTATATGGCAAAAAAGTGACGTCGATTGAGGTTTAGTTGTGATAAAGTGCTGAAATACAAAAAATCGCTTTACTTTAGCGCGCTAATATGTTAATATACTAGCACACTAAAGAAAACGAAAGGGTGTATTCATTATGAAAAAGTTTATAGCACTTCTCCTCGCACTTTCTATGGTTTTCTGCTTCGCAGCTTGCGGCGGTAGCGAGAAGACAATTGTTGTCGGCTACACAATCTATGAGCCGATGAACTATCTTGATGAGAACGGCACGCTTGTCGGTTATGACACAGAGCTTGCAGAGAAGGTTTTCGCTAACCTTGGTTATAAGGTTGTTTTCCAGGAGATTGAGTGGAGCAGCAAGTACACAGACCTTGACTCCGGCACAATTGATTGCGTATGGAACGGCTTTACCTGCAACACAGCAGATGACGACGGTATCCAGCGTTCAGAGAAGGTCGACTTCTCATACAACTATATGGAGAATCGTCAGGTTGTTGTTGTTAAGGCTGATTCAGGCATCAAGGCAGCAGCTGACCTCAACGGTAAATTTGGCGTTGCTGAAAGCGGTTCAGCAGGCGAGACATATGCTAAGGATTTTGAGGGCACATCATTCAAGGGCTTCATTAAGCAGACAGACTGCCTCACAGAAATTAAGGCAGGTACGGCTGATTTTGCGGTTGTTGATGCTCAGCTTGCAAAGAGCTATGTCGGTAAGGGCGACTATGCTGACCTTGTAATTGTTGAAGATCTTTCCAGCGAAGTAGAGTACTACGCTATCGGCTTCAAGAAGGGCAGTGAGCTTACAGCACTTGTTAACGCACAGCTTGAGGCTCTCGGTGCAGACGGCACAATCGCAGCACTTGCAGAGAAGTACGGCGTTTCCAACACAGCTATCACAGATTTCTCTGACCAGAAATAATCCTGACCCTATTTCTAAAGATATAATTAACCGGAGTTAAAGTATGACCTTTTTAGAAGTCACGGCTTTTTTGTTCGACGGCTTTAAAATATCTTTGCTTATCTTTGCGGTGACGCTGCTTTGCGGCGCACCGCTTGGTTTGCCTATAGCCTTTTGTTCAATGAGCCGATTCAAAGTAATTAAATCAATATCCAAGGTAATTGTCTGGATTGTAAGAGGTATTCCGCTTATGCTTCAGATATTTATCATCTACTACGTGCCGGGTCTTCTTTTCGATTATCAGGTGTTCGGACAGATCGACAGGTTTATGTTCATCGAGTACGGTCTTTCCGACATGGGACGTATTACAGCGGTACTGATTGCGTTTACAATCAACTACGCCTGCTATTTCTCTGAAATTTACCGTGGCGGTATCGAATCGATATCAAAGGGACAGTATGAGGCGGGTTATGTGCTTGGCCTTACTAAGTCACAGATTTTCAGAAACATTATCCTTAAGCAGGTTATTCAGCGCATTGTTCCGCCAATGTCAAACGAGATAATAACACTCATCAAAGACACTGCACTTGCAAACTGCATTATGGTTTGCGAAATCATCAAAAACGCTAAGGAGCTTGCAGCAACAAAGGCAATGATCTGGCCGCTGTTCTTTACCGGCGTTTTCTACCTTGTTTTTGTAGGTATCCTCACGGTAGGTCTCGGCAAGATAGAGAAAAAGTTGAGCTATTTCAGGAGTTAAGCTATGTCGATATTAAAGGTATGTAATATAAGAAAAAGCTTCGGCAAAACCGAAGTTCTCAAAGATATCAGCTTCACTCTTGAGAAGGGCGAAGTACTCTCGATTATCGGATCTTCAGGCAGTGGCAAGACAACATTGCTCAGATGCCTCAACTTCCTTGAAACTATCAACAACGGTAAAATTGAGGTTGATGGCGATATTCTTTTTGACAGCAACAGTACTGTACGTATGACCGAAGATAAGATAAGAGAAAACAGATTGAATTTCGGTCTGGTTTTCCAGAACTTCAATCTTTTCCCTCAGTATACCGTGCTTGAGAATCTGACCCTTGCACCCACTCTTCTGAAAAAAGGTACACCCGGAGAAATCGAAAAAACTGCACGCGAAATTATTGCAAGTGTCGGCCTTCAGGAAAAGGTTGATTTCTATCCGTGCCAGCTTTCCGGCGGTCAGCAGCAGCGTGTTGCAATTGCGCGTGCACTTGCACTCAATCCTAAGATCCTGTTTTTTGATGAGCCGACATCTGCACTTGATCCTGAGCTTACTCAGGAAGTCCTCAACGTAATCAGAGATCTTAAGGATAAGGGTTGTACGATGGTTATCGTCACCCACGAAATGGATTTTGCCAAAAATGTATCCGATAAGGTTATCTTTATGGCAGACGGTGTCATTGAGGAAGAGGGTACTCCTGAGGCTGTTCTTGTCAACCCGAAATCAGAAAGAACGAAGGCCTTCCTCAATAAGCTAGGCTGATTTATAATAAGATATTTTGTGCACACTTCACCTCGTGTATAAGCAAGCGATGCCTATACAGAGCGGTTGTGTGCATTTTTTCATTTATGAACAAATAAAAAAATGATGCAAAAAGGGCGAAAAAAATGCAAAAATAAAGGGAAAACCTTTACATTTTTTGAAAAACATGCTTGACAATTGAGGTAGAATACTTTATAATACCAAATTACAGTTAAAATGGATTTATAGCGATTTAAGCTACAATCCAAGGGCTGGTAGTGCAAAATAACCAAAAAACCACAGCGAATTTCGGTCAAATTTCTAACTGCGATATAGAAAAAGAATGGAGTGATTTGCCTATGGCAAAAGCAGCCAAAATGGTCAAGCATGGCAACATCGAAAGATTGAGCTACGGCAGCAACAAAGAGGTTATGGGAATGCCTAATTTCCTCGAAATCCAGAAGGAATCCTATCGTTGGTTCAAAGAGAAGGGACTGAGCGAGGTCTTCCGTGATATCGATGAAATTACCGACTACACAGGTAAACTCGCACTTTCTTTTGTTGGTTACTGCATGGATGATGAGCCTAAGTACTCAATTTCCGAGTGCAAGAAGCGTGAAGCAAGCTACTCATCACGTATGCACGTAATAGCCCGTCTTACCAACAAGGAAACCGGTGAAATTACTGAGGAAAAGGTTTATATGGGCGATTTCCCCATTATGACCGACAGCGGTACTTTTGTTATCAACGGTGCAGAGCGTGTTATTGTATCTCAGCTCGTTCGTTCACCCGGTGTTTACTTTAAAATCGATCACGATAAGGTTGGTACAAAACTTTACAGTACTCAGATCATCCCCAACAGAGGTGCATGGCTTGAGTTCGAAACTGATCAGAATAAGGTTTATTTTGTCAGAATCGATAAGACTAAGAAGATCTTTGTTACAACATTTATCCGTGCTCTTTTCTGCGGAACAGATTTAGGTAAGGGCACAAACGAAGATATCTTCGATATGTTTGGTGATGACGAAAGAATCAACGCCACACTCGAAAAAGAGAAGAATGAAAAGGGTTCACTTGTAAGCGGCGGACCGAAGAATGCAGAGGAAGCTCTTCTTGAGGTTTACCGCAAGCTTCGTCCCGGTGAGCCGCCTACGATTGATACGGCTCAGACTTATCTCGATAACCTCTTCTTTGATGCTCACCGATACGACCTTTCCCGCGTAGGCCGTTACAAGTACAACAAGAAGCTCGCTATGTCTGACAGACTTGCGGGCTGCAAGGTTGCTGATATGATCGTCAGTGAAGCAACAGGCGAAATCCTCGCTGAGCCCGGTGATCTTATCACAAGAGAAAAGGCATACGAGATTGAACAGGCCGGTGTAAGCAAGGTTTACGTTGATGTTGACGGCAAGCGTGTTTGCATCATTTCAAACGGCATGGTTGATATCGGCACATACTTCCCGCAGTTTACAAAGGAGCAGCTCGAGGATGCAGCTATCAATGAGAAGGTAAGCTTCAAGGCTCTCAGATCCATCATTGATTCCGCAGCAGCAGAAGGCTGGTCTGATGACGAGATTCTTGCAAAGCTCTTTGAAAATTGCGATGAGCTTATTCCTAAGCACATTGTTCGTGATGACATCTTCGCATCCATCAACTACCTCAACTGCCTGGCTAACGGACTTGGCAGTAAGGATGATATAGATCACCTTGGCAGCAGACGTATCCGTTGCGTAGGTGAGCTTCTTCAGAACCAGTTCAGAATCGGATTCTCCAGAATGGAAAGAGTTATCCGTGAGCGTATGTCAATGCAGGGCCAGGATGCAGAAAAGGCTACACCTCAGAGTCTTATCAGCATTCGTCCCGTTGTTGCAGCTATCAAAGAGTTCTTCGGCTCCTCACAGCTGTCACAGTTCATGGATCAGACCAACCCGCTTTCCGAGCTGACTCACAAGCGCCGTCTTTCGGCTCTCGGCCCCGGCGGTCTTAATCGTGACCGTGCAGGTTTCGAGGTTCGTGACGTTCACTACAGCCACTATGGCCGTATGTGTCCCATCGAGACTCCTGAAGGTCCCAACATCGGTCTTATCTCTCACCTTGCAACATTTGCAAGAATCAATGAGTATGGCTTTATCGAGGCTCCCTACCGTAAGGTTGATAAGGAGACCGGTATTGTTTCCGACGAAGTTGTCTATATGACTGCAGACGTCGAAGATAATTATATTGTCGCTCAGGCTAACGAGCCTCTCGACGAGAATAATCGCTTCAAGAACGCCAGAGTAAATGCACGTTACCGTGATGAGTTCCTCGACATTGAGAACAACAGGGTTGACTTTATGGACGTTTCTCCCAAGATGGTTGTTTCTGTTGCTACGGCAATGATTCCCTTCCTTGAGAACGACGATGCCAACCGTGCTCTTATGGGTGCGAACATGCAGAAGCAGGCTGTTCCGCTTCTCAAGGCAGAGGCTCCCATCGTTGCAACAGGTATGGAGTACAAGGCCGCTGTTGACTCAGGTGTTTCACTTGTAGCTAAGCACGCAGGTACTGTTACTTACGTCAGTGCTGACAGAATCGAAATTCTCACAGACGAAGGTGAGATCGATAATTACGTGCTCACAAAGTTCCAGCGCTCCAATCAGGGCACATGTATTAATCAGCGTCCTGTTGTTGATGCAGGACAGAGGGTCGAAAGCATGCAGGTTATTGCTGACGGTCCCGCAACAGATCTTGGTGAAATCAGCCTTGGCAAGAACGCACTCATCGGATTTATGACCTGGGAAGGTTATAACTATGAGGACGCCGTTCTTATTAACGAAAAGCTTGTGCGCGATGATGTTTATACTTCAATCCACATTGAAAAGTATGAGGCTGAAGCTCGTGATACAAAGCAGGGTCCCGAAGATATCACAAGAGATATCCCCAACGTCGGTGATGACGTGCTTAAGGATCTTGATGAGGACGGTATTATCCGTATCGGTGCAGAGGTTCACTCCGGCGATATTCTTGTCGGTAAGGTAACACCCAAGGGTGAAACTGAGCTGACCAACGAAGAAAGACTCCTCCGTGCCATCTTCGGTGAGAAGGCTAAGGAAGTCAGAGATACTTCTCTTCGCGTTCCTCACGGTGAGTACGGTATTGTTGTCGGTGTTGAAGTATTCACGCGCGAAAACTGTGACGAACTCAACCCCGGTGTTAACAAGGTAATCCGCTGCTACATCGCTCAGAAGCGTAAACTCTCTGTCGGTGATAAGATGGCAGGTCGCCACGGTAACAAGGGTGTTGTTTCCAGAATCCTTCCTCAGGAAGATATGCCCTTCCTCCCCGACGGTACTCCGCTTGATATCGTTCTTAACCCCCTCGGCGTTCCCAGCCGTATGAATATCGGTCAGGTTCTCGAGGTTCACCTTGGCTTTGCTGCTAAGGCAATGGGTGTCAAGGTTATGACACCTGTATTCGACGGTGCGGATGAAAACGATATTGTCGAAACATTCAAAATGGCAAATGCAAAGCTTATGGAAAACGCAAGAGCGAAGGCTCTTGAGCGCGGCGAAGAGTTCAATGAAGATGATGTATTCCAGCTGCGCAGTGACTGTAAGTCAATACTCAGAGACGGTAGAACAGGTAAGCTGTTTGATAACCCCGTAACGGTCGGTATCATGTATTACCTCAAGCTCCTCCATCTCGTTGATGATAAGATTCACGCACGTTCAACAGGCCCGTACTCACTCATCACTCAGCAGCCCCTCGGCGGTAAAGCTCAGTTCGGTGGTCAGCGATTCGGTGAAATGGAAGTTTGGGCACTTGAAGCATACGGCGCAGCTTATACTCTTCAGGAAATTCTCACCGTCAAGTCAGACGATGTTGTCGGCCGTGTAAAGACATACCAGGCTATTGTAAAGGGCTTCAATATACCCAAGCCCGGCGTTCCCGAATCATTCAAGGTTCTTATTAAGGAGCTCCAGTCTCTTGGTCTTGATATCAAGGTTCTTGACAGCGACAAAAACGAAATTGACCTCAGACAGACATTTGATGATGATAACATTTCCCACAATATCGACAGTGAAGCATTCCAGATCGTTAACGATGCGGAAAATGCCAGCGGTTTCTCACAGGAGAACATGGACACGGATGAAAGCGATGACGATATTTCAGCCGATGTTGATGTCTATGGTGACAGCGACGAATAATCAAACCGTTCTTAAAAACTAATTAAGAAAAGAGGTCGTTTTAATGGATAACAATACAAACGAAATTGCCTTTGAATCTATACAGATAGCTCTTGCCTCTCCCGAAAAGATCAGAGGATGGTCACACGGTGAGGTAACAAAGCCTGAAACGATTAACTACAGAACTCTTAAGCCCGAAAAGGAAGGCCTTTTCTGCGAAAAAATCTTCGGACCTATGAAGGACTGGGAGTGTCACTGCGGTAAGCACAAGCGTATGACCGATAAGGGCAAGGTGTGTGAGCGCTGCGGTGTTGAGATTACAAGGGCAAAGGTTCGCCGCGAGCGTATGGGTCACATCGAGCTTGCTGCACCTGTTTCCCACATCTGGTATTTCAAGGGTATCCCTTCAAGAATGGCTCTCATTCTTGATATTTCTCCCAAAGCTCTTGATAAAGTTCTTTATTTTGCAAAGTATATTGTTATAGATCCCGGTATGTCTCCCTTCAAGAAGTACGAGACTATTTCCGAGAATGATTATACTGATTGGCACGAAAAACTCGGTGACAATTTCCGCGCAGGTATGGGCGCTGAAGCTATCAGAGAGCTTCTTGCCGAGATTGATATCGACGAGCTTAACCGTTCTCTGCGTGCAGAGCTTGCAGAACTTGCCAAGCTTGCAAGCACTAACAGCCAGAAGACATACAGCCAGAAGCGTGCGAGAATTCTCAAGAGACTTGAGGTTGTCGATGCTTTCAAGCAGTCTGGTAACAGACCTGAGTGGATGATTCTTGATGCTATTCCGGTCATTCCGCCCGATCTTCGTCCTATGGTTCAGCTTGACGGTGGCAGATTTGCAACATCTGACCTTAACGATCTGTACCGCAGAGTTATTAACAGAAACAACCGACTTAAGAGCCTTATCGAGCTTGGTGCGCCCGAGATTATCGTGCGTAACGAGAAGAGAATGCTCCAGGAGGCTGTTGATTCACTCATAGACAACGGCAGAAAGGGCAGACCTGTTACAGGACCTAACAACCGTCCGCTCAAGTCTCTCTCCGATATGCTCAAGGGTAAACAAGGTCGCTTCCGTCAGAACCTTCTCGGTAAGCGTGTTGACTACTCAGGTCGTTCGGTTATCGTTGTTGGCCCCGAGCTTAAGATTTATCAGTGCGGTCTTCCCAAGGAGATGGCTCTTGAGCTCTTCAAACCTTTCGTAATGAAGCGCCTTATTGATACAAAGGTTGCTCTCAATATCAAAACAGCACGCAAGATGGTAGAGCGTGCAAACCCCGAAGTATGGGATGCACTTGAGATCGTTATCAAGGATCATCCTGTTATGCTCAACCGTGCACCTACACTTCACAGACTCGGTATTCAGGCTTTTGAGCCCGTCCTTGTTGAGGGTAGAGCTATTAAGCTTCATCCCCTTGTATGTACAGCTTTCAATGCTGACTTCGACGGTGACCAGATGGCTGTTCACGTACCGCTTTCAGCAGAGGCACAGGCAGAGGCACGTTTCCTTATGCTTGCTGCCAACAACCTCCTCAAGCCCTCTGACGGTAAGCCCGTTGCTGTTCCTACACAGGATATGATCCTCGGTTCATACTATATGACACTCGTCAAAAAGGATGAACCCGGTCAGGGCAAGGCTTTCTGCAACGTCAATGAGGCTATTATGGCTTATGATGAGGGTGAGATTACACTCCATTCAATCATCAAGATCCGTATGACAAAGGAGATCAACGGCAAACTCCGCACAAAGCTTCTTCAGACAACACTCGGCCGTGTTATTTTCAACGATCCTATTCCTCAGGATCTCGGCCTTATTGAGCGTGTAACTGAAGATGATATGTTCAAGCTTGAGTTCGGTGATATCAGCGACGTTGACTTTGAGGCTATCAAGGACGATGACAAAGCATTTAAGGCTGCTGTCAGCATGATTGCCAAGAAGAAGACAATCGGTAAGGTTATTGAAAGCTGTATCAAGAAGCACGGCACAGCTGTAACAGCCGAGGTTCTTGATAAAATCAAGGCTCAGGGTTACAAGTATTCAACAATTTCCGGTCTTACAGTTTCTGTTTTCGATGCTACAATTCCGCAGGAGAAAGCAGATTACCTCGCAGAGGCTGAAGCTAATATCGATAAAATCACAAATGCTTTCAACAAGGGTCATATCAGTAATGAGAGACGTTCCAGAGAAGTTATCTCAACTTGGGAAGAATGCACCAATAAGGTTGCCAAGGCTCTTAAAGACGGCTTCGATCCTTACAACCCCATCAATATGATGCTTGACTCCGGTGCCCGTGGTAACGATAGCCAGCTTCGTCAGCTTGCAGGTATGCGTGGTCTTATCGCTAACACAGCAGGTAAGACAATCGAAATCCCGATTCGTGCTAACTACAGAGAGGGTCTTAACATCCTCGAGTATTTCATTTCATCACGTGGTGCCCGTAAGGGTCTTGCCGATACCGCTCTTCGTACCGCTGACTCGGGTTACCTTACACGTCGTCTTGTTGACGTTTCTCAGGATGTTATCATCCACGATGAGGATTGCCATTGCCACGACGGTGTTTATGTCTACGATATCGATGACGGACACAGAGTTATCGAAGATCTCTCAGAGCGTCTTACAGGCAGATATCTGCTTGAGGACCTCGTTGATACCGAAACAGGCGAGCTTGTAATGAGCCGCGAAAATATGATGACAGAAGACGACGGTAAGAGAGTTGCTGATTACGTACGCGCACATACACCTGCAGGTGAGCGTGCACAGATCAAAATCCGTTCGCTCCTTACCTGCGAGGCAGAGCACGGCGTATGTATCAAGTGTTACGGCTCCAACCTTGCAACAGGTGATCCCGTTACAGTCGGTGAGGCTGTCGGTATTATTGCTGCTCAGTCAATCGGTGAGCCCGGTACACAGCTTACAATGAGAACGTTCCACACCGGTGGTGTTGCTTCTCAGGCCGATATTACACAGGGTCTTCCCAGAGTTGAAGAACTCTTTGAGGCACGTAAGCCCAAGACACTTGCTATCATCAGCGAGATTGACGGTGTTGTTTCTGTTGAGAGAATCAAGCAGAGCCAGCACGTTATTGTTACAAATGAGGAAAACGGCGAAAAGCGCGACTACCTTATCACATACGGTCTTCGCGTCTGCGTTCAGGACGGTCAGCGTATCAAGGCCGGTGACGATATCACAGAGGGTTCACGCAACCCGCACGATATTCTTGCAGTTCTCGGTGACGAGGCTGTTCATGATTATCTCATCAAAGAAGTTCAGCGCACATACCGCGGACAGGGTGTTGATATCAACGATAAGCATATCGAGGTTATCGTACGCCAGATGATGAGAAAGACAAAGGTTGTCGAAGAAGGCGATACAAATCTTCTTCCCGGCACAACGGTAGATGCACGTGAAATCATTGAGGAAAACAACAGAATTCACGAGCTCGAGCGTGAGACCGGTGAAAAGCTTCGCGAGGCAACAGGTGCTACAATGCTTCTCGGTATCACCAAGGCTTCACTTGCAACAGATTCGTTTATGTCCGCTGCATCATTCCAGGAAACAACAAGAGTTCTTACGGATGCTGCAATCAAGGGTAAGACAGACAATCTTATGGGCCTTAAGGAGAACGTTATCATCGGTAAGCTTCTTCCCTCAGGTACAGGTATGAAGTGTTACAGCGATGTTGAAATTTACTCCACAGGCGCAGAGGACGAAGAGCTCCCTTTAGGCGAAAATGACTAATTTTTGCACAAAACTTTGTTGAAAGTGTTGACAAAACAGGAGTTTTAGTGCTAAAATAATAAACTGTGCCATGTTAGAGAAGTCTGCTGGTCGCTCCTCACAAAAAGGAGCGACCGGCGAAAGGCTTTTTTATAAAAAATACACAAGAAAGGAGATGCTAACTGTTGCCAACCTTTAATCAGCTTGTTCGCAACGGCAGAGAAACTATCGAAAAGAAGCCGAAGGCTCCTGCTCTTCTTAAGGGTCTCAATTCCCATAAGAATGTTATGACCGATAAGGATTCTCCGCAGAAGAGAGGCGTTTGCACAGCAGTTAAGACAGCTACACCTAAGAAGCCGAACTCAGCTCTTCGTAAGATCGCCAGAGTACGTCTTACAAACGGTATTGAAGTTTCAGCTTATATCCCCGGTGTTGGTCACAACCTGCAGGAGCATAGCGTTGTTCTTATCCGTGGCGGCCGTGTTAAGGACCTTCCCGGTGTTCGTTACCACATCATCCGTGGTACACTCGATACCCAGGGCGTTAACGGCAGAATGCAGTCCCGTTCCAAGTACGGTGCAAAGCGTCCTAAGGCAGCCAAAAAGTAATTCCGTTTTTATGTAACGGACCAACCAACAGACAAAATTCTTCTTAGCAGGCTGTGTTCAGTGCATAGGCCTGAACGCAACCAATGCGAGAGTTCAATATATATACATTATATCTGCTCTCCATTGGCGCCACGAGAATTTAGTCACTCGAGTACCTATGATATCATTATATTTGTGAAGGAGGGAAGCGAAGTGCCAAGAAGAGGCCAGATTGCAAAACGTGATGTTTTGCCCGATCCGCTTTA
>JAZNMK010000029.1:0-3277 GCA_045579585.1 Acutalibacteraceae bacterium
GAAAACTGCAATACCTGTTCCGAATGTAACGGTGACACCGTCTGCGAAACCTGCTACAACACCTGCGCGCTGTGCGAAGCCAATCCGCAATGCACGGAATGCCACACCTGCTCCGATTGCGTGTTGCTGTGCGCCGACTGCGGCGAAATCTGCATGGAATGTGCGGCGGACGGCTGGTGCACCGGATGCGACACCTGCGCAGACTGTAACGGCGGCACTGCCTGCCCCGACTGCGGCAACACCTGTCTTGAATGTGAAACGATTGAACAATGCAAAGACTGTTACCTCTGCGCCGACTGCACTACGGTCTGCACGGGATGCGGCGACGTGTGTATTGACTGTACGGAAGGCTGGTGTGGTAACTGCAACACCTGCGGCGACTGCAACGTCGATTCGGCATGCCCATCCTGCGGTGACACCTGCGAAAGCTGCGGCAATGAGGATCAATGCGGGGGCTGCCATAACTGCGCGGCATGCGCGGATATCTGCATAAACTGCGGCGATTTCTGCTCGATGTGCGACCTTGATTACAATGAAGCGACGCATATGTGCGGCAACTGCGACGTGCATGACGTGGACGCCGCGGCTGTAATCGGCAAAATAAACGCCATCGGCACGGTGGAACTCACCCCCGAGAGCAAGGCAAAGATCGACGCCGCTGCGGCCGCCTTTAAATCACTTTCCGACGAACAGCAAGCTCTTGTGGGCAATTTCAATACGCTCAGAGCGGCTCAGGCAGAATACAAACAGCTCAAAAACCAGGAGGATAAGCGCAAGGCGAATCTCGTGACCGCCGGCATCAATAACCTTGGCACGATCAGCTTTAGCAGCGAAAGCAATAAAAAAATAGCGATTGCGAAAAAGATGTACGCTTCTCTGACTGCCGACCAAAAAGCGCTTGTGACCAATTACGACGTGCTTGAAGCGGCTATTGCGAGATACGACGAACTTAAACAGGAAGCCTACGATCAAGCCGCCGCGGACGATGTGATCGGCAGAATTAGCGCCATCGGTACGGTCACTTATTCGGACGCGAGCGCTATGAAAATCAGCAGAGCGAGAAATGACTATAACGTGCTGACCAATACGCAAAAAGCGCTTGTGACCAATTACTCCGTACTCACAGCAGCCGAGGCAAAATATGCGCAGTTGCAGGCTGCTGCCAATCAGACAGCCGCTGATAAAGCCGCCGTAGAGAACGCGGTGCAGAAAATCAACGCCATCGGCAAGGTCGAATACACAAGCGATTGCAAAGTGAAAATAGACGAAGCAAGAAATACCTATAACGCGCTGACCGCCACGCAGAAAGCTCTTGTTACCAATTACGCCGTGCTCACGGAAGCAGAAGCAAAATACGCGGAGATGGAAGCTTTACACGAAGCGATTGACGCGATCAACGCCATCGGCGCGGTCGGCTTTACCACCGAGTGCAAAGTGAAGATCGATGCGGCGAGAAACGCCTATAACGCTCTGTCCGATGCGCAAAAAGCACAGATAACCAATTACAAAACGCTGACTGCCGCCGAAGCGGAATACGCGAAATTGAAAGCAGCTGCCGATCTTGCCGCTACTGATCAGGCTGCCGCAGACGCGGTGATCGCCAAGATCGGCGCAATCGGTACGGTTGATAACACCGACGCGAGCAAGGCGAAAATCGACGTGGCGAGAAATGCGTATAACGCCCTTTCCTACAAACAAAAATCGCTTGTAACTAACTTTAATCTGCTTACGGCGGCTGAAACAAAATATGCCCAAATGAAAAAGTCAGTGGAGGACAAAGCCGCCGCAGATTCAGCGAGCGCGAAAATCAGCGCGATCGGAACGGTTGAATATTCTGCCGAAAGCAAAAAGAAGATCAACGACGCAGCCGTTGCTTACAACGCTTTGACTGCAGAGCAAAAAGCTCTTGTCGACAATCACGCAACTCTTGCGGCAGCCCAGGCAAAATACGATGAACTGAAAGCTGCGGCTGAAAACCCCGAAAGCCCTAAAACCGTCAAATCCGTTTGTGTTGCAGACGTAACACTTAATTGTAAAATGTCAACTACACTCATACCTCAAGTCACGGCTGACGACGGCGCGGAGTATACCGTGCAATATGAATCTTCAAATCCGAAGGTTGCAAAGGTGGACAGCAACGGCAACGTCTATGCCGCAAAGAAGGGCACGGCTGAAATCAAAGTTACTGTCACCGATCAGAGCGGCAACACCGTCACTGATACCTGCAAGATTACTGTAAAATACGCATGGTGGCAGTGGATCATTAAAGTTGTCCTCTTTGGATGGATATGGTATTAATGGTTACTGATAAACCAATTAACAAATAATAAAACGCCTTATTTTTCCAATTCAAACAATTTAACGAAAGGTAAAAAAACGGCAAAAATTTGCACCCTTACTACCGATCGTTAAAAGATATATAAAACGTGTTTGCAAGCGCCCATATATCAAGCCTTTCGGCAAAAGAAAACTGCACACTCTTGATGATACGCATTGTATCAAAACAGGTGTGCAGTTATGGTGGAAAGTCAGTTAACATATCCGAACTTTTTTTGAGCTTTTTTATCATAATCTGTCACATATTGCAATAAAATGGGTTGTACTTAATATTCAGTAGAAAGCATTATACAAATCACAAACCACCCGACTTGAGCAAAACTCAGGTCGGGTGGCTCTCTTTAGTCCCTGAAACGAAATCGCACCCGTTTCAGGGGTTAATTTATGCCTAAAAATGGATAAAAACACGATTTTTGTCGAAAATCAGCCTGTTTTTGGCAAGAAAGTTGAAGTTGCGATTTGCAAATTCAGTCATTCTTACATACTTTAAGCGATTAATGAAAGATGTTAGGAGTAAAAATCACAGCGCAAGTGATTCTCAAAAATCCCGGTTTAATTCAACCGTCAGGGATAGAAATTGCGAAGGCGGTTGGATGAAATAAATCAAGAAGGGAGTTGAAGCGGTGTGCACTTTCAGCCCGAATATATCAAACGAAACCAAACAACCTCATAAAGGACACGGTGTCATTGAGGTGTGCAGCAAAAGATGTGCTGCGTTCGTTTGCGGAAAAGTGCGTACCCGATGTGATCCGAACAGCTTGTGTATATGCAAGGGTGTTCGGATCAGCAGTGAGAATGACAGCGAAAACATTGCCTGTACCGGTGCTTTGTTTGAGCTGACACTTCTCACAGACACGGCAACTTTTCGAAAGAAAAGAGCCGGTCTTACTAACGGTTATTCAGGTTATTAACCGGAATAACCAGTTAGTAGGGCGAATGA
>JAZNMK010000030.1:0-63189 GCA_045579585.1 Acutalibacteraceae bacterium
GGTTAAAAAAGTATCTTCATACGGCTCATCGGTGTGATTGATAAATGTTCGCTCATCACTTTCCTGAAACCATATTTTTCCGTTTCGCTGAATTGAGTCAACCGTTGACATATATGCACCTGTAGCACCCACAGGTGAATTCGGAGCGTATGAACTTCCGTTGCGGTCTCTGTAACTGATTGGCCCTGCAAAGCCGTCGATATTTTTGTCAGACAGCAGCCAATTCAGATTATGGTGTCCTGAAAGAGAGCTGTACAGTTCAAACTGATAACCGTAGAAAGAAATTACGATAGCACGGTTTTCTGTCCGCTCTTTGATAATACGTGCAAGATTCGAAATGCGCGCTGCCGTAAGGTCACAGATATACTGATGATAATCAACATATTTCTGCGTTTTTGTTCCGTAAAAGAGAATATCTTTATACAGCTTGCCGTTGTCATAAATGTTGCCGGGGAGATTGTTCGGAACAGCAGCTGTGGAAAACTTCACGAAAGGATTCCCCCACGCTATCTGCAAATCCCTGTCTGTCGGATATTTCACTTTCAGCCACCGGGCAAAATTTTCATTGTTTGCGTTTGAAAAGTCCTGTCCGTTTTCACGGTACAGATACTGAAACCATTCATTATTTTCAAGATGATATCCGATAATATGCTTTGACAGCTCACTGTTGGAGCTGACATAATCGACCAGATGAGCAAGCCTTCTGCCAGATTCTTCATTGAACAAATCTGACGCCATTGACACAACACCGGATTTTATGCTTTTATCTTTATACTGTATTATTTCGCTTTCGGGTATGGAGCCTGTATCGGGCATTGTCACCTTGACACGAAGCAGGATTTTTGCGTTCGGATCCCCATCTGTAATACTCTTAACGCTCTCGTGAAGATGAGAGTATAACTGTCTGTATTCCGCCTCGCTGATGCTGTCAAGGTCGGCATAATAATTGATATTTTCAATAATGGAGTGAAGATGTATTCCCGCATCAGCGGCAAATCCTGCCTGACTTGTTGTGACACCGTTGGGATTCGGGAAATCCGTATTGCCGAAAAAGAGGACGGGAGATGTAAGCTGACCGTTGATTGAAAGCCGTGATAATCCGTTAACCGAGATAACCTCTGATTCCGGCATATCCGCCGCAAAAACAGGCTTCGGTGTGTCAATCGCAACACTTTCATTTTCAGCGAATTCTGCTGTTACAGCAACCGCCTCTTTGCAGGTGTATTTCACCTTGCCGTTTGCGCACGGAAGAATTGAAAGAATAAAGGCAAGAATGCCGGCAAAAAACCTTTTAAACATACATCATATCCTCCTGCTTTTTTCACAATAATATCACAAAAGATTCAAAAACTTATTAAAACTTAACTAAAGATTATTTTAATACATTACAACAATAATTACAAGAGAAAACAATAAAGGATAATTATCTGTTTTGTTTCAGCAGCTTAAGTGGATTATATCAGGAGAAGGACATTCTGAAGATTGGATTGACGAAGATATTGCAGAAACCCCATAGTAAAACCAAGCCGTACCGTAACAGATTCAGATTTTGCACCCCGGCATTTATCGGTTCAAAAGGTGCTATCCTTTCCACCTAAGCACTGCGACATTGATGTAAAAGTCGCAGTGCTTTCATTTTATGCCCTTATAAACACATAATAGTTAGTGTCATATCCGCCGTAGCGATAATCGCCGCTTTTCCATTCGATTATCATATAATCCTTGTCGTCGACCGTTCTAATTTCATACTTGCAGGCTGACCAATTCCATTTGCGCAGAAGATAATTCTTTGTCCAGACAACAGTATCTTCACCCTCAAAAACAGCATCCGCATAAACACATTTTGCATTTCCGTCCGGGAAGAAATACAGCTCCCTGAAATAGAGGTCGTCGCAATCTTCCCTTTCGCCGGGGAAATCGACTTTATCCCACTCAGCAGCTAAAAACGAATGAGAAATCCATTTACCGATAATTCTTTCATCAATTATAAACGGTTTATCTATATCGTCTTTCCTTGCGATGCTTTCAGCTGAATATTCAGCACTATCAACCTTTTTCAACAACATATATACAGGCTTACCGCCTCTGCTTACTTCTGTTTCTCTCAGCGTTATGAGCATATATGTTCCATCAGACTTTTCTTCAATTTCATACTCATTGTACGTATTACCTGACAGATATGCATTACTGATAAAATATCCTTTCGTCCAACTGTAACCCCAGTATTCCTCACCATCGGGAAGAAAATACAGATATTTCACATCGCTGCCGTAAAAGCCTGTATTATCGCAAAAAATATTTTGAAAATAATCTTCCTTAACTGCAAAAATACCTTTTACCTCCCACTTGCCGATAACTTTTTCGTCATTTACAAACGGTATGTCTTTTTTGGCTTGCACGGTTTCGTCACCCAATTTTACAACTTTACAAATTATCTCATCATCCTTAATTTCGTATTGAGATATTCTTTGATAATCCGCTGCTTTGATTTCCGTTTCGGCAACTGTACACAAATCAGCAGCATTATCATCAGCACTGCGCTTGATAATTGCCGTATCGCCACTGAAAGCAATATCTAACTTTGTCATCATAAGCCTAGCCTCCTTAAGATTTTTGAGTGCATTAATAAATTCGTTTTCTTTTTGCGAGAAAATTGCCTCAATTTCTTTACATGATTTTCTTCCGGAAATAATTGATTTGATTTCCTGCAAGGAGAAGCCGGCTTTTTTTAAAGCATTTATCCTATGAAAGGTCAGAATTTGCTCAGAGTTGTAATACCTGTAACCTGAAAACTTATCTGTGTATTGAGGTTCAAGGAGCTTTTCTCTGTCATAATGACGCAGAACAGAAATCTTTGTACCGCATATTTTTGCAAACTCGCCGATTTTCATAAAACATCTCTCCTTCATATATTCCAAGGTACCTTACGGGCAAAGTATAAACCTAAAGTTAAGGTAAGAGTCAATACTGAGTTTCAAAAATAATTTCATTCCGAAATCACAAGTATATTTGCAGTAAAAAAGCATATTTCTCCTCATTTGTTTTTAATATTTCGAACGATTGTTCAACATTAACAAAATCATCACCTTGCATTTAGCAATAATCTACCGTTTGATATTTACAGATAAGTTGACAGATGTAAATGTTAATGATAAAATTTATGCAGACATTTTGCTGATAACGAGGAAAACCGGATGAAGAATCAGATTGAACAACTGAAAAAAGAAAAAAATGCAGTTATTCTTGCTCATTATTATGCTCCTTCTGAAGTGCAGGAAATAGCGGACTATGTAGGAGACTCTTTCTATCTTGCAAAAATCGCAAAACAGAGCAAGGCAGATATTATTGTATTTTGCGGCGTATGCTTTATGGGAGAAAGCGCCAAGATTCTCAACCCTGATAAAAAGGTACTTATGCCGGACCTTACCGCTGACTGTGCCATGGCTCATATGGTAGCTGACGGAATAATAGAAGAAATGCGCAGCAAGTACGATGACCTTGCGGTTGTGTGTTATATCAACTCTTCGGCTGATCTGAAATGCAAAAGCGATGTTTGTGTTACTTCGTCAAATGCAGTAAAAATCGTTAAGTTGCTTCCGAACAAAAACATCTTCTTTATTCCCGACAAAAACCTCGGAAGGTTTGTTGCCGAACAAGTGCCTGAAAAGAACATAATAATCAACGACGGCTGTTGCCCCATTCACGCAAAGATTACGGCAGAGCAACTCCTTGCGGAAAAAGAAAATCATCCTGATGCAGAGGTTTTGTCGCATCCTGAATGTGAAGCCGAAGTTTTGAAACTTTCCGATTACATAGGAAGCACGGCAGATATTATCACTTATGCAAAGCAGAGCGATGCGGATGAATTTATCATTTGCACCGAAGACGGAGTTAATTATAAACTGATTACCGATAATCCCGACAAGCGGTTTTATTATCCCGAACCTCATCCGTGCTGTGCAGACATGAAGCTTAACACACTCGAAGCTGTCTTATCGGCTCTGCAGAGCGAAGACAAGGAAGTATTTGTTGAAGATTCTGTTCGTATCGGTGCTCTTTTACCGCTTGAAAAAATGTTGGAGCTTGCAAAGTAAAATGAATACAGATATTATTATAGTAGGTTGTGGTGTTGCGGGCCTTTACTGTGCACTGAACCTTCCCGAAAACAAAAAAATAATGGTTGTTACAAAAAATGAAGCCCCGAAAAGTGATTCGTTTCTTGCTCAGGGCGGCATCTGCGTTCTTCGCAACGAGGAAGATTACAAATCTTTTTTTGAGGACACAATGAAAGCCGGACACTATGAAAACAACCCCGATTCTGTCGAGATTATGATTCGTTCTTCTCAGGAAATAATCGGTGATCTTGTTTCCTTTGGTGTACAGTTTGAAAAAGACGGTGAAGCCTTTACTTACACACGTGAGGGGGCACACTCAAAACCGAGAATTCTTTTTCACGAGGATGAAACAGGCAAGGAAATAACCTCTCACCTGCTTGAAACAGCAAGAAGCAGACCTAATATAACACTTATTGAAAACTTCACAATGGTAGATCTGATTTGTGAAGATAACGTCTGTAAAGGTATTATCGGGCACGACAAAAGCGGCGAATACATTGGCATAACCGCAAATTATACCGTTCTTGCAACAGGTGGTATCGGAGGCTTATTCAAGCACTCTACAAACTACCGCCATCTGACGGGTGACGCTCTTGCACTTGCTCTCAAATATGATATTAAACTGCAGCACATTGATTACATACAGATTCATCCTACTACGCTTTACACGAAAAAGCACGGTCGTGAGTTTTTGATTTCTGAGTCGGTACGAGGTGAGGGAGCAATTCTGCTTAACTCCAAGGGTGAAAGATTTGTCAATGAGCTATTGCCCCGTGACGTTGTTGCAAAAGCAATATTTGATGAAATGAAAAAGGAAGGCACGGAGCACGTGTGGCTCTCTATGGCTCCGATTCCCGAAGAAGAAATAAAAAGTCACTTTCCTAACATCTATCAGCACTGCCTTGATGAAGGCTATGACGTAACAAAAGAGCCGATTCCTGTTGTGCCGTCACAGCATTATTTTATGGGCGGAATTGATGTTAATCGATACAGTAAAACTTCTATGGAGCGATTATATGCAGTCGGAGAAACAGCTTGCAACGGTGTTCACGGCAGAAACAGATTAGCGAGTAATTCATTGCTTGAAAGTCTTGTGTTCGCAAAGAGAGCAGCAAATCACATTGCAAACAATTTTACAGAAATTGAACATCAAAATAAAGTTATCATAGATTCCTGTCAATATGAGGGATATGCAGAAAAATACAAGGAAGCAGTTTTAGCGGCTATCGAAAAGGAGAAAAACAGCCATGAATAATATTACCATGAAATTAAACGCAGATGACCTTATTTTAAGCGCACTTAAAGAGGATGTTACAAGCGAAGATATTACTACCAACTCCGTTATGCCTCACCATCAGCTCGGCGAGGTTGACCTTATTTGCAAAGAAGACGGCATAATAGCAGGTCTTGATGTTTTTAAGAGAGTGTTTGAACTTCTTGATGCAGAAACAAAAGTTGATTTTTTTGCCAAAGACGGTGACAAGGTCAAAAACGGACAGAAACTTGGTGTTGTGCGTGGTGATATCCGTGTTCTGCTTTCCGGTGAAAGAACTGCACTCAACTATTTACAGCGTATGAGCGGCATTGCAACATACACACGCGCCATTGCCGATCTGCTTGAAGGCACAAACACAAAGCTTCTTGACACAAGAAAAACAACGCCGGGTATGCGTATCTTTGAAAAATATGCAGTAAAGGTTGGCGGCGGTTACAATCACCGCTTTAATCTGAGTGACGGCATTCTTCTCAAGGATAATCATATCGGCGCTGCAGGCGGTGTAAAGCAAGCCGTTGCAATGGCAAAGGAATATGCACCGTTTGTCCGCAAAATTGAAATTGAAGTTGAAAACCTTGAAATGCTGAAAGAAGCACTTGAAGCAGGTGCGGATATTATTATGCTCGACAATATGAGCGTTGAGGATATGAAAAAAGCCGTTGAACTCTGCAAAGGCAAAGCTGAAACCGAGTGCAGCGGAAATGTTACAAAAGAAAATGTTGCAAAGCTCACAGATATTGGTGTAAACTATATATCAAGCGGAGCTCTTACACATTCTTCTCCCATTCTCGACCTCTCGCTTAAAAATTTACACGCTGTATAAAGGGGTGAATCAATGAAAGCCGCTGACAGAAGAAAAGCAATTGTTAATTTGCTCTTATCATCAAACGAAGCAATATCAGGCGGTAAACTTTCCGAAGAATTCGGAGTATCAAGACAGATTATTGTTCAGGATATAACCGTGCTCAAAGGTACGGGATATGACATACTCTCTACCCATAACGGATACATTATTCAGAAATCACCTTTAAAAGAGCGTGTTTTCAAAGTGTATCATACAACAGAAGAAACCGAAGATGAACTGACCACCATTGTAAATCTCGGCGGCACAGTAGTTGATGTGTTTGTCTGGCATAAGGTTTACGGCAAAATGACTGCACCTCTGAATATCTTTTCAAGCCTTCATATAAAGCAGTTTATTGAGGGTGTAAGAAGCGGTAAATCAACCGAGCTTATGAACATAACCGGCGGTTATCATTATCACACCGTCCGTGCGGAATCGGAACAGACACTTAACGAAATCGAGCACGCTCTTAACGCGAGAAACTACATTGCACCGGAGATATAATACAGTTTTTAAAAACAGGCTTGTACGGCTGGTACAAGCCTGTTTTTACTTTAGCTGATTTAATCTTCATATCTTCGCACGGATTCCGAAGGCGAATTTTTCGCTCACAAAGCTCGAAAACATATTTGATGCTGAGGAAATAACAATCGAAACTACCGTCGTTGCGAGCATAATTGCAATGTATCGAAAAAAGCATCTCTGACCTGAATCCCGCTGCAGCATCAAAATATCATATGGCAATATGTTGAATTATTCTTATCCGTAGTTAAGTTAACGTATTGGTCTTTGACTTTTCCGGGTACTTATATTAAAATGGATATTAATTCTAATGTTGTGTGCGGTGATTTTATGTATAATTTTGATTTTAATGTTATTTCCGAAAACGATAACTGTACGGTCACGTTAAACAAAACTGTTGAAAATGGTATTCTGTTTGCAGATGTAAAAATGGTACAGACAAAAAAAGCAGTGCCTGAGCAATTTTCCGTCAAATGGAGAATCAGCGCAACCGATTGCTGCGGTGTGTGGAATCCTTTTGCACGCAACCACACAATCCGTCCTAATTGGGGTAACGTAGATGCAATTTCGAGGTTGGCTTCAGGCATACCGATTCAGCAGATAACGACATTTGAAGGCCGCAACAGAATATGCGTTTCACTTTCCGATGTAGATACACCGTCAAAAATATCGATGGGCTATTGCGAAGAAACTGCAGAGATTACTTGTAATGCCGTGTTTTTCACTCTGCCTGCAAACGCGACCGAAACATATTCTGCAAAAATCAGAATTGATATGAGAAACATTCCTTTTTATGACAGCATTTACGAAACTGTTTCCTGGTGGGAAAATGAATGCGGCTATCATTCTGCCTTTGTTCCCGAAAGTGCACGACTGCCGATGGATTCCCTCTGGTACAGCTTCCACCAAAATCTGAAAAACGAGGAAATTTTACAGGAGTGTCGCCTCTCGAAAGAGCTCGGTATGGAAACCGTTATAATTGATGACGGTTGGCAGACTGACGACAACAGCCGTGGCTACGCCTATTGCGGCGATTGGCGAGTATGCGAACGCAAAATGGGCAATATGGCAGCTCTCGTTGACGAAATCCACAAAATCGGCCAAAAGGTAATACTTTGGTATTCCGTGCCCTTTGTCGGTCTTTATTCAGAAAAATACGAAGAATTCAAAAATTATTTCCTTGATAAATCGGGTAACGAAACAGATTTCCGGGCTCTTGACCCAAGGTATAAAAAAGTAAGAGATTACCTTTGCGAAATTTACAAAAAAGCAGTAACCGAGTGGAAGCTTGACGGACTGAAGCTCGATTTTATAGACAGTTTTGTCTTAAAAGGAAAATCGTTGGAATATGATGAAAATCGCGATTTTCAGTCACTCGAAGACGCAATTCATGCCCTTATGGCTCAAATTAAAACTGAGCTTACGGCAATCAACAGCGATATATTAATTGAATTCCGTCAATCGTACATAGGACCTTCAATAAGAAAATACGGCAATATGTTGAGGGTCGGAGATTGCCCCGGAGATATTCTGGCGAACCGCAGCCAGATAATCAATTTAAGGCTGACCTCGGGTAATACCGCAGTTCATTCGGATATGATAATGTGGAACGAAAACGATACCGCAGAAAACGCAGCCCTGCAATTTGCCAGTGTAATTTTTTCCGTTCCGCAAATTTCAATGCTCATAAAAAATCTGCCGCAAGAGCATACTGAAATGCTGAAATTTTATATTTCACTCTGGAAAGAATACAGGAACGTACTGCTTGACGGAAAATTAACCGCAAAAAATCCCGAAAGTGATTATTCGCAAGCACGCTCAACCCTTGATAACACCGATGCAGTCGCGGTTTACACCAACAATGTTGTCGATATCCAAAACGACTATACGTTGGTTGTGAATGCTTCGGGTTTTGATAGGATGATAGTGAAAAATGCTGTTAGCAAGAGCTTTACCGTAAAAAACTGCAAAGGCGAAACAAAGCAGAGCGGCACGGTCGAAAACTCTGTTGCGGAGATTTGTGTACCTAAAGCCGGAGTTTTGATTATCGGCTGAAGCAATTAAACAATCATTAAAAGCGTTTATGCACGGCTTTGCACAGCCGTTTGTAAGCGCTTTTCTTTTTGACTTTTTATAGCATCTAAGGCTTGATTTTTTCAAACTGAAGTGATATTATGTTCATATCCGATAAAAATATCGTTTAAAATGAACAACGAAAGAGTGGTTGTGTTGACAAAAATTCAATTTGATATAATTTATTTGCTGTACAAACGAGGACGCACACCCCAAAGAGAGATATCCGAAACACTTGAGGTTTCGCTGGGAACGGTAAATAAAATTTTCAAACAGCTGAAAGAAGCCGAGCTGATAGATGACGAAAGCTGCTTAACTGCCAAAGGAAAAAAAGAGCTTGACCGATACAAGGTTGATAACGCCATTATTCTGGCGGCGGGTATGAGCACAAGATTTGTGCCGATTTCGTATGAATTCCCGAAAGGTCTGACCGTTGTAAAGGGCGAAGTGCTTATCGAAAGGCAGATCCGACAACTGCAGGAGGCAGGCGTTGACGAGGTCGTTGTAGTAGTCGGACATATGCTTGAAAAATTCCTCTACCTCAAAGAAAAATTCAACGTAAAACTAGTTGTGAACAAAGAATACAAGGTAAAAAACACACACTCAAGCGTATATGCGGCAAAAGAATATCTGAAAAGTACCTATATTTGCTGTTCCGATAATTACTATCCGAACAATATGTTTAATTCTCACGAATATCAAAGCTGCTACTGTGCCCAGTTCCTCAAGGGATTGAGCCGAACAGAACGCGGACTGATATTCGACAAGCAAGGGTTGATAACAGACACTGCAAAGCCTTGCAAGGATATGTGGACTATGCAGGGTCACGCTTTTTTAAGCAGAGAATTCAACGATGCTTTTGTACCCATACTGGAAGATTATTACGGCAAACCCGATACAAAAGATTTGTACTGGGAAGGCATTTATGCAGAGAACCTTGATAAACTCCCTATGCACATAGTAAAGTGCGGTGCGGAGGATATACTGGAATTTGACTCCGTAGAAAACCTCAGAGACTTCGACCCGGACTACCTGGAACACAATGACCTTAAAGTAATACAGAACATCTGCAAAATATTAAAGGCAGATCCAAAAGAAATAAAGGATATTGTACCCATAAAAGCGGGACTTACCAACAACTCGTTTATTTTCACGGTTCGCGGCGGCAGATACGTCTACCGTAACCCCGGCAAAAATACAATCGGTTACATAGACAGAAAACGTGAAAAGTTCGCGCTTGAAGCAGCAAAGAACTTGGGTCTTGACGGCTCTTATCTTTACGAGGATGAAAATGAGGGTTGGAAGATTTCTTATTTTATCAACATCACCGAGCCGTTTGATTTTAAAAATGACAGCCACATTGAAAAGCTATGCGCTCACCTTAACGCTTTGCACGGTTCAGGTGTACAGTGCGGATCTGCGTTCGATTATTTTGAAGAAGCCGACAAGCTGATTGAAAGGCTGAGAATAATAGATTATCCGGCCGCAGACGAAATCACACAACTCAGAGAAAAGATAAAGGCTCTCGACGAACAAAATAAAAAAGACGGTTGGACGCATACACTTTGCCACAACGATATATACGAACCGAATCTTCTGATATCCGCAGACAGCTTATATGTTATCGATTGGGAATATGCAGGTGATTCGGACAAAGGTTATGACATAAGCAAGCTTTTCACTTCAAACAACGCGCCGCTTGAGGATGTTGACCGTTACCTTGCATTTTACTTCGGCAGACCTCCTGCCAAAAAAGAAAAGCTGCACATTATGAGATGTGCAACAATTAATTATTACTATTGGTTTGTCTGGTCAATTTTCCAGGACAGATCCGGCAACGACTGTTCGGATTGGAAACTGTTGTGGTTTGAAAAAATGAACAAATATTATGACGAAGCCTTAAGATTATCCGAGGAGGAATAAGTTTATGGAATATGTTATTGCTGTTTTTGTAGGAGTATGGATTTCTGCTGCCGGTATAATGGCGTACTTCAGAATAAAAAAAGATTTTGCAGATATCGACACTTCAGACTGTAAAAAAGATAAGGAGGGCAAAAAATAATGAATGTTTTTCTTATCGGTATGATTATTTCAATGACCGCTTATATAATAATCGGCTTTTTGATAAGCAAAGGTGTTAAAAACACCAGCGACTTTTTTGTAGCCGGAAGACGCGCCCCCACATTTTTGCTTGTCGGCTCGCTTGTTGCTTCTTACTGCGGAACCGGCTTATACTTCGGTGATGCAGGCGAATCTTTTGCAGGCATTTTCTCACCGCTTATGATGCTTGGTGCAATGCTGATTGTAGGATACGTATTGGGCGGTGTATTCTTCGGCCGTTTCCTGAGGAGAAGTGAATGCAACACAATCCCCGAATTTTTCGGTAAACGGTTCAATTCCCCCGCATTGGAAAAATTAGCGGCATTAACTCAGCTTGTAACTATTATCGTTTATCTTCTTTCCACAATACAAGGTATAGGCACACTGATGAGCCTTGTTACCGGAGTAGACTATAAGATCTGTATTATCCTGGCACTGATCACCTTCTCTGTTCTTACGGTTACTTCAGGCTCAAAGGGCGTTCTTATTACCGATACGATAATGTTCGGCCTGTTCACCCTTGTTACGGTTGCAGTAATAATCATATGCACCGTGAAAGGCGGAGGATGGTTCAACATAGTTGAGAACCTCGCTCAGACAAAACCCGAAATTCTTTCGTGGGCAGGTGACCCCGATTATCTTTATCCCACGGGAAGCCAGAATATGATATGGGCTTTTGCTTACGGTATTGTATGGATGTCGGTTTGCATGGTTGCTCCTTGGCAGGCAAGCAGATACCTTATGGCAAAAAATGAGCACTCCGTAATCCGCTCATCAATCTGGGCAGCTTTTTTCGTGTTTGTTCTTGAGTTCATCGTTAAGTGCGGTGCGGCATTACTCAACCACTTTTCACCTGAGCTGGCAGATCAATCCCACATTATCATCTGGGCAACAACAAACCTTGTCCCGACCGTTCTCGGTGTTGTAATGGTTACAGGTATTCTTGCGGCAGGCATTTCCTCAGCAACTACGTTCCTTTCAATAATCGGAACATCAGTAGTCAATGACTTCTTCAAGAAAAAAGAAGCTGCCGTAAAAGACGAACGCAAGAATTTAACTATGGTAAGAATTGCGGTTATTGCAGCTGCAGCAATCGTTATGCTGCTTGCTTACTTCAACCCTCCTCAGGTTTTCTGGATTATGTTCCTCGGCGCTACCGTTGTTGCCTGCTCTTGGCTGCCCGTATGCATTGCAAGCATATGGAGCAAGAGAGTAACGAAAACAGGCGCTTTCTGCGGTATGCTGTTCGGATTCATCGGCTGCGGCGGTATGAAGATTTTCGCATCTGTTGCCAAGCTTGATTTGCCCGTTTTTCTCGATCCGTTTTTCATCGGTCTCGCAGCAAACCTGATAGGTATGCTCATCGGCACACTTCTCACAAAGGTTACCCCCGAAGAGAAGAAGCAGCGCGAAGCTCTTTTTGTTATCCCCGAATCAGAAAAAGATCCCAAGGAAATCAAAAAGACAAAAAGAACCGTACTTGCGTCAATTGCTCTTGGCGCGGTTGTAACTGCAGTACTGCTCGTTTTCTGGGTTGTACCCTACACATCAAGCCTCGCTTAAATATCAAGCGGCATATGTTTGTACATATGCCGCTTTTTTGTCGCCCAAAATAATTTATCGTTTTCGGAGACTAAACAAGCATATAAAAGCAAAATATTGACATCTCATTTTAATAAGAATATAATAAAAGGTACGACTAATGCAAAACACATCGCATATTGCAAAGTATAGTAAAAAGATAGTGAGGCTTTTTTATGTTACTGTATATCGATCCCGGTACGGGAAGTATGCTGTTCACCGTGCTTATAGGTGTGCTTGGTGCGGCATTTTATGCTGTCAGAATGCTGGCTATTAAAATCAGATACAAATTGGGCGGCGGCAAAGCTGACCAATCCCTGAAAAAAGAACCGTTTGTTATTTTCTCAGACGACAAGAGATACTGGAAAATATTTGAACCCATTTGCCGTGAAATGGATAAGCGCGGCAAAGAGGTGCTGTACATAACAGCTTCCCCTGACGACCCTGCTTTGAAATGCGAATACAAAGGTCTCAAAACAGAATGCATAAAAGAAAGCAACAAGCTTTTTACCAGGCTCAACTATCTGAACGCAGGCATTTTGCTTTCCACAACACCGGGCCTCGAAGTATATCAGTGGAAAAAATCAAAAGACATTTTGCATTACGTGCATATACCCCATGCAGCCGGCGAAATTACACTGTACAGAATGTTCGGAATTGATTATTACGATGCTATTCTTTATTCCGGCGAATTCCAGGCGAAGGATATAAGAGCACTTGAAAAGCTCCGCAACCTGCCCGAAAAAGAGCTGGTGGAAGGCGGAATCCCATACCTGGATGAAATGGCTGCAACGCTTGCAGCCGCTGAACCTATAGGAGAGCACGAGCGCACTGTATTGCTTGCACCAACCTGGGGACCCAGCGCTATTTTTTCGGTTTACGGCGGCAAAATTATAGAAATGCTGTTAAAAACGGGTTATCACATTATTGTTCGCCCTCACCCGCAATCCTTCACATCAGAAAAGGAAATGCTGGATAAGCTGATGGCTGAATTCCCTGAATCGGACCAACTTGAATGGAACAGAGACACGGACAATTTCAGCGCACTGCACAGGTCGGATATTCTTGTTTCCGATTTTTCGGGTGTTATTTTTGATTTTGCACTGGTTCACAACAAGCCCGTAATATATACCTCACCGAATTTTGATTTAAGTGTATACGATGCCTGGTGGCTCAAAGGCAACGATATGTGGGTGTATTCAGCTCTGCCGCGAATCGGCTGTGAGCTGACGGAAGACAGTATGAACAACATAAAAGAGCTGATAGACAAGTGCCTGACCGATGAGCATTATTCCGACGGAATACAGGCTGTAAAAAATGAAGCCTGGGCAAACATCGGAAGCGGTGCACAGGCAGTTGCGGAATATATGATAGCTAAGTATAGCGAACTTACGGCAGAAAAGGAGGGTGAAAAGTGACATTCGGTTTGATACTGGAAACATTAATTCTCGGTCCGCTGAAGCTGCTGTTCGAGCACGTTTTTAAAATTGCTGACAAAATAGTTGATAATCCTGCCCTGGCCATAATTGCAATGAGCTTGGTTATCAATATTCTTGTTTTTCCGCTTTACAAGCGTGCCGACGTGATGCAGGAAGAGGCGCGCGATATAGAAAACAAGCTTCGCGACGGAGTTAATCACATCAAAAAGTCGTTTTCCGGCGACGAAAAGATGATGATGCTTCAGACATACTACAGACAGAATAATTACAAGCCTACTCAAGCAATAAAAGGTTCAACCTCCCTGCTGCTTCAGATACCGTTTTTTATGGCGGCTTACGGCTTTCTCTCCCATTTACAGGATTTAGAGCACGTATCATTCGGACCGATTGCAGACCTCAGCGCCCCTGACGGGCTGCTTGTAATAGGCGGTGTTGCAATTAACGTGCTGCCTATAATAATGACGGCCATAAACTTTATTTCAAGCACAATTTATTTGAAAGGTTTCCCGATAAAAAACAAAATCCAGATTTACGGAATGGCAATATTCTTCCTCATATTCCTCTACCCCTCCCCTTCCGGCCTGGTATTTTATTGGACTTGTAACAACTTCTTCTCTTTGTGCAAAACAATCCTTTACAAGGTTAAGAATCCGCAAAAAATCTTAGGCATAATCGCTTCTCTTGCAGGAATCGCTTTAATCGTTTTTGCTTTGTTCAAGCTTGACGGTTCCTTACTGAAAAAATCATTCTTCATCGTAGCAGGCGTTCTTTTACAGACCGGATTGTTTCTTCCCGCAATCAAGAAGTTTGCATCAAAACATATTAAGCCAATTACCGCACAACCGGATAACAAGCTGTTCACAGCCGGATCGTGCTTTTTGGCTGTATTGTGCGGCGCTCTGATTTCTTCTGCACTCATAGCCGATTCACCGCAGGAGTTTGTTGACATAACGTACTTTTATAATCCGCTGTGGTTTATAGCAAGCTCATTCTGCTATTCGGCAGGAGCATTCCTGATATGGTTCAGGGTGTTTTATTGGCTCTCCGGCCCAAGCATAAAAGTAGTTTTTGACAGACTTGTCTGGATTATGTCCGGACTGACCGTTGTCAACTATATGTTCTTCGGAAGAAAGCTCGGCAATATTTCGTCTAACCTTGTGTACAGTGAAAAGATGTCGTTTGCAACAAGCGAACAACTGATCAATATCGCAGTATTGGCAGTTCTCGCAGCAGTGTTGCTGTTTGTTGCAATCAAATGGAAAAAAGCGGCAACCAGCGTGCTTATGGTTGCTACACTTGCAATAGGCGTGATGTCTGCGGTAAATATGCACACAATAAAGAAATCCGTTGATTCCATCGATCTGAACGCAAGCGTGGATATGCCGAACTTCAGCCTTAGCAAAAACGGTAAGAACGTTGTTGTTATAATGCTTGACCGTGCAGTCGGTACTTATGCCCCGTACATATTCAACGAAAAGCCTGAGCTGAAAGAAAAATATGACGGATTCACTTTTTATGCAAATACAGTTTCATTCGGTGAATCAACAAACTATGCCAGCCCGCCGCTGTTCGGCGGATATGAATACACCCCAGTTGAAATGAACAAAAGAGATACCGAACCTATGGCAAAAAAGCACAACGAGGCGCTGCTTGTTATGCCGGTTCTGTTTTCGGAAAACAAGTTTGACGTAACTGTTTGCGATCCCACCTACGCTAATTATCAGCTATCTCCCGATTTGTCGATTTTCGACGATTATCCTGAAATTGATACATATATCACAAAGGGAAAATTCGAATCGGAAGAGCAAAAAGAACAGAGCAACATTATGAACAGAAGAAACATTTTCTGCTTCAGCCTTATGAAATGTATGCCTGTTACGCTGCAGAAATACGCTTACAACAACGGACTTTACTGGAAGACGGAAGCGTTCGGAGAGGTTCTGTATTCAACCCACGTGATTGAAAACACATCTGTTGCAACAGGTCACAGCAAACCTTTCCTCAAGAACTACACCGTTCTTAATAATATGGCGACCATGACTCAGATAACGCAGGAGAACACAAACACGTATCTGTTTATATCAAACGACATAACACATGAGCCTACCATTCTGAAGGCACCCGAATATATTCCCGCAGATATAGTAGATAACACAAAGTATGACACTGAACACGCTGACAGATTCACACTCAACGGCAAATCGATAAACGTTACCACAGTCAACCAGATGTCACACTACCACGTCAATATGGCTGCACTTGTTCAGTTGGGAAATTGGCTGGATTATCTTAAAGAAAACGGTGTTTACGACAACACAAGAATTATAATTGCAGCCGACCACGGCCGCGGTTTCAGATCATCAGAAGTGTTTGAGTTTGAGAACTACAACTATATGAACAGAACGGCAGAAACCTATTATCCCCTGCTTCTGGTAAAGGATTTTGACAGCAAAGGTTTCTCAACATCTTATGAGTTTATGACCAATGCAGACGTTCCTACACTTGCAACACAGGGCTTGATAAGTAATCCCGTAAATCCGTTTACAGGCAACCCGATAAACAGCGATGAAAAATATGCTCACGATCAGATAGTTGTTCTTTCAACAATATGGAGCATCGATAAGCACAGAGGCAACACGTTCCCCGCAACAAGATGGGCATCCGTTTCGGACAACCTGTTCGACCAGAAAAACTGGGCATATTACGACAAAGAAATCGTGCTGAAAGAACACAAGCTCCCCCAATAAAAGCCGATTAACAGCGATAAAAAACACTCTGACTGATTTGTTTCAGTCGGAGTGTTTTCTATTATTGGGTTATGATTCTTTTTTATATATAGGCAGATTTGACATCTGAATCCAAAATGCTATAATGATAAAAAAGCTTTAAGGGTGATAAATATGTTTGCAAAAGTAATTGCGATAATTATGAGCGCACTTTCTTTTTTCACAGCTCCTTTTTCTCAGCTTTTCTCGGAAGTTGAGCTAAAAAGCGAGCTTGCAAAGGGCAACTACGAAAGCCCGTATATTGTAAGGCCGCTCGATGATATAACCGTTGACGGTGTATCAGTTGAGGAATACTGCGTTGTTATTCCCGACAGCGATAATACGCTGTATTCAAACGCCGCACAGACACTTTGTGATGAAATCTACAAAGCCTGCGGCATAAAAACAGCAATCAAAAAATCCGCAAACGGGAAGGCTTTTATTATTGATGAAGCACTCAGCAATACTGACAGCTTCAGCCTTAAGGTTGAGGACGGCAACGTTTACATAAAAGGCAGCTCAACCGTCGGTATTTCAAGAGGTATAGCCGCTTTCGCCGATGAGGTTTTGCTCTGCGCACAAGGCAGCTGCAACCTCAAAGACGGATATGAATACAGCAAAACCTTCACCGATTACGTAACATATGAAAGCTTTGGTGCCTTAGGTGACGGTAAGACAGATGATTTTGAAGCGATTATCAAAACCCACGAATATGCAAATGAAAACGGCATGAGTGTTTTTGCAAACGAAACGTCAACCTATTACATCGGCGGAGCAGACAAAACGGCTTACATCAAAACCGACGTCAGCTGGTCAACCGCACGTTTTATAATCGACGACACTCAGGTTGAAAACAGAAGCGCATGGGTATTCAACGTTGCACCGTCGCAGGGCGCAATCAATATAACAGACAAGGTATCTCCTTTGAAATCCGATGCTGACAGCATAGGCACAACGCTTGAGTGCGAAAGCCTCGTAGTGCTTACAAACGCCAATGTCAAGCATTACATCCGCAAAGGTGCAAACCAGAATTCCGGCAGCAGCCAATCTGACGTTATACTTGTTGACGAAAACGGTAATATTTCGCCCGACACTCCTCTTATCTGGGATTTTGATGAGGTAACGGGTGCCACCGCTTACCCGATGGATCAAGAAATTCTGAGAATAAAAGGCGGCAGATTTACTACGGTTGCAAACAATGCACCCTCCGAATACACCTACTACGCAAGAGGCATTGTTGTAAGGCGCTCAAACACGGTTATTGACAGCATTTATCACGACATCACAAACGAGGGCAAAACCGGCTCGCCCTATTCAGCCTTTGTCAGCCTTTCTTGCTGTGCCAACGTAACGGTAAAAAACAGTACGTTTACAGGGCACAAGAAATATACTACAATCGGCTCTGCAGGTACATCCGTTACAATGGGCACATACGACATCGGAGCGGCTACGGCAGTTAACGCAAAGTTCATCAACTGCAAACAGACAAACGACATCACCGACGGTGATTATTGGGGAATTGCAGGCACAAATTACTGCAAAAACCTCATATATGACGGCTGTGCTTTCTCACGCTTTGATGCGCACCAGGGCGTGCTCAATGCAACGGTTATCAACTCTGTACTGGGTCATCACGGAATCAAACTTATCGGCAACGGAACGGCACTGATTGAAAACACAACCGTTCTCTCTGACAGTTTTATTGATTTGCGCGAAGATTACGGCTCGACATGGAACGGTAAGCTGATTATCCGTAACTGCAAATTTTACCCCACGGGTGTAGCAAGCCACATTATCAAGGCCACCAACTCTGAAGGCCACAACTTTGGCTATACCTGCCATCTGCCCGAAACAATAGAAATTGACGGCTTATTTGTGCACAGAATCGGCTTTAACTACCTTTTCACAAAAGTTAACCCCAACCACAAATCCGATTCGTACAACGCAGAATATCCCGTTGTTACGCCTAAAGAAATAACGGTCAATAATTTCAGCTGTCTTTTCTTTGGCGAGCTTAAGGTATCAAAAAACAAGGCAATGTTCGACGTTGAAATTGCCGAATAATGCAAAACAAAAACCGCTTCACTGATGTAAAAATCAATGAAGCGGTTTGTCTTTTTTAAATTTTATTTGTCAAGCGAATAATGTCTTACATTGACAGAGATAAGCTTATCGTAATCTGCTACGTGAATAAAAGAGCCGTCCTCCATCGGATAAACGGTGAGTCCCTCCGCCTCGTGATCACGTCCGCTGACGGTTCTTTCGAACAGATTTTTAACCTCACCTGTTTTAACATCAACCGTCTGCACAATTTCGGTTGCGGAACCTGATACGTCATATGACATATAGAGAAGACCGTCATAATACTCTGCACCCTGGATTCTGTCAACCGGCTCCGAAAGCATAATCTTATGAGAGAACGTCATATCATCAAGATTGTAAGCCAGAATGCAGTCCGTTTCGTGGAAGGGTGAAGTGTAGAGATAGCCGTTATCGGCGTCAACCGCACAGTAAGGGATACCGTCATCGAGATACTCTGTGCCGAGGTCGTAATACTCACCCGTATACTCAAGCGTTTGGGCATCATAGATAAGGATGAGATTGTATGTATCCGTTTCATCCTCTGTTGCTGCGTAAATCTTACCGTTATAATAGCTGATACCGCCGATATGGTCACTGTTGTACTTTTCTTTGATATCCTTCGGAATAGCAAAATGAGTGTAAGCAACACGCTCAAAGCCATCAACTGTCCACTTTGCCATACCTACAAGGTCAAGAGCGGAGATTGAACCTGCCGTATAATAATACTCGCCGTCTGTTGTGATACCCTGACTCATAAGCAGCGCTCTGTCAAGCGTAAACTTATCCGTTCTGACAAGCTCGGCATTTGGCGAGCAGGTAATATCGCCACCGTTGATAACACCTGAAAGCAGAATTATAAACGCGCTGAAAAGTGCCCAACCGGGGTAAAGTACGGATTTGATAATTTTCCAGATAAACATTGTATTTCCTCCCATAGGCTTTGTATTTATAAATTAACATTTTAAGGTCTTAATGTCAACCAAAAATTGCATACACCAAAAACAAAAGGCATACATCCCGCAAGACGTATGCCTTTGATTTATCTGATTATCAACTTTTTATCATCCTCGCTGTGCTTTACGGTTTTTCTTGCTGTTTTGGGGATATCCAGAATTTTCATCACAAGAGAATTGAGCCACTTATTTGAAAGCAATAGTGTTGTGAGGAACGCCAGCGGGAAAATAATCCATATCATCTGTTCACCGATATCCTCAATAGTAAAGCCCACCGCTTCGAAAACTGTGTAAATTATGTACATAAAGAAGAAGTGGAAGAAGTACACAGAAAGCGTATACTGACCGAGCCTTGCAATGTGACCGTTGCCGATTTTGTTGGGGGTGATAACAATAAAGCAGATACCGGCAATAGCAGAAACAGCATAGCACGCAAGGCGGATAAGCGGACCGTAATTAAGAAGCTCCTCACCCAGCTTGATGTAAGGATGCTGGAAAACAAACATAGGTCTGAGGACGTAAAGATCCTTGAACTGAAAAGCAACCCAAATAAGCACGCCGATCAGCACAGCAGCACATACCTTTTTTGCTGCACCGCGGCTGAACTTTTCGAGCTTTTTGGGATCCATACAATAGCCTGCATAGTAAAACGGATACAGAACAATTATTCTTGAGAGTACCAGTGTATTGTTTATCTCCTCATCATAACCTGCGAGCAAACTGAGCACCACCGAAAAAGTTAACACATACGCAGGTTTGAATCTTTTTGTAAAAACAGTAGCCGAAGCAAAAACAAAAAGTGCAAACATAAACCACGGAATACCCGACTCGCGCAAAACGAAGAAACGGAACTTCTGTATGAATATTGCATCGCTCGCAAAGGCGAACACCTTTGAAACAAAATACAACACGAGATATCCGAGTATTTTATCCCACTTCTTTTCGTTCACCATACGTTTGGAAAAGAGGCCCGAGATAAAAATAAACAAAGGCATATGGAACGTATAAATAAGCAAGTAGAGGCTTTGCGTAAACTCGTTTTTTGCCGCATGAACATCAGCAAAATGTCCGAGAACAACACAAAAAATCAGGAAAAGCTTGAGCAAATCCCATTTCTGAATACGGTTAGACATTAAACTATCACCCGAAAGCTAGATTTATATATAACATAATTATCCAACACAAAATTTTATACCATGCAACAAAAAATGTCAAGTTTTCTCAGGCAACAGCTGTTTTACATCACTTGTTATTTGTTAACGGGTATGATAATATTAGGAGGCAAGGGGTTGAGAGATATGTTTAAAGAGCTTTTAAATACAAAATCAAGTTGGGAAGAACTTAAAAGCACTCCCCTGCCCATTGCCGTTTACGGCACAGGCAACGGTGCCGACAGAGTTTTTAACGAATTTGAAAAACTGGGAATAACCGTTTCCGCCGTAATTGCAAGCGACGGTTTTGTCAGAAGCCGCACGTTTCACGGCTTTGAGGTTAAATCCGTATCACAGGCGGAAGCTGAATTTGGCGATTTTGCAGTCGCGCTGTGTTTTGCAAGCCCCCTGCCGCAAGTGATTGAGAACATCAAAGCTTTGTCCGAAAAGCACAGGGTAATTATGCCGTCGGTGCCTGTTTTCGGTGATGATATTTTCAACAAGGATTTTCTGAAAAGCAATCTTGAAGAAATTGAAAAAGCATATTCTCTGCTCGCTGACGCCCAATCCAAAAAGGTATTCGAAAACATTATCCGCTTCCAGATTACCGGCGAGTTGAATTACTGCTTTGGGTGTGAAAGCGGCAAAGATGAGGCTTTCTCTATACTTAACCTCGGCGAAAATGAGAGTTTTCTGGACCTTGGTGCTTACCGAGGTGATACGGTTGAGGAATTTTTGAAATACGCCAAATCTTATAAAAAAATAGTTGCAGTTGAACCTGATAAGAGATCCTTCAGAAAGCTTGAAGCTTATTGCGAAAAAAAGGCAAAGTGTACACTTATCAACAGCGCTGTATGGTCACACAACTGCACACTTAAGTTTAACGGCAACAAAGGCAGAGGCGCATGCGCAAAGGCTGACGGTGAAGAAATACCGGCGGTATGTGCAGACTCTATATTCGAAAAACACGGTTGTTTCTCTTACATAAACATTGACATAGAAGGTGCAGAAAGCGAAATGCTTAAAGGTGCTGCTGCCGCGCTGAAAAGCAAGCCGAAACTTTGTATGGCCGCCTACCACCGAAGCGAGGATATTTTCGAACTTGTTAACAAAATAAATGAAATAAACGAAGATTATAAAATTTATCTGCGCCACCATCCGCATATATCGTTTTGGGACACAAACATTTACTGTATATAAAAATACTGTAAAGCAAGTATTGAGTATTATAATACAGGCTAAACTCAATCTGATTTGCAAACGGAGGGTTATTTATGGAATACAAAAGAATTCTCAAAAAAGACTGGAAAGCCAAGTGGATATGGCTAAACGAAGAAAAAGCGAGCAAAAACGTCTGGCTTTGCTTTAATAAAACGGTAAACGTAACAACCATCCCCGACAGGCTTACTGCGCAAATTGCAGCTGAAAACAAATATCAGCTTTACATAAACGGTAACTGTGTAATCCGCGAAGGCGGACTCAAACGCGGTCCCTCCCCTACGGGATGTTATTTCGACGAGATTGACATTGCCGATTATCTTTGCGAAGGTAAAAATCTCATAAGCATACTTGTATGGTATTGGGGCAATGAGGCCAGCTATTCCAGCACTGATGCGGGTTGCGGCGGTCTGCTTTTCGAGGCAGAAAGCGAAGATATTTCCATTCTCTCCGACAGCAGCTGGAGTGCAACCAAAAACCCTGCTTTCCTTGAGGATACAGGAAAGCTCAAACCAAACTACCGCCTGCCGGAAAGCAACGTATACTACGATGCGCGCAAGGAATTTGACGGTTGGAACAAACCCGGCTTCGATTTTTCCGCCTGGAAAAAAGCGGACGAATTTGCCTCAGGAGGCGAAGGCTGTTGGGGTGAAACCTACAGCAGAGATATTCCGCAGTTCAAGGATTACGGACTGAAGAACTATGAAAACAGCAAAGATTTTGAGGGTATGAGTTGGCGTACCAAAAAGAAAATTACGCTGAAAATCCCATATAACGCTCAGCTTACCCCCTACCTTGAGGTTGAAGCAAAGGCCGGCAAAAAAATAGTCATCACAACCGAAAATACATATATGGGCTCAATCCACAGCACCTACGTTACCAAGCAAGGCATCCAGAAATTTGAATCTCCTGCGTGGTTTAACGGCGAGACGATAACCTATGAGATCCCGTCAGGTGTTAAAATCATCAGCCTCAAATACAGAGAAAGCGGTTACAACACAGAATTCTGCGGCAGCTTCACATGTGAAACCGATAATATGAACAAGCTTTGGCAAAAAGCACTGCGCACACTCTACGTAACGATGAGGGACAACTTTATGGACTGCCCCGACAGAGAAAGAGCGCAGTGGTGGGGCGACGTAACAAATGAAATGATGCTGATGATGTACAGCCTTGCACCCTCGTCATACGCACTGTACCTCAAGGGCGTCAATACAATGCTCGCATATACAGACCCGAAAACAAAGGTGCTGCAGACTGTTGTGCCGATCAAAAACGATTATTTTGAACTGCCCTGCCAGCAGCTTGCAGGCGTATGCGGATTCTGGACATACTATATGTACACTGCCGACAAGGAGCTTATCGAAAAGGTTTACGGCGCATCACTCGACTACATCAACCTCTGGAATATCGCCGAGAGCGGACTTGTTGAGCACAGAGAGGGCTCGTGGGACTGGAAAGACTGGGGAGATAAAATTGACGAAGCGCCCCTTGAGAACGCCTGGTATTATTACGCTTTATCAGCCGTTAAAAATATGGCTGATTTACTCGGTGACGAAAGCACCGCAAGCGAGCTCGAAAGCAGAATGAAGGCGCTGTATACGGCATATCAGACTATGTGGACAGGTGACGGCTACAAGAGCGACAAAAACGAAGGCTATGACGACAGAGGCAATGCGGTTGCCGTGCTTGCAGGACTTTGCAGTAAAGACAAATACGAAAAAATAAAAAACACAATTTTCAACATAAGAAACTCAAGCCCGTATATGGAGCATTACGTGCTTGAAGCGCTTTGCTCAATGGGTGAGTTTGAACTTGCGGAAAAGAGAATGTGCGAGCGATACAGCGAGATGACTGAGTTCGATTATTCAACGCTTTGGGAAAACTGGATCAGACTTGACGGCACATCGAACCACGCGTGGTCAGGCGGACCACTGGTTGTTATGAGCAAGCATATTGCGGGTATAAAGCCGCTCACCGCAGGCTACGGCAAAACCGAAATCAGACCGCAGTATGGCTTACACAGTAGCATATGCTGTACAGTGCCGACCATAATAGGTGAAATAAAATTTGAATACAAGCTTGAAAACGGAAAAGCTGTGATTAATCTGGAGTATCCCGAAAGCACCGAGGTTATTCTGAATCTGCCCGAAAATGCTGCCGTGACAGCAAACGGAAAAGCTGTTGAAACAAGCGGCAAAACAATAACACTGTAAAATACAAACATACGGTTGCACATTTGCCGATATTGCTATATAATAATAAAAAACAAATCGGAGATTTAATTATGGATTTCAGTTTAATTACTCAAAACCGTCAATCATGCAGAAGCTATGACGAAACAAAAGCCGTTGAAAAAGAAAAGCTTGATGCTGTAATTGAAGCAGCAAGGCTCGCTCCATCGGCCTGCAACGCTCAGCCCTACCGTATAACAGTATGTACAGACAGCGCGGCAAAGGCTGTTGCAAAAGCTACACAGGGTATGGGTATGAACAAGTTTGCAGCACAGGCACCCGTTATGATAGTTTTATCGGAGGGTGCATACAACACAACGGCAGCTGCCGGCTCAAAGCTTAAAAAGAACGACTACCGTTCAATCGACATAGGTATTTTAACAGCCTATATCACTGCACAAGCAACCGAGCTTGGCCTCTCAACCTGCATACTCGGCTGGCTTGACGATAAACAAATACGAAAAATATGCTCGCTCGACTCCCCTGTCAGGCTTGTAATTGCACTTGGCTATGCAAGCGCTGACGACAAACTCAGAGAAAAGAAGCGCAAACAGACAAGCGAATTTGTAAGCTTTATCAAAGAATAAATTTTTATAGTATACAGAGGTGTTAACTATGGGCAGATACGCAATTTACGGTGCCGGCTCCCTCGGCACGGTCCTTGGTGCCTACATCACAAAAAACGGTGGAGAAATTGACCTTATCAACCGCAACAAAGCTCACGTTGAGGCACTCAACACAAAGGGCGCAACGATCAAGGGTACAGTCAGTATGAATGTTCCCGTCAAAGCAATTACACCCGACGAGATGGAAGGTAAATACGACGTTATTCTGTTGATGACAAAACAGCTTTTCAACAAAGAAGTTGTTACAAAGCTCAAAGATCATCTGACGGACAGCGGCGTTATCGTAACTCTCCAGAACGGTCTGCCCGAACCGGGCATTGCCGAAATCGTCGGTGCAAACCGCACGATGGGTTGTACGGTTGAATGGGGTGCTGCACTCAACGAACCCGGTGTATGCACACTCACAAGCGAGCCCGACAGCCTCTCATTTCATATGGGCAAGATGGAAGGAATATCCGACGCACAGTTCAAAATGGTTAAAGACCTGCTTGAGCTTATGTGCCCCGTACACGAGGAAGATAACCTTATAGGTGCACGCTGGTCAAAGCTTCTCATCAATGCTACGTTCTCCGGCCTCGGTGCAGTTGTAGGCGGCGTATTCGGTGACGTATCCGAAAACAAGGCAGGCCAAAAGGTTGCCGTAAGATGCATGAAGGAGTGCATTGATGTCGGCCACGCAACAGGCGCAACGTTTGCACCCGTTCAGGGCAAAAACATTACAAAGCTATTCTACTACACAAACCCGATCAAACGTGCCGTTGCAACATTCCTTATTCCGATTGCAATGAAAAAGCACCGCGATATTGAGCCGTCGATGTTGCAGGATCTCAAGAAAGGAAAACCCTGCGAAATTGATGCAATAAACGGTGTTGTATGCGAATGGGGCAGAAAAACAAACACCCCCACCCCTATCAACGACCGGATTGTTGAAATCATCAAAAAATGCGAGAGCGGCGAGCTTAAACCCCAGGCATCAAATATCAGTATGTTTGACGATTTACTGTAACAAACAAAGAACCCGATGCGAACGTTCAAGTTCACATCGGGTTCTTTGTTTATTCTTCAATTTCAATTTTACCGTTCAATGCTTCATATTTTTCGACGTACTGCTCAAGTACAAACTCAATTTCTTTGTTTGCGGAGCGTTTGTTTTTTGCCGCAATATGCTTAATTTTTTCAAGTAAATCCTCAGATATCCTCAGTGAAAAGGGAGGATAATAATTACCCGCCATACATAACCGTCCTCTCATTGCAAAATGATATCAAAATACTAGCATTATGATGTGAATTTGTACGAATTATTATTGACATCAATTTGATATCAGATTATAATCAAAACTGCGATATCCCAGCAGATATTCGCAATCTTATTGAGGATGTGTTAACTTATGAAAACTCCGTTCTGGCAAAAAAATTGGTTTGTTATGCTTATGTTTTTCATTGTTCCGCCGCTAGGCATAGTGCTTATGTGGCTAGGTAAAAAAGATTGGAACAAAGCAATTAAAATTATTCTTTCGGTTATATTCGGTTTTTACGCTTTTTTGTGGGCTCTTATTCTCTTAGGTTCCGCAGTTGATGATAACTCAACCGAGCCTTCCGAACAAACAACAGCGTATTTGCAAGAAACTGAAGAACGTACATCATTAGACTTTAAGACACCCACAAGAGAAGAGAACACCACAGCTAAAGAAGAAACAACAACTGAAACTGCAACTACAAAACAGGAAACCACAACGACTAAACCTACAACAACCAGAAAAGAGCCCGCAACACCCAAACCCACCACAACCCAGAAAGTGACTACAACAGCTAAACCCACTACAACCAAAAAAGAAACTACAACAACCAAGCCAACTACAGTAGATCCCGAATCTAAGATTACGGTTTATGTAACTAAAAGTGGTGAAAAATATCACTATGAAAACCCGTGTGGCAACGGAACTTATTACGCTATATCTTTAGCCGATGCAAAATCACAAGGCTACACCGCATGTGAAAAATGTGTATTACACTAAATAAGGTGATATAATGAAATTCGGTATGAGGAAACCCTCACTTAAGCGTTCATTTAAGGCGAGAACTACTGGAAAAGCAAAACGCGCAGTAAAAAAAGCACTTATTCCCGGCTACGGAAAGAAAGGTGCCGGCTGGGTTAAAAAACCTAAAAAAGCTGCATACAACAAAGTCTATAAAAAAACAACATTCAGTTTATTTGATATTTTCAAATGACAAAACGGAGCTGTCTCATTTGTTTTGAGAGAGCTCCGTTTTTTTATTGAAAACAAGTCATCTTTATGATAATATAAATTCATAAGGAGTGACAGATATGGAACTTATGACGTACAAATGCCCGAATTGCGGCGGTGCGATTACATTTGAAAGCGAAAAGCAAGAATTTAAATGCGAATACTGTGACAGCGTGTTTACGAAGGAACAGCTGGCAGAATATGACGAAATACTTAAAAACAGCGGCCAACCCGAAGGCACGCAAACAGTTGAAGAATTCGGTTGGAAAGATGAAGAGAGCGAAGCAAAACTTGAAAACGTCAACACATACATCTGCAACCACTGCGGCGCTGAGATCATAACCGACGCTACCACCTCGGCATCAGAATGCCCATACTGCAACAGCCCGATAATCATAGCTCCGCAGCTTTCGGGCGGACTTCGACCCGACGTTGTAATTCCCTTTAAAATTCAGAAAGAGCAGGCTGAAAAAGCGCTGCAGGATTTTTATAAAGGCAAGCTGTTTTTGCCAAAGGAATTCAAAAAAGGCAACAGAATCAAAGAGATCAAGGGCGTTTATATCCCCTTCTGGCTGTTCGACTGCAGCGTCGGTGCAAACTTAACCTACAACGCAACAAGAGTAACTCATTGGCGCGATTCAAACTACGAATACACCAAGACTGACAGATACAAAATATGGCGCTCTGGAAGTCTCAGCTTTGAAAAAATTCCCGCCGACGCATCCTCAAAAATGGATGATGCTTATATGGATGCGATTGAGCCGTACAACTATGCCGACCTTGTTGACTTTGATGCGGCATATCTTTCGGGCTATATGGCAGACAGATACGATGTGACCATCGAACAAAACACACCCAGAGTAAACAGCAGAATCGAAGCTACGACAGTTGATACCTTCCGTCAGACCGTCAGCGGCTACACAACAGTCACACCGGATACCAAAAACATCGGCGTAAGCCACGGCAAAGCAAAATACGCCCTGCTGCCCGTATGGATGCTCAGCACAAAATACCAAGACAAGATGTACACCTTTGCAATGAACGGCCAGACAGGAAAACTTGTAGGAAGCCTTCCCGTTGACAAGAAAAAATACTGGGGATGTCTGCTCGGCATCGCCGCAGGACTCATTGCGCTGGGTCAGCTCTTTGTATTTTAAGGGGGGGAAGAAAAATGAAGAAAACAGTATGTTTAATCGTTTCTTTTATATTTGCCTTCGTCCTCGCTATACCCTGCTATGCTCAGGTTGATTCGCCGTATATGATTGACAATGCGGACCTGCTCAGCGACTATGAAGAGCAGTATCTGCTGACAGAAATTGAAAACCTGCGCAGCGAATACGGCTACGACATAATTATTCACACAACGTACGATACTGAAGGCAAAGATATTATCAGCTACTGTGACGATTACTATGATGAGGGCGGTTATGCCGAGGACGGTCTGATTTTTGTTATCAGCATGGCAGAGCGTGATTACTGCACAAGCACCTGCGGCACGCTTGTTGACTCTCTGCCCGATTATCAGATTGATTACATTTGCGCAAGCGTTACGCCTTACCTCTCCGAGGGCAGTTACTTCTCCGCTTTTGAAGAATATCTGCGCGGACTGAATACGCATTTCGGCAGCTACGAAAGCGGCGAAATTTCGCCCGATATTCACTACGGCGACTATTACGGCGATGACTACTATTACTCTACTGACGATTATTATTACACGGATAATTATCAGCCCTCACTGAAGGAATATGCAATCCGCGAGTTTGTCGTAATATTAGCAGCGTTTATCATAGCCTTTGTTATCACAACAATAATCAAGAGTAAAATGAATACAGCCGTAAAGCAGCGCGATGCAGACAGCTATGTTGTTGGCGGCAGTTTTGTGCTCAGCGGTCAGCGTGATGCATTTGTAGGCACGCACACCGCGCGCAGAGCCATACCGAAAAACAACAACACCAACCACGGCGGCAGAGTCGGCGGCGGTGGTATTGGCGGCGGAGGCGGACATATATCCTCCGGCGGAGTCAGGCACGGCGGCAGCGGAGGCAAATTCTGACAAAAGAAAAACAACTTCGAAAGATAAAATCAATCGAAGTTGTTTTTTTGTTTATTAATCAAGCTGTGCTATCTCGTGGTATAGGTCAGCATACCTGCCGTTCATCGCAAGCAGCTCCTCGTGTGTGCCGCGTTCAACAATTCTGCCCTGCTCAAGCACCATTATTGCGTTTGCCGTGCGTACAGTTGAAAGCCGGTGAGCAATAACAAAGGTTGTGCGATCCTTCATAATCGCATCCATTCCCCTGTCGATATGACGCTCAGTTCTTGTATCAACCGAGCTTGTAGCTTCATCGAGAATAAGTATAGGAGCGTGGCTGATTGCAGCGCGAGCAATATTAAGCAGCTGACGCTGGCCTTGCGAAAGGTTGGCGCCATCGCCTTCCAACACAGTATCGTAGCCTTTTTCAAGATGCATTATAAACGAATGGGCTGACGATATTTTTGCCGCCTCAACAACCTCTTCATCCGTTGCATCAAGCCTGCCGTAGCGGATATTTTCGCGCACTGTACCCGTAAACAAATGCGTATCCTGGAGCACCATTGCAATATTGCTGCGCAGAAGCTTACGGTCGATTTTTTCAATCGGCACACCGTCAATAGTTATACTACCTTCGCTTATATCGTAAAAACGTGAGAGAAGATTTGTAACTGTTGTTTTGCCTGCACCCGTCGAGCCGACAAAGGCAATTTTCTGGCCCGGTTTTGCGTACAGTGAAATATTATGAAGCACCGTTACCTCAGGCACATAACCGAAACTGACATTGTTAAGCTCGATATGCCCTTTTATTTCGCTTATATCAGCTGCTTGGCAAGTTTGCGTTTCAGGCTCTTCGTCAAGCACCTCAAACACACGCTCTGCACCTGCAAGAGCAGAAAAAACGGTATTCATCTGCATTGATATTTCATTTATCGGCCTGTTAAAGCTGCGAGTATAGTTTAACGAAACCGCAAGGCCGCCTATATCAAAACCTCTGTAGACAACAAGCAAAGCGCCGATACAAGCTGTTATACCGTAGCAGACGTTACAAAGTTGGTGGGTTACGGGACCCATAATGCCCGCATTGAACTGAGCCTTTATCTGTGCCTTGCAAAGTTCACCGTTGAGGTATTCAAACTCCTCGACAGCGGTATCCTCGTGCTCGAATACCTTTACAACTTTCTGACCCGATATCATCTCCTCCGCAAACCCGTTGAGCATACCGAGGTTTTTCTGCTGGCGGACGAATGCCCCCCTGCTTGACTTGATAATACGCTTGCTTGCAAGGGTAAGAAGCGGAGTCATAACGATTGTTATACCGCCTAAAATAGGATTGGTATAGAGCATCAAAATAATTGTGCCGACAATTGTTATAGCACCCGACACAATCTGTATAAGCGTTGTGTTGAGCATTTCACCGACAGTATCGATGTCGTTCGTAAATCTGCTCATTATGTCGCCCGCCGCGTGGGTATCGAAATAGCGTATGGGCAAGGTTTGCAGCTTTGAATAAAGCTCGTTACGCATAAGCTTGAGCGTGCGCTGTGAAACGGTCAGCATCAACCGCTGCTGCAGCCATTGCGTGAGCACAGCTACACCGTAAACTGCCGCCATCAATGCAACACCTTTAGCAAGACCGACGAGCCTTGGACCGATATCGGCATTGAGAGGGTCACAGTAAAGAAACTTGTTCATAATAGGGCGCAGCATATATGATGCCGCAAGTGTTGCAAGGGTTTGCAACACGGAGCAGAAAAGCGCAATTATCAGCAACATCTTTTGCTTTGAGAGAAAGCTGAGCATTCTGCCGAGCGTTTTGCGCAGGTTTTTCGGCTTACCGCCGGCACGCATTGCACTCTCTCTGCCACCTCTGCCCGCAACATCCATTTCCTTTGCGCCTGACTTTGATGAAGATGACTGCGAATAACGCTTGATAAGGTTTTCAGCACGAAGTTTATCCATTGCACTCATCCTCCTTATCTTTCTGAGAATAATAAATCTCACTGTATTCGGAGCAGGAAGCAAGCAATTCTTTATGCGTACCGCAACCGACAACCCTGCCGTGATCGAGCACAACAATTTTATCCGCATCAGCAACGGATGTTATGCGCTGAGCGATTATTATCTTTGTAACATCGGGCAATTCCTCACGGAAGGCCTTGCGGATCGATGCATCCGTTGCAGTATCAACCGCACTTGTTGAATCATCAAGTATTATTATTTTAGGCTTTTTGAGAAGTGCTCTTGCAATGCAGAGACGTTGCTTCTGACCGCCCGAAAGGTTAGCGCCTCCCCTGCCGAGAAACGTGCCGTATCCCTCCGGGAATGAGCGGATAAAGCCGTCAGCCATAGCTACCCTTGCGGCGTGGTAAACTTCTTCATCGGTTGCGGTTTCGTTGCCCCAACGAAGATTTTCGGCAATAGTGCCGGAAAACAGCGTATTCTTCTGAAGGACAACCGCAATCGCACTGCGAAGATTAACAAGTGAGTAATCCCGCACGTCTGTACCGTCAACACTTACCGTACCCTCATCGGCATCATAAAGCCTGGATATGAGAGAAACGAGAGTTGTTTTGCCGCTGCCTGTTGAGCCGATAATACCGACAAGCTCACCCGGATTTATGACAAGGCTTATACCGTTGAGCACCTTTTCTTTATTCTTTTTGAAATAACGGAAGGAAACATTGCTGAATTCAACAGAGCCGCTCATAACCTGCTTGTCTTTACATTTTGCCTCATCATCGGTGAGGTCAATTTCTGCTTCCATAACCTCAGAAATTCGCCTATCACTTGCCGCCGCCCTTGTGCCCTGAAGGATGATATTTGCAAGAAAATTGAGTGCGGTAAGCACCTGCGAAAGGTATGTGATAAAAGCGGTAAGGGTGCCAAGCTCCATATCGCCAACCATTATCTGCTCGCCTGCAATCCACACAACACCGAGGGTTGCAGCATTGATTGCAAAAGCTGACACAGGCTGCATAAAGAGCATAACCTTGAGTGCGTGAGTGCTTTTTTCGACAAGGTCTGAGTTAACCGCAGCAAACTTGAGCTTTTCAAACTCCTCACGCACAAACGATTTTATGACACGCTGATTAACAACTGTTTCACCGATATCGGAATTGAGCGTATCGAGCGCCTTCTGCATCCTTGTATAGCGCGGCGAAGCAAGGCGGATAATAACTGCAATAGTGACAGCAAGCACAGGCATTATCACAAGAATCACGAGAGCGAGCTTTGCATTAAGCAAAAACGACATTATCATCGCACCTGCAAGCATAATCGGACTTCTGAACATTCCGCGGAGAAGAGTCTGCGCAAAGTTCTGCACCTGGGTTATATCGTTTGTGATTCTTGTAATCAGTGAGCCGGTAGTGAACTCATCAATATTATTGAAACTGAATTTCTGAATCTGTCTGAACACATCTGCCCTGACACCTGCAGCAAGGCGAACCGAGCCTCGCACGGCAAAATTAGCACCGAGTACGCCCGTTATCATCATTGCAGCTGCAAGAAGCGCCATAAAAGCACCGTTTCTGATGATATAAGACACATCACCGTTAGCCGCACCGACATCAATAATATTTGCATTTATGTACGGCAATATAAACTCGCCGCACGCCTCAAGCACCATAAAGAACGGGCCCAACAAAAAGCTGTACCAATATTTTTTTACGTAATGCTTATACTTTTTCATAATTTTACCTCAAACGATAAGCAACAGATTAACATTACGATTTTAGACCCGAAAAAACCTTTTGTCAAGCAAGCAAAAAGACAATTTTGCTGTTGTTACTGCGTTTAATTTGTGTTACAATTCAATAAACAGATAACTGAAGGAGAGATAAATAATGACAGCTTTTCTCATAATACTTACAGTCATTGTGCTGATTATCGGCATTGCCGTTTTTTTCGGATACCGTCTGTACAGTGCGGTTTTCGGCAAGCGCTGTGACGGTGATGACAGACTTAAATATTTCACACACAACGACTTTGACTCACTTAAAGCGGCACCTGTAGAATTCCCGAATAAACACGGCGCTATGCTGCGCGGTGCAATTTACGCAAAAGCAGGCGTTAAGGTGCCTGATGCTCTGATTGTTTTTTCACACGGTATGGGCGGAGGACACCTGAGCTATATGACTGAGATAAACACATTTGCCGAAAACGGATTTGCCGTACTTGCCTACGACAACACCGGCACATTCAAATCGGAGGGTGATAAACTCGTCGGATTCTGCCAAGGCCCGGAAGACCTGAAAGCAGCGCTCAGATTTGTCAGCGCTCACCCAACGCTCAGCAAGATGAAAATAATTCTCGCAGGTCACTCCTGGGGCGGATATTCGGTGTGCCAGGCGCTCGGTGACCCGAACGTTAAAGTTGACGGTGCGGTCACTTTCGGCGCACCTAACAGCGGATATCAGGTGATAAGCGCCGCTATGGGAGAAAAGCTCGGCTTCCTCGCGCCTGTATTTAAGCTGTTTTTCCGCCTTTTCGAGGGCAAAAATGCTATGATTTTATGCAGCGAATCGCTCGCCAAAGCCGAACCGACACCCGTACTTTTGCTTCAGGGTGAAGAAGATGCCATTGTAAAACATCACATATCCGCCGCGCTTGCAGCCAAGGATTTACCGCACGTAAAATCGGTTTTCTTCAAAGGCAGATATCATAACGTCTACCAGACAATAGCATCCGAAGAATATATGAACGGCACTTTTGCAAAATTGAAAGCGCTGAAAAAAGATAAAAACACAAGTGAAGATGAACTCTCCGCCTGTTATGACAATATCGACTATGAACTGATGACCAGGGAAGACCCTACGGTTATCGGTTTGGTAATACAGTTTATTAAAAATTGCTTGAAGTGAGGTAAAGTAAATGAAACTTTTCATCGCATCGGATATACACGGCTCCGAATACTACTGCAAAAAGCTGATAGGCGCATATAAGCGTGAGGAAGCAGACAGAATGCTTCTGCTGGGCGATATACTCTACCACGGCCCGAGGAATGACCTGCCCCAAGGTTATGCGCCAAAGGCTGTAATCGAGTTGCTCAATGCTATGAAAGACGAAATACTTTGCGTCAGAGGCAACTGTGACACTGAGGTTGACCAGATGGTGCTGAAATTCCCCATTCTTGCCGACTACGCGGTAATTTTTGACGGTGAACTTACCGTTTATGCAACGCACGGCCACGTGTACAACGAAACCAATCTCCCTCCGCTCAAAAACGGTGATATACTTCTCCACGGTCATACACACGTGCCGGCATGTAACGAGCACGAAGGTTATACTTACATTAACCCCGGCTCTGTTTCACTGCCGAAAGGATACATCCACCACGGATATATGATACTCGAAAACGGTGTTTTTACGTGGAAAACACTTGACGGCGAGGTTGTGAAGGTTTATTCAATTCGCAATTCGCAATTATTGTACTAATTCAAAAGTTGCAAATATCAAAACCTACAATAATAAAACAGAAAGGACATTAGAAATGGTTGACAGTATTGTTAAGCAGAATTTTATCAAAGCAACTGACGCAACTGATTTAGCTGTACAGAACATCAACGAATTTATACCTAATGAATATATTTCATTTCCTCTCGATGATTTAACTTATTTAGGAGCTAACTTTTCTTCAATTGCATCTGCTGTTTCTGCCGTTGCTCAATTTGCCGAAAAAGGACAAACACTATATAAAGCTTATTTCCCTGTTGCAGGAAAGTTAGCAGAAAAGGATGGTTACAAGCTTGGTGCTATTTTAAATGACGGTAAAATTGCAGGTCAAGCCAGATTTTCAGAAGTTAAATCTACAGCACAAGCCGCATCAGGCGCAAGTATGATGTTTATTGCATTAGCTATAATGGCAATAAACAAGTCATTAAAAGAAATTTCTGAAACTCAAAAAGAAATAATAAATTTCCTTGAAACAGATAAGCAAACTCAACTTAAGGGAGATTTACTTATATTATCTGAAATCATCGAAGATTATCAACACAATTGGAACAATAATCAATTTTGCTCCAATAGAGAAAACCAAATTTTAGATATAAAAAGAAGTGCCGAACAGAACATATTATTTTATAGAGAAATGATAGAAAAAAAGACAAAAAAGCAATCATTTATTCACATCGACACCGGTAAAACTCTAAATGATATTCAAACCAAATTCAGATATTATAAACTTTCATTGTACATATACACATTTGCATCTTTTCTTGATATTATGCTGTTAGGAAATTTCGACTCTTCTTATTTAAACAGTATTATAGAAAAAATCAAAAAGCATTCTAAAGAATATGATGAATTTTTTAAATCTTCTATGGAGCTGGTTCAATCCTATATTTCCTCATCATTACAATCTCGTGCCTTACAGGGCATTTCCGTTGCCGGAAAATTCACCGGACAGCAAATAGCAAAAATACCAGACAAGGATAATAAAGTAAAAATTGATGATAAAATACTCGCAGGAAGTGAAAAGCTCAAAAAGTATAACGAAAACGCTTTAGATAAAACACTTGAATCATTTTCATCAGTTGAAGATAATGGAATTACATTATTTTTAAATAAAATTAGTTTGATAAATCAGTTACACAACAACAGTATGTCCATACTGTTTGATTCTGAAAACATCTATTTACCATTAGCAAGTTAAAAAGAAGCTGCATCGGTTGATGCAGCTTCTTTGTTTTATGCTGTTTATTTAACTTTAACTGTTACGATTTCGAACGGCTTTACAGGCAGTGTGACTGAGTTATCAACAACCTCAAGCTCTTCAATTTCGTTCTCCATAAGGTCACAGAGCACTGCACGGCTGATATCAAAACCAAACGCAAGCTTCGCACCGTTTACGCGCTTATTCCAGCTTTCGTACATACGTACAACGGTTTCGTCGCTGTCCTCAGCCTTCTTGACGGTATCAATAACAATGTTCTCGTGTGAAACACTCACAAAGCTGTAACTTTCGGGCAGAGCACCCTGCTGAGCACCGAGCTTAACAGCTGTCATCGGGTTATTGAGGTCGTAAGCGAGCTGCACCGTACCTGCCTGAGTGAACGAGCCCATATGAGGACGGAGCGAATAAACAAACTCGTGGTGACCCTTATCAGCCTTGGGGCTGGGATGAGTTGCACACTTGAGAAGAGTGAGCCTGATAACGCTGTCGTGTATATCGTGGCCGTACTTACAGTCGTTAAGAATACTTACGCCGTAATCACACTCGGAGATATCGGCAAATTTATGAGCACAGACCTCAAATTTTGCGGCATCCCAGCTTGTGTTGCCGTGAGTGGGTCGCTCAACATTACCGAACTGAATTTCGTACGTTGCCTTGTCTGCATTAATCTCAACGGGGAATGCAGCCTTAACGAGGATATGCTCCTGATGCCAGTCAGCAGTTGTATCAAAGTCGATTTTATCGATATCGGCATAGAGCCATACCTTCTGCTCAACTACTGAATCAAGGAACTTACGCGTAATCTTAAAGCCCTTGCGCACGCCTTCATCAAGCATTTCAACAGCGCTCACGTCGCTGATTTCCCAACGTTTTTCTTTATAATAAACGGAAATCTCCCATGCGTCGTACTCTCTCGGGAAGTCCTCATAAGCTTCGATAACGTTTGCACGCTCACCTGCCTTGAGCACCTCACGGTCTGCACGCTTGTCGTAAATGCGGTTGATTGTGTAATCGTCTGCAAATTCGACGGTAAAGAAAGCATTTTCAAGCTTTTTGTCGGATACTTCTACAGCACCGTCACTCTCGTTGCCCTTTACAACCTTCCAGCCCTTTGCAGGGATATCCTTGACGTAAATCTTTTCACCGTCTACGTCAACAACACCGCTGTTTGTAAATGAAAGAGGATTGAAAACAACTATACCGCCATCGGTAGCAATATTTGCGGCAATATCAGCCTGAGCTGAACCGAGCAGATCTCTGCCGGCTGCACCGATTGCCTCATACTGTCTTGTGCTCTCCTCATAAACCTGATAAATTGATGAACCGGGAATAATATCGTGGAACTGATTGAGAAGTATGCACTCCCAGCCCTCGTTGATCTTCTCCTGCGGATAAGCCTTCTTGTTGTAGAGGCGGTTGATTTCACTGAAAAGCTCGATATTCTGGTAGAGGAACTCGCTCTTTCTGTTGTAGCGTTTGTTGCAAGCATTAGATGTGTACGTTCCTCTGTGGAATTCGAGGTAAAGCTCGCCAACCCAATGGGGCATCTTAGGATGATTCTCTGTACGCTGCTTGACACGCTCAAGGTAATCGCCCGCAAACTCCATTTTTGTAACGGGAAGCGAGGGAATGCCATGCTTGAATCTGTCGTAATTCTCAAGGTGTCCCTGAGTCGGACCGCCGCCGCCGTCACCGTGGCCGAAGGTTATAATAACCTCATTGTTTATGTGCTTTTGCTGATATCTGTTCCAGCTGCCCTTTACAAGGCTCGCCTCAAGCATTGCATTATATGTAGTGTTGCGGTTTACGGTATTCTCCTTATCGCAATTCTGCGCTGTAAGGAAGTGAGTGAATATCTCTGTTGAATCGATACCGCGCCACATAAACGTATCGTAAGGCATCATATTGGATTCGTTCCAGCTGATTTTGGAGGTTACGAACTTATCGACACCGCTCTTGCGGAGAATCTGCGGAAGTGCTGCGCTGTAGCCGAATACGTCGGGCAGCCAAAGCACCTTGCTGTCAACGCCGAACTCCTTGTTGAAGAAGCGCTTGCCGAAAAGCACCTGACGCACAAGGCTTTCACCGCTGGTGAGGTTACAGTCAGCCTCAACCCACATTGCACCTTCAACTTCCCATCTGCCCGCTTTTACAAGCTTCTTAATCTCCTCGTATACGTCGGGCGCTTCCTGCTTGAGATACTTGTAAAGCTGAGCCTGAGAAGACATAAACTTATATTCGGGATACTGCTTCATAAGCGAAACAACCGTCGAAAAAGAGCGTACAGTCTTCTCTCTTGTCTGGTCAAGAGTCCACAGCCACGCAACATCGATATGTGTATGACCGATACAGATACAGTTAACCTCCTGCTCACCGCAGTATTTACCGTAAAACTCGTTACGCATATAGTCGAGAGCCTTCTGTGAGGACTCTCTGCACTCGGGTGAGCCGGGCACGCGCATATCAATCATATTAAGCGCAGTATTTACGTGCATAAGGATATCAGCATATTCCTTGCTGTTATCTTTAAGAAGACGAAGTGTATCGTAAGGAACTTTGAAATCGTAGTAAAGTTTCTTGTAAAGCTCGTCCACAACAAAAAGGTTACTGACTACGCTGTGGCGGCACCTGTTCATACCAGTATAAGCATAGACGTAAATTTCATACTCATCGCTGCCCTCAAGCATTGTGTAACGATGGTTGGAATCACAGCCGTTCATCAGCTTACCGTTGGCATAAACCGTAAACTGAGGATCACGGTCAACATCCGAATTATAGCTGCCGGTTTCAAAATAAAACTCAACTGTTTTACCTTTCATACTGTCGGGCAGAACGATTTTTTTATAGAACCATGCGTGAGAATCGACTGTATCGCCCCAACGGTCATACTTGCCGAAATCCTGCCACTCATCGGTAACGGCGGGCGGCATACCTGCGACAGGCTTATAGCCGCAGGGAAGATACTTAAAATCGGTTATTTCAACAGAATCGGAAAAAACAAGTTTTTGAATCTCCGGCAGAAACACACGGAGCTTATCAACCAAAAAGTTCAAAACACATCCTCCTAAGTAACTTAATGTTACGGACAGTTTAACACAATATATTGTAAAATAAAAGTATTACCCATCAACTTTTTGTTAAAAATTTCATATAATTTTTTGTGCTGTTTTACCATAATAAACGGCATAGAACTGACCTGAGGAGGGAAACAAATGCAACACTGCATCGCAAACCTGAGAACAAAAGAAGTTATTAACAAAAAAGACGGCTGCAGACTCGGCCACGTATGCGACGTTGAGATTGACGCATGCAACGGCCAGGTGATAAACCTGATTGTCTGCAGAGGCGGAAGAATGTTTTCACCTTATGCCTGCGACCACGATTTACGTGTGCCGTGGTGTGATGTTGACGTTATCGGCGACGATATAATTCTCGTATGCTTCACACCCCCTGCAGCACCGCCGCACGGCTGCTCAAGAAGAGGATTTTTCAGATGAACCGAAAGAAACAAACGGCACGGTTGTATTAAGAGTAACATCAGGTGTGCTTGTCGGTCTGAAGCGGTAGCTGTCAACCGCAAGCGCGCCGCCTGCCTCATCACAGGTGAACGAAAAGCCGTACCACTGCGTATCGCACCGTATGACATCACCACTGTCCTGCGGCAAACTCTCCCCCACACCGAGCACCGAAAAAACCGCTGCAATCTGCTCACCGTCAAAGCCGCAGAAAGCACCCACGGCATCTGATGCGAGTGCCGCAAAACCTGCATTTTCACTGCCTGCATATGTAACACTAATACGCACAAGTCGCCCGTCATTTTCCGAAAACATTGAAATTTTAAATCCGTCAACGTAGCAGCTCTCTTTCAGCATTTCACCGCTCTGCGTTTCCTCCACAACACAGCGGTATCCGTATGCATGCATTGCCGAAAGGAAATCCAGACTGTCTCTTTCCCCCATACGCATACACGAAGCCGCAAGCAAACAAAAAACTACTGTTATAAACAAAAGACTCGTTTTTTTCATAACTTTTTCCCTCACTTTTTCAATGGTTATATTGACCAAAATGATGTGTCATCAAGAGCTTATATACATATATATGTAGAAATTGTAAAAATCATAGATCAAGGTCTTGAAATATCGGCTAAAATAAATTAAAATATGTTTATTCTTAAAATAAGGGATGTGGCGACAATGCATATTTTTCACACTGTATCCTATAATGCACCTTGCCGCATTCTGTCAACAACTATGAAATGAGGGCTGTTGCGCCGATAAGGGTGTAACAGCCTTAATCTTTTGAAAACGAGGTAAACAGCCATGAAAAAAGTAGCAATCGTAATGGGCAGCGACAGCGATCTGCCGGTAGTAGGCAAAGCCATCAAAAAACTCAAAGAGTTCGGTGTTGAGTGTGAAGCACACGTTATGTCCGCTCACAGAACTCCTGACGCAGCTGCAGAATTCTCAAAGACCGCAGCATCAAACGGCTTCGGTGTTATCATTGCCGCAGCAGGCAAGGCAGCACACCTTGGCGGTGTACTTGCCGCCCACACTACACTGCCTGTAATCGGCATACCCGTTAAGTCATCAACTCTTGACGGACTTGATGCACTCCTTGCAACAGTTCAGATGCCCGCAGGCATTCCCGTTGCAACGGTTGCCATTGACGGTGCAGAAAACGCTGCTATCCTCGCAGTTCAGATGCTTGCACTCAGCGAGCCCACACTTGCCAAGGCACTTGAGCAGATGAAGAAAGATATGGCAGAGAAAGTTCTTGAAAAAGACGCTGCTCTTGCTGCTCAGGTAGCTTCACTCTGATTCCTATTTTACCGGGAGGTAATAATATGTCTTCAATTCACGAAGAATGCGGCGTATTCGGTATATTCAACCGCAATAGAGAACACGATGCAGCACAGGAAACCTACCTTGCACTTTACGCACTGCAGCACCGCGGTCAGGTAAGCTGCGGCATTGCCGTACGTAACGACCAGACGGTTGACTGTATCACAGAGCTCGGCACAGTACCCGATGTATTCAACAAGGACAAGCTCACATCGCTTACGGCTAACGGAAAGGGCGATGTCGCGCTGGGCCACGTAAGGTACTCCGCACAGGGCGAAGAGGACGAGATCAACTCACAGCCGATGGTTATGAGCTACGAAAAAGGCTCAATATCCATTGCAAACAACGGCTCGCTTGTCAGCACAGCCAAGCTCAGAAAAAAGCTTGAAGCCAACGGCTCCGTCTTCCAGACAAACAGCAATGCCGAGATGATTGTTCACCTTATCGCAAGATACAGACTCGGCACACCCAACATCGAAACGGCCATTTCCCAGGCAATGAAGGAGCTTGAGGGAGCATACTCTTTTGTCCTTATGACACCGCACAAGCTCATCGCAGTACGTGATCCCAAGGGCTTCCGTCCCTTGTGCTACGGCAAGCTTGGAGATGCCTATGTAGTCGCTTCCGAGTCTTGTGCAATCCAAAGCATAGGCGGCGAATTCATCCGCGATATCAAGCCCGGTGAAATACTCGTTATCACAGATGAAGCCATATACAGCAACACGGATAACTGCGGACAGAAAACATCAATGTGCATATTCGAGCACGTTTACCTTGCAAGGCCCGATTCGGTCATCGACGGTGCAAGCGTTCACCGTTCAAGGCTCAATGCAGGTAAGTTCCTTGCAATTGAGCACCCTGTCGAAGCTGATGTTGTTGCAGGTGTTCCCGACTCGGGAATTGATGCTGCAATCGGCTACGCAAACCAGTCCGGCATCCCCTTCGGTCTCGGACTGATAAAAAACAGATACATCGGCAGAACATTCATTCAGACAACGCAAAAACAGCGTGAGCGCTCTGTGCAGATAAAGCTCAATCCCCTCGGCAACGAAATTGAGGGAAAGAGAATAGTACTAGTTGACGATTCAATTGTCAGAGGCACAACCTGCGCAAAGCTTATCAAAAAGCTCAGGGATGCCGGTGCAAAGGAAATTCATATGAGAATCTCCTCTCCCCCATTCATTAATCCCTGCTACTTCGGCACAGATATCAGTTCAAAGGACAAGCTGATTGCCTGCAAGCTTGATATTGATGAAATTTGCCGATTCATTGGTGCAGATTCGCTCGGCTATCTCAGCCTTGAATCAATGATGAAGGTAGCAGAAAACTCAGGCGTTGATTTTTGCAGTGCTTGCTTCACGGGCGAATACCCCGTTGATGTAACAGGTGAAAACTTCGTAGACAAATACGGTAAAAAAATCACTTAACATAAAGGAGAGCTAACTATGGAAAGTTATTCAAACAGCTACAAAGAAGCAGGTGTTGACGTAACCAAAGGTTACGAAGCAGTCAAGCTTATGAAAGCACACGTTGAACGCACAAGAATCCCCGGTGTTGCTGATGAAATCGGCGGCTTCGGCGGTATGTTCATCCCCAACCTTACAGGCATCAGCGAGCCCGTACTTGTTTCCGGCACAGACGGTGTAGGCACAAAGCTCAAGATTGCATTTATGATGGACATACATAACACTGTCGGTATTGACTGTGTTGCAATGTGCGCAAATGACGTTGCTTGCTCAGGCGCAAAGCCCCTTTTCTTCCTCGACTACATATCAGTTGCCAAGAACATTCCCGAAAAGGTTGCCGCAATCGTAAGCGGTGTTGCTGACGGCTGTGTTCAGGCAGGCTGTGCGCTTGTAGGCGGCGAAACGGCAGAAATGCCCGGAATCTACACAAACGATGAATATGACCTTGCAGGCTTCTGCGTAGGTCTTGCAGACCGTAAGGACATTATCGACGGCAAGAGCATTCAGGCAGGCGACGTTCTTATCGGTGTTGAATCCTCCGGTGTTCACTCAAACGGCTTCTCTCTGGTCAGAAAGGCATTCAATGTTTCACCCGAGAGACTTTCAATCTACGTTGACGAGCTTGGCAAGACACTTGGAGAAGAGCTCATCACACCCACAAAGATCTATGTCAAGACAATCTCTGCTATCAAAGAGGTATGTAAGATTCACGGTATTTCCCACATCACAGGCGGCGGCTTCTACGAGAACATTCCGAGAATGTTCAGCGGCAACGACCTTCGTGCAAAGGTTGAGCGCAAAGCTGTTCCCGTAAAGCCCATCTTCAATCTTCTCGCTTCCGAAGGCATTCCCGAAAGAGATATGTTCAACACATTCAATATGGGTGTTGGCCTTTGCGTTGCAGTTTCCTCCGACAAAGCAGACGAGGCTGTAAGAGCAGTTAACGCTATCGGCGAAAAGGCACACATCATCGGTGAAGTTGTAGCCGGCGAAAAGGGTGTTGACATATGCTGAACATAGTTGTCCTCGTATCAGGCGGCGGCACTAACCTGCAGGCTCTGCTTGATGCAAAGGCAGCAGGTCAGATTCCACACGGCGAATTTGTGCGCGTTATTTCAAGCACAGCAGGGGCATACGCGCTTGAACGTGCAAAAAAAGCAGGCGTGCAGGGCGTTGTTATAGAGCGTAAGGGCAAGACAGCTGAAGAGTTTGAAACAGCTCTTCTGGCCGAGCTTGAGGCTGCTGAGGCAGACCTCATCGTGCTTGCAGGCTTTATGACAATACTCAGCGAAAAGATAATTGAAAAATATCCCGAAAAGATCATAAACGTTCATCCTGCCCTCATCCCCTCTTTCTGCGGCAAGGGCTTCTACGGTCTCAAGGTTCACGAAGCTGCACTTGAGAAAGGTGTTAAGGTTACGGGCGCAACCGTACACTTCGTCAACGAGATTCCCGACGGCGGCAGAATTATTGCGCAAAAGGCTGTTGACGTGCTTGACGGTGATACACCCGAAATTCTTCAGCGAAGAGTTATGGAGCAGGCAGAATGGAAAATCCTTCCCGCAGCGGTAGCAAAGCTGTGCGAAGAGAGAAAGTAATTTCAAGGAGGAAAACCCCAATGAAAAGAAGAGCACTTCTCAGCGTTTCAGACAAGACAGGCATTGTAGAGTTTGCAAAAGAGCTTTACGAGCTCGGTTTTGAAATAGTTTCCACAGGCGGCACGGCAAAGGCTGTTGCTGACGCAGGTATCCCCTGCACACAGGTTTCAGACATCACAGGCTTCCCCGAGTGCCTCGACGGCAGAGTTAAGACTCTCCACCCCATGGTACACGCAGGTATCCTTGCAATGCGCTCAAACCCCGAGCATATGGAGCAGCTTGAAAAGCTCGAGGTAACTCCGATCGACGTTGTTGCTATCAACCTCTACCCCTTCAAGCAGACGATTCTCAAGCCCGACGTTACACTTGAGGACGCTATTGAGAATATCGACATCGGCGGCCCGACAATGATCCGTGCTGCTGCTAAAAACTGGCAGGACGTTGCAGTTATCGTTGACCCTGCTGACTATGCAACTGTTATTGAAGAGTACAAGACTAACGGTGCACCCGGCAAGGAGACAAAGTTCAAGCTTGCAGGCAAGGTATTTGAGCACACGGCTAACTATGATTCAATGATCAATACATACCTCAGAAAGCAGCGCGGCGAAGACCCGTTTGCAGATTGCTTCACCATGACCTTCGAAAAGGTTCAGGATATGCGTTACGGCGAGAATCCGCACCAGAAGGCAGCATTCTACACAGAGGTAGGTGCAGCTGACAATGTTCTTTCCGCTGCAAAACAGCTTCACGGTAAAGAGCTCAGCTATAACAACATTAACGACGCTAACGGCGCACTTGATATCATCAAGGAATTTGGCTTTGATGAGCCCGTTGCAGTAGGTGTTAAGCACGCTAACCCCTGCGGTGTAGGTATCGGCAAGACAATCCACGAGGCATACCTCAACGCATACAACGCTGACCCCGTTTCAATCTTCGGCGGCATCGTTGCACTCAACAGAGAGGTTGACGAGGAAACAGCCAACGAGCTTGCAAAGATCTTCCTTGAGATCATCATTGCTCCCAAGTTCTCCGAGAAGGCTCTCGAAATTCTCACAGCTAAGAAGAACATCCGTCTTCTTGAGCTTCCCAACCTTGCTGATTCCAACAAGAAGGGTCTTGTTGATATGAAGAAGGTTGCAGGCGGTCTGCTTGTTCAGGAGCTTGACACAGAGCTTCTCAATGAAGAGGACATCGTTTGCGTTACAGACAGAAAGCCCACAGAGGAAGAAATGAAGCAGCTTATGTTCGTATGGAAGGTTGTAAAGCACACCAAATCCAACGGCATTGCACTTGCAAAGGATAACGCTACAACAGGTATCGGCCCCGGCCAGACAAACCGTATTACAGCACTTGAGCTTGCTATCAAGTACGCCGGAGACAAGGCTGCAGGCAGCGTTATGGGCAGCGACGCATTCTTCCCGTTTGACGACTGCGTAAAAGCAGCTCAGGCAGCAGGCATCACAGCTATCATTCAGCCGGGCGGCTCAATCCGTGACGAAGACTCAATCAAGGCTTGTAATGAAGCAGGTATCGCAATGGTATTCTGCGGTATGCGCCACTTCAAACACTGATTAGCATCAGCCGCAATACCTCAATAAAATAGATATTGCGAGTAAAAGTGATAAAACGAGATAAGTTATATCACACCAACAAGCCGAGATCCTCAGTCGCAATGCCTCAATAAAAGGGATATTTCCAATCACATTGAGGCAACGAGATAAATCAGATTATTTCTGATAGAATCCCTCAGTCAAAACCTGCGGTTTTGACAGCTCCCTTTAGACAAGGGAGCCTTTGCACTACCCTACCAATTATAAAACAGCGATGAAACTTTTTGGGTTTCATCGCTGTTTCAATAAAGCCCCCTTGCCTAAAGGGGGCTGTCAGTCGCCGGACTGTCAGGGGGATAAAAATGGACAGAAAACACAACCCGAAATTAACTGAAAACGCAAAAACACTTCGAAAAAATATGACCAAAGAAGAACGACATTTATGGTATGATTTTCTTCGTACGTATCCCGTTAGATTTCTGCGACAGAAAGTTATAGATAACTATATCGTAGATTTTTACTGTCACGATGCAAGGCTGATTATCGAGCTTGACGGCTCACAGCATTACAGCAAAGAAGGCTTATTAAAAGACAAAATCCGCACAGAAAAAATTGAATCAAGAGATCTAACAGTTATACGAATACCCAATAATGAAATATTCGACAATTTCTACGGTGTTTGTGAGTATATTGACGTTATTATCAAGGAATCCCTCCACCGCTGACGCGGTCCTCCTCCCTTTAGACAAGGGAGGCAATTCAACTAACAAGAGGCCCCCTTGCCTAAAGGGGGCTGTCAGCTTTAGCTGACTGGGGGATAAAAAAGTAGAAAAGAACTCAATCCAAATTTTACAGAATGCATAAACAAACGAGCGATGAAACCGCAAAAGTTTCATCGCTCGTTTTAATTTTAAAACCACCTTAACCAAAAGAATCCCGTCCAAATATCAAACGCAATAGGAGCAATAATAAATAACGCACCGGATATTAACGGAATAATTTCATTGCCTAATGTAAGCTTCTTATCATAGGCAAATTTATGCGGATTTTTCGGGTTTACAAACAGAGTATATTTGCAGCTTTTTGAAAACTCGTTCATTCGCTTTGTGCTGATACCAAGGTCTGTAAGCCCATAGTATTCCTTACCGTCATACACATAAAAAAACTTTGCCTTTGTTGTATGGTATCTGACCTTAAATACTCTTACAGTATCAAGAAACCAGCCGTCAACAACTTCTGTGCAACGCTTCATTTGAATAATTCTTACCAGAGTCATAGCAATCAAAACAGCACCGCCGCCGCAAAAAAACAGGTATATAATCCACATAATATCCCCTCCGTTTTGCCGGTATTATATCATAAAACACATTTATCTTTCAAGTATGGAGCGGAATTTACATCGCTGTTTCAATAAGGCCCCCTTGCCTAAGGGGGGCTGTTTTGAATACACAGATTACATTTCTATTATTAATTCGGTCTCAAAAAAGCTGTTGCCTTTTAAATACATTATCTTTATCTTATCATCAAATTTAACGTAGTCAACAATAGGGTCTACCGTTTCAGACACATCCTCAAGCACTACTTCTTTTAAATACTCTCCTTTGTTAAAAATATCCTGTATTATAACACTATGCCTTCCATTATCATAATTTACAAAGACAACATTCTCTTCGTATTCGCCTAAAACAGAATAATACGTGTCAGATACATTTCCGCTGTTAACATCACAATAAATCGTCCAACGAGTAGAAATGCCCGTACCTGTTTGAACTGAAATGTTCAATATATCCTCATTTATAACATTCACCTTGGGTTTCCGTGATACATCCTTATCACTTATGAGAATATTACCATGTCTGTCTTTGATGACATAATCATAGGTAAAATTGCCGTTATCAGTAATTTTGTATAATTGGTTGATATCGTAACTGTCATTACAACCCGACAAAATCAAAACAAGAACTTTTACTAAGATAAAAATAATAATTAGTCTTCTTTTCATCGCCTATATCTCCTGACGGTCATTCCCAAGGTATGACAGCTATTCCTGCCTTACCCTACTTTTTATAGGGTAAGGCTATATTCGTCCCTATTCCACCTCAACCATATCATAAAAAAATCTTTACTTCAAGAAGGAATAGGCAGTTTCATCGCTCATTTTTTATCCTCGGAACAAGCTTAAAATAATTGCCAGAGGGCCTGTAACCGGCAAGAAAACAATGCTTATTATTGACATTACCAACATAAACCCTGTCATTCCTCCGCCCCAGAGGATAAGACCCATATTATCTTTTACATTGTACTCGGTTATGGCACCAAGCATAAGTTCGTCCGTAGCTATAACGTTACCGTTTGCATCAATTACTTTTGCAGTTACCGTTGACCAGCCCATAGTGAGCCAGGATACTTTGGCACCCGTTACCATACCGGCTGAATCTTCTTTTTCTTTGAGTCTGCCTGTTTTGCCTTCAATTGACCATTCAATCTTACAACCCGGTGACGGAATGTAATAATACCCTAAATACAAGTCACCCATACCGCCGGAAACAATCGGACCTTGGTGATTATTTCCACCCAAACCTGATTTTAATACAATGTTACAGAAGGGTTCAGGCTCCTGACCGTTAAAGAACAGCTCAACATGGCCTTCTCTCAGCCTAATATCTTTACCGGAAACATTATCCCATTGTTCTTCGGTACCTGCGTAGCAGATTGCAATAAACTGCTTTCTGTCAGAGGAATAATACACACGGTTGGCAATCAGGTCTCCCCTGATATATTTGAGGCTCTGAGGCAAACTAATTTTGCAGTAAACAGGATTACTGAAATTGAATGCATTTGGGGCAATGCTTGTAACACCCTCCTGCAAAGTAATAAAAACTATTTTTTTCTCATAATTCCTCCAAGGAGCACTTGTAATTTCACCCTCGCCGCTGATGACGAGCTCACCGTCATCATAGAGTGTCCACGTGAGGTTTTCGCCCTGTGCGCCGCAAAATCCGCTGTCGATAACCTTTCTTCCATCCTCCGCCGCAAAGGCTACGCTTGCTGTAGTGAAAAGCAACACAGCACAAAGGATTACGGACAAAGTTTTCTTGAGAATTTTATTCATTATTTTTACCTCCTGTTCTTAAAGCCTCATATCTTTTTCAGTTAAAATATCAAAAACGTTACTGATAGTTTTAAACTATCAGATTTTGTAGCCGAACAAGTCGAGTATTTTTATAACAGGCAATGCAAAAATACCGAATATCGGTAAACCGACAAAGAGCCATAGCACATAAACAACCTCGGCAAAAAGAAGTTTTACCGTTGAACCAAACGATGGTACATTGGCAATTAAAACTTCTTCGGATGATACAATAACATTTCCGTCACCGTCAACCACATCAGCCCTTAAATAATATTCGCCTGATAGGAACGTATTTGAGTAGAATTCTTTGATTTCATATTCACCGACATTCATTTCAGCAACCTTTTTATCCCTGCCGTTATGTATACGGTACCATATAAGCTTCTCTGCTTTCACATCGGATGAATAATAATGTGCAACAAGATCGACGCCATGCTCTTTATCAGGTACAAGGTCACAAAAAGCCTCAGGCTCATTTCCGTCAAAATAAACCTTCATATAATGCTGATAATCACTCCACGTTAACGGACCGTTATCATAAATAAGCTCTCTTACCGGCTCTGAGCCCTCTGCTTTTACCGTATACTCTCTTCTCTTAATTTTGAGAAAATCATTATTGGTGCCGGCATAACAATATGCAAGATGCTGACCGGGTACACGGGTTAACGAAATATCGCAGAACATATCGCCCTCAATATATTGCAGACTTTTGGGGAAACTTACTTTGTAATATCTGCTATAATCATCAGTAACAAAAGCTTTTAATCCGATGCTTGTAACGCCTTCCTCAACAGTTATAACATCGATTTTTCCGTAGTGCTCATGCCAGGGTGAATATTTTTCGAGCTGAGGATAATACCAATCCATTTCACCCTCACCGCTGATGACAAGCTCACCGTCATCGTAGAGTGTCCAGGTTAGGTTTTCGCCCTGTGCGCCGCAAAAGCCGCTGTCGATAACCTTTCTTCCATCCTCCGCCGCAAAGGCTACGCTTGCCGTGGTGAAAAGTAACACAGCACAAAGGATTACGGACAAAATTTTCCTCATTGTTTTTTTCATAATATTTTATCTCCTTTTGTTATTAACTATCGTATGGGTAACTATATTGTGATTGCCCGAATTTACTCAAGAATATATTCATTGTAAATAGGGCCGCCAAAAAGGGTCTTAAAAAAGCGAGGTATCATAGCAAAAGAAGCCATTAACGTCGTTGATCCTATCCAAGTTCCGAAGCCGGGTATTAAAAGCAAACCTACACCAATCACTAAATATAACGGTGTAAGAAGCAGCCATTCGGTTGAATCACCAAGGCTCTTAAAATAGGCCTCAGTTTCGCTCAGAACATCTAATTCCAACTTTCTTGTGACAACATCGCCAAGCTTTAACTCTACAACGTATCTGCCGGGCTCCTGCGGCACAAATTCGTTGGAATTTATTTCGGCTGTTTTTCCCTCAAGAGTATATGTAGCCGTTATTTCGCTAAGCCACACCTTTCCCTGTTCAGATGTAGATACTATTTGGACAGGTTTTCCTACTGTTGTATAGTAACCGATTTTACCGCTTATTAGATCTACGTTCTCCTCTACCTCAAACGCTTCCAGCTTACACGATAAACAAAAGTCATTGACTATGCTTATTCTATTATTCGGTATTCTGACATTACCGCTGATTTCACCGGATTCCGCAACAAAAGCACCTTCTCCAATTTCAATACGTCTTATTTCGTTTGTGTCTGCTTGTGTATTTATAAACAGTTGCGGATATCTTTTTCCCTCATACTCAAAAACTTTTAATGTGATTAATTCTTCTGCTACCGGATATGTGTATGAACCGTTGTAAATCTTCACCTCGGGTTTTTTACCTGTCTGAGAATACTTACTGTCAAACGTAACAACAATAAAATCCATCGAAAAATAAAAATTACAGGTATAATCGTTTTCGAGCACTTCTTTGGAATTTTCCTCCGCCGCAAAGGCTATGCTTGCAGTAGTGAAAAGCATCACCGCACAAAGGATTACGGACATGATTCTCTTAAACTTTTTGTTCATTTTTTCACCTGCTTCAATTAAATTTTCGGTTATTTGCCGCCCAAATGCTCTAAAAGGAAGCCGGCAATTGCATCAAATACTTTAGGACTTGTTTTTGGAAAAAGAGCTGACAGAAAACCTGCAGACAAGAAAGCTGAAAAAATGCCCAACATACTGAAAGAGGCTATAATGCCTTCAAAAAAGAGTTCGACCCTCTCGGTGAAAGGAACAGGCTCCAATATACGTATTTCGATAGTATCGATAGCCATTATATTACCGTCAGTATCAAAAATCTGAAACCCTATGAAACAGCTTCCGTATGAAACAGCCTTAACCTCAGCTCCGCTGACCCCGCCTTTATCATCCGGAATAAAATTAACCTCGCAGCACTCGCCGTTTGCATAGTATTTTATTTCAAACGGCTCATCTGTCGGCGGGCACCAATCAATCTCAACATAAGTTGTCTGCCCTATTTTCATATCCTTCCTCAAATTGGCAAAGCTTGCATCAACAGAAACATACGGCGGTTCTTTTTTGTCTGCGGCTGTTGAACTGAGCGGAAAAGCTGCCGCCAAAAGCAAAACGCACAACAAAACAGACAAAACCTTTTTTGATTTTTTAAACATATATATTTACCTCCCTTTTTGCTTTTGTTCGCTCCCTTTAAACGAACAATTAAAATACTCCGTATCCATATTATACCAATAAAAAGTTGATTATTCAATGTTTTGTTTCATTTTATTAAAAGTTTGTTAATAAGTTACAAATTTATTCATAATATTTCTAATAATAAACTTTTTATAAACCATAATAAATAAAAAAACAGCACAGCTCAAATAAATGAACTGTGCTGTTCGGTTTTAAATCAAGTTATGCAACAAACTCATCTCGTCTTATTGCTTGAACTCTGTGCCTCAAGTTAATTGAGGTATTTGGTGTCGACCTTGTCGATACTCAGAAACATGCAACAAACTCATCTCGTCTTATTGCTTGAACTCTGTGCCTCAAGTTAATTGAGGTATTTGGTGTCGACCTTGTCGACTTATTTCTTGTACTCCTTGAAATCTGCATAGATTTCTTCGGTGTAAACGTTGTTTTCGTCCTTATCATGGAGCGGATACCATACCTGAGCGAAGAATGGATTAACCTTTGCTTCGTCATCGTATGCCCAACGGAACTTCTTCTGCTCAGCCTTTTCGAGTGATGAGGGAAGCTCTTCGGGGCACCAGTGACCGCCGCGGAGAACAAGGTTCGGGCTCATCATAAACTTGTGACCGTGTGCGCATTCCCACTCAACGGGTGTGTACATATCAACAATCTCTGTTGCAAGGCACTTACCGCCACGGAACTCAGCAGCCTTCTGAAGGTCCTCAAGTGTGAGTGAATCGAAGGGCTTGGACTCATCGTAACCGTGATCAAGAACGAGGGCCTTTGCAGGATCATCGTTGGGACGGTAAACCTTAACCTTGCTCCAATCGGAACCGATTGCGTTCCACTTCTCAAGAGAGCCAACATAAGCATTGATTCTGGGAGCAACCTTATTCTCTCTCCACCAAAGTGTGCCGTAAACGGGAGTCTGGGCAATCTTCTTCATAAAGGGCTTAACAGCAAATGAGAAGGGCTTTGCAAGGAATGCAAGCTTGTAGAACCACTCTACTCTATCCATCATGCTCTTGAAGTATTCCTCAATGGGAGTGTTTGCACGGAAGTGGAGATAGCTCTCGAGAACATCGGAATCGAGATACCACTGACCGTGGAAGTTGCGTGTGATGAACCAATCGGGATCGAAGAGCTTCTTGGGATCGCCAAGGCCGAGACCGCACTTGCCGAGAAGAAGCTGCTCGAACTCCATATTTGTAATTCTGTACTGAGCACCGGAACCGATGTTGTAGAATCTTCTCCAGAACTCTTCAGGAACATCGTCGCCACAGACATTAACAAGGAGGCGACCTGAATCCTCAACAGTTGCCCACTCGAGAACACCGTTGATAACAACGTGATACATGATAGGCTCCATATTCTTGAGAATTTCGGCATAGAGGATGCCTGACTGACGAAGAGATACCCAATATTTAAGACCTGACTCTGCAAAAACAGACTCAGCAATAACCTTACTTGTTGCATAGTGGTCGTATACGCTGATTTTGATGGGGTCGCCTGTACGTGCCCAATGGATCGGGTCGTCACGCTCGCCCGTTTCGGCAACTGTTCCTATGTAAACAACCTTGACAGCATCGGGATCGGGCTGTGCCTTGACAGCGTTAACGATGTTCTGTGCTGCGCCTACGTTAGTTTTGATAGTTGCAATGGGGAGATAGTCCGCAGAGGGAGAAACCATACCGCCAACGTGAAGGACATAATCTGAACCTGTAACGCACTTAAGAACGTCTTCGTAATTCTTAAGGTCACCCCACACGATTGTGACGGAGTCGTCATTCATATAGTCCTTAAACTTTTCTTCATTTTTCGGGCTTTTACGAAGAAGAACAACAATGTTAAACTTATCCTTCTTTGCATAAAGCTGCTTGAAACCTTCCCAACCCATGTTGCCTGAAGCACCGGTCAGGAATACCGTTTTTTTGTTCATACCGCATTCGCCTCCTATTTTATGTTACTTTAAATCTACCATACTTCAACAAAAATTTCAATATAAATCTTCATATTAATCGTATAAAGGGGTTACTTTTTTTCACATACAGCAAAAAGGAATCCATTCTGCTCGCCTACAGTAAAATTATAGCTTTTATTGCTTGATTCTATCGGATTTGTCAGCGTATAAAACTCAATAGATTTAGCGTTGCCGGCAAAGCCGGTGCCTATAGCTTTAAGGTAGCTTTCCTTAAGCGTCCAGAGGGTAAAAAAGGCTTTATCTTCGTTATCCGCCTTATCTATTAACGATGTTTCGCAATCCGTGAAAACGCGTGATTCAACCGATTTTCGGCGTTTTGAACACCTCTCAACATCCACTCCGATTTCTTTATCGGAAACGGCACATATCACGGTGCCTTTGCTGTGGCTGAGGCTTACAAAAATATTACTCATACCCTCTATATAGGGCCTGCCTTTAGCATCTTTGCATATTTTTACTTGCTCTGTGCGAGCACCAAGCTTATCCGCAACCGCGCGTCTGAGCAAGCTATGTGCCGCTTCACTCATCTCGCGGTATTTATCTTCTATAGAATCAGCCCAATATATATCTGCCAAAATAACACCTTCCTCAAAAAATGCCGCCCGGGTTTAGCCGGACGGCATTCTCTCGTGTTGGGATTTAATTATGCAGTTGCAACCTGGTTGACTACCTGCTTAAGAAGTGCGGCATCGTTAAGAAGAACTGCGTCTGCAGCATTAATAACACCGTCGTGGTTCGGATCAGCAGCCATCTTTTCGTACTCGTTGAGGCTGTTTGCCGAAAGAAGACCGTTATTGATCATTGTAACAAGGAATGAGTCGTTAGCATCGGCTGTACCGTTGCCGTCAAGGTCGCCGTAGATGACAACAGTGTACTCAAGCCTGCAAGTTGTGCCGTCCATAACCTTGATAACAGAACCTGTACCAAGTACGGAATCCTCACACTGAATAGTACCTGTGCCGATAACCTCAGCATAATAAGTCTTGAATGTATCGAGTGTAAGCTCTTCAGCAAGACCGTAAACTATTCTCTTCTTGGTTTCAACAACTGTTGTGCTGCCTGTTACGGGAGCAAGCTCACAGTCTGTTGTTGCAATGTCGAGAGAAACGAATGCGTTGGAAACGTCGGGAACAAGATTAACTGTATCAAGCTTGTAAGCAGTACCGTTTTCAGTTACGCAAGCAACTGAAGTGGGAACAGACGCTGCACTGTTTGTGGGGGACTTACAAACTCTCTCATCGATGAAGATGAGGCCATCTGTAATGGCTGCATCAATACCTGTGTTAACAGTAAGCTTGAGTGTGAACACGTGTGTCTTTTCGCTAACAATAACAGGGGGCTTCTTACTGCTTGTTGCGAAGGTACCGGTTGTAATACGTGTACACTTGATATTATCTGGATTAAGCGGAACGTTATCCTCAAACTTGCTTGCCCAGTTAGTAGCAGAATAGTTTGTAGAACCTGACATAGTTGTAGATGCAAGTGATTTAATATAATCGGAAGTTGTGTTTGCAACAGTTGCATTTCTGACGGTACCGGCAACTGTAAATACACGGTTATCAAACATAATACCGAAGATACCCTGACCTGCATAGTAGTTTGTCTTGATGCTTACTTCAACCTCGATATCGTCGCCTTCCTTGATGGATGTAGCGGGTACACGCTTGCCGTTGATAGTCTTGTAAACGTCGAGATAATAGTTACAGACTGTGTTAAGAGTCCAGACAGCTTCAACCGTAACATTACCTGAAGGCATTGTCTTAAGGTCATAGGGCTGACCGTTGAGAGTCCAACCGTCGAAGAGGTAGTTCTCCTTAGTGGGAGCCTCAATAGAGATGGGTGTACCGTAAGGAGCTGTGATAGCGTCGATTGCTGTGCCGCCGTCAGTATCAAAGTAAAGTGTGTATGTGTTTACACTGTACTGAGCATAGAGAGTGTGATGTGCATCAAGCTCTACAGGAACAGCTGATGTAACCTGATCGCCACCCTCGGGCTGTGTGAACCAGCCAATAAATGTATGACCATCCTTTTCGGGTGTGGGAAGCGCGCCGTAGGTTGAGCCGTATGTTACGGAGTAAGCAGGTGTTGAAACCACGCCGTTCTCACCGGGATCAAGAGTGATGTCATATACCTTCTCTGTCCAGCCTGCGTATACAGTTACGACGGCGCCTGTTTCACCAAGGTCAGGCATTGTTGTGTATGATGCGGGCTGTGTGCAAGCAGTATCGTAATACCAACCTGTGAATGTATAACCATATCTTGTGGGAACAGGCATTTCGATTGCTTCGCCGTATTTAGCTGTAATAGCTTCACATGCTGAACCGAGACCTGAATCGAAGCTGAATGTGTAGCTTTCAACGTCACTCCAATGTGCGTAGAGATTCTCTACGTAGTTGATTGTAACGATGGTATCAGCAACAATCTGCTCGCCGCCTGTAGCATCGGAGAACCAACCGAGGAATGCATGACCGTCTCTTGTAGCAACAGGAAGCTCGCCGTACTCTTTACCGTAGGTAAGCTCTTTGGATGTAAGATCGACAGAGCCACCGTTGGGATTAAAGTATGCATAGTAAGTAACGGGTGAGTAAGTGAACGTTACTGTCTGCTCATCTGCAGAAAGTGTAACTGTTTGATACTGCTCTGTGGGCTCATAACCGGGATGAACAGGAGCAGTTACACGAACGACATATGTTCTTGTGCCGTCATATGTCTGTGAACTGAGCACACGGTAGCCGCTGGGATCGCTTTCATCAGGAGTCTGAGCGACAACTGTGTAACGTGCAGTCTTGAGAGTAAGACCGTCGATTGCGCTCTGGATAGAAGCAGCCATCTGATCAACCGCCGTCTGCTTGCTTGCAGGAAGATCATACTGAACAAGTGCGATAGCATTTGTAACATCAACGAAAGAGTTATAGTTATCGGGATTAAGCTCGTTGACATATGCGACAAGTGCATAGATCTGAGAGTAATCTGCATAGGCACTTACAAGTGTATTAACTGCAAGCTCAATATTTTCGATAGCACGATTAACTCTTGTCTGAGTAGCACTGGGATTAGCGAAAACTTCGAAAGCATTCTTGATAACAGAAACGTATGTTGTGAAGCCGCCGCTGTAATCAAATGCCTGCCTGTTCTTAGCCATTTCTCTTGCGAGAAGCGCACCAAGCTCATTCTTAACAGCTACGTGTTCGCCATCAGCTGAAGTGAGCACATAAACATATGTTGTGTAGGCTACACCCAAGCACTCATATGTGATTTTGGCAGTAATTACGCTGCCTGTAGCACCTGTAGAAGTGATAGTTGCTGTATAGTAGCCATCATCCTGAAGTGCAAAATTTGATGAGATAACTGCGTTTTCAAGCTCAACAGCAATGTTTGTAAGCTCATTGGATGCAGCATCCTTGAACTTTACATCGAAGCTCTTGCTTGAAACAACTGTGCTTGCGGAACGGATATCGAGAGCAGATGCATAATTAGTGTTGATAACTGTAAGACCTGCTTCAGCAGCTGCAAGAGCTGTTACTGCGTTGGCCTTTTCTTCTGCTGTGGCAGAAGTGTTGCTATTGACAAAAGTAGCGTTAGCAAGTGCTGCGGAATAGACAGCATATGATTCAGGTGTATATCTTGCTTCCGGGAAGGAATCATGATTATTGATCATATACTGAAGAACCGAAGCTGTGTAGCTTGCGGCATCGGCTACGATGCCGCAAGCGAGAGTACTAAATACAAGTGTCAATGCAATAAGAAAGCTTGTTAATCTTTTAAGTTTCATTTGCATATTCCCCTATTACACGAGTAAATTTTTAGTAAGTTGGTTGCTTAGCCGATTCCCAGTACGTTGGATACAAAGAATCCGAAGATACGGCTTAAGAATGCCATAATCTGCTGGAAGAATGACTGCTCAACAGGCTGCTGTTCTGTGGGCGGTGTTACGCCTGTATCTACATCAGCGCCGGAGTTTGTTTCAGTGTCGTTGGTTGTAACTCTTGACCAGCGAGCGTAAAGAGTTGAGTAGTAAAGTGTTGTAACCTTAACTGTCTCGTCAACCTTAATACCGCCGGAAAGCTTGTTGTACCAGCCGACAAACTCGAAACCGTTACGTGTGGGAACAGGAAGGTCAGCATATGTGCTGCCGTATGCAACGTTTGCTGTTACGGGATCAACCGTACCGCCGTTTGCGTTGAGTGTTACTCTGTAAACATCGGGTGCATAGTTAAACTCAACAACAACGCCACCCTTTGTGATAGTAACAAGCTGTGCCTTATCTGTTGACTTATAGCCCATGATTTCGGGAACGTTAACAATAACCTTTTCACCGATATCACCGTAAATAGTGTCTGTGCTGAGAAGGATAACCTGCGGAACCTCGTTGCCATCCTCATCGATTACTGTTGCGGGATGAAGAATGCCGGAATTGTCATAGCAACGGATGATGATACGATCCTGTGCGGGCTCAAGGTTATCGATAGCTGCCTGGAGGTTGTCGATAATCTCGTTAACGAGTGACTGCTGAAGAACATCCTGTGAGAAGTCAACGCTCTTAAGGATATCTGTAACAGGGCTGAAATCCTGATAATCTTCAGGATTGAGTGAATTTGCAATAGAGATGAGCTTGTGAAGCTCTTCGAAATCTGCTGACTTGTACTCGAGCCAATCGATTGCTTCAAGAAGGTTGATGTTAGCCTCATCGATCTGAGCCTGTGTAACCATCGGGTTGTTGAGGACTGCAACCGCTGCCTCAAGATCCTTCTTGTAGATATCCCAACCGCCTGAATAGAACCAATCCTGACGGCATGAAGAGATAGCTGCATCAACTGTAGCGCGAAGCTGGCTCTTATCGTAAGCAATTACACGAAGGTAGAACTTCGGAGCGGAGTTTGTCTGACCGCCGTTTGTTGCTATAGCTGTAACTGTGGGAGTGATAAGAGTTGTAGCAGTCTCACCTGCTGCGGGAAGATTACCGGAGAATGTGAAGTTTTTGGAATCATCCTGGTTGAGTGTTACACCGTAGGAAGACGGCTCAACAACAACGTTAGGATCGGAGGTTGTAACGTCAACATTGATGGATGAGAAAACACCGGAACCGATATTACCTGCAGAATAAGAATCTGCCATCTTGGTAAACGTAAACATAAGACCGGGAATCTCTTGGTAGTATCTGTAGATGCTACGGTCTGCGTAAACCGTACCCATGGGAACAGTTGCAAGATCGCCTGCGTTACCTGACCAGTTATGCTCTACGTGGTAGTTAAGAACACCGCTGTAGTCTGTGGACTGGATTCCGTATACACCTAAATGATACTGATTACGGATGTAGCCGGGGTAGCATGTATTAACATCAAAGTTGATTTCGTAGTCGCCTGCAGATACGAACGTGTAAGCATATGCTGTATATTCCATACCTGTTGAGGGCTGAGTAAATTTGATCGTAGCTGTGATTACCGAATAAAGGGTTGCAGCAGCAGGGTCAATCTCCCAGCAGTAGTAACCGCCTTCTTCGTACATCTGGCTGATTGTTGCACCGCCGTTTACGGTTGCAGAAACATTAGTTACTGCTGCACCTGTAGACTCGCGGAACTTAAGGACAGTTGTTGTATCGTGGGAAACGACATCATCGATGATAATCTCCGAACCAAGCTCGTAGTTGAGCTCCCAGAACTCAAGATTTGTAAGAGCTGCACTGAGACGGCCGGATACTTCATCAACGATGTACTGATCATCAAGGTCGTAGTCACGGTCGATTGCAAGAGCCTCGGCATATGCTGCCTTGAATTCTGCGATAGACTGTGTTGTGTAGAGTCTGTAATCCTCTTCAGGGATAGCCTCAGCTCTTCTGATCATAAGGTCAAGAACATTATAACGTGCAAGAGAGATGTAAGCCTTAAGTCTGTTCTGTGACTTGAAGAGTTCCTGTCTTGCAATAGAGATTGCAGACTGTTTAGCATTAGGATCAGCTGCTACCTTATAAGCGTTTGCAAGTGCTTCGCTGTAAAGTCTCCATGATCTGTCAGTATAGACCTTGTTGCCTGCGCCGTCATCGTTTGCTTTAGCATTGTTTGCCTCTGCATAGTTGATCTCGTAAGCAAGCTGGATCTTACAGGTCTCTGATCTGGGAGTCATCTCATCATAATAGTAGCCGAGTCTGTAGTAAAGGTTTTTAATCTCAAGAGCTGTAACGGAGTTCGGATTTTCGTTATATCTCTCTACGAGACTTACACAGTCTGAATATGTGTCGTCAAAGTTGGTGAACTCGAAGAGGTATTCGTAATCCTCTTCGCCATATGTGAAGTAGCCGTCATCACTGTATGACAGGCCATCGTTTGACGGCATATACTGCTGCATGAGCGTCTGAAGGTCTCTTATAGTCTTATTGGGATAACCAACGGGAGCGTTAACCGTGAAGTTATCGTTCTGGCTGAGACCGATGAGTGAACCGATGAGCGGAATAAGTGTCGGGAAGTTGTAATCTCTTTCTGAGTAGAGAGCAGAGAGAAGGTTACCTGCAAACTGACCGAGCTTGCCGCCCTTTGTTGAGCCGTAAACAAGATCCTCAAGGTTCTGTGTGCTTGCAGGGATAATCTCAAGGCCGTTCATAAGGCTTGAGAGAATGCCGCTGAGAAGGTCGAGAACAAAGTTTACAACGGGCTGATTGAGGATAGCATCGGGAGAGGAGTTCTTACCGATGAAGCTGAGGATCTTCTCGATATTGAGTGTCTGAACACCGTCGAGAATTGCACCGACGATAAGAGACTCGGATACTGTATCGTGAGTCATCTGGATAGTGGCGAGTGTGGGATCGAGAAGTGTGAAGATTGTTGCATCAAGCTTCTCCCAACCTGTCATACCTGCAAGGTTCTGTCTTGTGTTGAAGATGAAGCCGAACTCTGCAACAAGCCAGCTAGCAAGGCAATCAACCATCTCGTCGAAGCTTGCATCGAAGGGAATGTTGATATCGATGAGTGAATTGAGGAGGTAGATGAGGTAATCAGTACCGATTTCAATCCAAGCACCGTTTTCGGGATCAAGTGTACCGTCTTCGATCATGCCGTAGTAGTCATTCTCGGGAAGAAGGTCAATAACAAGGCTGATGAGTATATAAGTAAGACATTCCTGAATAGTATCGCAATCGGGAAGGAATCTGACACCTGCGAAGAAGTCGATACCGGGAGCGATAAGCTGGATGATGTAGGAGATGAACTGATCAGTTGTCCACTCCGTCATATCCGGGAACTCCATGTCTTCCGGGATAACCTCGGGAAGAAGCATCTGAAGGAGACCGGGGCCAAGCTCACGGAGAAGGCTAACGATATTTGCATAAAGCTCATCGTTGATATCAATACCGTGATCTGTGAAAGCGATAATGCTGTAAAGAGCAGCAGGCTTCTTGATAACGTTACCTGCATCATCCGTTACAGTCTCACCTGCAAGGAGCCATGTGAGAGCTTTTTCAAGCTCGATTACAGGGTACTCTTCTTCATCGTAGGGATAGCCGAGTTTGAGATAGTCGTTGATGATACCGATAACCGTGGGAAGAAGACCGGGCTCTGCAGGATTACCGTAGGGCCACTCTTCGCTTACTTCGATATCCAGAGTATCAGGAAGTGACTCAACAAGTGTGGGAACAAGGATGTCAACCATAAGTGAGTCGATAGCGTTCTGGATAAGGTCGTAAGTAGAGCCTGATGTGATAGAGGTCTTGCCTGCCATACTGGGCAGGAAGCCGGAGTAAGACTGAGTTGAAACGTTGTAATCGCCGATAAGGAGCTGATCAACAACATCCTGAAGCAAACCGTCGATAGTAAATGAATCAATGGTGACACCGGCGGGAAGAGTATCGATCTCAGGCTCTGACTCTGCTTTGAGAAGGCTGTTATATATCAATGTATATATCATTTCCTTAAGGAAAGCAGGTATGTGATACAGGAAGCCCAAATCCGGATCATCGGGCGGAATAACGAGCTCCATAATGCCGCCGAAATCAATTGTACCGTTTACAAGCTTCTCAAGTGTGGGTCTGTTGTCGCTGAGGAACTCAAGAAGAGCATAGAAAACTTCAGAGTCTTTGTGTGTAGCTCTTCTGGGTTCAACGATAGCCGACTCATCAAGGTCTTTAAGGTCACCGACAAGGCTGAGACCCTGTGCAACGTTGACCAGACCCATATCGAGAAGGTCTGAAATTGATTGGAATGTGTTATCAACTGAAGTAAGGTTGATTGTAATTGTGCCGAGAATACTCAGGTCAACCACTTCGTTGATGTTGGCATCATACAGCACTGTGTCAAGGAAGTCGAGCAACATTGAGCAGGACTGCTCATATGTGTAATACGGCTTGCCGAGGCTGTCGTAGCCGGCGGGTGATGTATATGCCTCATAAGCTGAAGCTGTGCTTGCCATTGAGGTTGCAAGCATAACAGCAGCGAGGAGGATACACAACAGCTTTTTGACTTTTTTCATAAAAAAGCACCTCCATAGAAATTGGGTTGTTTGCGATTGGCAGGAATGCCTCTATGTATAAACTAACAGCATATACCGATACCCCTAGGTATACAGTTATACTATTATGCATAGTGATTGTAGCACAATATTCCTACAAATGCAAGTTAAATAGCAATAAAAAATATGATTTTTTTTAAAAAAATTGTACATTATGTTAAGATACTACTATCTGTACCACTAAATATGGTTGTTTGGTACTATACGCAACACATTTTACACCTCAGACTTCCACTATTCCACCCTCCGGGTTATAAATCCTGAGTTAAAATTGATTTCAACCACTTGTCAAGTCGCGCCAATTATGGTAGTATCCAATGTAATAAATAATATAATGCTATAAAGGAGTAACTGATATGAAAAAATTAACAGCAGGCCTTGCTTCCGCCGCCGTAATTCTGGCAACAACCGCTATTCCCTCTTTTGCCGCTACGGTCGATCTTCCGCCCGAATTTGCAAGCATCTCACCTATTTTTGAAATTGTGCTTAAAGTTGTCGAGTTCCTTGCGAAAATCATCAGCTTCTTCAGCTAAGGAACACAACAAAAAACGAGGATGTCTCAGTATTGAGACATCCTCGTTTAATTTTGCAAACCGGTATTTGTTTACTTACCTTCGTCAGATACGGACTTCTGTACCGCCTTGACTTTGTCAAGTGCTTCAGCATCGCCCTCTGTAACCTCGGAGGTCATCAATGCACGGCGCGCAAGAAGCTCCTCATACATCTTATCCCTCTTCTTACCTGAAAGATCGTAGAAGAGAAGCGGAATAATACCGAGTGTTGTTGTAATCAGAGGAAGGACCGTACACATAGCAAACAGCCAGAACTTAGTTGAGTCAGTCTGAGCAGAACCGCTTGTGTAGGCATTGATGTCGTAACCAATCCATTTTTTAAACATAGTCTTGACCGCACCGCTGAGTACGCCTGCAAGTTTCTGTGCAAGACCCTTTGCAGCAGAAGTCATAGCCTCTGTACGGTAGCCGTTCTTCCACTCACAGTAATCCATAGCTTCGTTATACATCTCGTTGGGAATAACACAGCGCAGACCATAGAAGAACATATAGAATGTTTCCTGAAGTGCAAAAGCAATACCCATCGGAACAACTTTTTTGTAAAGACCATTCTTTTTGCCACCTATGCAACCGAACAGGAATACGGGGATATAAGTGATATCGATGCTATACTTACCGAGGATAGCAAGAGCACGTGTTGACATCCTCTTGCGGAACCACGGAACAAGTGCATAAGAAAACGGATGAACGATCGCGCCGGGGATACCGACGATATTGCCCAAGCTTGCAAAATTGAGAACATCGATAAAGTAGTCCTTCTTACTTCCGCTGAACAGTGAGAAGCTGCTGAGTGTATCGGAAAGCGTAAGAAGAAGAATGGGCTTGTTGTTAACGATTGATTTGATACCCTCTTTAATACTCGGGGTCTCAATTGACTGCATAACACGTTCTTTTGCCATTGTAGCAAACCAAAGTGCGGCTATACCGCTTACGAGTGAGGTGAACAC
>JAZNMK010000031.1:0-58439 GCA_045579585.1 Acutalibacteraceae bacterium
CGATAGCTTCGGGGCATAACAAAACCTCCTATGGTAGTTTCTTTAATTCTACCATAGGAGGCTCTTTTTTTCATTGTCCGTTTTTACTGGACCTGTTCAGTCAATGACAGGCTGTTTTTTATGTCTTCTTAATTAATTTGGTTGAACATTTCGGACATGTGATAGAAATTTTACCCTTACCCTTTGGCACTCTTAAAACTGCTTTGCATTTTTTACATTTAAAATACCGATGTGTTTTTCTGTCACGCTTTTTATTTTTTTGCAACTTACCAAATGCTTTTATCGGCTCAACTAAATTGAGAAATCTTTCTCTTTCGGATATTCTTGCAGTAATGTTTTTAGACATCATTCTGGCAAAGCTAAGTGCCAACGGAATTATACCGATAATATTGAAAAACCAAAGCTTTTCAAAGTTTGATATCATCATAAAAACTAAAGAAACACCCAAGAGGATATAAGATATTTCATCAGTCCCGTATCTGCCTTGCATAAATTTATTCAACTTAATAATCAAACCGGTTATATTTTTTCTAAAATTCATCAATCGGACTACCCTTTCAATTTATTTTACACATTATATCATTTATTTACTTTCGTTATCAATACCGATTTTGTTCATTAAAATGCAATAATTAATGTATTTATATCTTGATAACGCATAAGTATTTATAGAGGTGATATTAATGAAAATCAAGAACCCGTATTTATTTTTTATTCTTACAGCATTATTTGTGGGAGGCTTTTCTGCTATAATTACTATGAATAATATGGATATATACGGTTCGATTCTTACTCCCCCATTGTCACCACCGGGATTTTTATTTCCTGTTGTCTGGACAATACTGTATATTTTGATGGGTGTAAGTGCTGCATTGGTATATACATCTGATGGAAAATGGAATACAGCACTTACCGTATGGTGTATACAGCTGGGTTTCAATTTTCTCTGGAGTATTTTGTTCTTCAACTTAAAGGCTTTTCTTTTCTCTTTCATCTGGTTGGTTGCCTTGTTGGCTTTGATAGTTACTATGATAATAATGTTCAATAAATACAGCAAGCCAGCATCATATCTTCAAATTCCTTATTTATTGTGGGTTGTTTTTGCAGGATATTTAAATTTCAGCATATATCTGCTTAATTAAGGTGTTCTTGAATAGACTATGAAATTATGTTATAATACGGCAAAAGCAATATATAGCGATTTTTGCTTTAATTATCGGATCTGAAAGGAATTTTATAATGTATGAACTTATTCAGGTGACAAAAAATTGCTATTACGTTGAATCACCTGCAAAAATAGGAATTGTAAAAACAAATGAAAATGATGTAATAATGATAGACAGCGGTAACGATAAAGATGCAGGTAAAAAGGTTAAAAAAATATTAGAAAGTAACAAATGGAATCTTAAAGCTATCTTTAATACACATTCAAACGCAGACCATATAGGTGGCAATAAATATCTCCAGTCACAAACAGGATGCAAGATTTATGCACCGGGCATTGAGAATGATTTTACAAGACATACCATTCTTGAACCCGCGTTTCTTTACGGCGGAAATCCGCCAAAAGAGCTGATGCACAAATTTTTACGCGCTCAGGAAAGCGACTGCGAATTACTTAATGACGAAGTGTTACCCGACGGATTTGAAATAATTCCCCTGCCGGGGCATTATTTTGATATGGTAGGATTCCGTACGCCCGATAATGTCGTTTTTCTTGCTGACTGCTTATCAAACAAAGACACATTAGATAAATATAAAATCAGCTTTATCTATGACGTTGAAGCTTACTTATCAACACTTGAAAATGTTAAGAATATATCAGCATCACTGTTTATCCCCTCTCATTCAGAAGCAAGCGACGACATAAAAGAACTGGTAGATTACAACATAAAGACAGTTAACGAAATCGGTGACAAAATTGTTGAAATTTGTGCCCACCCTTTTTGCTTTGAGCATATTCTCAAAGCGCTGTTTGATGAATACAAGCTCACTCTTACTTTTGAACAATATGCGCTTGTTGGAAGCACCGTTAAGTCATACTTGACATATCTTAAAAACCGAGGCCGAATTGAATGCACATTCAATAACAATATGTTACTCTGGAGCAAAATATAAAAAATACAGCGACTTAACAAAATGTTAGGTCGCTGTATTTTTTGCTTATTTAGCCTTAGTATCACAGTAAAGGCAACGGTATACTCTGTTTTCCTTATCTGTAAGTTTAAAAGTTTGTGTAAGCTCCTGCTCAGTTGATGTGATACAACGAGGATTCATACACTTAATCACACCGTTAAGCTTTTCCGGAAGCTCAAGATTTTTCTTTTCAACAATAACCTCATCCTTGATAACGTTAACCGTAGCACCCGGATCAACATAGCCAAGTATATCCGTATCTACAACTATATCGTCATCAATCTTGATTATATCCTTTTTGCCCATCTTTTGGCTTGAAACGTTAGTTATGAGTGCAACTCTGCAATCAAGACTGTCAAGATGAAGGAGATTGTATATTTTCATAGCCTTACCGGCTGTTATGTGATCAATAACAAGGCCGTTTTTTATAGAATCAATTTTCATCTCACTCTACCTCCAGAAGCTTGAGGATAAGCGCCATACGTATATATTTGCCGTTAAGCACCTGCTTGAAATAACAAGCTCTAGGATCGTCATCGATAGCAACACTGATCTCGTTAACTCTGGGCAGCGGATGCATGATTGAAAGATCAGGCTTTGCATTAAGAAGTCTTTCGGGATAAAGAATGTAACTGTCTTTAAGTCGTAGATAGTCCTCTTCATTGAAGAAACGCTCACGCTGCACACGGGTCATATAAAGAATATCCAATTCAGGCATAACACTATCAAGATCTGTTGTTTGAACAAATTCAAGATTATTTCCCCTGAGCACATCCTTAACGTAGCTCGGAAGCTTAAGTTCTTCAGGTGAAACAAGAATAAACTTAATATTCTTATACCTGGAAAGAGCAGAAATAAGGGAGTGAACAGTTCTGCCAAACTTGAGGTCACCGCAAAAACCTACAGTCAGATTATCGAGTCTGCCCTTCTCTCTGTAAATAGTAAGCAAATCGGTAAGAGTCTGTGTAGGGTGATTATGTCCGCCATCACCTGCATTAATAACAGGAACAGTTGCATTCATCGCAGCAACAAGCGGTGCGCCTTCTTTGGGATGACGCATTGCAATAATATCGGCATAGCATGATGTAGTTTTTGCTGTATCAGCAACACTTTCACCCTTAGCAGCCGATGAATTCTGAGCCGCAGAAAAACCGAGAACATTACCGCCCAGTTCATACATTGCTGCCTCAAAGCTGAGGCGCGTTCTTGTTGAAGGCTCAAAGAATAGTGTTGCAAGTTTTTTACCCTTGCACTTTTCACTGTATTTTTGAGGATCAGCTATGATATCGTTCGCCTTATCAATAAGTTGAGAAATTTCGTCTGTATTGAGGTCCAGAATATCAATTAAGCTTCTCATTTTGCTTCACCGATCCAGCTCTCATCCGAGGGATTATTGCGGAATTTAATAAGTCTTGCAATATCCTCAGTTGCAATATAGCCTTCCTCAGCAGCAACTTCTGCAATTGTATCAAAATCTGTAAGGCTTACATTCTTAACATCTGCAGCAGCAAGTCTGTCAAGACCTTTCTGCATACCGTATGTGAAGATTGATGCAATACCGAGGACCTCTGCACCTGCCTCACGAAGAGCATCAACAACATCAATAACACTGCCGCCTGTTGAAATAAGATCTTCTACAACGACAACTTTCTGACCTGCCTCAAGCTTACCTTCGATACGGTTCTGTCTGCCGTGATCCTTGCTTGAGCCGCGAACATAACACATGGGAAGACCCATAATTTCAGCTGTAATAGCAGCGTGAGCAATACCTGCTGTTGATGTACCCATAAGAACTTCAACCTCAGGATAATTATCCTTGATGATTGTTGCGAGACCGTTTTCAACGTCCTTACGTGCTTCGGGCGCTGTGAGAATAAGACGATTATCACAATAAACAGGGCTCTTAATACCGCTTGCCCATGTGAACGGTTCTTCAGGACGGAAGAAAACTGCTTTGATTTTGAGCAGATCTTTTGCAATAAGCTTTTTCATAACTTTATATCTCCTTATACAATTATTAACCAACAAATTCAGCAACACAGCGCTTGTATGCAGCAACAGGATCATCCGCTGCAGTAATAGGACGGCCTACAACAATATAATCACTGCCGATCTCCTTTGCCTGTGCAGGTGTCATAACGCGTGACTGATCACCAATATCACCATCAGCAAATCTTACACCGGGTGTAACTGTCATAAAGTTTTTGCCACAAAGCTCATGCACCTTACCTGCCTCAAGCGGAGAGCATACAACACCATCAAGTCCGGCTTTTGCAGCGTTCTGAGCATAGTGCATAACAACCTTATCAATCGGTTCATTAATAAGAAGATCCTGCTCCATACGCTCCTGGCTTGTTGATGTGAGCTGTGTAACAGCAATAAGAAGCGGCCTTGTGCCGTCAGCACGTGTGAGCCCTTCAAGACCGGCCTCCATCATCGAGATTGTGCCGCCGGCATGAAGGTTTGTCATATCAACGTCAAGGCCGGAAAGAACAGCCATTGATTTCTTTACTGTGTTTGGAATATCGTGAAGCTTGAGATCAAGGAAAATCTTATGTCCTCTTGCTTTTATTTCCTTAACAATCGACGGACCTTCCGCATAAAACAGCTCCATACCTATTTTTACAAAAGGTTTACAATCCGTGAACTTATCCAGAAAGCTCATAACCGCATCCTTGCTCGCAAAATCGCAAGCAATAATTACATCCTTACCCATTAATGTGCGCCTCCTATAATTGATTTGAGATCATCTATGTTGTATTTTTTCATAACCGAAGGTAAATCGTTAATTATATCTCGGCAAGCGAAAGGATCAACAAGATTCTGTGCACCGACCTGAACGGCAGATGCACCGGCAAGCATCATTTCAATAACATCCTTTGCTGATGCGATGCCGCCCATACCGATAATCGGAATTTTAACAGCTTCATACACCTGATAAACCATTCTGAGTGCTACAGGCTTGATTGCAGGACCTGAGAAACCACCCATTTTATTCGCAATGACAGGACGTCTTGTCTTCAAGTCAATTCTCATACCGAGCATTGTGTTTATCATACTGATACCGTCTGCGCCTGCCGCTTCACAAGCTTTGGCGATTTCAACAATATCAGTTACGTTCGGGGAAAGTTTAATAAATAAAGGTTTGTCCGTAACCTTGCGTACAGCTTCGGTTACCTCGGCAGCAGCTTGCGGTGAAGTGCCAAAGCTCATACCGCCTCCGTGTACATTGGGGCACGAAACGTTAACTTCAAACCAGCCAATCTGATCTTGTGAATCAAGCTGTTCAACCGTATAAGCATAATCATCAACAGAAAAACCGCTGACATTTGCCATAACAGGCTTATTAAAACAAGCTTTAAGCTTAGGAAGTTCGTCTGAAATAACCTTTTCAACTCCCGGATTCTGAAGGCCGACAGCGTTAATCATACCTGAATCACACTCAGCAATTCTGGGCGTGGGGTTACCGAACCTGGGATCTTTTGTTGTACCTTTAAACGAAAAAGTGCCAAGGCAGTTGATATCGTAAATTTCTGCGAACTCATAGCCAAAGCCGAATGTACCGCTTGCAGGAATAACAGGGTTATCAATTTCAATACCGCAAAGATTAATTTTAGTATTTACCATATGATTTCCTCCCTCTCAAGTACCGGACCGTCTTTGCAAATACGTTTATTACCGTATTTTGTTTTGCAAGAACAGCCCATACATGCACCGAAACCGCAACCCATACGTTCTTCAAAACTGTATTGGCCGCTTGTAACTGCCGTAGATTCAATCGACTTGAACATGGGCATAGGTCCGCATGTAAAGAAGTAGGTATAATCAAGCTCTTTCATAGCATCTGTAACGAAACCTTTTACTCCGTAGCTTCCGTCAACAGTTGTAACAATAACCTCAGCACCCAGCGCTTTGAAATCATTCTCAAGGAAGATTTCATCGGAATTATTGAAACCTAGAATAACAGTACAATCCTTGCCCGCAGCAAGCAGCTTTTTGCACAGATTGTAAAGCGGAGGGATACCTACACCGCCGCCGATAAGAAGTGGCTTATCGCCGCACTTATCAATACTGTAGCCGTTGCCGAGGCCAACCAGCACATCGAGCATTTCGCCCGATTTCATATCTGCCATCTGCTCGGTACCCTCTCCTACGACCTTGTAAACAAGAGTAATTGTACCGTCATCATAATCACAGATTGAAATAGGCCTGCGTAAGAATTTACCCTCAAGCTTAAGATTTACAAACTGACCTGAAGCTGTTACAGCAGATGTGTCGCCTTTAATCACCATTTTATAAACAGTAGAGGTCAACGCATCGTTTTTTATAATTTCGTATAACCCTTGAGTCATTAAAATCACCTTTTAAGCATCAATTGTTGAGATGAAGAGTGTCGTTTCCTCAAGAACATCAAGAAGAACTTTGACTGTATCAAGTGAAGTAAACATAGTTACATTGTTTTCAACAGCACACTGTCTGATTTCGTGACCGTCTGAAAGTGCACCGACAGAGCTGGTATCTCTCGTGTTGATAACATAGGTTACATAACCCTGACGGATTGCCTGAAGGATTTCATCACTGCCGTCACTGATCTTGGGAAGTGAGTGTGTTCTGATACCGTTTTCCTTAAAGAACTTGGCAGTACCTTCAGTAGCCTGGATGTTGAAGCCCATATTATAAAAACGACGGATAAGCGGCAGAGCCTCTTCCTTATCTTTATCGGAGATAGTTGCGAATACTGTACCGTAATTCATAACGTTCATACCGCTTGCCTGAAGAGCCTTGTAAAGCGCTCTTGTAAGGCTGTTATCGTAACCGATTGCTTCACCTGTTGACTTCATTTCGGGTGAAAGGTAAGCATCAAGTCCTCTGAGCTTTGAGAATGAAAAAGCAGGTGCTTTAACGTACCAACGCTTCTTCCTCGGTGCCACATCATAGTCGATACCCTGGTCTTTAAGTGACTTACCAAGCATACAGAGCGTTGCAATATCTGCAAGACTATAACCTGTTGACTTGGAAAGGAACGGCACTGTTCTTGATGATCTCGGATTAACCTCGATGATAAATACGTTTTCGTCCTTATCAACGATGAACTGAATGTTGAACAGACCTACAATACCTATACCAAGACCGAGTTTCTTTGTATAATCGATTATTGTTTCCTGAACCTTTTCGGAAATACTGAAGGTCGGATAAACACTTATTGAGTCACCCGAATGAATACCGGTACGTTCAACAAGCTCCATAATACCGGGCACAAATACGTCTGTACCGTCGCATATTGCATCAACCTCAACCTCTTTACCGACAATGTACTTATCGACAAGAACAGGCTTGTCCTCATCAATTTCAACAGCTGTGTTAAGGTATCTGCGAAGCTGTGCTTCGTCCGCAACAATCTCCATTGCCCTTCCGCCGAGAACAAAGGAAGGACGTACAAGTACGGGATAACCGATTCTTGCAGCAGCTGCAACACCGTCCTCAATCTTTGTAACAGCCTGACCTTCGGGCTGAGGAATATTGAGTGACTGCAGAACTTTCTGGAAAGAATCACGGTTTTCAGCGCGTTCAATCGCATCGCAATCCGTACCGATAATCTTTACACCTCTGTCACGAAGACCTTCGGAAAGGTTGATAGCAGTCTGACCACCAAGAGAAGCAACAACACCTTCGGGCTTTTCAAGGTGGATAATATTCATAACATCTTCGACACAAAGAGGCTCAAAATAAAGCTTATCTGAGCAAGTGTAGTCGGTTGAAACAGTTTCGGGGTTATTATTGATTATGATTGCTTCATAACCGCTCTTTTTGATTGTAGTAACAGCGTGAACTGTTGAATAGTCAAACTCAACACCCTGACCGATACGGATGGGGCCTGAACCAAGTACAACAATCTTTTTCTTGTCAGAAACGATTGACTCATTCTCAGACTCATATGTTGAGTAAAGATACGGAATGTAACCGTCAAACTCAGCAGCACAGGTATCAATCATTTTGTACACGGGGAACATATCGTTTTCAACACGCATCTCGTATACTTCTTTGCCTGTGATGCCCCAGAGGTGAGCTATAAAGTCATCAGAGAAGCCCATCTTCTTGGCTTTGTAGAGTGTTGCTACATCGCCCTTATGGTCCTTAACTTCATACTCCATCATAACGATGTTCTTGATTTTCTCAATGAAGAGCATATCAATCTTGGTAGCGTGATAAATCATACCGATATCTGTGCCTCTGCTGATAAGCTCAGCAATTGCATAGAAACGGTCATCCGTACCGTTGACAATATATTTAAGAAGTTCCTCTTCTGTATAAGTATCAAACTTCTTCATATAGAGATGATTTACACCGATTTCAAGTGAGCGTGTTGCTTTGAGAAGGCTCTCCTCAATTGTTCTGCCGATACTCATAACTTCACCGGTAGCCTTCATCTGAGTTGAAAGAGTGTTATTTGCTGTTGAGAACTTGTCAAACGGGAATCTGGGCATCTTTGTAACAACATAGTCAATCGTAGGTTCAAATGCCGCAGGAGTGTTTGCAATTCTGATTTCATCAAGTGTCATTCCCATTGCAATCTTAGCGGTAACACGTGCAATCGGGTAACCGCTTGCCTTTGATGCGAGGGCAGATGAACGTGAAACTCTGGGATTAACCTCAATAAGATAGTATGAGAACGAAAGCGGATCAAGAGCAAACTGAACGTTACAACCGCCTTCAATCTTAAGAGCGCGGATAATTTTAAGAGCGCTGTCACGAAGCATGGAGTTCTCTTTTGCTGTAAGTGTCTGTGTAGGACAAACAACAACAGAGTCACCTGTGTGGATGCCAACGGGGTCAACGTTTTCCATATTACATATTGCAATAGCTGTATCGTTTGCATCACGCATAACTTCATATTCAATTTCTTTATAACCCTTGATACTCTTCTCAACAAGAACCTGATGCACCGGAGAAAGAGCAAGAGCGTTTTTAAGAATTTCGCGGCATTCTTCTTCATTATCAGCAAAACCACCGCCTGTACCGCCAAGTGTGAAAGCAGGACGAAGAACAACGGGATAACCGATTTCTGCAGCTGCAGAAAGACCTTCATCCATTGTGTTGGCAATAAGTGAAGGAAGAACAGGCTCACCAAGGCTTTCGCAAAGCTCTTTGAAAAGCTCGCGATCTTCAGCCATCTCGATACTCTTGCTGCTTGTACCGAGAAGCTCTACGCCGCACTCCTTGAGAATACCTTTCTTCTCAAGCTGCATAGCAAGGTTAAGACCTGTCTGACCGCCGATACCGGGAATAATTGCATCGGGACGCTCGAAACGGATAACCTTTGCAACATATTCAAGTGTGAGCGGCTCCATATATACCTTATCGGCAATCGTTGTATCAGTCATAATTGTAGCGGGGTTTGAGTTGCAAAGTACCACCTCATAGCCCTCTTCTTTAAGCGCGAGACAAGCCTGTGTGCCGGCATAGTCAAACTCAGCAGCCTGACCGATAACAATCGGACCGGAACCGATAACAAGTACCTTTTTTATATCCGTTCTTTTTGCCATCTTATTTGTCCCCCTTCATAAGGTTAATAAATCTCTCATAGAATGTTGAGCTCTCACTGGGAAGATACTGTACACCGTAAACGTTATCCTTCTCACAGCTGATACCTTCAACGGTTTTATCGAAAACATTAACGTGTGTTATTGTAAGGTCAGTGCTATCGATTGAATCTGCATCGACAGCGTAGCCGTGATTCTGAAGATGATTGCGAAGAGTATTGTTTATAAGTGATCTTACAGAGTGGTTGCAACCTCTGTGACCAAACTTTAATTTATATGTTTTTGCGCCGTATGCAAGTGCGATAATTTCGTGACCAAGACCTACGCCGATAATCGGACATTTACCTTTGAGCGATTTCACAAGGTCGATAACCGGCTGAACGTCTTCGGGGTTACCGGGACCGTCAGAAATATAAATACCATCCGGCATCATTTTCATAACTACATCAGCTGATGTATTGTACGGAACTACAGTAATGTTACAGCCCTTTGCATTAAGTGTACGGATAAGGCTGAGCTTTATGCCGCAGTCAATCGCAACAACGTTATACTTCATATTCGGTGTTCTTGAGTACCAGCGCTTTTTACAACTTACCTTTGAAACTGCATCTACAGGTATTTCAGTATTGGCGAGAATTTCCATCGCATCTTCTTTAGAGGTATCGGCTGATGTGAAGAGAACCTTACAAGTGCCGTTATCACGGATTTTCCTTGTAAGCTCGCGAGTATCAAGCCCGCTGATACCCGGAATCTTATAATCTTCCATAACTTCAGCAAGTGTCTTTGTTGCACGGAAGTTAGAAGGAATATCATTATACTCTCTGACAATAAGGCCGCCAAGTGTCGGAACCTTGGTTTCAAAATCGTCGTCTGCCGTGCCGCAGTTACCTATAAGAGGATATGTCATAACAACTGCCTGATAAGTGTAAGTCGGGTCAGAAATAATCTCTTGATAGCCAAGCATTGCTGTGTTGAACACAAGCTCACAAACTCGATCACATTCATAACCAAAACCGTAGCCAAAGTATTCGCTACCGTCTTCAAGCACAATTTTTTTGTCGTAATTCATCAATCTTCGGATATCCATACTGCTTTACCTCCACATACTGTAAGTTCACATTTTCCGAACACAGTTTCATTTTCGAAAGGAGTGCTTCTGCCTTTGGAAATGAACTCGTCCGGATTTATTCTATAAGCCTTTTCAAGGTCATATACACAATAATCATCAGTTTCGGGCAATACAAAACGTTTTCTCGGATTGATTGACATGAGCTCAATCAATTTTTCGAGAGTTATTATCCCTTCTTTAACGAGCTTTGTGTAAAGAATCGGGAAAGCTGTTTCTATACCGACAACACCCATCAAACTGCCCGCAAGTCCTTTTGATTTTTCTTCTGCACTGTGCGGTGCATGGTCGGTAGCGATCATATCAATCGTTCCGTCTTTAATGCCCTCAATAAGTGCCAGCCTGTCTTCCTCACTGCGAATCGGTGGATTCATTTTGAACCTGCCCTCATCTTTAAGCATACTGTCATTCATAACAAGATAATGAGGACCGGTTTCGCAAGTTACGTCAATTCCGCGTGCCTTAGCCTCACGAATAATCTGAACACTCTCTTTTGTAGATATATGGCACACGTGATAACTGCAACCTGTTTCTTCAACAAGTTTAAGATCACGTGCAATCGGTTTCCATTCACTTTCACTGCAGATACCTTTATGCCCGTTAGCTTTTGCATATTCACCATCGTGAATATAACCGCCGTAAAGCAGCGAATTATCCTCACAGTGTGCAACAATTATTTTTCCGAGCTCTTTGGCTTTAATCATTGCCGAACGCATCATCTCTTCATTTTGTACGCCTCTGCCGTCATCGGAAAAACCTGCACACAACTGAGCAAGACCTTCAAAATCAGAAAGTTCCTCACCTTTTTGCCCTACCGTTATTGAAGCGTAAGGGTGAACGTTTATTACTGCATCGCGTTTAATAATTTCGTGTTGCAACATCATATTTTCAACACTGTCAGGCACCGGATCAAGGTTAGGCATTGAAAAAACATCGGTGTATCCACCCCTTGCTGAAGCTGCAGTACCGGTAGCTATGCTTTCCTTATAAAAAAAACCCGGCTCTCTGAGATGAACATGAACATCACAAAAAGCGGGAAATATAAAACAATTTTTAAAAGTAAAGTCAATGGAGTTACCGCCCTGTATCGAATCAACAGGGAAGGAAGTTTTAATGAATGAACCATTCTGATATTTGAAGCAATTATCGAAATAAGCCTTCATACTTAACTCCTTTCTCGAAAAAAACCTTGCAGCACGGCAAGGTTTGATTACAGCACGAAACACCACAGACAGGCTGCGGATATGTTATGATCAATCTTGCCGACGTCACTGCATCGCACTTAAAGATATCATTTGTATTATAGTATCATAAGTACTATCTGTTGTCAAGAAAAACGAACTGACTGACCTTACAAAAATTATAGCAAAAAATGTCGATTATTCATCAAAAATACTGTTTTGTAAAGCAAATAGCTTTGCCCTTCGTTCTTCCTCAGCCTCAATGTCAACAGAATATTCTCCATCAGAATAAACAAGTACACTACCCTCTCGTATTTCCGGCGGAAGAACAACCGAAAGAATATTTTTAAATGTACCGTCTTCAAGTTCGCAGACAACAAAACCTTCTTCGATACGGTCAACAATCATTCTCATACAATTCACCTCAGTCAGCTCAATTTTTTACAGTATTCACAGAAAGCCCTCGGCTATCCACAGTAAATATAACATTACCTGATTCATAGGTAATGAAATACTGTGTGTCGGATTCATCAAGCATATCAATAATCTCGTCATGCGGATGACCGTAACTGTTATCTGATGAACAGGAAATGACTGCATACTCGGGTGAAACTGCATTGAAAAACTCAAAAGTATTCGACGTAGTACTGCCGTGATGAGCCATTTTAAATACGTCAGCAGATAAATCGCAACCTGAATCTATCATCTGCTTTTCAACTTCTTTTTCAGCATCACCTGTGAACATAAAGCTATAACCGTTATAAGTAAGCTTTAAAGAAACAGACATGTTGTTAAGATTATCATCCTGCTTATACGGTGAAAGCACAGTAAAGGAGACATCACCAAAAGAATAACTTTTACCGGATGTTGCAGATATTACCTTTACACCGGTGGTTTTAAGAGCATTAAGCATATTTTCATATGTTTTTGATGTAGGGGTATTCGACGCGGTAAGTCGCGGCATTATAACGTTATGAACCTTAATATTACTGATTATCTCGGATGCACCGCCTATGTGGTCAGAATGAGGATGGGTGGCAACAAAATACTCTATTTCATCAACATTCTGCTCAGCAAGATAGTTGAGGATCTTGCCTTCGTTGCCGTTTTCACCGGCATCAATCAACATATTGCCTTTATCGGTTTTAATCAGAGTACAGTCTCCCTGTCCGACATCGATAAAATGTACAGAAAAAGAGCTGTTATCAACAATTTCCGATCCTTGTTCTTGTTGCGATGGTCGGGCATCCATTAGCCTCTCACCTATTACACTACCAACAATAACAATAATGGACAGTATAGCAAATACGATTAATTTAATCTTTTTTTCGTTTTTTTTGCTGTTTGAAGCCATGGTTTTTATTCCTCTGATAAGAATTGTGTCGATTATTGCCGAACTTATCGCTATTATCCGCCCTGATCAAACAGTTAGGACCCGAACCTATTAGATCCGTACGCCCTGCCCTTCTCAGCGCTTCAACAACGAGTGCACGGTTTTTAGGATTAAAATACTGAAGCAAAGCGCGCTGCAACGCTTTATCGTGTTCAGTACGTGCTACATATACTTCCTTGAGTGTATACGGATCTAATCCTGTGTAGAACATGCAAGTAGAAACAGTACCGGGTGTCGGATAAAAATCCTGAACTTGTTCCGGTCTTATACGGTTGTTTTTCAAGAAAACAGCCAATTCAACAGCATCTTTAAGTGTACTGCCGGGATGCGAAGACATAAGATACGGCACAAGGTACTGCTCTTTTCCCAATTCATTGTTGTATCTGAAATATCTTTTTGCAAACTCAATATAAGTCTCAATATGAGGTTTACCCATTTTATCCAGCACTGTAGATGAACAATGCTCAGGAGCAACCTTTAACTGACCGCTGGTATGATGTTCTACAAGTTCACGGAAAAACTTGTCATCCTTATCAGCAATAAGATAATCGAACCTGATACCGGAACGGATGAAAACCTTCTTTATTTTGGGTAACTTTCTTACATCTCGAAGAATTGAGAGATATTCATCGTGATTGGCAATGAGATTTGGACACGGTCTGGGGGCAAGACACTTTTTGCCCTTACACAAACCCTTTTCAAGCTGAATATCGCAAGCAGGTCTGCGGAAATTCGCTGTCGGTCCGCCGATATCGTGAATATATCCCTTGAAGCCGGGCAACGAAGTCAAAAGTTTCGCTTCTTCAATAACAGACTCTTTACTGCGTGAAGTTATAAACCTACCTTGATGAAAAGCAAGTGAACAGAAGTTGCACGCACCGAAACAACCCCTGTTATGAGTTATGGAAAACTCAACTTCAGTGATTGCAGGCACGCCTCCCTGAGATTCATAAACCGGGTGAACAGCCCGCATAAAAGGCAACTTATAAACAACATCAAGTTCTTCGGTTGTGAGTGGCGGCATAGGCGGGTTCTGCACAAGCATTTTGTTGCCGTGTCGCTGCTTGACAAGCTTACCTCTGATATGGTCAGCTTCATCCATCTGAATACGGCATGAAACTGCATATTCACGCTTATTTGCAACTACATTTTCAAAAGAAGGACATTCTGCACCCATAAGCGGTGTCTCACGCACATCACATACGTAACAAGTACCTCTGATATTTCGCAGCTGAGAAACAGGTTCACCTGCATTAAGTCTGTCGGCAATCTCAACCGTCTGTTTTTCACCCATACCGTAAGAAAGGATATCCGCTTGAGAGTCAAACAAAATCGAACGGCGTACTTTATCATCCCAATAATCATAATGGGCAAAACGGCGAAGTGATGCCTCAAGTCCGCCAATAACAATAGGCACATCTCCATAAATTTCGCGGATTTTGTTACAGTAAACAATTACTGCACGGTCAGGACGCTTACCGGATTTGCCGCCCGGAGAATAAGCATCGTCGCTTCTGTGCTTTTTAGCTGCCGTATAATGAGCAACCATTGAATCAATATTACCGCTGCTGACCATAAAGCCGAGCCTTGGCCTGCCAAAACGCATAAAATCTTCGTTAGTGCGCCAATCCGGCTGAGCCAGAAATGCAACACGGTAACCTCGACTTTCAAGAACGCGGCAAATAATAGCCGCACCAAAACTGGGGTGATCGACATAAGCATCGCCTGAGACATAGACAAAGTCCACTTCATCCCAGCCTCGTTCATTCATTTGCTGTCTATTAATCGGAAAAAATGGCATTACTATTCCTCACTACCGTCTACACCGACGAAACTGCTGCCTCCAAAGGCTATCATTTCATTATATTGCTGCTTAGTCATAAGTACTTTTCTGGGTTTACTGCCTTCAAACGGACCTATTACACCCTTTTCTTCGAGTTCATCCATAATTCGTGCAGCCTTGGCATAGCCAATTTTAAGCTTACGCTGAAGAAGAGTTGTGGAAGCTAACTGATTTTCAACAACAACAGCAATTGCACGCATAGTTTCCTCATCAGCACCGCTGTCAGGTGAAGCATCAGCATCAACGTGATAATCATTCTTTTTCTTTTCAGCAATTGCCTGCTTTTCAATCTCTTCCATAACGTTACTGTCGTATTCACACTGTCCCTGCGCTTTGATAAAATCTACGACTCGTTCAACTTCCTCATCAGAAACATAACAACCCTGAAGCCTGACAGGTTTCGAAACACCGACGGGATTAAAGAGCATATCACCGTTACCAAGGAGCTTTTCAGCACCTGCTGTATCAATAATTGTTCTTGAGTCAACCTGTGATGAAACAAAAAGTGCAATACGGCTGGGAATGTTAGCTTTAATAATACCTGTGATAACGTTTACGGAAGGGCGCTGAGTTGCGATAACAAGGTGCATACCGGCAGCACGGGCCATCTGTGCAAGACGGCAGATTGAATCTTCAACCTCGTTCTGAGCAACCATCATAAGGTCAGAAAGCTCATCGATGAAAATACAAATCTGATACATCGGTGTAATTTCGGGGTTTTTAGCCGCCATTTTGTTATAGCCTTTAATATCACGCACGCCAACCTCAGAGAACATCTTATATCTCTTAGTCATTTCCGAAACAGCCCAGGCAAGGGCACCTGCAGCTTTTCTTGGGTCAGAAACAACCGGCACCATAAGGTGAGGTATATCTTTGTAAACGGTAAACTCAACCTGCTTAGGGTCAATCATAATAAGCTTGACCTCATCAGGAGTTGAATTGAACAAAATGCTGATAATCATTGCATTAAGGCACACCGATTTACCGGAGCCGGTTGTACCTGCAATAAGCAAGTGAGGCATTTTTGCAAGGTCGGTGCAAGTAACGTTACCTGATATGTCCTTACCCAGTGCAACATTAAGTTTACTGGTTGCAGACTTAAACTGAGGCGAATCAATTATTTCTCTGAGGCTTACTGTAAGCCTTGTACGGTTAGGAATTTCGATACCGACAGCCGCCTTATTTGGTATTGGTGCTTCAATACGCACACCCGAAGCAGCAAGATTCATAGCTATATCGTCGGAAAGATTAGCAATACGGCTGATTTTTATGCCTGGTGCAGGCTGAATTTCATACCTGGTAACAGACGGACCGCGTGCAATATCGACAATTTTGGTCTCAATATTAAAGCTTCTGAGAGTTTCAACAAGTTTGTTTGCGTTAGCAGAAAGCTCTTCTTTTACATCAGAGTCACCTGCACTGTTTGATTCTGCAAGACACTCAACGTCGGGAAGAATATAATCGTGCTCAGGCACTTCAATATCTGTATCGTGTGACTCTTCATCGGCAACAACCGGCTTAATGTCTGTTGCAGGCTGAGCAGAAGCTACCTCACCCGCTTTGACAATGAGATCAACAATTTCATCAGCAGGTTTCACAGCATTGCTATCGTGAGTATCCTTATGAAAGAATCCGAAAGTTTCATCATCATCTTCTTCGTCGTCAAGCACAACGTTTGCAGCCGGTTTATCATCTTTTGTTGATTTTTCTCTGAAATCAGCCACAGGCATAGGCTTAAAGTCAGGAACAACAGGTTGCGGAACATCATCAGGAGCCGGAATATCGATCACCAGCGATTCTACATCAGCGGCAACAACCGATGTTTCCTCAATATTCTCAAAGTGACTTTTCTTATTTTGAGTATTCTTGACGATAACTTCTTCGGGTTTATGTTCAACCATTTCCTCTTCGTCATCAGATTCATCAGAATAAATATCCTGCATTTCGGGACGGCGGTACTTTGATGTCAAACTCTTTTTTTCACGTTCTTTAGCGTTAGCTTTGCGTTCTTCAACTTTATTTTGAACAAAATCTCTAACAGTTGAGAAAAGTGCTGTAATGATTTCAAACAAACGTGACATTGAAGTACCGGTAAGAACCATAACGGTAACAAAAAGTAAAATAAGAAGAGTAACTATTGAGCCGACTTTACCGCAAAGACCGGCAAGAAGTCCACCGAAGAATGCTCCCAAAATACCGAAATTATAGAATTTAAAGCCTTCTTCCCATGCGGCAGCAACCTGATCACTCAAAGTATAGCTTTTAAGGTAATCAGAGTCAAAGCGTGCAATATGTAAAAACGCAGAAAGGCAAATAACACCAAATCCGATAAATATCAGCTTAAGTGCGTAGCTTTTGATTGGTTTATCTTTAGCGAGCACATATGAAAGAAAGAAAAGCAAAGGCGGAACAGTACAGGCTGAGATACCGAAAATGCCAAAGAAACCATCTTTTATTGACTGCCAAACATTAGATTCACCTGCAGCGCTGCCGCTGGGAATAATGATTATGCATGCCAGGAACAACGCAAGAGCAAAAAGCACGCAGGATATTACCTGTTTTTGGGCAGTTGCGTTATCGAAAAGCCCTTGCTTTTTTGTATTCTTGTTATTCACACTGCGCTGTGATGTTGATTTGTTCTTGGAAGCTGATGAAGCAGTGCGTTTATTTGATGACTGCGAAGAGTTCGCAGTCTTCTTTTTATTGTTTTGAGCCATTTTTTCATTTCCTTACGTAATTAGAGTTATTTGAGTATATACTCGGTACGATTATATCATTTTTTCCACAAACAATCAACAAATTAATGTAAGTTTTTTTAATACTTTAACAATATATTGTATTTTTCTGCAATTTCGATTGACAAACCGAGAAAATAGCTCTAATATAACAATATATGTTTTAGGGAGGTACTAAACAATGGGTTACAACATAGCACAAAAGCTCATCAAGAGCCATCTTGTCAGCGGAGAAATGATTCCCGGCACAGAGATAGGACTTAAAATCGACCAGACACTTACTCAGGATGCAACGGGAACAATGGCATACCTTGAGTTCGAAGCAATGGGTGTAGAGCGCGTAAGAACTGAACTTTCCGTCGCCTATATCGACCATAATACTCTTCAGACAGGCTTTGAAAACGCAGATGATCACAGATTCATTCAGAGCGTAGCAAAAAAGAGAGGCCTCAGATACTCACGACCCGGCAACGGTATCTGCCACCAGGTGCACCTTGAGCGATTCGGTAAGCCGGGCAAAACACTTATCGGTTCCGACAGCCATACACCTACAGGCGGCGGTATCGGTATGCTAGCTATCGGCTCCGGCGGTATGGATGTTGCTGTTGCAATGGGTGGCGGTACGTATTATATCCCAATGCCTAACGTTGTTAAGGTCAACCTTACAGGCAAGCTCAGCCCCTGGGTTGCAGCCAAGGACGTAATCCTTGAGGTTCTGAGAATTATGAGCGTCAAGGGTGGTGTAGGCAGAATCATCGAATACGGTGGTGAAGGTGTCAAAACGCTCTCTGTACCTGAAAGAGCAACTATAACAAATATGGGTGCCGAGCTTGGTGCTACAACTTCTGTATTCCCCTCTGATGAAAACACAAAAGCTTTCCTCGCTGCTCAGGGACGAGAAGAGGATTGGATCGAGCTTAAAGCTGACGATGACGCAGAGTACGAAAAGATTATTAATATTGATCTTTCAACTCTCGCTCCCCTTGCGGCAATGCCTCATATGCCCGATAATGTTAAGGCTGTTACAGAAATCGGTGAAATTAAAGTAGATCAGGTATGTATCGGATCTTGTACAAACTCATCCCTAATGGATATGCTCAAGGTTGCCGCTATACTCAAGGGCAAAAAGGTTCATCCCGATGTCAGCCTTTCAATAGCCCCCGGTTCAAAGCAGGTTCTTACTATGCTTTCGCTCAACGGTGCCCTCGCCGATTTGATCGGTGCAGGTGCAAGAATTCTCGAATCAGCTTGCGGTCCTTGTATCGGTATGGGTCAGTCGCCCAACTCCAAGGGTGTTTCGCTCAGAACATTCAACAGAAACTTCGAAGGACGTTCAGGCACTGCAGATGCAGGTATATACCTCGTCAGCCCTGAAGTAGCTGCTGCAAGTGCACTTACCGGCGTACTTACAGACCCCAGAACTCTCGGTGAATTTCCCGCAATTGAAATGCCCGATGAATTCCTTGTAAATGACAATATGGTTGAGCTTCCTGCTACAGTTGAAGAAGCTGAAAGTGTTGAGATCAAGTACGGCCCCAACATCAAGCCCTTCCCCACAAGTGTAGCCCTCCCGGACAGCATTGAGGCAAAGGCTGTGCTCAAGGTTGGCGACAACATCACAACCGACCATATTATGCCTGCCGGTGCTAAAATTCTCCCCTATCGTTCAAACATCCCCTATCTTTCAAACTTCTGCTTCCGTCAGTGTGATGAGCATTTTGCAGAGAACTGCAAACGCGAAGGAAGCGGTATGATTATTGGCGGTGCTAACTACGGTCAGGGTTCATCACGTGAACATGCCGCACTTGTCCCCCTTTACCTCGGCATCAAGTGCGTTATTACAAAATCATTTGCACGTATCCACTGTGCTAACCTTATCAACGCAGGTATTATCCCCTTCACTTTCAAGAACGCTGACGATTACGATAAGATTGATCAGAACGATGTTCTTTGCCTTCCTGATGTCAAGGCAGAAATCACAGCTAACAAAGAAGTTAAGCTCATTAATAAAACAAAGAACGAAGAATATGTTCTCTGCTATGATCTTTCAGAACGTCAGAGAGATATGATTCTCGCAGGCGGACTTCTTAACTATACGAGAGAAAACGGAAAGGATGATAACTAATGTACGAGGCACAAATTAAAGCAGCTGCAGAAAGATACGCGGATCTGCTCCGCGAACAGCTTGAAAGAAACGAAAGAATTAAATCCATCGGTGATTTCACAGATTACGCTAAGCTCGATAAAATCATTATCGGTATCTGTGGCGGTGACGGCATCGGTCCGATCATCTGCAAAGAGGCTGAGCGTGTTCTTCGCTATATGCTTGCTGATGAAGTTGCAAGCGGCAAGGTTGAATTCAAAGAAATTGACGGACTTACAATCGAAAATCGTGTTGCGGCAAACAAAGCAATACCCGATGACGTTATGGAAGAGCTTAAGGCTTGCCACGTTATTCTTAAGGGTCCCACAACAACACCTCAGGCCGGCGATCCCTGGCCGAACATTGAAAGCGCTAACGTTGCAATGAGAAAAGCGCTTGACCTTTTCTGTAACCTTCGTCCCGTTAAAGTACCCGAAGAAGGTATTGACTGGGCATTCTTCCGCGAAAACACTGAAGGCGCTTACGCAGTAGGTTCAAAGGGTGTAAATGTTACCGATGACCTTGCAACTGATTTTGTTGTCACAACAACAGAAGGCACTGAGCGTATTGCAAGGCTTGCATATAATTACGCACGCGCAAACGGCAAGGACAGAGTTTCAATTATTACAAAAGCAAACATTATCAAGACTACAGACGGTAAGTTCCTCTCGATCTGCAAACGTATTGGCGAAGAATATCCCGAAATAACCACCGATGAGTGGTATATTGACATCACAACAGCAAAGCTCATAGATCCCAAACGTCGCCGTGATTTCAAAGTATTTGTTCTTCCCAATCTCTACGGTGATATTATCACCGATGAAGCTGCTGAATTCCAGGGAGGCGTAGGTACCGCAGGCAGCGCTAACATCGGTAAAAAGTACGCTATGTTCGAGGCAATCCACGGTTCAGCTCCCAGAATGATCCGTGAGGGTCGCGGTGCATACGCAGATCCTTGCTCTATGCTGAGGGCTGCTGTTATGCTCCTTTCTCATATCGGCTATGTTGATAAAGCTAACGCACTTGAGGCAGCTCTTGATAAGTGTATGCTTACAGAAAGAAAGCTTGTCATCACAGGTCGCGATGATGGTTGCACATGCAGCGAATTTGGCGACTACCTTATGGAAACTGTCGAATCACTCAACTGACAATAAACAACAAAAACGGAGACACTTCACCCGAAGCGTCTCCGTTTTTCATTTGTTGAGTTTAGTTAAGAATCAGTTTTTATTCTGTGCAAGTTTATCAAGCCAATCAAGGACATCTTTCATAACGTCAGATCTTTCAACTTCATTTAGAATTTCATGTCGCATACCTTTGTAAAGTATAAACTCAACATCATTATGACCTGTTTTTTTGAGGTCAGCAACAACCTGTTTAACGCCATTGCCGTATTCCCCAACCGGATCAGCATCACCGGATACTATGAGAATAGGCAGGTTTTTACGAACTCCCGTATACCAGTTCTTATTAGATACGTACCTGAGTACTGAAAAAAGATCACGAAAACCGCAGGCAGTAAATAAAAATCCGCAGTATTTATCGGCAACATATTTATCAACAATTTCATTATCGCTTGTAAGCCAATCGAATGCCGTTCTTTGGGGTTTGAACTTTTTGTTATAAGTACCGAAAGCAAGTGTATTGATAAGCTCACTGCGATAAAGGTTACCCTTACTGCGAGCAACAGCATCAGCAAGCTTAACAGCAATACCGGCTGCAGGATTAGCACCGCTGGTGCCGCAAAAAACCGCTGCATCAAGATCCAGATCGAATAACTTAGTATATGCCCTTGCAACAAAAGAGCCCATACTGTGACCGAAAAGCACTACGGGCCTTCCTTCAAAAATCTCTCGCGCATACCTGATTACAGTTTTACAATCATTGACAAGGTTTTTCCAACCGTCTTCTTCACCGAAAAATCCGAGATAATCATCGTTTTCAACCGATTCACCGTGACCGAGATGATCGTGCACGAAAACGGCATAACCGTTCTCAGCAAGAAAAGATGCAAACTCCTCATATCTTTCCTTATGTTCAGCCATACCGTGAGCTATTGAAACGATTGCTTTAGCATTTGCTTTAACAACCGGAGAATAATAAACGCCATGAATCATTACCGGTTTCAACGCAGATTCGACGGTGAAAGATGTAACATCGAATTTCATAATATTCCTCCTTATGTATTCATCAGCCTGTAACTTTTATGCGAGCAAAACAAATACGCTTTCTGTTCCAAGTATATGAAATCAGAAGTTCATTACCATCAGCAATAATTGCGGGATATGAATATTCACCCGGCATCGACTCAAGAACTGCGCCGATCCCCCAGGTTTTACCGTTATCATCAGAACATACCACAGTAAGAGGTGTACGTTCACCCCAATTTTCCTTAACAGGATTTGAAATAAGGAAAAGTCGGCCGTCGTCCATACGAGCAATGTCGATACCACTGTTGTTATTGAAAAGGCCGGTTTTGTATGACGGACACCAGGTTTTTCCTCCGTCAAAAGAGTCACTGCGATAGATATATCTGCTGTTAGTGCGTACAAGCATATGCACGGTATTGGGGTCTGACTCCCATAGAGTTGGCTGAATCATTCCAACAGTTTTGCCGTAACGCTTGGGACGCTCAACAAAATCAGTTTTTGTCCAGGTTTTGCCGTTGTCATCAGATATATCTGCAAAGCATCGCCAATCTTTGTTCTGCTCAGTTGAAGAGGGTGCGATTATTCTGCCGCTCTGAAGCCTGATAGCCTTATTTTTAACGGGACCTCTGCCGCCAGTTGTATCACCGGGTACAAGTTCAACCGGTGCAGACCAGGTTTTGCCGCAATCCGTCGATGTGCTGAAAAATGTCTGCCAATGCGGAATTTTTTTACCAACCTTAAAGAAAAGAGTAATGCTTCCGTCTTTGTTCTTAAAAAGCACAGGATTCCAATGAGGAATTTCCGGGTCAGCTGTAATACGTACGGGTTTGCGCCAACCGCTTCGGCCCTTGCTGGAAAACCAGATATCAACATCATCATGGCTTTCATACGTACCGCCAAACCATGCAACACCGATTTCACCGTTAGACATTTTTATAACTGTTGATGCGTGGCTGGATTTTGTAGGCGCATTTGTTTCATCGAAAATAAATTCACGCTGTATATCTAATTTCATAACAAACTCTCCTTATTTTATTGATTACAGAATAACAAAGCTTATGAAAAAAAGCAAGTATTTTTATTACGATAACAGCATAGTATTACGCGAGGTGCTGTTATGCGAAATGCCAAACTGCTGTTAATAAATACACTTACACTCACACTTGGCGCATTTATAATGCGCTCAGTCGCCGTGTCTTTTAACGTATATCTTACAAACAAAATAGGTACTGCCGGCATCGGCCTGTTGCAGCTTATAACTTCTGCATATGCTTTGGCTGTTACGTTTTCCTGTGCAGGTATTAAGCTGGGTGCAACGCGGCTGATAGCTGATTCATTAAATGATAATGCAAAAAGCCCGATGAAATTATGTATAAGATATGCCTTATCCGCCGGATGCCTGGTCAGTGTAATTTTTTATATTTTTTCAGGTGTTATAAGTGAACATTGGATTGCTGATAAACAAGCAGAATTGTCGCTTAAGATACTGTCACTGAGTCTTGTTCCGGTCGCGGTTTCAGCCTCTTTGAGCGGATATTTTACTGCAAAAAAATCAATGGTGAAATATTCTTCGGTACAGCTTGCTGAACAAGCTGTAAAAATTGCCGTAACCATAGCAGCATTACGGTTATTTTCCGGCAGCAGCACCGCAAATGCTTGCGCAGCAATTTGTTTCGGTCTTACATTTTCTGAGTTTTTTTCAGCATTTACAGCATATTTGATATATCGCTACGATACACGCGGAACTTTATCATACAAAAAGGAAGACACTTTATTCAGGAAACTGCTCAATATATCCCTGCCCGATGTAATCGGGTCAGGTTTTCGTTCCGTACTTCTCACAGTTGAACATATGCTGATTCCTGCAGGGTTAAAAAAATCGGGGCAAAATACCGAACAAGCGATGAGTACATACGGTTTAATACACGCAATGGCCTTACCTATAATACTTTACCCATCCGCGATTTTAACATCTTTTTCAACTATGCTTGTACCCGAATTATCAATACAAAGATGTAAAGGGAACACAAAACAAATAAGCCTCATCTCTACAGCATCAATAAAATACTGTCTGCTATTTGCAATAGGAACTGCAGCATTTTGTTACGCTTTCAGCGAAAGTATCTCATACACAATTTACTCAGATGTCAAGTGTTCGGATTATATCAGAATACTCAGCGTACTTATACCCATAATGTATTGTGACACAGTAACGGACGGCTTACTTAAAGGGTTAGATCAGCAAAACGCATCAATGAAATATAACATTATTGATTCAGCAATTTGTGTTTTTCTCGTTTATGTGCTTATACCCAAATATTCCACATCGGGTTATATTTTTATTCTTTTTATCAGTGAAATACTTAACTTTACACTTAGTATTAGCCGACTTATCCGCACTGCAGAGTTAAAGATCAACATTATTAATGATATCATCAAACCGTTAATCAGCTCTATAATTGCTTGCAGTTTTACAAAAATTATCTGTGATGCAAGTGCAAACAATAAGACAGCCATATTAATCTTACACATACCAATATTCTGCGCAATATATCTATTTTGCCTTTATGCACTCAGAAGTATAAGCACAGACGAAATCAAAAGATACAAAAGTTATTTTAAACCTAAGGTTGCACTTGACTAACCATATGTTTAAGATTTATTATTCTAGGGAAGTTAATAAGAAAAGGAATATATTATATTATGACTGATTTACTGATACGACTTTTTATCAAAAACAGAGATAACGTACAGGATGCAAAGGTTCGTACTGCCTACGGCACATTAAGCGGAACCGTGGGCATAATCGTCAATCTTTTACTCTCAGCAGCTAAGCTGATAATCGGCAGTATAACTAACAGCATCACCATAACCGGTGATGCGCTGAACAATCTTTCAGATGCCGGAAGCTCAACAATTTCACTGCTCGGTTTCAGAATATCTTCAAAGCCGGCTGATAAAGAACACCCGTACGGACACGGACGTGTTGAATACATTTGCGGCCTCGGAGTTTCCGTAATTATTATGTTTATGGGTTTTGAACTCATAAAATCATCAATAGGTAAAATCACAGAACCGCAAACACCTGAATTCAGCTATGGTGCAATTATTGTACTTGCACTTTCTATACTGGGCAAGCTCTGGCTCGCTCTTTTTAACAGGAAGATCGGCAAGGCAATAAATTCCGACACTGTTGATGCTGTTGTTAAAGACAGTCTGAGCGATATGGCTGCAACAGGCGTTTCAATTGTTTCGCTTGTGCTTTCTCAGTATTTCTCTTTACCCTTTGACGGTATTTTCGGTGTCGTCGTTTCACTCTTCGTCATTTGGGCAGGAATCGGTGTTTTCCGTGCAACAACAGCATCTTTGCTCGGGCAACCTCCTGAAGAATCCACCGTAAGAATGCTTGAAGAAAAGATAATGTCGTACGAAGGCGTTTACGGGGTTCATGACCTTATCGTTCATGATTACGGCCCCGGCAGATGCTTCGTTACAGCACACGCCGAAGTGCCTTCGACTGCCGATATTATGGAAAGCCACGACCTGATGGATCTTATCGAGCAAGAAATTCAAAACGATACCGGATACGTCCTTACACTGCATATGGATCCTATTGTAATGGATGACGAACAAACTAACAATACAAAAGCAATTGTAGCTAACATAGTCAATGAATTAGATTCTTCTTTATCTATTCACGATTTCAGAATGGTTTCCGGTCCGCACCATACCAATCTCATTTTTGATGTTGTCCTGCCATATTCTTGCAAGATTGACGGCGCAGAACTTATAAACTTCATTAACGAAAAGTTATCCGGTTTCGATATAAAATATTACGCAGTTGTTACAATAGACCGCAGTTACAACTGAATTTGACTCTCTTTTGTTATTTTCAACAAAAGACCCGCATTTTAAGGCAATTATTTCTACCAAAAAAAATGCACAAAAATATTTTTAAGGTTTACAAAAACTGATATATTAGGTACAATATATGTGGATTATCAAAGTAACCTATACTAAATATAAAGGAGAATCGTAACCGTGAAATTCACTGAGCTTGATGACAACTTCCAGACCATTCCTAACGGCCCTCTCGGAATTATAGCACTTCCCGGCTGTGAGGAACTTGCAAAGAAAATTGATTGGTACCTTACTTCCTGGAGGTCTCAGAGACACGCTGATCATAAGGAAACTCTTCATTTCCGCGGCTATGACCGTTCATCATACCTTATTGATGTACGCTTCCCCCGATTCGGCACAGGCGAAGGAAAGGCAACAATTCATCAAACAGTTCGTGGTTTTGATCTTTTCATACTTTGCGACTGCTTCAACTACGGTGTTACATACGAAATGTACGGTATGGACGTACCGATGAGCCCTGACGAGCACTTTTCTAACCTCAAGCGTGCAATCAGTGCCGTAGGCGGTAAGGCAAGACGCATAACTGTTATTATGCCAATGCTCTATGAAGGCAGACAGCACAAGCGCTCCTCCCGTGAGTCACTCGACTGCGCAAACATGCTTCAGGAGCTTTGCCACGATATGGGTGTTGATAACATTATCACTTTCGATGCTCATGATCCCAGAGTGCAGAACGCTATTCCGCTTAGCGGCTTTGAAAACGTTCAGCCTGTATACCAGATGATCAAGGCTATGACTCGCTCGATTGAAGATCTTCACTTCGATAAAGATCATCTTATGGTTATCTCCCCTGACGAAGGCGGTATGGGCCGATGCATCTATTATTCAACTGTTCTTGAAGTTGAGCTCGGTATGTTCTACAAGCGCCGTGACTTTACAAGAATTGTCAACGGCCGTAACCCGATTATTGCTCACGAATTCCTCGGTGCTAATGTTGAAGGTAAGGACGTTATCATTGTAGATGATATGATTTCTTCAGGCGAATCAATGATTGAGGTTGCCACAAAACTCAAGGCACTCAAGGCAAAAAGAGTTTTTGTATGTACAAGCTTCGGTCTTTTCTGCAACGGTCTTGATGCATTTGATGAAGCTTACGAAAAAGGCCTTATAGATAAGGTATTCACAACTAACCTTATCTACCGCACACCCGAACTCCTTGCTCGTGAGTGGTATGCTGAAGTTGACCTTTCAAAGTACGTTTCATACATTATTGATACACTCAACCACGATCTTTCTGTAAGCGGACTCCTCGACCCTGCAGACAGAATTGAAAACCTCCTTGTTTCAAAAGGTTACAAAGAACCTAAGAGCAACTGAAATATCACAAAACCCCTATGACGATGTTACGTCATAGGGGTTAATTTTATATTGTGTGCTTTTTAATAAATTCAATAACCGGTGAAGGGTCATCTAATCCGTGCGGATGATGATTACACCCTTCTTTGATAATAACCTCGATATCAAGTTTGTTTTCTTTATATGCGTTTTCAATAAGTATTCCGTTTTCAACATACGGAACAATTATATCGCTGTCACCGGCTACCATAACGACCGGTATTTTATTCTTTACCAAATCAGGTATTCTGTCCTGAGGAGTGTCTCTGTAACAAATCAGTTCAGAAATACTTTCAAGCTCAAGAGCACTGAGAATCTCACTGAAATTTTCATCATCACTCCTCTCGCCTATTCCAAAGCCACACGGACAACTCATATAATTGATTACAGGTGCGTCAATATAAATACAAGCGATAATATCAGGGTGACGTGCTGCAAACTTAACAGCAATCAGACCACCGCAACTCATACCTACAGGCACACATTTACTGTTTAGCTTATACTTATTAATTACATATTTAACAAACCTTGCTTTCCGATCCAAATCACCGTTTGTTCCCCAACGGTTAGAGTTATTAATCCACGCCAGGTAGTAACCGGCCTCTAAAAGTTTGATTTCAATTTCCGGAAAAGCATTCCAGTATTCTGTTTTTAATATTAAACTGCTTTTTTTCAACGGATTATGCGGTAAAACAACAATTGCTCTGAATCCCTCATACTCAAATTCTTCACATTTAAATCCATTCCATAACATTGCAAACACCTCTTTTATATTCTACCAGATCGAAGTATAAAAACAAGTATTAATGCAGAAATTTAATACATATAACTATCGATTAAAGAAGCTGAAATAAAACTAAAATATTTTTTCAAAAAACTATTGACAAAATTGAAAAAACAGTTATAATAACAGTAACGATTATCGTTATTGTTTGGAGGTGATATAATGTCAATGAAATATAGCCGTCAGCGCGAGATGATTCTCAGCAATCTTTGCTCAAGAACAGATCACCCCACTGCAGATGAGCTGTATCTTGACCTTAAGGAAGAATTACCAAATCTAAGCCTCGGTACTTTATACAGAAACCTGGCACTACTCTCAGACAATGGCACAATACTCAAACTCCATTGCGGCAGTTCTGATCGTTTCGACGGAAACAACGCTTTACACTATCATCTGATATGTGAAAAATGCAACCGTCTTTATGATCTTTATCATGCCCCACTCACTGACCTTGATAATATGTTTGATGTCGGTTATAAAGGGCAAATCAAATCACATCTGCTTGTTTTTTACGGAATATGTGAAAATTGCAACTGTTCCGTTTAATAAATTAAAAATTTTATTTTGGAGGAAATTATTATGAAAAAGTTTGTATGTTCTGTTTGCGGTTATGTTCACGAAGGCGATGCTGCTCCCGAAAAGTGCCCGCAGTGCGGTGTTCCCGCTTCAAAGTTCAATGAGCAGAGCGGCGAAATGTCTTGGGCTGCTGAGCATGTTGTCGGCGTAGCTAACGGCGCTCCCGAAGAGATCATTGAAGGCCTCAGAGCTAACTATATGGGCGAGTGCACAGAGGTTGGTATGTACCTTGCAATGGCAAGAGTTGCACACAGAGAAGGCTACCCCGAGATCGGTCTCTACTGGGAAAAGGCAGCTTATGAAGAGGCTGAGCATGCTGCAAAGTTTGCTGAGCTCCTCGGTGAAGTTGTAACAGACAGCACAAAGAAAAACCTCGAGATGAGAGTTGAAGCTGAAAACGGCGCAACTCAGGGCAAGTTTGACCTTGCTAAGATGGCAAAAGAGCTTAACCTCGATGCAATCCACGATACAGTACACGAAATGGCTCGTGACGAGGCAAGACACGGCAAGGCATTCGCAGGTCTTCTTGCAAGATATTTCGGTTAATCCCCCTACTATATAAAAATTAAGAGTGGCTTTTCAGCCACTCTTTTTGTTTTAATTCACTTTGACTACTTCGCCAGGTTCTGCATTCTTCATTTTATCCTTTGCAAAAGCGATCATTTCTTTTATGCGTTTTTTATCCCCCGTCATACTGGGAATAAAAGTGGAAGCCACAATCGTTCCGTTCATTCTGCCTGCAACCAAAAAAGAACCGAAATTGAAGCTGATTTTCGTTATACTTCCATAGGGATAAAAGAGAGCGAAACCCTGATTTTCCGCTTTGCAAACAATACCGTCATCACTAAAACCTATAAAGTTTTCTTTTGTTAAATTAGTAAACACTTCATTCGTAAAAAACACCTAATTCAATATTTATTGTATGATATGGGGTATATTTCTAACATAATAAATATATATATGCATTGTCAAGTATTTTAACGAAAATAATTTCAAATAAATCTAATTCGTTTGTTTTACATATGAATAAAAACCAATTAAAATTATTTATATGAAGGAAATTATTATAAAAAATTTGTTTGCTCAGTTTGCGTTTAGTGCACGAAGATAATGCAGCCCCCGAAAAGTGCCCCCAGTGTGGTGTCCCAGCTTCAAAATTCAATGAGCAGAGCGGTGAAATGTCATAGCAGCAGAGCATGCTGCAAAGTTTGCTGAGCTCCTCGGCGAAGTTGTAACAGACAGCACAAAGAAAAATCTCGAAATGAGAGTTGAAGCTGAAAACGGTGCAACTCAGGGCAAATTCGACCTTGCTAAGATGGCAAAAGAGCTTAACCTCGATGCAATCCACGATACAGTTCACGAAATGGCTCGTGATGAAGCAAGACACGGCAAAGCATTTGCAGGTCTTCTTCAGAGATATTTTGGTTAATTCTCCTGCCCCATAAAAAAGTAAGAGTGGCTGAAAAGCCACTCTTTTTTCATATTGATTTTTAATTCACTCAACCAAACAACTAACCTATAAACAGGTGTACATATTAATTATACATATGTGCGTGTTGTTAAAAATTTCAGAAAAGAAAGCTCAGATCAATACCGGAGTAAAAAAATTGTCAGTATATCAACAATTATTTTAATGTGTACGCCCTCGCAGCCTTCACAGACTTGATTTAAAGCAAAAAGATTCTGAATAAAAATCTTAATCATAGTGAAAATATTTCCGCTATGGCAATCGCAATCACAATCAGTATAGATCGCTTCGGCTGTAACTTCATTATCAGGCATTGTAAATGTTGTTTCTTTTGCGTTCACATCAGCAACAGTTGCACCGTTGATCACCCAATGGCTGAATTTTTTACCATCAATCTGGTCTGCTTCAAGAGTTACGCTTGTTCCTACTTCGGCATAGGATGATGACGGTCTGCCGTTTGTAACTTTGATTGCATAAACAGGATTAGCAAGCTCAACCCCATCCACCGTAGCCTTAATATGGCCCGATTCTTCATAATAACCGTGAAGAACATATTCGCAAGTGTGAAGGATTTTAAAATTTGATATGTTATCAACAACAGAGTGATTATAACTGTACCTACCGCAGGTGCAATGCATCATAAGTATATGGGGGCGCTCTTCACAGTGAATCTTTAAAAGCTGCCCATCATAAAGAACAACCGAAAAGAAACCTATATTATCATATGTGGTACCTGTTGCATTTTGTTTTCCAACAACCACGCCTTCCCAATAACCTGTTTCAGGATCATAAGTTGCGTAAGTTTTTTCTTCCAGTCCAGCAGCAGGTGTAGCATCCTCGTCTGTTATGATGACGAAATTTCCGTCACCTGCATTTGCAGACACAAGTGAAAAAGACATAATACTAATTATAGTCAACAGAGTAAGAATAATCGACAATGTTTTTTTCAGCATCTTCATATACACCACTCCTTATATTTTAATAATAGTATTATATATATTCATAATCTTGTCAATGTTTTTGTTAAAATTTGTCTAAATTTCTTTGAACACATAACACTTGTGTCTGCAACAACAAAAATAAACACCTTGAAGCATTCGACGAAATGGCTCGTGACGAAGCAAGACACGGCAAGGCATTCCAGGGTCTTCTTGAGAGATATTTTGGTTAATCAATCCCCTATAAGTAAAAGAAGAGTGGCTGAAAAGCCACTCTATTTTTTGTATGAATACTCTCTATTAATTGAAACCATTCTTTTCAAATAAGATTTATCAGAATATATTATATTTAACGGTATCTTCCAAGGGCCTGTACTGAGTGTGTCTTTCATTCGGTTCAGCATCATCAGCCGGATAGCCCATAACGAGCAGCGCTACATCCTTGATTTTATCCGGAATTTCGAACTCTCTGCGCATTGCGTCAGGGTCATAACTCATTACCCAAGTAGAGCCTATGCCGATTTCGGCAGCGGCCAACATCATATGGGTTGCAACTATGCTCGCATCAACAGTGCCGCTTTTAGTGTTATCATAACGTCTCGTCCAGCACTCGTCTTCATCAAAACAAATAAGCATTGCCAAATTACAGTCAAAATGCCATTTTGTGCAGTTTTTAAGCTTAGATAATGATTCTTCATTGTTCATTACAAGAATCCTCTGAGGCTGAAAATTACAGGCAGTCGGAGCAACCTGAGCGGCAGCAAGAATTCTGTCAATACTCCCCCGCTCTATCGGTTTATCGGAAAACTTTCTGACCGAATAGCGCTCCGATGCAAGAGTTAAAAAATCCATAATATTTTCTCCTTAACACGTTGATAATTCTTTTTCTATCAACTCGGTAACACTCGGTGTAATATCATCAGCAATTGCTTTAATTGAATCAACACCGTTTTCCATCGCATAAGATCTGAACTCAGCAATCATATCACGGTCATTAACATTATCACCTACAGCAATAACATCATCATAACTTGCACCGAGTATATCTATTAGAGCATAAATACCTTTTGCTTTATTTATATCACTCCTTACAATATCAATACAGATTCCGTTTTGCAAGGGATTAAGAATACCTTTAAAAGATTCAGCTATTTTTGCAGTCACCTTTTCCGCAGTTTCAAAATCAATGAGCCTTGTATTAATTTGGTTAAAATAAACTATCTCGGGCATATTCTCAAGCGTGTAATCATTTTTTTCCTTACAGTTATCCGCATCGGTATATACACTGAAATCTGACTTAGTTTGAACAAAAGCCCAATCACATCCACACTCAAAAATCAGATTAACCAACGGCAAGGCAAGCGAACCGTCACAACTTGCTTGATAGAGAATTTCTCCGTCTGTCGTTAGAATTACGGCACCGTTATCAGCAACAAGGTAATCACAGCCAAAACCGTTCTCACGGTACAACCTGAGTAAATCGCCGGGGCTTCTTCCGCTGATGAGTGCAAAATAATTGCCGGCTTTCCTCCACTTTTCAATAGCGATGATTTTAGCCTCATCTATTCCGCCGTGGTTCAGGGTGCCGTCATAATCACTTGCAATAATTTTCATAACAGAACCTCCCAGTTGATTAAAACCATTATATCATATTTAATCAAAAAGTAAATGCATACTGAGTGAATATGCGGATATAATTTACTATGGAGGTAATTGATATGGAAAAGTATGTTTGTCCTTGCGGATATGTGTATCACCCTGCAAAAGGGGACCCTGAAAACGGAGTTGCGGCAAACACCTCGTGGCAGGATGTTCCGGATGATTGGGTTTGCCCGGTTTGCGGTCTGGGTAAGGAATCATTTGAAGAAGCATAAAAAAGGCGTTGCACCTATGTGCAACGCCTTTTCTTAAAACTTAAAGTATAAATCTGAATGCATAGATGATTATATTGAGCAGATTATTTAACAGGAATCTGACAAATGAGAATACATAAGGCGATTCAAACTGCCAATCATCAAAAGTATCCAGTGTGCCTACCAATGATGAATCGTAAGTAATTTCAGGATTTTTAAAAGCTTTAGTCTGCATTTTCATAATACAAAGATTCTTACAAGCCTCACGCAATGCATTACCAAAGCCTATCGGATCGTTTTTATACGCATTCTTGATTGCAAGCTTATGCTGAATTACCTGAAGCGCCCACATACCCGTAAGTATTGTATCATTACCGTTATAAACAGCAAGCACAGGGCTCATATAACCGGAACCCGTAAAATTAGACGAATAGTCTGAAACTACAAAGCCTTCAAATCCCCATTCATCGCGAAGCAAATCGTTAAGAAGTGCAGAGCTTGATCCGCACCACTTTGTACCTATACGGTTATATGCCGACATAATTCCTTTGGGCTGAGCCTCTTTTACAGGTATTTCAAACGCTTTGAGATAAATTTCGCGCATCGCCTGCTCATCACACCAAGTGAAAACACCGTTCCTGTGAGTTTCTTGATCATTCAGTGCATAATGCTTGATTGTTGTGACAAGATTTTCAGAGTTTGCACCCTTGATAATTTCTGCTGCCATAATACCTGAAACTATAGGGTCTTCTGAAAAATATTCAAAGTTTCTGCCGCCTCTGGGATTGCGATGAATATTTGCACCGGGTGCATACCAAGTATCAGTGCCCATATCAGCAGCTTCCATACCTGCACCTTTGCCCATTTCATAGGCAAGCTCTGTATTCCACGTACAACCTATTGCCGTTGCGCAAGGATAAGCCGTGCCGCTATCCGTATAAACAAGGCCGTTTCTGCCCTTAACACTTGAAGGGCCGTCATTATCCATAGTATGCGGTATTCCAAGTCTCTCAACACCGTGAGTTTCGTAACCACCGTTAATAACAAGCATCGTCATTTCTTCAAACGTGAGCTGATCTAGGAACTTATCCCAAAGAGAATCATCCTCAGCTACATCCTGAAGTGTTATAGGTTCGTCATACACAACGCCCATTTTAGGTGCTTCACCTTCTGTTACAGGCTCAGGAATTTTATCAACATCAACCAAATAATCATCTTTTTTCAACTGACGAAGCACGGGATACGTAGCGTTTACATCGGCACGCGACATAATCTCATAACCGCTGTATACATCATCAAAAAGATTTTCAATCTCGGTACCGGTAACAGAATCATTCTTGATTATCTTTGTTTCTTCAACAGTAAAATCAAACGATTCAATATGGTTTCTGACATTGTCAGCGACAATTATTTTATATGTACCTTGTTCAAGCACCCAAGCCTCATTAATCTTATAATCGTATGAAGCCATATCGTCCGTCTTGAAAGAAATTGTAAGAGTCTCACTGTCGCCCGGTTCAAGTACATCCGTCTTAGCGAAACCTCCAAGGCATATTGCACTCTTTTCAATACCGCCTTGTGTGTACGGAGCACTGTAATACAGCTGCACAACCTCTTTGCCGGCTATGCTGCCGCTATTTTTAACTTTAACTTCAACATTTATTGTTTCGGCATTAAAGTCTGTTGAAAGAATTTCCTTTTCGAAGGTTGTATATGAAAGACCGTAACCAAACGGATACTGTACCTTATCCTTTGCAAAAGTTTCAAAATAACGGTAACCAACATATATACCCTCGTAATACTCAACAAAATGATCACCACCGTCATAGCTGTTGCTGCCAAAGCATTCGTTTGACGGATGATCTTCAATACTGTAAGCAATTGTATCGGTAAGTCTGCCTGACGGATTAACCTTGCCGTTGAGCACCTGTGGAACTGCAGACATACCGAATTCACCGGGAATCCATATAATTGCTGCAGCCTTGATGCTTTCATACTCATCAATCCAGCCCATTTCCATAACGTTACCTATATTGAAAAGCACAACAACATTTTGAAAAGCTGCCGTTACCTTTTCAACCATCGCTTTCTCATCCACGGAAAGGCTGAGCGTTTCAACTGTATGATCGCTGCCCTCGGCACTTGTACGACTGATTACGATTACCGCTGTATCTGAAAAATTAACAGCTCTTTCAATTAAATCGTTTGTGAGATACTTAGGGTCCATTTCTTCAAGTGTATTTTTAGCCAGAAGAACCTGAAGCAGATTGTTGATTACAGTATTGTCAGTTTTCGGCAATTCATTTGAAAGACAGTGTTTTTCGTAAAGCTGACGAAGCTCAGAGTTATATTCGATATTTTCAGCTTCAAAAGCCTCATAAAGCGAGACAGGATCATCTGTTGTTATGGCGCCAGAACCTGCTCCCCCGTAAAATGGGCAAACAGAGCCGGCACCGAAAATGTTAAGCTTTTTACCTGTAAGCGGAAGAAAATTCTTTTCATTCTTAAGAAGGACAATACCTTCGCTTTCAATTTTTTCTGCTGTTTTTCGAGTCTGAGCAATAATTGCAGGATCAATTTCACCGCTAGTAGCGCTTGCAAAAAAGCCTGTAAGCATTGAAAAAACAAGAAAAATTGATAAGCTTTTCAGAAATCGTTTTTTCATACAATCACCTCTGAATCAGATTATACAACAATGTTGCTATAATTGCAACAAAGAATTATATAAAAGAAAAAGCCTGTTAAACAAACAGGCTTAATCATTATAAAATTATGCTCAAAGAGCATCCGCCAAATCAAGAATAAGTCTTTCGGTTTTTTCCCAACCAAGGCACGGATCAGTTATAGATTTTCCGTAAACACTTTCTTCAGGCTTTTGCGCTCCGTCTTCAATGTAGCTCTCAATCATAAGACCTTTGACAAGTTTTTTAATGTTCTCGGAGTGACGGCAACTGTGAAGTACTTCCTTTGCGATTCTCGGCTGCTCCATCCACATTTTTCCTGAATTCGCGTGATTTGTATCTATAATAACTGCAGGGTTCTTAAGTCCGGACTTGCCGTAAATTTCTGCAAGGTGAATCAAATCTTCATAGTGATAGTTAGGTATTGACTGTCCGTGTTTGTTGACATATCCTCTTAAAATTGCGTGAGCAAGAGGATTGCCTTGACTTTCAACTTCCCAACCTCTGTAAATGAATGTATGAGAATGTTGAGCTGCTGTTATCGAATTCATCATAACAGAAATATCTCCGGCGGTTGGATTTTTCATACCTACCGGAATGTCAAAGCCGCTGGCTGTCAATCGGTGTTGTTGATTTTCAACAGATCTTGCACCGATTGCGACATATGAAAGAACATCAGAAAGGTATCTGTAATTTTCCGGGTAAAGCATTTCATCTGCACAAGTGAAACCGGTTTCGTGCATTGCCCTTATATGCAGGTTTCTGATTGCGACAACTCCTTTTAACATGTCTTCGCCTTTGTGAGGATCGGGCTGATGAAGCATTCCTTTATACCCATCACCGGTTGTGCGCGGCTTATTGGTGTAAATTCTCGGAATGATGAGAATTTTATCAGAAACCTTATCCTGAACTTCTCTGAGTCTGGATATGTAATCAATTACGCTATCATCATTATCTGCTGAACATGGACCTATAATGAGAATGAATCTGTCATCTCTGCCTTCAAAAATTGATTTTATTTCAAGGTCACGTTTTTCCTTCATATGTTCAAGCTCATACGTGATAGGATACTGTTCTTTTATTTCCATGGGAATAGGTAGTTTTCTTTTGAAATTCATATTCATTTTTATATCCTCCAATAATTATTTCTTATCAAACAATGCTCTACGCTCTGTTGAATGACGCATCATTTTTCTCATTGCCTCAACATCTTCGTTTTCAAGCATAGATTTCAGTTCATTGAATTTGTCTATAAACAGATTCATCTGCTCAAGCAGTGCTGTTTTATTTTCTATAAAAAGCTCGCTCCACATAACGTCATTTATCCGTGCGATACGTGTAAGATCACGGAATGAGTCACCCGTAAACTTTTCCATATTTTCTTTATCGTTACAGGTCATAAGAGTTATAGCGATACAATGAGTCAGCTGTGAAAGAAAGCCTATCATTTCGTCATGTTCTTCAGGTGAAAGTGTTGTTACGTTTGAAAAACCAAGCAGCCTTCCGAGCTCCATACAGGTACTTATTGCTTGCGGAGTGTTTTTGTCGGTAGGAGTAACAATATAGTTGGCTCCCGCAAATAATTTATCCGTACTGTTTTCGACACCGGAAACCTCTCGGCCTGCCATAGGATGAGCTGCTATAAATTCCACATCAGAGCGAAGCATATCCTGAACTTTATAAACAATGCTGCATTTTACACCGGTTACATCGGTTATAAGCGCACCGCTTTTCAAAAGCTTTTGGTTTTGCTCAATCCACTCAACAAAAATATGGGGATACAAAGCAAAAATCACTATATCAGCCTGACCTATCATTCTTTCATCAAGATATGTTGAACCTTCGTCAATAAGCCCTTCACTGAGAGCATAGTCAATAGAGCTTTGTTCTTTTGTTATTGCACTTATGTAAAAACCGAATCTTTTCAGAATTCTTGCATAACTGCCTCCCAAAAGACCAAGTCCGACAATAAGTATTCTTTTGCTTATATTTACTATCATTCTGTTTTCACCTTTGCTCCAAGATTGTTTAAATCTTCAAAAAAAGAAGGGTAACTTTTCCTCACTGCCTCTGCACCGTCTATTGTCCCCCCATACTTTGAAAGTATTAAGGACAAAGCCATAACGATACGATGGTCATTATGACCGTTTAGTTTTGCGTTTACTGCAAAATTTTGCTTTGGTATTGTTATATTGTTTTCACCAAAAATCAATCCGCCGCCGAGCTTTTGAAGTTCTTCGTCCATCGCTCGACCTCTGTCACTCTCTTTTATCTTCAAACGGTCTGTACCTGTAAGAACAGCTCCGTTTTTAAGCGAAGCAAGAGCAATGAGCACAGGTCCGAGATCAGGACAATCAGTTATATCCAATGTCGGAACTCCCTTTGAAATTTCATCAAAATACTCACTATATATCTTATCTCCCTGAAGACTGTCAACATTAAGATTTTTGATATTAATATCTGAACCGATATAATTAAAAGCATCGAGAAAAGCAGCATTTGAATAATCGCCCTCAACCGAGCCGGAAAATGAATTAAGCCTTGTTTTTCTTATTCTAACTCTGAATTCATCTTCAAATTCAACATCTGCACCAAATGATTTTAAGGCTGACAGAGTGAGTGCAACATACGATCTGCTTTCAAACGGCGGTATTATTGTAACTGCTGAATCTTCTCCGAGATATACGAGAGCAAAAATGAGCCCGGTTATAAACTGGCTGCTTATATCACCCCGAATTTGATATTCACCACTCTTAAGGCAACCGCAAACAGTTACCGAATTTTGCTTCTTAATAAATTCAAAACCGTTATCTGCACATAACTTTTCATAAACATCAAGCGGTCTTTCAAACAGTTTTGAGCTTCCCTGAAAAGTTATATGCTTACCCTTACACAACGCAAGCGGCACAAAAAAACGCAGCGTACTTCCGCTTTCTCTGCAATTAAGTATGGTTGAATCCGATTTCATAAAGCCTTCTGTGTATAAAGTTACCGTATCATTTTCAATCTTTATTTGAGTTCCCAATGCTTCCAGGCAATCAATTGTAGCGAGAATATCTTCACTGTAATCAATACCTGAAATAACACATTCCTTTTTTGATAATGCTGCACCTATCAGATACCGGTGCGCCATGCTCTTTGAGGGAGGTGCGTTTATTGTGCCTTTCAGGTTGCATGGTTTAAAAATCGCCTTCATATTATCTACCTTCTGTTAAATAATCGATTGCTTCAAGATAGCCATCCGTTCCGTGGCCCGTTATTGTTTGAACGCAGGCAAGGCGGACATAGCTTATCTGTCTGAAATCTTCTCTTTCTTCCAACCTTGAAATATGCACTTCAACAGTCGGAATACTTACTGATTTGAGTGCATCAAGAATTGCAATGCTTGTGTGGGTGTATGCGCCGGGATTAATAACAATTCCATCCGCATTGCCGTATGCATTCTGAATTTCATCAATCAGGTCGCCTTCATGATTGGACTGAAATATTTTAACATCAATATTTTTGGATTTGCAGTACTCATCAATTTTAGCAACAAGGTCAGAATATGTTTCTTTGCCATAATATTCAGGCTCTCTTATGCCTAGCATATTTATATTCGGTCCGTTTATAACAAGTATTTTCATTTTATCAGCTCCGTTCTTACTTTGAGGATAAACTCAGCTTCATCATTCGGCGTTGCCATATCAGGAATGACAACATCGGATGTGCTTTTATAAACACCCATTCTTTCGTCATAAAGTTTTTTCAGTTTATCCATCGAATCTGAAAGCGGTCTGTTATCTGCAGGTGAAAGCCTGGCAAAATCTGCATTTATGAAGAATAATTTTCCGTTTCTTTTAAGCGCAGTCACATTTTCTTCACGGAGCACAGCACCGCCGCCTGTTGAAATTATTCTGCATCCTTTTGACGAAACATCTTTGATAACTTCGGTTTCAAGATCACGGAAGCATTTTTCACCTTTGGAATTTATAAGTTCTTTAATTGAACATCCACACTGTTTTTCAATTTCTATATCGGTATCAACAAATGTAAATCCGTCGATACTCAGCAGTTTTCCAACTGTACTTTTTCCACTTCCCGGCATTCCGGTAAGTACAATGTTTTCTTTCGATGCCAAAATACTGGCAAAAACATTATCAGCAACTGCCTTTGTAATCTCTTTATCAAGGAATTTTTCTACTGCAACAACAGCCTGCATCACAAGCATATACAGTCCGCCTTCAGCTTTTATTCCTTTTGCTTTTGCATTCAGAACAAGATTTGTGCAAAGCGGGTTGTATACAGCATCAACAACACCTTCTAAATCTGAAAAAGCTGAAATATCAATCGGTTGTGAATCACAATCAGGATACATACCCGAAGGAGTTGTGTTGATAATCACATTCGCATCGTAATGTTCTTTTACCGCTTCTTCATATGATATATACTTTTCGGTTTTGCATCTGCTTACTGTAAATGCCTGTGATGCCCCTATATCTTCGGTTAAAATACGGGCAGTTTTACTCGTTCCGCCGGTTCCGAGAATGAGGACTTTTTTGTCTTTAAGGTCAATACCGATTTTTTCAACAAGAGCTTTCATTCCATAGTAATCGGTGTTATAACCGTAAAGCTTGCCGTTTTTATTTACGATTGTGTTGACTGCACCTATGCGTTTTGCAACATCACTCAATGAATCAAGATAAGAAATAACAGTTTGCTTATAAGGAATAGTAACATTCACGGCACTGAAATTTTTTTCACTAAAGAAGGGTTCTATGTCTTCTTCATCAAGCTCAATAAGTTCATATTCATAATCGGCAAGCTTTGCGTGAATTTCTTTTGAAAAGCTGTGCGACAGTTTTTTTCCTATACATCCGTACTTTTTCATAACTGACTCATCCAATCGGTTCCGAATCTCATTGCAAGCATATCACAAATAACAATTGCTGTTGCGGCATCCTGAACAACTCTTGCCCTGTGAATAATTGCAGGGTCGTGTCTACCCTTAGCTTGCAGAACTGTATCTGTTTTAGTATTAAAATCAACAGTCTTCTGCGGTTTGAAGATTGTGGGGGTAGGTTTAACCACGGTTCTGAAAATTATCGGCATGCCGTTTGTGATACCGCCGTTTATACCACCGTTATTATTTGTTGTTGTAACAATCTTTCCGTTTTCCGTCTTCAGCGGGTCGTTTGCTTCACTGCCGTTCATATCAGCAAAACCAAAACCTGCTCCGAATTCAATTCCCTTTACGGCAGGGATTGAAAACATCATATGAGAAATAAGGCTTTCGACAGAATCAAACCAAGGTTCACCAACGCCTTCAGAAATACCGATTACTGCTGTTTCAAGAACGCCACCGATGCTGTCACCCGTTGATGCGGCTTCGAGAATTATGTTTTTCATGTTTTCTTCGCAAGATTCATCAAGCACTGCGAAAATCTTTTCGTTCAATGAGTGAATATCTGAAATGTGTTCAGAAAAATCTCGGTCTGCTACTCCACCGCATTTTTTTACGTGAGTGCCGATATAAATCCCTTTTTGCTCCAATGCTGATTTACAAATTGCGCCTGCCGCAACAAGAGCAGCTGTTACCCTTCCGCTGAAATGTCCGCCGCCTCTTGAATCCTGAAAGCCGTGATACTTGCACTGTGCCGCATAATCAGCGTGAGAAGGTCTTGCAACGGTTTTGAGCTGAGCATAATCAGAACTGTTGGTATTTTCATTTGGGATAAGAATGGTTACAGGTGTTCCCGTTGTCTTACCGTTTATAACACCGCTTACAATACTGTATTCATCTTTTTCTTTTCTCGGTGTAGAAATCTTACCGTCAGGTCGTCTGAGAGTGAGCATATGTTCAATATACTCTCTTTTGATTTCTATTCCCGGTGCGAGTCCGTCAAGAACAGCACCAATAAATTCGCCGTGGCTTTCACCAATCAAAGTGATTGCTACACTGTTACCAAATGTGTTTTTCATAAGAATCATCCTTTCAGACAATCTTCAGCCAACTCTATAACCTGACTGCATTTCATCGTTTTGATTTCATATTTTCCAATTTCATTGACCGTTGTTACCGAAACTATATCCCCGTCTGCTTTTTTATCGTGAAACATAACCTCACGGATTTTGCTCCAATCAAAATCAATACGATTATAAAGATTGCATTTTTTCAGAACATCTATAACAATCGGTCTTATTGCTTCGCCACACATCGGAACCAGCCCCAAAGCTACACACTCACCGTGATAAAGTGTTTCCATATTAACGCTGCTTTCAATGCCGTGACCTATTGTGTGGCCAAAATTAAGAATTCTTCTGATTCCCGACTCTTTTTCATCCTGCTCAACAACACTCTTTTTTATAGCGAGTGAACGGATAATAATTTCGTCGATATTTTGATTAATATCCTTGTTTTTGAATATTTCAAAGAGTTCTTTGTCGGAAGTTAGTGCCATTTTAATCGCTTCGGCAAGTCCGTTTGAAATCTGCCTGTCAGGAAGCGTTTTTAAAAGCTCCGGGTCTATAAGAACCTTCTTCGGCTGATAAAAAGCTCCTACAATATTCTTAATGCCGCCGAAATTTATTGCCGTTTTTCCACCGATAGACGAGTCAATCTGCGAAAGAAGCGTAGTAGGGATATTATAAAAATCAACACCCCTCATATATGCCGATGCAACAAAGCCCGAAAGGTCTCCCACAACTCCGCCACCTACTGCTACAACACAGTCTTTCCTTGAAAAACCATTCTCAAGCATTATTTGAAGAAGCTCGGAAAATTTTTCAATGCTCTTTGAAGCTTCACCTGACTCAACGGTACAAATAACAGGTGCTTTGCATTGTTTGGCAAGTGTATGCGCATAAATCTCCGGAACACCGGAATCGGTTACAACAAGAACTCGTCTGTTTAAATTGAGGTACTCCTTTGCTCGCTCAATGCTGCCTCTTTCTATAACGATATCGTAACTGGTTTCATTCAAATCCAAATGCATATTCATACAAACAACCTCTATATCTCACTATGCGGTACAAAAGTTCCTACAATCTTCAACTTGTCACACACATTATTTAATTCAGATATCATTTTTTCGCCATCTTCGGTGTTTGTTGTACCGTCAATTTCAATGTAAAAATAATACTGCCACGAGTGCTTTTTTAACGGTCTGCTTCTGAGTGCGGTCATATTATAACCGTATTTACCGATAATGCTTATGGCGTTAGCAAGAGCGCCTGCTTCGTTTTTTACCGTGAACATCAGTACCGAACTTGTAAGTGTCGGCGACTCAGCTTTAACTTTTGAGAGAACAGCAAAACGGGTTGTGTTTTCACCGCTTTTGTTAATGTTAGTTTCAAGAATTTTCAGGCCGTATATTTCAGCAGTTTCAGCACTTGCTATTGCACCCAAAGATTTATCGTTCATTTCCGCAACCGCCTTTGCAGCAACTGCTGTATTGTTTGCTTCTTCTGTATCAAAACCGCGAACCTTGATATAATCGTGGCATTGGCCGAGAGCCTGAGAGTGACTTATAACTTTTTGGATATCATCAACCGTCGAGCCTTCAACACCTAAAAGATTCTGATGAATCTCAAGCTCATAAATTCCGTTGATAAAAAGATTGCCTGAAAAGATAAGGTCAATAGTTTGTCCGACTTCCCCTGCATAGCTGTTTTCAATCGGAAGCACCGCAACATCGGTTTCGCCGTTAAGAACGGAATTATATGCCGAAACAAAGTCTCTGAATGATATTCTGTTGCTGTCCGGGAATATTTTACCTGCAGCTATGTGAGCAAATGCTCCTTCAACTCCGCTGTATGCTACTTTAAGTCCGTTTTGCAATCGGTACTGATAAGCACGTGATACACACATTACATTATTGATATAATCAATGTAATATTCTTTGATTACATCATCATCTATCAAATCAGAGTTTTGCTTGATGACGGCTGCCTCTCTTTCTGCATCAAAAATCGGAAGTCCGCACTCCTTTTTGTGTTCAAAAACCATTTCGGCAGCACGCATCCTTTCAATAAACAGTTCTGCCATCTGAGCATCTACTCTGTTAATAATCGCTCTTGCTTCATTCAACTTGTTTGACATTTCCGGAACCTTCCTTTCGAATGAAAAAAACCTCACTTGCTGTTGTTACAAGTGAGGCTTTAAAAACACTTCAAATTAAAGTAATTTCTAAAAACTTATCGGCGCACTCACAAGTAACTTTTTTACAGCAAAATAAGCATAGCCAAAATAAAAGGCTACGCTAAAGCTAAAGAAATATTTACTTGCGCTTGAAAGAGCTAAGTTCATAAATATTACCTTCTGCACTTAATTTTTCTAAATTATATTCCTGCAAAATTAAAAAGTCAAGAAAAATTTGAAAATATTATTTATTTTTTTGACGTTTATTTCTTATTTTATTAATCGGAATTTCAAAAAAATATATCACTAAGTATAATGTTATATTCCAATAATTTTTCTTATTTCTTTTGCATCAATATCATTCAGACTGCAGTTTTGTGAAACGGATATGTACGCAGCAACACCTGCAGCCTCGCCGATTCCTATACAAATAGGCATAACCCTGAAATTCGAATGGGCCATATGTGTACCTGAAATGTTTCTTCCGCAAAGTAAAAGATTTTCTTTGGCTTCAGGCAACAAACACCGATAAGGGATTGTATAACCTTTTTCTTGACTAAAATGCTTTTGTACGCCTGTTTTGTCAAGTCCTGCTCCTGTAATATTATGCACATCAAAATTGAAGTAAGCATTTTTTACAACATAATCGTCAAAGATTTTAGCTTCTAAAATATCCTGCTCATTCAATGTATATTTACCCTTAAAATGCCTTGTTTCACGAATGCCCATAAGGGATGCAGAGGTGATAACATAACAAATTTCGTAACCGGGAACAAATTTACGAAGATATTTAACTATATCATCCATCTGTCTGCGGCATGTGAGTGTGGCACGTGTCAGATCATCTGCATTTGTACCGTCAATATCAACTGCATTTGTCATATTGCATGTGACAACACCGGGGAGAGTCGATTCATAAGTGAGAATGTGCCCTGCAGGATAAGGTATATGTTCTTTTGCAAGAGCCTGAAGTTCACCTTGCGGTGTTTCATAGGTTGATTCAAATGAACCTAAAAATACTGCTCTATTGCAGTCAACACCACCTACCTTGAACATAAGCGTTGCAGGTTGCATTTTGTTATCACTTTCTCTGCCAAGAACAAATTCTGCTCCTGCTCTTGCTGCAATATCACCGTCACCGGTAGCATCAATAGTGATTTTGGCATAGATATCTGTTTTGCCTGACTTGTTGATAACGGTTGCACCGAGAATTTTATCACCGTCACAGATTGCATCCTCTGCAAAAGTATAAAGCATCACTTTGCACTGAACCTCAAAAAGCATTTCAAGATAGAGTGTTTTCAGCTTTTCAGGGTCTATAAGGTTGGTGATTTTATTTTTGAATTCACCTTCATTATTTTCTGATGTTCTTTTCAAAATTTCATAATACAAAGGGCTTTCGCAACTACCTGTCCAATGGCTCATAAGTCCTGAAGTTGAAATTCCACCCACATCTCCGTTTTGTTCAACAAGAATTACCTTCGCACCGTTTTTTGCAGCAGTATACGCCGCCGCAAATCCGGAAGGCCCGCTTCCCAGAACGAGAACATCAGTATATACTTCAAACTTTTCAATCATAACTAAACCCCTGAAAATTCATATTAATCGAGTTCATTATACCACACACAAGTAAATAAATTCCACACACTCGCCAACAGTTTGGCAACATTGACTCACAGTTGCGAAATATTAAAGAAAACGCCTCATATAAGCAAGATATGGATTTTCTATGTAAGATTGACAATTCACTACGAGAAAGGATTGCAGGCGAGAAAAAAGCTACTCACAATGGATTTTTTCTCGTATTACTCTCGCACTAATTGCTAAATTACAATTAAAGATGGTTATTTTAGCAACAGAACTGTGAAAAGCCCCACAAACGGCTCTGTTTAGCAATCAATGAGGTTTTTGAATTTGTATTTACAACTTGTTATTGTCAAAAAATAAAAATGTATTTGCTCAACAAATCCTCATAATTACCTTTGTAGTAAAAAGAATTTTCGTTTTTGTTTTCTCCCATTTTAACTAATCCCATATGAGTTAAAACAGCTTGAGATTTATGGTTCTTTTTATTTGCAAAGGCTTCTACATACATAATATTCTTCGGAAGTTGTTTTAGCAACCATTTAAAGAATTCTGCAAACAATCCTGACCGCTGATATGATTTTTTAATTTGTATTTCTTCCATCATAAGGGAATTTGTATCAGCGTTAATATAATACTGAAAATATCCTGCTAAAGTTCTATCAACATACATCAATATAATTTGTCTTTGGTCTTTTTTTAACGCAGATACTATTTCGGAAGCCCACATCGCAAAATCTTCATTATATGAGTTACCTGTCGGCGCAATCAGAGACATATTCGAGTGCAATATCTTAAATAATTCTTCTATATACCCATCGGTTTTCTGTTTATCAAGATATACAAATTCAGACGCATTCATAATCTTCACCAATTACTTATTTTCCTTGTTATGATTATACTATAAGGTTTTGTAAAAAAACAAGCCATAAGCCATGTATATCGTCATTGCGAAAGTTTTCTGATAAAACTATTTTACAATTTTCTTGGTTTTTACAAACTTACTGTTTGCGTTGATATATGAAAACTTACGGCATTTAAAAAGCTCTTTTCTCCCCTGCTCACTTCTTGTGAATACAAGGTCAAATTTACCGCCTGCGGATTTAAGATTCTTTGCAAGAATTTGAGCTGTTTCTTTATTAACTCCGATAATTGACGGGCAGGCATAGCTCTGAACATAATTTGTTGTCTGGAGCTTTGAGATGCCCTTTGTGCCGATCAAAACATATCTCGGGTCATCAATCGGAGAAAGAAGCTCGGATATTGCCTTGGCAAAAACATTCTTTTCACGTACCGTTGCTTTTTCAAGCGAGCAATTTATTGTATTGTGTTTTTCGGACTTTTTAACACAAACAGTTGCTCCCCTGCTCTCAATTTCACCGATTTCTTTGAGCGTGCGGAGAACTGCCCCCGAAATGTTTGAAACAGTCTTTTCGGGTGAGGAATTCTTCACAACAACACTTGCACACTTAATAAGGTAAACAGCTGCAACAGCCGCAATGATAAATCCGAGCAGACCGCCGAAAAATCCCGACGTTGCAATAATTATAATTGCAAGAACAACCACAACAGCAAGAATAATCGCATAAATCTTGTTCTTATGAACCGCCTTTGCAGGCTGTACTTCGGCAGGAATTTCGCTGACATCGGCAATTTCGGGTCTTGCTTTGCCCTTTACGGCGGCGTTCCATCTGCCTGACATAACGTTTCTTGCGGCGGCAAGTGACAACATCTGATTATTAATATTTTCAAGTCCGTTTGTATCATAGGGTGCTTTGAGAATATCAATTCTGTCCGTGCCGCTTTCGATAACGTCGCTGTTATATGCAGGTGCCTGGAAGCAGGCAAAACGGCGCTTCATTGTTTCAAAATCATCGCTTATGATTTCGTCGTTTGAATCAGGCTCAACGGTCACAAGATGCCAGATATTTGACACCTTTTCGGGATTCTTTTTATCAATTCGAATTGCTCTGCCTCGCATCTGGTTTGAAAGCATAAAGCTGCCCACAAAGCTTGCAAGGATAAGGGAATTGATATTAGGCGAATCCCAGCCTTCACCAAGCAGAGATTTTGTACCGATAAGCACATTAATAACACCAAGCTGAAACGCTTTTGTTATAATGCTGACTTTATTTTTGTTTGAGCCGCTGAAAATGATTTCGGTGTGATTTGTGTTTTCGAGCTTCTTAATTCTGCAAGGCACACCCTCGTTATATGCGATTTCCTGCGCAGCCTCAACAGCGGAATCGGGCAGAATTACAAGCGTACCCGAAAGCACCGCAACCTTTGCATCGGGGTTAGTTCTTCGGATTGATTCAAATACTGGAACCGTACCGAGAGCGTGGATTTCTTCATCCGTACCGACGAGCTTGAGCATATCCTTTTTGATGTAGTCGGTGAGAACGAGCATACGCAGAGAGTCGCCGAGATTTCGATATTCGCTTGCAACGATTTTATTTATGCTTTCAAGTTTACCTGTTGAGGAAACGAGCATTTTATTAATTTTATCGCTTGAAGCAAGTCTGACCTTTCTCTTTTCAATAAGAGCTTCTTTTGAAAGAATCGCCTTTAATTCTTCGCTGATTTCTTCCGTAAAAACATCAGGCTTATCAATGATAAACTGAAATGCTTTTTCAGCTTCAACAATTGAATAAGCAAGGGGCTTTCTGCTCTCAAATACCTTTTCCTCAAGGCTTTTGGAAATGTTTGCGCCGCCTTTTTTCGCAACACAGACGAGCGATTTGAAGCCTGCGAGGTTATCGTAAAGAATCTCTTCGTTATTGGCGGCATTTGAGGCCTGCAAAGCCTTTGAAAGCAGACCGCTTCTGATTATTTCATCGGTAACTGCTGCGGCTTTTGCTTTGTAATTTGCGAGAATCTGTGATTCTTCTGCGGTAGGATAGCTGAAATATATATAGTCCTGATGTGGGCAGAGAGTTTTCTGCATAACAAGCTGCGGAACAAAAATTTCTTCATCAATATCGCCGCAAAGGGTCTGGTATCTGTTCCATTCGGCAGGTGCGCTGTCATAAGGCGGAGTTGCTGTAAGAGCGATGATTGTTACATCCTTACCGAGCATTTCAACAAACTTTTCGAGAGCCTTCTGCCATTCGCTTTTGAGGTGGTGCGCTTCATCAAGGCAGATTGTTTTTATCCCTGCCTTTTTAATTTCGGCAAAAATATCAAAGCCTGTGAAATCCTGTGCTTCCTCTGCTTCAAATTCATCTTCATCCGCTTCGGCTTCCATAACGGATTTTGTGAAAGCTGCGTGTAATGCCTGATATGTTATTGAGGTTATCAGCTTCGGATTTGTAAGCGAATAAGAAATATATTCATCGGGGTTTTCCGTTTCAGGCAGATAAGCTTCAATAAATCTTTCGCCCCACTGCTGACGGATTGTAACCGACGGCGACATAACGAGCGCAGGTGAATTCTGCCTGCGGACAAGCTCAAGACCGAGAATTGTCTTACCGCTACCGGGTGCGGCAACGATATGGATTCTCTTGTCTTTAAGATGCTTTTGCGAATTATCCAGCACCGCCTGCTGATAATCACGGAAAGTCCATTTGAATTTAACTTTGCTGAAATCTTTCATAACATCACACCCATTTGCCGTATTTTTACAAATACCATTATATCATAGTTGTTTCATTTTTCATCGTACTTTAGTGCATATTTTTAAAAAAGAACGGCGGATTGCTCCGCCGTTTGAGTTATTAGATTTTAAATCTTACCAGAGATCGCCGAAAACATTGTGGTTCATTTGGCAGCCGCAAACCGTATTCATACCAAAAATCTTCTGGAAGAAGAGGACGAATTTAAAGAAGAATCCTTCAATTCCGCCTTTATGGCAATTGCATTCACAATCTTTGTAAACCGCTTCTGCAATAACATTGAAAGCACCCATTGTGAATGTTGTTTCGGAATCAAAATAATCTTCGGGGGTTGCGCCTGTGATGTTCCAGCAATAAAAAATCTTACCGTCAATCTGATCTGCAGTGATTGTTACAGCATCGCCTGCAACAGCGCTTGAAGCAGAAGCCTTGCCGTTTTTAACGGTAACACCAGTGCCGAGAGTTGCAGAACCACCGAGTTTGATTCTTAAAATGCACATTGCTTTGCCGTTACTGCCATGTTTATAAAGAAAATATGCACTGTCACTGGGCTTATATGAATTGAAATCATAATAGGATATTTCTTTGCCGTCATATACTACCTTGAATTCATCAGCTGTGGGAAGCTGATAGCCGCCGATATAGAATGTTGTGAGCACATAGTACTCCTTTTTGGGGTCAGCTACCTCGCCGCCGCAATCAGGAACATGCGTTGACAAAACTTCCGAGTAATACGGCGCCTGATTGTAGTCAAGCGATGGGAAGCAAGAAGCGAGATCTGAATTGTTGAGTTTTTCGCCGTAATAGATTGAGGGTAACTTACTGATTTCAATAACCTTTGTTGCGGCTGATGCCGAAGTCATTGATATGCTCATCATTGCAAAAACAGTAATAAGAGCGAGCATGATTGCCGTTATTTTTTTAATCATCTTAAATTATCTCCTTTTATCCTGCGTAATAAATCTCTTCAAAAAGCTCATATTCGGGTGTTCCGTTGATACAGAGCTGATAATCCGTACGGTTTCTCTCAACATTGATTCTGCATTCTCTTCCGTCATCGAGCTTTGCATCAACAAAGGTTTTGCCGTCTGTGCGCAGAAGTGTGAACTTTGAACCTGCTTTGACAAGTTCAGAATTCATATCGGGAAGAATTTTAACGTTGAAAGCTTCTTTTGATGTAAGAACGTGCGCAAATCTTTCGTCTATGGTATAGAATTCATCGGTTGATTCGGACATACCTGTTTCGGAATTTACGGTGTAGGTTTTATCGGCAGCGTATGTTCCGAGAATATCAAAGGTTGTTTCAAGAACAAACTGTGTGGGATTATTGAAAAAAAGCTTTGCATGATGGGTATCTTTGTTTTCATCCTCCCAGACCAGACTGCCGAAAGCAGTTCTGTCAAGTTCACCTGCTTCTTTTATCTCATTGCCGTTCAGATCATAAATAAGAATGTTTGTGTAATCGTTATAGCCGTGGGGTACAAGATAAATAAAATATCTGCCGTTTGAATTGACAAGATAATATTCGGCACTGAAAGCATAGACATCTTCAACCGTGAATTCCGCACCATTGAGGTTAAGGCTGATATCTTTATATGAGCCTTCTTCCGTGAAATACGAAAGGCCGACACTGATCGTATCTTTTTTACCGTCAGACGGATTAATATCAAACTCAACATCATTCCATTCGGAAAGTGCTACTACATAGGATTCAGGGGCAACCGTATACTTCTTGTTGAAAAGCTCCGGATATTCGTCATAATAAACCGTTGCTGTAACAAGACCTGCGGCAAAGGATGCAATTTCAGAGGGACTGAAATAGAAGGTTATCCCCTGATAACCGATTGTCCAATTAAACTGTTCCGCTGTGTATTCCGAAAGAGTTTCTTCAAGTGCACCGAAAAATCCGTCTGCAAATTTATCTTTTGAATTAATTTTTTCCGAAAGTATTGCAGGAAGAGATGAAATATCGGTCATGACATCGGTTATAATAAGCTCTTTACCCGTTACGGTATCGAAATTATAACCGCTATAGCCGTAGTTGGGATGTGCACCGCCCGAAAACTCATCGGCATCGCTTCTGATACTCAGAACAACGTTATCTGCTCTTTGAAGAAAATATTCGTTGTTCGCGGTGTAAACCGCAGGCTGTTCACCGTCTTCGTAATAATAATTGAGCTGTTCCGATGCATACTCATCAAGTTCTTTTGCCTTATCCTTATATAACTCTGTTTTATAAGCATTAAAAGAATCAAGAGCTTTTGCAAGGCGTGGGTATTCTTTTTCGTTTTCTTCGGAAAGATGCAATTTCTGATAATTTACCTGTGTAAGATAGTAATAATCTTCACTGAACGTTTCATACTCGTAGGCTTTTTCTGTATAAACAGAAAGAAACTCTACGGCATTTTTCTTTTCTGCTGAATTGTTTTTCTCTGCACTTGTTGTTGATTCGTTTACGGTATTTTCGGGTTTATCCTTTGCACACGAAGCAAAGCAGAAAATCATTGAAAAAGCAAGAATAAATGCTATGATTTTTTTCATAAAATCACCTTATATTTAATAGGAGTGACCGAGCGATACGGCCACTCCGTAAAATGTGATTAACCGATTACAATTGTTTCAATAAGGGGTTTTGCATCCTCAACGGAGCAACTCCATACCATAACGTACATAGCGTTACCCGTTGAAGTGTTTGCAACAAGATATGTGACACCTGTGTTGGATTCGATAGCATCAAATGTGTTTGCACCGATTGTTACCTGTGTGTATTCCTTGTTGGGATATGCATAGCCGAACTGTTTTTTCTGAACTTCGTATTCCATACTCTGCTCGTCATAAACGTAAACAGCGGCATTTGCACCAAGAGAAGTGTTGGTGAATGTAAGTGATTTGTTATCCGACTGTGCTTCGTCATAGATAAATCCGCCTGCGGGAGTAACCGTTACGTAACCGTTATCGGTTTTAATCGGGGCGATTTCTGCGCCTGCATCCTCGCCGCCTTCTGTTACTTCATCTTCTGCTGCACCTGCTTCAATTAAAAGGTTGTCATAAACTGTCTTGAAGAGTTCGCCTGCACGAAGTGCTGCATAATCATCTCTCTTTGCGCCTGCAGGAAGCTTGAACTCAAGCATAGCAAACTCAAAGTTGTTGAGGCAAACTATAATCTGCATTGCGGAAGGTCCGTTCTGACGGATATAGGTTGTATAATCGCCGATTTTACCTTCTTCAAAAATTGTGTGATTTTTGAAGCTCTTTGTAACGTAATCGTGAACCGAATCATACGCTGCATGAGTAACGGCAAAAGCAACGCCGATATTTACTTCTGCATTTTCAAGAGTACCGCACTTGACGATATTTGTCTGTGCAAGGAAGTTGCCCTCTGTGTTGGCTTCGTTGAAAGTAAACTCACCAATGGGAGTTCTGATTGTGAGCTTGTTTGTCTTGCCGTCTGTAACAACGGTTTCATCGAACTTGGGGGCTTCGGTTGTTGTTTCTACAGGGTCGGTTGTGTCGGGATTTTCGTTACCGCCGCAGGCAGCAAATGAAAGAAGCATTGCAAGAGCCATAAGAATTGCTAAAAGTTTTTTCATTTTAATTTACCTCCAAAATGATATATACGAGTGTTAATTGTTTTTTGATTTTCCGCATTCGGTGCAAAACTTGCCTTTATTTCTGCTTCCGCAGGTGCAGACCCAATCTTCAGGCTTTTTTGTTCCGCATTCAGTGCAGAACTTGCCCGAATTTTTGTTACCGCAGGCACATTGCCAGACAGTGTTATTTTGCGGTGAAGGTGCAGAAACGGGAGCAGCGCTTATCGTCGCAACTGTCGAAAGCAGTTTTTCCGTTTTGGGGTCAATTTCGATAAGCACATCACTTATTGCGGTTGCTCTGATACCTGCTCTTGCTTCCCAACCTGCAATTGCGAAATTCTGCAGAATCAAAGCAGCCTGTGTGTCTGCCTTGTATTTCAGTTCATCAACAGAGCAACCTTCCGCAAACATTTTTGTAAAGGTCATTTCTGCAGCACGAGATGCATCATTTTTAATAATATCAACAGGAAGCTGGCCGCCGAACATAGTATTGAACTTATCAGGGTCTGCAATCTCAGTATTGAGAATTGCTGTAAACTTAACTTCTGTAAACAGTTTATATGTACCCTGCACGACTTCGGTGTTAAAACGACCGTCAAATTGAATTCCTGTGCAACACTCCATTTACTTTACCTCCTGTTAAGCCCAAGGATTTGCGCTTTCGGGCTGACGGATACCAACAAGGATAAACTGCTCCCAGAGATACCATTTACCGTCCTTTGCCTTGCGCATCTGAACGCTTCTGGGGCTGTCTGCGCCGCCCGAAGTGATATAGAGCGTTGCATATCCCTCATTCTGGTATGAATAAGGACTTTCGCTGACAACTATTGTGTAAGGCTCTGCAGGTGTGTAATCGTTTGCAGGGGTTGACCCCTCAAAATATGAACGTGGAACGTAATCGCTGTCACGGAATCTGTCCGCAATAAATGATATATCTCCGCCGCTTAAGGGTCTGGGGCCCCTGAGGTAATTAACCATCTGCAAAGCAAGGTCTTTATTCTGCGGATAATAGCAGAAGGCAAGAACTGTCATTGCAGCTGTTTCAAACGGAGTTGAAAGAGCTGCCTGAGGCAGAGAAGCAAACTCTTCAAACGATGAGGGCAGAGAAGAAAATACAATTTTTTCCTTCTTATTGCCCAAATTACTGACTGTCGAAGTCGCCTTGTTAATCCCCTGTGTTACTGCGGAATTTACGCCTTTCTTAATTGCATTTTCCGCTTTGCTTTTGAACATATCAAAAAGTGCCATCTTGCATCACTCCTTAAAATTTTGCGCCGCTGCCGCTATGCGTTCTGCCTGATGAGCTTGTGTGAGTCGAGCTGTCATTGCTCTTGTCATTATCCTGTGCCTTGGGTGTTGCATTGACAAATGAATATGCGAACACATCCTTAGCATCCACAACGTTCATACTGCCCTGACGGGTATAAACCTTAGCGTGTTTCTGGGCAACAACACTCTTATTCTTTGCTGTCATTGAGCCTGTGATAATAAGGCCTACAACTGCACCGACAAGTGCGAGGACAAAAAGCCAGATTATTGGAGTGCCGGGCTTGAGCTGCTCCTCAGCTCTGTCAAGATAAACATTGAACGCTTTGTCATAGTCTTCCGCAATGAGGTGATCCTTCATATCGGCAATGATGCCTTCACGGATTCCTTCAAAGAAAACAGATGAGCCGTTGCCGTGAGTTGTAATCCAGATTTCTCTTTCGCCTTCTTCGCCCGGTTTATAGACAACAAGCATACCGTCATCGTTTTCACCGTAGCCGTAACCGTTGAAATCATAGAAATCGTCAGCATAAGCCTCTGCGATAAGACCGCCGAAATCGGAAGCAGTAACGATTGCAACTTCCATTTTGTATTCTTCAGCAATAGAGTCACATCTTTCGATAAGTGCAGCTTCAACATCATCGGGAATGATGTTTGCCTGGTCAACAACAAGAGGAAGTGTTCTTTCAACCTTTTCAAACTCGGTTACGTAGGAACCGGGTGCGTTTGTGACCGCATTGCCGCCTATGGGTGCGGTGTTATAAGCGGGAGCTTCAAGTGCAGTTTCGGCAGCCGCATAGAATCCCATCAGACCGCCGTAATAGCTTTCGTTTGTGTCATAGGCTGTCTTCATTGCAGAGATAACAGAGTCACTAAATATTTCTTTTTCATCGCCTGCAATATAGTAGTTGTAGACTTTCTCTGTTTCGTTATGAACAAAAACAACTGCATCCTTTGAATCCGTATAGCTGTAATATGCCTCTTCGGCATATTCTTCGTTTGTCATACCGCCGTTATCGGAGATAATACAGAAAATAAGAGCATAACCGCTTTTGTTTTCTATACCTGCGGCATAGTTGTTGAGTTCATAAAGCTCGCTGTCGGAAAGATTATATTCGGGGTCATAAACATACTGCTGAGTATAAGCCGATGCGGAAACTGCCATTGAAAGGCAGACCATAACCGCAATGAATATTGCAAAAATCTTTTTAGTCATTTTCCGCACCTCCTTAAAGTGATGAAATAATGTTGGCAATTATGTAGATGATAATACCTGCTGCCGCACCGCCGAGGCCGCCAATGAGCTTGGCTTTCTTATCTTCCGTGGGGATATTGCCTACAAACTTACCGGTCTGACCGTTCATTGCAAAGGTGTGATCTTTGCCGTTCCACTTAACATTGAGAAGCCATACGGGATAAAGAGCATACTTGTATGAGCCGTTTGCAACCTGCATATTTGCCTGCAAGGGACTTACGGAATCATAACCGTCAACGGTATCCTCAAATGCATCAAGTGCACTCGCCTGAATTCTCTGATTTGCCCTGTTCATACTCTGGTTTACATCAACATCATATTTATCTGCAAGATAGCCTGCAAGATAAGCTGTATTAAACGGAACAGCTTCGTTGATGTTGAACGGTTCTATTGATTCCATAAGGTCATCGGGCATCTTTGTTGAGCCATCAACGGGAACGTTATCAAAGCCTATTGAACCGCTTCTGTAAACATTGAAAGCTGAGGTTTCAACATAGTTGTTTTTACTGTCAGACCAGCGTCTGTATTTTTCCGCCTGATATGATGCATTTACAACCGCATCACAGCTGAAAAGCCAATGCGGAACATAAACTCCCTTGACTTCATCAAGCTTATTATCAGATAAAAATGCCTTTGGCACAAACTTCTTACCCTTGAAATGCTTTTTGAGTGCTTCCTTTGCGGCTTTTTTATCAAGCTTGAAGGGAATAACAAGATCGGGCTTGAGTGCACCTGAGAACTGACCCTGCATAATGACCTGATTGCCGCAATAGGGACAGTTTGTTGCACCGGTTGTTGCATCGGCAACAATTTCACCGCCGCAGGATTTACAGGCATAGACATTCATTCCGTCTGTTTCGCCTGCACCCCACTGTGAGCCCTGTGAGTTCCAGTTAATCTGTTCAACCGTATTGGCTGCAAATTCTTCTGCCTGCTGAATAGCGGCAATTTCAAACTCTGCATCGCAATATGGACATTTGAGTTTTTGTGCGCCGACATTGAATTCGACTGCACCTCCGCAATGCGGACATTTCTGTTCAGTTATTGCTGACAAGGTTAATTACCTCCTTGTGTGTTGTATTCATCAAGAATTTCATAAAATGCCGAGAAGAAGCCGTCTGAATTCTTCGGAAGCTCACGGCTTGAATTTACAGAATAATATTCGTTATCACCGTAAGTAAAGCTCACGGAAGTTGTGGGTGCATCAAGAAGTTGTTCCTCGCTGTACTTGAGTTCACCCCAACCGAGAACACCGTATTCACTGCATTTCTGCCTTATTTTAAGGATCGCATCGTCCTCAATCTGAAAACTTGCGGATTCCTCATCGGCACCGACATACGGCTGATTATAGTATTCAAACCAAACCTCGTTTTTTTCGTTGAGATAGATTCTCATACTCATTGAGCTGCCGTCCATACCGCCGCCCGTTGAATATGAGCAGGATATAACGGTATCTGCCATATCACGCACCATACCGTCTCTATCGGGCACGGAGAATTTTGTTTTGTAATACCACACACCGACTGCGGCGGCAACGACAACAGCACCGACCAAAATCACGATTATCGCAACTTTCATCTTTTTATTCATAGAAATATCAAAGCATTAATCAGTTAGCCTTGGGAGAACCACAACAAGCGCAGAATGCACCACTTTCATTTGCTGCATTACAAGCAGGGCAAACCCAGCTCTGTGAAGCAGGAGCCTGTGCAGACTGCTGTGCGTAAGCATTTTGCTGTGCATAGGGGTTAGCCTGCTGCTGTGCATAAGGATTAGCCTGCTGAGGCTGACCGTAAGGATTCTGCTGTGCGTAAGGATTAGCCTGCTGAGGCTGGCCGTAGGGATTCTGCTGTGCATAGGGATTAGCCTGCTGCTGTGCATAAGGATTCTGCTGTGCGTAGGGGTTGGGCTGCTGTGCATAAGGATTCTGCTGTGCATACGGGTTGGGCTGGCCATAAGCATTTGCGGGAGCAAAGCCCTGATTCATAGGCATACCGTTATTCATACCCATATTCATACCGCCCATATTCATGCCCATACCGGGATTCATACCCGTATTGGGCATTGCGCCTCTGCCGGGTGTGAGAGTGTTGATAACCTCCATGGCCATCTGCTGATATTTGTTGTATTCCATTGTGCCCATACCTTCAATACGGAAGTTATTGAGCTGAACTCTGAAATCATCAAAATAGGGGTTGTTAACATTAAATTCAAGGATAAAGTTATAGTAGAACTTGTATCTGGGCGGATTGTAGCTTACTCTCTGACCATCCTTACCCTGAGTAAAGATTTCATCCTTATCCTCATCTATCTTGAGGTTGCAGCTCATAATTGTTGAAAGAGGCATAACATCAGGATTTTCTTCATCCCAATTATTGGGGCTGTAGTTGGAAACAACAAAGTTGCCGTTAATTGTATCTACATAGATTTTCTTGCTGTCACCGAAAGTGATGTTCGGTCTGAAGGATGCAAGAGTCTGTTTATTTTGCTCTCTGTAGGCAAGCTGCTGCTTGATTTCTTCAAGCGTAGAGCTTCTTCTGTCGCTGAAGAACGGTGAAAGCTTTTTTGCACAGTCCTTACACATATTGCCATCTTCAAGTTTTCTGTTGCCGAGAAGGCCGATTTTCTCACCGCAGATGTCACAGAATTTCTTATCAAAAAGTCCCATAATAAAAATCTCCTTTAAAAATTAGAATATATTTGTTTAGTTAAATTATTTTGCGTCGCTTTCGTCGAAGATATCACCGCATTCGGGGCAGAACTTCGGAGGATTGTGGGGGTCGTCGGGTTTCCAGCCGCATTTGTCACACTGATAAAGAGGTGCGCCCTCAGGCTTTTTGCCGCCGCAGTTGGGGCAGAATTTACCTTTGTTCACTGCACCGCAAGAACAAGTCCAGCCTTCTTCTGCAGGCTTCTTTGCTCCGCACTCTGTGCAGAAGTTACCGCTTACGGTTGCACCGCAAGCACATTTCCATCCCGTTGCAGGTGCTGTTTGTGAAGGTGTCGGTGCTGCCTGCTGCTGTGCCATTTGCTGCTGTTGCTGCATGCCTGCCTGATACATCTGTGCAGCATTGAAGCCGCCGTTTGCTCCCATTGCCATATTCATTCCCATAAAGCCCATCATTGCTCCGTTGGGATTGTTGGCAGCAGCCTCCATAGCATTTGCCTGTGCATCAGTCATTCTACCCGCCATCATAAACGGATTTG
>JAZNMK010000032.1:0-36777 GCA_045579585.1 Acutalibacteraceae bacterium
TTAATTCAAGAATTTCTTTCTCATAATCTTTTATGTGCCGATAGCTTCGGGGCATAACAAAACCTCCTATGGTAGTTTCTTTAATTCTACCATAGGAGGCTCTTTTTTTCATTGTCCGTTTTTACTGGACCTGTTCATTGAAGACAGCTCTTTGTTTTAGTTGTATGTATCTCGATTTAATTGAGGCCCGGGATGCAACGTCACATTCATCAGACAGTGCATTTCGCCTATCTCGGTGCCGCTCATCCGCTTTGTGTCTCACGTTAATTGAGGCCCGGGATGCAACGTCACATTCATCAGACAGTGCATTTCGCCTATCTCGGTGCCGCTCATCCGCTTTGTGTCTCACGTTAATTGAGGTTTTGGATGCAACGTCACGTTGCTTATTCGCCCTTCATGCCAAGGAGTTCAACCGTGCCGTCATAAACAGCCTGGCTGACCTTGATTGAATCGAAGATAGCAGCCTTGATATCGTCTTCTGTTGCGCCGAGCTCTTCAGCGTACTTACGGTCAATAAACAGATCGATATTCATGATATCTGCAAGTCCGTCAACGTCAATACCGCTCTCGATACCTTTTTCTGCATATTCCTTCTTGACACCGCCAAGACCCATACGCATCATCCAGGGAGCAACGCTGATAATCTTACGATCCTTGCCCATACCTCTTGCCTCATAAACGATCTTGAGGAATTCCTTCCAGGTCTGGTTGTACATACTGATAGGCCAAGCCTTTGCGCCCTTTGATTTCTCAGCAGCGCCGACAATAACCTGACCTACCTGACGGACCGTAAGCATAGCTGTACCGCCACCGGGATACATTGTGAAGGGAAGCTTATCCATTCTCTTGATCTGCTCGATAAGAATAACCCAAACGGGCTTTCTGCCTGGCTGTGTGCCGAAGATATAGGGAAGCTCAAGCACAGCAACATCGAAGTTTTCATCTGCAAAAGAGAATGCAACCTCTTCCTGATCTATTCTGCTGCGGATGTAGGGATGCTTCTCTGTAAGCTTCATTTCGGGGCTCGTCCTTGCAAGGTATGCAAAGTAAGAACCGAGGATAACGGCATTCTTCATGCCGAGTTCCTTACAAATGGGCAGAAGCCTCTTGAGAGGAGCAATATTGCACTTGTAGTAAAGATCGTAAACCGGTGCGGGAGCCTCAACTCTTTCATCAACGCCGGCAGCGAAAACGAAGCAATCGCAGCCTGCCATCATTTCCTTGATTTCTTCATCACTCTTCTCATAGAGATTGCAAAGCTCAATCTCCATCTCTTCGGGGATGGGAGCACCAGCGGGGAGAGGAGGAAGAGCAACACTCTTTACCTGATGGCCTCTCTCAATAAAAATTCTTGCGGCTTCACTGCCGAGAAGGCCTGTACCGCCAATCATAAACACTTTCATTTTTATCACGCTTACAGGGCAACGCATCAAACGTCACCCTGTACCTTTCTATAAATCTTAACCCTGTGCGTATGCGCCGACCTGCATCATAAAGTCACCAAGCTGTGCACCGAATTCGGGCGCACCATCCATGATGAGCTTGCCCGCCTTGACGGATTCAAGCATATCTGCAGTCTGCATAAGAATACCGAGTGCGCTGTCAAAATTATCAAAGCGCATTGTGAAGAACGGCATTGCACGCTTGTACTCGCCTCTGCCTGCTCTTGACTTGCCTGCCTTGATACGGATGTATGCGCTAACCTCGGGGTAGCCGTTAACTGCCCATGAGTAAACACGGTCGGGGCTCTTTGAAGTCCAGTCGTGTATTGCATCGTGACCGTTCTTGTTGAGTGTGCTGATACCGCTGGAGAGCAGATAGAAATAGCACTTAACAAGAAGCTTCTTTGTTTCCTCATCCTCAGGAGCTTCTTTAGCTGTGAGGAGAGAGGACATTTTAAGGAGAACCATCATAAAGGATGCAAAAGCAGCTGTGTGCTTTGCAATGCCCTTCATTTTGGGAAGGTACTGCGGCTTAATCTGACCCTTGAAGAAAGCGTTGAGTGCCTCAATGCTCTTAAACTCAAGCTCAACGTGAGCGTTGTTTGTGAGCTTATCAGTGTGAACGATCCACTCACCGTTGTTTACAACAAGGTGTGTACCGACCTTACCTTCGGGAACGTCGGGGCAAAGTGCACTGATCTGATAAATTGTGTGAGCGTGCTCAAACTTCTTTGCAAGGTTAGGAACATCGTTAGCAATGACCTTGATAAGCGGGATCGCAGCACAGAGGAAAATTTTATTGGTAAAAACTTCGTCTCTTGTAGACATAAAAATCAATCCTTTCTGCCGTTGAAATTCAATCGTTCAGATTAAACTTCGTCGTCCCAATCGTCGTCAAGCTCAAAGTCGGCGTTCATTGCCTCACGGACTGCTGCGATGATACCGTTGGAGTCAATACCGAGTGTTGACATAATATCCTCATGCAGACCGATGGGTGCAAACTGATCCTGAATACCCAGGCGCTTGAATGCACAGCCCTTACCGGTCTCTGCGATAACCTCAGCAACAGCAGCACCGAGACCGCCGATAACCGAGTGATCTTCAACAGTGATGATACGGCGTGTATCCATAATAGCCTTGACAACAGCTTCTTTATCCAGAGGCTTGATTGTGTGCATATTGATAACTCTGACCTTAAGACCGTCAGCATTCTCAAGGAAGTTAGCAGCCTGAAGAGCCTGGAAAGCACAGGAACCGCAAGCGATAACTGTGATATCTGTACCCTCTTTAAGCTGAACAGCCTTACCTACTTCAAAGCCGTAATCTGTTGTTTCATAAAGAACACGGTCGAAACCGCGGTTGATACGGATGTAGTATGGGCCGGGATTCTCATATGCTGCACGAACTGCGTTAACAGTCTCAAGACCGTCAGCAGGGCAGATAAGAGTAATGTTAGGCATTGAGCGGACAACTGCCATATCGCAGATAGCGTGGTGAGTTGAACCTGCCTGACCGAAAGATGTACCTGCGTGAGTTGCGATAACCTTCGCATTAACATTCTGGTAGCAGATATCTGTGTGGAGCTGATCAGCACTTCTGAGAGAAGCGAAAACCGAGAATGTGGAAAGGAAGGGAACAAGACCTGCCTTAGCCATACCTGCTGCAACACCGAACATATTCTGCTCAGCAATACCTACGTTAAAGTATCTGTCCGGGAAATGCTCACCGAACATACCGATTTTTGTTGATTTACCAAGGTCAGCTGTAAGAGCAACGACGTCGTCATGCTCCTGACCGAGTTCTACGAGCGTTTTGCCGTAGTATTCAGCTGTTGAGAAAGCTGTAGATTCAGTAGCTGTGTAAGTAAGTCCACCTGCCATGGCTTATGCACCCTCCTTTTCTGCTCTCTCGCAGCGCTTCTTGTAGAATGCTTCGAGGCTCTTCTTAGCAAGTTCATATTTCTCTTCATTAAGAGCACCGTAGTGCCACTTGTAGTCGCCTTCCATATAGTCAACACCGCAGCCCTTGACTGTGTTTGCAACAATCATAACGGGCTTCTCTGTGTTCTCATATGCATAGTCGATAGCGTCGCAAAGCTCCTTGATGTTGTTACCGTCGATTTCGATAACATGGAAGCCGAATGAACGCCACTTGTCACAGAAGGGCTCAAGCTTCATAACTTCTTCTGTCGGGCCGTCAATCATGCACTGGTTACGGTCAACAAAAGAGATAACGTTTGTGATGTTGTAGTGAGCGATTGTCATTGCAGCTTCCCAGTTGGAGCCTTCGTCACACTCACCGTCGCCAAGAACACAGAACGTCTTGTAGTCCTTGCCCTTGATCCTTGCAGCAAGACCTGTGCCTGCAGCAATTGAAAGGCCGTGGCCGAGAGAACCTGTGGAAGCATCGGCGCCGATAACCTTGTTGGAGTCAAGGTGAATACCCATCTTGGAGTTGGAAAGGTTGAATGTTTTGAGCTGCTCGGGATCGTTATAGCCGTAGTCACAAAGAACAGCAGCATAAGCAACGCCTGCGTGACCCTTGCTGAGGATGAAACGGTCTCTGTCTTCCCAGTTGGGGTTGTCCTTATCAAGGTGCATATACTTGTGGTAGAGAACAGTCATGATATCCATAACGCTCATACCGCCGCCGATGTGAGCACTGCCTGCCCAGTACGTTGTATCGAGGCAGAGCTTACGAAGATCGTTAGCCTTTTTTTCGAGTGCGAGCCACTCTTGTTTGGTTAATGGCATTTCGTTTTCCTCCTGTATATTAATGTTTTATATTCTTAGAATATTTCGGGATGCTTTTTAGCAACGACCTTGAATGCCTCGTCGGCGATTTCAAGTGTCAGGTCGATATCCTTGTTGGAAAGAGCTGCATTGATGAAGTGGTTGTGATGGCTTGAGAAGAAAATACCTCTCTTGACACACTCTGCAACCCACTCCTGGTGGAGCATCATTGAATCATCATTTGCTATACGAAGATAGAAAAGTGAAGGCTCACCGGAAACAACAAGGTCGAAGCCGTTGTTTGCAGCTGCATCCTTGAGGCCGTTTGTAAGGCGGAGGCCTCTCTCACGGAAGAGCTCTGTTGCCTTGATCTCCTTCATCTTGTTGATACAGGCGATACCTGCTGCGAAGGGAACTGCACTCATCCAGTAGCTGCCTGTGTAGCTGAGTGCGCTGACGGAGCTCTTGAGGAACTCTTTACCGCAAAGGCAGGAAACGTTCCAGCCATTTGCAAGAGCCTTACAGAAGCAGATAAGGTCTGCCTCAAAGCCGTAGTAGTGGTCGGAGCCTGCAATATCAAGTCTGAAACCGCAGCGAACGTCGTCAACGATGAGGACGATGCCCTTGCGTGTGCAAAGCTCACGTACCTTCTGCCAGTAGCCGTCTGCAGGGAGCTCGTTGTCACGGTAGTTGCCGTGCATATAGGGTGTGGAGATGAATGCAGCGATCTCACCGTCATTCTCATCAACAAGCTTTTCGAGTGCTTCAAAATCGTTCCAATCAACATAGAGGTTGTTTGCAACATCCTCGGGGATAACACCGGGGTAGTCAACTTTCTGTGTCCAGGGAGATACACCGTGGTAGAAACCGTTGACAAAAATAATCTTCTTGCGGTGTGTTGCTGCACGTGCAGTCATAATTGCGCAGGTGGTAACGTCGTTACCGTTCTTTGCAAAGAATGCCCAATCAGCACAGTTGACTGTGTCAACCATAAGCTCTGCAAACTCAACCATAACCTTACCGGGTGATGTTGTGCAGTTTCCGAGCTTAGCCTGTGCCATAGCAGCTGCGTCAACATCCTTATCGTTGTAGCCGAGAACGTTGGGGCCGTATGCACACATATAGTCGATAAACTTGTTGCCGTCAACATCCCAGAAGTATGCACCCTTTGCCTTCTCACCGAAGAGCGGCCAATCGCATACGGGGATGAAGTTGCCTTCTGCCGGGCCGAGATGGCCGTAAACGCCGGAGGGAATTACTTTCGTTGCTCTGTCGAAATACTCACGGCTTTTTGTATGTTCGTAAATGGGAAAACTCATTTTCGCTGCACCTCCGTTTATGCTAAGTACAGAGCTACTCTGTCGAGTATTCTGTTGAGATTGTCGATCATATTGATCATACCCTTCATTTCAATCTTGCCTTCACCTATGCAGGCAACAGCGTTGACCTTACCGTCGAAGAGATCACGTGCAAGGTCGATATCAGCAAATTCCATAAATGCACGGGGTTTCTCGCAGCGCTGCTTGATTGTGACAAGTCTGTGGTTCTTGACACGGATTGTAGCTGCTACATCATCCTTGATGCTGAAGGAGATTTCACCGTCGGGGATGAGGTGAGCTGAAAACTTACCGATCTCATCGTTGTTTGCAATCTGTGAAAGAGCAACAGCGATTGTGTAGAACATAAGTCTTGTGCTTGTCTCAAAGAACTCTCTGTCCTCAAGGTCTTCGGGTGTGGGGCGCATAAGTGCCGAAAGGCGGTCAGTCAGCGCGGTGAAACCCTTGAGAAGGAAGCCGATGTGCTGGAATCCCTTTGTGGGGATAGGTGTAACTGTGCCGTCGATAAGTCCGTTGAACTTCTCGCATGAGCTGAACGGAAGCTTAACGTCGCAATGTGAGCAGCCCTGCTCCATGCGGCATCTGCCGTTCTTGAAATAGAGAGTAGCCTTGGGGCCGCCCGCTACGTCGAAACCGATCGAAATCGGCTTCTGATTGGAAATGATTGCGGATGCAACGGGGTCGATCTCGCAAAGATTTTCAAGTGTGCCGAGAACAGCATACATGTTGATGTACGCCATTGTCTTTGAATCTGTCAAAGCGCTTTCCTCCTTAAGTAGGCATTGATGGTACAAAATGCCTATATTAAAATCAATTTATTTTAACAAAGAATTATAATATTTGTCAACAATTTTAGAATATTTTAACAATTTGTTTTTAGTCGGAATTTATTTATTCGTCATATCGCCGAATTTAAGGGCTGATTTATGTTGAATATGCAATATTACGTTGCTTCCACAGCCGCACACACAGCAACAAATCCGCCAATCATCAGGCTTTACCTTGCGTGTAAAGATGTAAGGTTTCACAATTGACAAATCACTGCCCGATTTTATATAATTATGGATAGTGTGTTTATCGAGTTCTATAAGGAGCTGACAATAATGAAAAAAATCGCAAGTTTTACAATAGACCATACAATCCTCCCCTGCGGTATGTACACATCCCGTGTTGACGGTGACATAGTGACATATGACATCCGTTGCCGCAAGCCCAACGTTGAAGATGTTATGGACAATGCATCCATCCATACTGTAGAGCACCTTTTCGCTACCTTTGTACGCAACTCTCCGCTCAGCGAAGGCGTTATTTACTTTGGTCCTATGGGCTGCCGTACAGGCTTCTATTTTCTTGTCAGAGGCACTGACGTATCCCCTGCTCAGGCTATTGAGCTCACAAAACAAGCCTTTGATTTCATCGCTGAATACGACGGAGAGATTCCCGGTGTAAGTGCAAAAGAGTGCGGCAACTACCGCGATCACAACCTCGAAGGTGCAAAAGCTGAGGCTGCACGAATGGTTGATGTTATGAAAAACGTCAGCGTAGAAACGCTTGTTTATCCCGAATAATTATTGATTATATTTCTAATTTGTAATTATAATTTAAACGTATGCTGTTATAATAGTTACAAAGTTGTAACTATTTCAGTCGAATGTGTTACAACTTTGTAATTTTTAATCGCTATGCAAAGGAGGCCTGACCGTTGGCAGAAGAAAAGAAATCCGCAGCAACAGATTCTTCACAAAACGCGGAATATATTTCCGTTTCAGATATAGAGTCCGCAAAACCCGACAACGGACAAACCCTCAGTGAATACGGCATTTTCGGTTTCCTTGCAGATTCACCCATCTTCAACATCGAAAAGCCCAAGCCGGCTGAAGTCAAGGCTGTTGAAAAAAAACAACCTGAGGAAGAAGCACCAAAGCAGGTTGAACACCATAAAGCAAACGTGCACGAGCGCGAAAAAAACGCATTCTACGACACAGTGTATATGTTCGGCCTGAGCATAATCCGATATGTACGATTCATCGGTCACAAACTCAAGGCAGTTATAAGGCGCCCCGCACACGTATTAGCTGTTTTTGCAGGCATCTTTCTCGTGTTCTGCGATGCGGTTTTACTCCGTTCACTCAAAAGCACGGTTGAAGAATTCCGCAAACTGAAAAAAGAATTCAGGAAAGCAAGACACGGCGTAAAAGGCACGCTGAAAGGCTCTGCAAAGGAAAAAATCAAGCACTTTCCGGCTTATCTTAAATCATCCTACAATCGTCATCCCCACTTTTACAAAACGGTGCTTAACACGATTATTCCCGCACTTTCGCTGGTTCTTCTCATCTGCACTGTCAGCTCATGGACAAGCTCTACGTATGCGCTTGAGGTAATAGTTGAAAACGACGGTGAACCTTGTTCTCTGGGTTATATCAGCGATGAATCCGTATTCATACAGGCACGCACAATTGTCAAGGACAGAATCGACTCCGGTGCAGGTGATCATGACCTCATTGCAAACCCAACGTACAAAATTACACGTGTAAAGCTCAACGAGCTCAGCGATGCAAACGCAATCAGCGATAAAATTATCGAGAACTCTGACTCAAAGCTCACAAGTGCCTGCGGTGTTTATATAGACGGTGAATTTATCTGCGCTGTCAAGAACGAAACAGATGCACGAGGCGTTTTTGATAACATACTCCAGAAAGCTGAAGAAAAGTACAAGCTTGATGCAAATGACGAAAACTCATTTGCAGACTTTGTAGAAGATGTTGAATTCGTTCAGGGTCTTTACTCTGACGATGAAGACAAAATGTGGGAAGCATCAAAGCTTCTCTATGTGCTGGAAAACGAGAAAAAAAGCGAAGCTGTATACTATTATGTCCAGATGGGCGACACTCCCTCAGGCGTTGCAAACAAATTCGACATAACAACGTCCGAGCTCAGAGCACTTAATCCCGGTGTTAATTTCAGCATATTCAAGGTCGGCACGAAGCTTACGATTTCATCAGAGGTCAACTTTGTACGCGTTAAGATAATCAAGGTTGTTGAGCGTAACGAAAGCACTCCGTACGAAACAGAAAAAGTTGAATCATCAAGCCTTTTCAAAGGTGACAAGCGTGTCATCCGTAAGGGTGTCAAGGGTACAGATAAGGTCACTTACCTCGTCACCTTTGTTGACGGTATACAGACAAACTCCGAAGAAATCGGACGTGTAACACTTATCGACCCGATTTCAGAAAAGGTCCAGGTCGGCACAAAGAAGCCCACGGTTTACGGCAACGGCAACGGCGGCGGCAACTACGAAATCATCTCAAAGGGTCGTTTTGTATGGCCTGTTTCGGGTCTTTATACAATTACTTCCTACTACGGCAACCGCAGAAGCGGCTTCCACACAGGCCTTGATATTTCGGGCGGTAACGCTTCCGGCAAGCTTGTTCTTGCAGCCGATTCGGGCACGGTTGAGCTTGTTAAATTCAGCAACCGCAGCTACGGCAACCAGGTTGTTATCAACCACGGCAACGGCATAAAAACACGATACGCCCATATGCTTGACGGTTCAATTTCAGTATCCGTCGGTCAAAAAGTATCGCGCGGTCAGGCAATAGGCCGTGTCGGCAACACGGGTAACAGCTCGGGTGCCCACCTTCACTTCGAGGTTATCGTAAACGGTAACACGGTCAACCCCCTGCCCTACATTAAATCATAGTAAAAAGCGATGAAGTTCTGAAACTTCATCGCTTTTTTGCTTAGTTTACTGCTTTGTAAATTGCATACGCATCAACCTGTAAGGGATATGTTTCCATAATCCTGCCATCGTAAACCACAAGAATATAGTCACCGTTTTTGAGCTTGAGCGAATCTATATCGGGTGCATACGAAAGCAAGGTGGCAAGCCGCACGTAAGCAAGAGAGCCCTCCGGGATCCCATCATCGTTATAGCCGACCTCCACAAGAATTGAACCGTCATTTATCTCTTTGATTTTGCCGCTGAAGCTCAGCTCTGCCTCGGGGCTTATGTCAGCCGTAACACCGTTTATATCATCCTTTGTGTTTATACCGAAGTGCTTCTCTGCTTTCTCAGCACAGATTTCGCTAAGATTCTGTCCTTCATATTCAAACACGAGTTTGTTCAGAATTTTACTTTCTTCCGAATTATCACCCTTAACGGGAACGTAATATTCAAGCAGCGAAAAAGTACCGTCTGCATTCTTAACAAACGTTATAACAGCTGCCTCGGCAACCACACCCATCGTCTCAAGCTTATTGTCCGTATGCGAATAGCTGCCGTAACAGGTGAGCAGATACAGCTTGATTTTTTCGCCGTGTGCTTTATCGGTTACTGTTTCCGATTTCAGAATTTCAAACGCGGCACTGCTGAAATCGCCCTTATACACCATAGGAGAGTTTTTACGGATAATCTCATTTTCGATGGCATTATACATCGTGTCTTTTTCAGTTACGGAAATCGCAGTGGTCGTGTGCTCCTGTGTCGGGTTATCAGCTGCAAATTCCACGCCGAAGTACTCAACGGCCTTTCTTCTGCAAATTCTCTCAAGAGAATCAACATAGGTCTGCGTATCATAATCCACGCCCTTGGGGAATTTCGCTTTGAGGTTGGTGATATATTCGCTGCCCATTCCCGGCTCCCAATATTCGGTAAGGCTGTAGCCGCCATCATCACCGACAGAAAACGTGAGAGCAACAGGAGTTATGCTGCCGCCTTTTTCAACAATCTGACCGTTTTCCAGGCTGTACTCCTGATACATTGCAACAAGATAAGCTGTAATCTCCTTTATGTTGCCGTCTTTATCTTCCTTCGAAATTTCTGTTGAAAGAATTGTATTGGCTTCGCAGGCATATTCACCGCTGAGATATTTACCACGGTTGTATTCAATAATCTCTTCGGAAATATATTCCTCGAGCGGCTTCACGCCAAGGCAGGAGATATTTATTTTCATTTTGCCGTCCCGGGTGGAACAGCTAACCTCGTCCGTAACAAAAAATGTCATCTTTCCGATAGTTTTGCCGGATTCATCCGTCAACAGCGGATCTTTCAGAGTTAACTTTGTTTCTCCGGTTTGCAGGTTCGTCTCGGCAACCGTAAGTTTCGTTCCGTTCGAAAGCTCTGTATTCTGCCCCTCCTTCATAAAGAGCAGTTTTTCTTCCGTCACGGTGCCGTTTATCTCCACTGTGATTTTTATCCTCTGACCGTTATCGTAGAATCCGCCAGACTGTTTATCTTTTGGATTTGTAAGGAAACATACTGCCGTAACAACACATATCAGTACCGCCGCAATAATGACCCAGAGTGCAGGCTTTTTATAGCTCATTACACCTTTGATTCTTTCCTTTACACCTGTTTCACCGAACGCTATAGGACACGCTGCTATCGACTTTCTGCTGATGCTGGCGTTGAGAAGTGCCGTAGAATAAACCCTGCGTTGCTCGGCTGTAAGGTCTTTTATAACCTTTTCATCACACGCCGATTCAATATCCCTGCAAAGAAGCACGTAGGCAATCCACAGCAAAGGATTAAACCAATGAACGCTCAATATCAAAAAGCCAAGTGGCTTAAAGAGGTGATCAAAGCGTTTGATGTGGGCTTGTTCGTGCGCGATCACAAGAGGCAAATCGTCCTCATTTGTTTTATACGGAATATAAATTTTCGGTTTAATAACTCCAAGCACAAACGGCGATTTGACAAGCTCACTCTGATATATATTTCCTTCCTTTTTGGTTGCCGTACGCAGGCTGTGCCTGAGCTTTGCCCAGCTTACGAATGCGTAAATAAGCATTGCGGCAATACCCGCAAGCCACACGCAGGCAAGTATTATTGTAACGTCAACCGTTTTTTCAGCCATTGGAACAAAATCGGCATACTGCGTGTTGACCGCATTATCAAGCGGCTCAATACCCGAATTGATTGTAAATTCATTGAGATACGGCAGAGTTGGGTCAATGGTCTGTGCGCTTGGTATAAGGCTGAACACGCTTTCGATTGAAAACGGGAAAACAAGCCTCAACGCAACTATGCCCCACAGCGCGCAGCTGAGCCATTTAGGAGCTTTTCTGAAAAGAAAACGCAGCAGCAAAACAGCAAGCACGATCCACCCTGCCGTGATGCTTATATTGACAAGAGCCAGAAACGGTACGGGAATAAAGGTAAGAAACTTTTGAATTAAATAAATAATTTCATCCATTTATACTCCCCCTCACTTATCAATAATTTTACGTATCTGCTCAATCTCATCATCGCTGAGGTTCTTTTTCTTGGCAAACGCCGCTATGAATGCAGGTAGTGATCCTTCAAACTTTTTCTCAACAAGCTCGTCGATTTCAGCCGCCTGAACCTCCTCCTTTGAAACAAGTGAGGTTACAACGGTGTTTTCGTTTTTGAGCACTCCTCTGTCGGAAAGACGCTTGATTACCGTGTAGGTAGTGGTCTTCGACCAGCCGAGCTTCTCTTTGCAAAGCTCGGAAAGCTCGCGCGAGCTTATCGGCTCGTGCTCCCAAAGGATAAGGCAAAAGCGGTATTCGCTCTCAAAAATCTTGGGTGCAGACATATTTTTTCACTTCCTTCTCTGTATTCTAATGCATTAGTACAACATTATTCTAACTCATTAGAATAAATTTGTCAATACTATACGAAAAAAAAGGCAACTCTGCTCAACCGAACAGAGTTGCCTTTTATTTTTACATTATATTACTGAATGTCGAATTTTACCTTCATTGTGATGTTTTTCAATCTTATGTTTATGGGTATGTTCAGCACCGTATAAGCAACGCAAATAACCTTTAATCAGAATATTGTTTTTATCCAATTTATTATCTTCTCTATAATCGGTATTGACGGAAATAATAAGTATTTGTACGACATCGTAATTTTTCCCTCGGACATAAAGTAAACTACAGTTGCCATTCCGTAAGGTCCAACCGTTACGGCATCATTCATTTCCACCGACTCGCCATTCACAAAATATCCGTTTTCTGTGCTTATAATTTTATCTGTAACAGTTGTACCGTCACTGTATTTAAGCTCAACGGTAATACCCTCCGGTGATTTAGGCGACTGACCGAAAACAATACGTATAAAAAACGGAACCTTGATTATTTCAGCTTCAGTAAGATAAACGCTTGGTGTATCGGCTTCTTCACCGATTATTTTCTCAAAATTTAACACCGCATATCGGTTTCCCTCCATAATCCAGGTGTTCTCAAAATCAAAGCCTTCGTAAGACGACTGTGACTTCATCTCATCATCCGTCAACGCTTCAGTTGATTGCGGATTTTCTTGCGGTAAGCCAACGGCAAACTCTGAATTATCAGAAAAATAACAATTGTAGAAGTTATCGCCCGAATCGGTATTTCCTACCAAGCCGCCTTTATAAAGATTCTTTCCTTCCGTGTTACCGTGTCCTATAAAGCTTTCTTCAAAATTTGTAACAGCATAGCAACAAATATATTCACAATTTTTAGATTGACCGACAATACCTCCCGCTGCATAAAGATTCATAGACTTATATTCAAGAGAGATATCCGCAATGCTGTAACAGTTTTCAAATCTTGATAATTCCGAATAGCCAACAATTCCACCGACGTAAAAATCATACTCCAAAGCAAGCATTCCGTTTCCTGTCGTTCCTGCAACAGTTCCCGTTGTATAGCAATTTTCAAAAGTTGTTTTGATTGCCGCATCAGCTAAAATGCCTGCATTTACAGGGAATACGTATCTGTCTGTCAGACTGGCACAAACTCCGAAATTTTCAATAACAGCATTTGACAACCAACCAAAAATACCCACTTCAGCATTAAGATTAACAATCTTATATCCGTTACCGTTTATTTTTCCGGTAAAAGGAGCCGTTTCGCTTCCTATTTGCTCCCAATTTCCGTATGATGACAAATCTATATCATTCATCAGAATATATTCACCGGAAAGGTTATTACGTATATTATTGAAATCCTCCGCCGTGTAAACAGCTAAATAATTGTCGTAAGCAAAAGCAGTAGAACATATTCCAAAAGCCATTAAAACAGCAAGACATATTGATAATACTCTCTTCAAAATCATTTTACGTTCCTCCTAAACTCAATCGCTCATAATTGTTCATCATTGTTTGATATGTAAAAGCCACCGATATCTCCACAGATTTATCAGAATAATCCCTACGTTATATTATATCTGAATATTAACGCAAAGTAAATACACATAAATTTTAGATATACCACCAAAATCCAAAAAAGAAATAAATAATAATGAGTTGCCATAATTCATATTCAACCGTGACAATATATGTAACTTTTTGACCGGTTTCTAAATTCACAACTATTATAGCTTCGCCTTCCGAAGCTCCATAAATAGTTTTTTCATTTTTATCAGCAACAGCAACATTTTGGTTGCTGGAGTAGCAAGATATAATTACCGCCTTTGAAGATAGACTCATATTTTTAGTACCTTTATATCTTATCGTTATTCTTTCTTGCCAATTTATTCTCAATGTAGATAATATGCTCGGAGATTTATCCTTTTCACAAACAATAGCATTTATACTTACGGCATCGCTGATATCGATAGGTTCTTTGTAAATATCAGAAACGCCAATAATTGGTTTGCTGCCATCCGTTGTATAATATATATCTGCGTTTTCAACGTCAGTATGTATTTCTGCTTTTTTATTTTCATTAATAAATATTTTAGGCTTTTCTGCGATACAATCTTTTACAATTTTAGAAAAATCAAGAATGCCTGTACCATATTTTATATCCCATTTATTAGGCACAAATACATTTTCTTTGATTATTTTTTCTATAGTTTCTGGAGAGCAAGACGGATTAAGCGTTTTTAAAAAAGCAACTGCAGCCGATACAAATGGTGCCGCCATTGAGGTACCACTCATTGAACCATACAAATTGTCTTTTATACAACTTGTTATTCTTGAACCGGGAGCAGCAACATCAACACATTCTCCAAAATTCGAAAAACTTGAAGGATAATTATAATTTGTTGATGAAGCAACCGTTATTACATTCGTATTGCTTGCAGGGCAAACATTTGCAGCATCGCACTCATCATTTCCGGCAGACACAATAACAGGTATATCATTCGAAATAGCTTTATTTATGCATTCTTCAAACAATCCAAAAGCATCTAAAATTCTTTCGCCACTTAAACTCATATTTATAATATCAACTTTATTCTCTATTGACAGTTCTATAGCGGCACAAATTGTCGAATAAAAACCGCGCCCATTACTATTCAATACTTTATAAGCGCTTACTTTTACATTTTCTGCAGTATTATCGACAATAATTCCTGCAACGTGTGTCCCATGATTATTGTCATCATCAGGCACACCATCATATTCAACCAAATCGACACCACTATCAACTATTCTGTCTTTCAGAAAATCGTGATCATAATCAATTCCAGTATCAATTATAGCAACAACTATTTCCGGAGCTGTCTCCCCAAGATATGTTGCATATGTAAGAGCATCATCAATTTTTATTGCGTTTGATCCCCATGACAAATACTCTTTATCAAACTCATACTCTACAGGTTCTGGCACCGGTTCTGTAACGTTAAAGCAAAAATCATATTCCACACTCTCAACATTTGGTAATTCACTATAATAGTTGTAAGCTTGTTCAGCCATATATTCACTTGCATATTGCATAATGTGAATTCCATTGTATCCTTCAATTTTTGCTACTGCATTGCAATCCTCAACAAATTTTTGGTTATCGTTTGTTTTTATTATCAATCTGTTAAGCGGCATATCTACCAAATTTGTATTTTCTCCATCTATTCCACCCATATTTGAAACATCATACATCTGTGTCAATTCACTAAGTTGCTCTGAATATTCAGCTAGTGTTATATCTTCACTTTGTGAAGAAGCCATAGCAACAGGAAGACTAAAAAGAACGATACTAATCGCCATAAAACAAGAAATAAACTTCTTCATTTAATTACCTCATCTCATTTATAATATAATTCTGTTATTAACAAAAGTTCCATCTTTCTTGCAATAATTTTATAACAAGATAGTTTCTTTTTATCATTTAATACGTGTTCTGATATTGAAACGCCATGCTAAAGTTACATTTACTTTTCGCTAATCTCATATCTTATCCGTAAACATCAAACTTTACTCAGCACACATAAACCACCGGTATCCTCTCCTTATCTTATAGAAATCCTTCAATTAAAATATAGCCTGTTTAATTCTATTTTTAAATAGATGCGACAAAAGTGTATAAATTCACTGCAAAAACGTAAACACAAACAGACTTTAGCAAAGAAAAAAGCTGCATCACAACCAAAAGGTTGCGATGCAGCTCATCAAAATTTGTTTTTTACTGAATGTCGAACTCAACGTTCTGTGCGTGACAGCAAGCAACAAGGTCGCCCATTGTTGCATCGAAAAAGCCCTTATACTTCTCGGGTGTGACGATCTTCATTGTCTCGATGTCAGCCTTCATAGAGATGTTGTTTTCACTCTTATACTTTCTGACCTCGGATACACACTCCTTGACAAGCTCGCCAAACTCAAGGCTCTCAGCATCATCTTCACCGTCAACCTTCCAGAAGTTCATATGCAGGCAGTCTATGCCTTCCTTATCCTTGAAAGCATCCTGATAAATGAACTCTGTCATATGCGGTACGAAAATGCCGTACATCTTGAGAATGTTGAGCAGGCAGTAGTAGATAGCTGCCTGGCCGCTTCTGCGTGCCTCATAGCCGTGAACCTCCGGCTGATAGAGTCTTTCCTTGCTGATTTCTACGTAGTAGTCGCAAAAATCCTTCCAGAAGAAATCGTCAATCTCGTGTCTTGCAGAGCCGATCTCGTACTCATCAAGCAGCTTAATGCAGCGGCGCATTGTCTGCTTGCAACGCTCAACAATCCACTTATCGACAGGCAGAAGCTCTGCGGGAGCATCGCCCTTATTGAAGTCCTCAAGGTGAGTAAGTGTAAACTTGGAAGCATTCCAGAGCTTTGTGAGGAAACGGTTTGCAATCTTGAGCTCGTCATCAGAGAAGTATGTGTCTGTGCCGAGCTTTGTATTTGCTGCCCAGTAGCGGATGCAGTCTGCGCCAAACTCCTCAACAAGCTGTGCGGGAGACTTGACGGCGTTGCCCTTGGACTTACTGATTTTTTCGCCCTTCTTTGCAAGAACGAAGCCGCAGACCATAATATCCTGCCACGGGATGTTGCCCGTGTGGTAGATGCTCTTTGCGATTGTATAGAAAGCCCATGTTCTTATAATTTCGTGAGCCTGTGTACGCATTGTCATAGGAGCGAGCTTAGCGGACATATCGGTTCCGTCGGGCTCTTCCCAATGTGCGTTGATCTGGGGCGTCATTGAGGATGTTGCCCAAGTATCAAGAACCGATGACTCGGGAATCCACTCGCTGCAGCCGCATTCGCAGGTTGCCTCGGGTGTGAACTCAAGGGGATTTACGGGAAGAATACTCTCGTCTGCAAACATCGGCTTGCCGCACTTCTTACAGTACCATACCGGGAACGGAACGCCGAAGTAGCGCTGACGTGAGATACACCAGTCCCACTTAAGGTTTTCAACCCATACGTCGTAACGGCTCTTCATAAATGTAGGATACCAGTTAATCTTCTTGCCTGCCTCCACAAAGAGATCCTTGTGAGTGAGGATATCGATGTACCACTGGCGTGAGGGAAGAATTTCAATCGGCTTGCCGCAACGCTCGTGAGTTTGAACGGGGTGAACAATATCTTCAACCTTTTCAAGGAGACCCTGCTCCTCCATCATCTTAACAAGCTCTTTACGTGCACCGTAAACGCTCATACCTGCAACGTAGGGAACGCTCTCGTCCATACGTCCCTCTGTTGTGATAACCTTGCGATATGGCAGGTTGTGCTTTTCGCACCAGTCAACGTCAGTCTGGTCACCGTAGGTGGCGCACATAACAACGCCCGTACCCTTTTCAAGGCTGACGATTTCGTCAGTAAGAATCGGAACTTCATAACCGAATACGGGCACAACAGCCTTCTTGCCGACATATTTCTTGTAGCGCTCATCCTCGGGGTTAACAAAGAGGCATACTACGCCGTAAAGCAACTCGGGACGTGTTGTTGCAACGGTAAGCGGCTCACCGTCAACCATAAAGTAGATGTAGTTGAATGTTGATTTGATGTCTGCACTGTCAAGCTCAGCCTGTGCGATTGAAGTCTGGCACTCTGTACACCAGAGAACGGGTGACTCCTTAACGTAAGCCTTGCCCTCTTTTGCAAGACGGATAAATGACTTCTGTGAGATACGGCGGCTGCGCTCGTTGATTGTCTCGTAGCGGAGATTCCAATCAACAGAGAAGCCGAGTGACTGCCAGAGCTTTGTGAACTCTTCAACGTACTTTGCGGTAGTGTTCATACACTTCTCGTAAAGCTCCTCACGCGAGAGATCCTTTGCTTTTATGCCCTCTTCCTTCTCAACAAGACGCTCGGTGGGGAGACCGTTATCGTCAAAGCCAAAGGGATAGAAAACGTTGTATCCCATAAATTTGCGATAGCGGGCAACCATCTCAGCCTGTGTGTAGGAGAAGATGTGACCGATGTGGAGTGAACCACTGACGGTCGGAGGGGGGGTATCAATTGAATAAATCTGGTTGGGGCTCTCGGGGTCAAAGCGGTAAACGTCCTGATCTGCCCAGAGCTTCTGCATGGCTTTTTCAGCCGTTCTGAAGTCGTACTTCTTTTCGAGCATTATTTCTGCACCTTCCTTACTGAGATAACGACGTTCTTGCCATTGATATCAAGTGCTTCACCTTCAACGGAATCTGCACGGACAATTTCGTCGGCAAGAAGCTCTTTGGAAACGGACTCAACACTCGGAGCAAGAAGCTGTTCAAACTCATCGTCGCTTGAGTATGTGATAATAATTCTGTCCATAACCTCAAAGCCTGAGGATTTACGCATATTCTGCACCTTAGATACGAACTCACGTGCATAACCCTTCTGAATAAGCTCGGGTGTGAGAACAGTATCAAGTATAACTGTGATGTTTCTGTCTGCTGCGCTGACAAAGCCTTCCTTCTGGCCGGAGCTTACAAGCAGGTCATCCGCTGTGAATTCAACATCCGTACCGCCAAGGTTGACCTTGTGTGAGCCTGTGCTTTCGATATCGTCAAGCACGCTGTCACCGTCGACAGAAGCGAGATACTCGCGGATTGCGTTGAGCACTTTGCCGTACTTCGGGCCGAGAGTCTTGAGCTGCGGCTTGATATCGTGAGCGATAAAGCCCTTTGTGGTATCAATCTGCTCAGCCTTCTCAACGTTGAGCTCCTCTGCGATGATTGAAAGCATCTCATCGTCAAACTTTGCATCGTCACCGTCAACACAGACAAGCAGACGTGAAAGGGGCTGACGGATTTTGAGGTTTGCAAGGTTTCTTGCGTTTCTTGCAATACCGACAGCGTTATAAACAAGCTCCATATCGTGCTCAAGAGCATTGTCGATGTAGTTCTCGTCACACTCGGGGAAGTCGCACATATGGATACTGATGGGAGCATCGGGATTGTTCTTGCGAACAAGTGTCTGGTAGATAGTCTCTGTTACAAACGGTACAAAGGGAGCAGCAAGTCTGATAAGGCTCTCCAATACAGTATAGAGTGTAACGTAAGCTGCAATCTTATCCTCTGTAAGCTCGCTCATCCAGAAACGGCGGCGGCAACGGCGAACATACCAGTTGGACATAATATCAACAAAGTTAACAAGCTCTCTTGCCGCCTCTGTAATGTGGTAACCCTCAAGCTCTGTATCAACCTTCTTGATAAGGGAATTGAGAGCACCGAGAATCCATCTGTCCATCATTGTAAGCTTACAGTCTGCAAGCTTATAGTCTGCAGCGTTAAAATTGTCAATGCCTGAGTAGAGGTTATAGAAGTGGAAAGTATTCCACATTGTGCCCATAAATCTGCGCTGATGCTCGTTGATAGCATCACCGTCGAAGTTTGTGGAGATCCAGGGAGCGGAGGATACGTAGAAATACCAACGGATAGCATCTGCACCGTGCTTATCCATTACCTCCCACGGGTCAACAACGTTACCCTTGTGCTTGGACATTTTGATACCGTCCTTGTCATTGACAAGGCCGAGTGCTACGCAGTTCTTATACGGTGATTTACCGAAGATAGCTGTTGAAATAGCCTGAAGCGAGTAGAACCAACCGCGGGTCTGGTCACTGCCTTCACTGATGAAGTCTGCAGGGAACTGCTTATCGAACAGATCCTTATTCTCAAACGGATAGTGATGCTGTGCAAAGGGCATTGCGCCTGAGTCGAACCAGCAGTCGATAACCTCCGCAACTCTGTGCATTGTACCGCCGCACTCACATTCGAAGGTAAGCGGGTCAACGCTGGGCTTGTGCAGGTCGATATCGGGTGAAGCGCCTGTGAGCTTGCAAAGCTCCTCAACGCTGCCGATTACGTGGTGCTTTTCGCACTTATCGCAAACCCACACGGGAAGAGGTGTGCCCCAATAACGGTCACGCGAAATTGCCCAGTCAATAACGTTGCTGACAAAGTTACCCATACGGCCCTCACGGTATGTTTCGGGCAGCCAGTTGACAGAAGCGTTATCCGCTGTAAGCTCATCGCGAAGAGAGCTCATTGCGATAAACCAGGAGGGTTTGCCGAAATAGAGAAGCGGGCTGTCACAACGCCAGCAATAGGGATACTGATGCTCCATAGGAAGAACCTTGAAGAGCGGACCTTCGTTGCTGAGCTTAGTGATGATATCGGGGTCGCAATCGATAACAAAGCGGCCTGCGTAATCTGTAACAATGTCGGGGAAGCAGCCGCGTTCGTCAGCGAGTCTGACAAAGGGAAGCTTATACTTCTTGCCGACACGGGAGTCATCCTCACCGAATGCGGGAGCAATGTGAACGATACCTGTACCGCTGTCAAGTGTTACGTAATCGTCGCAGGTGACAAACCATGCCTTATGTGCGTAATTATCCTTGATATAGGGGAACACAGGTTCATACTTCTTGTACTCAAGGTCTGTGCCTTTATAGGTTTCGACAACCTCGTACTTACCCTCTTCAAACAGGGTGGAAACAAGAGCCTGAGCGAGGATATAACATCCGTCCTCAGCCTTGATTTTTACATATTCGGCATCGGGATTGACGCAAAGACCGACGTTTGAAGGAAGAGTCCAGGGTGTGGTTGTCCAGGCAAGGAAGCAGGTATCTGCTTCGTCAAGAAGCTTGAAGCGAACATAGATTGAACGTGTTTTAATCGTTTTGTAGCCCTGAGCAACCTCGTGTGAGGAGAGAGCTGTACCGCATCGGGGGCAGTAAGGCACAATCTTATGGCCGTGGTAAAGAAGCTCTTTAGCGTCAAGCTGCTTGAATGCCCACCATACGGATTCAATGTATTTATTGTCATAAGTGATATAAGGCTCGTTAAAATCAGCCCAGAAGCCGATTCGCTCGCTCATATCCTCCCAAAGGTCCTTATACTTCCATACACTCTTGCGGCACTTATCGATAAATGGCACAATGCCGTACTTCTCGATATCTGCCTTGCCGCTGAAGCCAAGCTCCTTCTCAACCTCAAGCTCAACAGGAAGGCCGTGTGTATCCCAGCCTGCCTTACGCTCAACGTGGTAGCCCTTCATTGTGCGGTAGCGGGGAATAAGGTCCTTTATTGATCTGGTCAGGATGTGACCGACGTGAGGCCTGCCGTTAGCTGTGGGCGGACCGTCGTAAAATGTGAACTCGGGTTTACCTTCGTTCTTTTCAACGCTTTTTTCGAAGACGTGATTCTCTTTCCAGAATTCGCGTACTTCTTTTTCGCTTGCAGTAAAGCTGTACTGCGCGTCAACCTTATCAAACATAAGCATTTTCTCCCTATTTTATTTATAAAAATATGTATTTATGATATCACTCGCGCTATGTATAGTCAAGTAATTTTTTCTTTGACGTGTGAATTTGTCCGTCTGCACAAATTAGGTCGTTTGCCGATGTTGTAAATTTATGAGATTGCCGACACAAATGTATACAAAAAAGCCTCCGGCAACATTTTTGTTCCGAAGGCAGTGTCGACTCGCTCTTATTTTTTTCTTTCTTCCTTACGTTTTTTGGAGCGGTAACGCATAACAAACCACAAAACAGTAATAATCTGAAGAATTGCGGCGATGATAAAAATGAAATTCATTCCGTCAATTGCAAAGGTCAGGCGCACACTGATAAAGACCGACCATATCAGACCGCTGAGCGTGAGCAGCCTTGCAAGAAGATTCCACCACAGCTCGCTGAAAACAAGTGTAACGATAAGTGAAATCGGCACAGCGTATACAAATAAAATCCATGACATACTGTTCCATACGCCAAGCATACGCAGTACAAAAAATGCGATCGATGCAATAAGAAAAACAAGACCGACCGACAACAGCGGAATAACAATTCGATTGGTAAGATATGGCTTTTTTCTTGGTAGCTTCGGTTTCTCATCGCTTACAATATCATTGAGCGTAACACCGAAAAGATCCGCTATTCTCTGGAGCACGATAACGTCGGGTACACCGTCGCCTCGCTCCCACTTTGATATCGATTTATCAGAATAGTTAAGCTTTTCTGCAAGCTCAGCCTGAGTGATTTCCGATGCCTTGCGAAGTTCCGTTATGTTCTTTGCAATGTTGCTTCTGAGCTGTTCTTCCGTCAAGCCACCACCATCTTTCTGCATTTTGCTGTTATTAATTATATCATACTGTTCTGAAAAAATCAATCCCTATAACCCTTGATTCTGCGTAATTTCTACTGTGAGTAGAGTGATTTTTATCAACTCTACCGGAGCTGTTTTAATCAGTAGAAGCTGCATTTTTATCAGTAGGGTGACTTAGTTAAAAGGAAAGAGTATTATTGTAGCATCGGTGCAAGATATATGCATCAGACGACACATTCAGAAACGGAAGGTATACGCAATGGCAAGAGTAAACTACAGTTATTATGACGTTACTATGGTTTCGTCCATACGCGAGATGGTAGACCTCGCCCTCAAAGAAGCTCCTAACAGAATCGCCTACAGATACAAAGTCGGCGACGAAATCCGCAGCATAACATTCAAAAAATTTATTGACCGTGTTTATTCACTCGGCGCATTCCTTGCCTCAAAGGGTGAAGCATCCGGCAGAATTGCCTGCCTTGCATCAAACAGCATCAACTGGATTACAGCATATTTTACCGCACTGCGCAGCAGCGGTGTATACGTGCCGCTCGATGCTCAGCTGCCCGAAAAGGATATCCGCCACCTGCTTTGCGACAGTGAAACAACCGTGCTTTTTTATGATAAGCGCTATGAAAAAATGCTTGCAGAGCATCGCGATGAGCTCAAGCATATCCGTTACTTCATCGGCTTCGACCGCACGGAGGATGACGGCGATTTCTTATCGTTTGAAAACGCAATTGCCCGGGGTGCAGAAATGGACAAAAGCGATTACCTCGCTTGTGCAAGCGACCCCAACGCAATGAAGATGCTCGTATATACATCGGGCACAACGGGAATGTCAAAAGGCGTTATGCTCAGCGAGAAAAACCTTGTTTCCTGTGTTTGTTACGGTCTTCAGGTTTCAACGGTTTTCAACGTAGGTCTTTCTCTCCTCCCCTACAGCCACACCTACGAGAGCGTTGCTGACCTTCTCGTTTCATTCCATAAGCACTCAACCCTCTGCATTAACGAAAGCCTCAAGGCAGTGCTCAAAAACCTTCAGACCTACCAGCCAGAATATATTTACATCGTGCCTGCAATCGCAGAGCTTTTTGTAACCAGAATCACACGAGAAATTGAAAAACAGGGCAAAAAAGAGATGTTCGGTCTGCTTGTAAAAGCAAGCAACCTGCTTAGAAAAGTAGGTATTGACAAGCGTAAAAAATTCTTCAGCTCAATCCACAAGAATTTTGGCGGCAACCTTCGCAAAATCGTCTGTGGCGGCGCTGCTATCCGCCCCGAGGTCGGCGAGTTTTTTGATAACATCGGCATCAGCCTCATCAACGGCTACGGCATAACTGAGTGCTCACCGCTTGTTTGCGCCAACCACGATGCTGCAAACGATTACCACACAGCAGGCATTAAGCTCCGCTGCATCGACTGGCGCATTGATGACCCGGATGAAGACGGAATAGGTGAAATCTGCATCAAGGGCGATACCGTAATGCTCGGCTACTACAATAACCCCGAAGCTACGGCAGAGGTTATCGTAGACGGTTGGTTCTACACAGGCGACTACGGCTACATCAACGACAAAGAACAGCTCATCATCTGCGGCAGAAAGAAAAATGTTATCGTACTTGACAACGGTAAAAACATTTACCCCGAAGAAATTGAAGGCTACATCCAGGGCATTGATTACGTAACAGAGGTCGTAGTAAGAGGCGAAAAGAGTGAAAGCGGCAACGCCGAATCACTTACGGCAGAGGTTTTCCTAAGTGAGGAAAAATCCGTTTCAGAGGTGCTCAGGCAAATCCGTGAAGCCTGCAAGGAGCTTCCCATCTACAAACAGATTTCAGCAGTAAAAATCCGCGACACCGAGTTTGAAAAGACAACCTCAAACAAAATCAAGCGTTTCACCGGCGAAAAAAGAAAAAAGGACTGATGCAAATGCAGAAAAAGCTGTATTCGGACTGGCTTGTTGCCTCTGACATAGACGGCACACTGCACACAAAATTGCGCACACTGCCTGAAATCAACAAAAAAACAATTGACCGTTTTATGGCACGCGGGGGCAACTTCACACTTGCCTCCGGCAGACCCGTACGCTCGCTTGAGCGTGCCTACCGCAGGGTCAACCCCAACTGCCCGGCAATTATACTCAACGGCTCCGGAATCTACGATTTCAGCACAAACAAGCTTATCTGGAAAAAGACAATTTCGCAACCCGGCAGAGACTTTGTAAAACAAATGAGAAAGAAATATTCGAAGGGCATCGACCGCCTTGAGGTAGGTGTTTTCGGCCTTGATAAGGCATATATCACCAATAAGGGCATACTTTCTCTCGGTCAGGTTTTCTTCGACGGTGTGCCTTACATAATCACCGATATTGATTCCGTACCCGATGACGATTGGTTCAAGGTTATATTCTGGGGCAATCCCCTAACGATAAACAAGCTCAAAAAAGATGCCGAATCAGCAAAAGAAATAGGTACTTTTATGTCATCCTCAGCGGTAACGTTTGAAATGCTTGAAAAAGGTGTGCACAAAGGCACTGCCGTGATGAAGCTGGCTGAAATTCTCGGTGTCAGCACCAACCACACCGCTGCTATCGGTGACTATTATAATGACTGGGATATGTTGAAAACTGTCGGATTTCCTGCATGCGCAGGCCAGGCACCGAAGCCGATTCACGAAATTTGCAAATACGTTGCCTGCCACTGCAACAACGGCTGTGTTGCTGACCTGCTCAGGCTGATTATGAGCGGTAAAGCCGAAGCCTTAATCTGACTATATTATTTATAATCCTTGACAAAACACATTATAAGATTTATAATTTGTTTTGTGTGGTTCGATGCGCTGTGGAATTGTTCCGCAGTGCATCACTCTTTTTTAAGGAGCTTTTACTTATGAGCAAAACAGTTTTGCCCGCAGGCTACAAATCAGCCCTGAGTGTACACGATACTCAGATTGCAATCGGTTCAATCAAATACATCTTCAACAAAAACCTCTGCAAGGCACTCAACCTCAGCCGTGTTTCAGCACCGCTCTTTGTTGATGCCAGCACAGGCTTCAACGATGACCTCAACGGCATAGAGCGTGCCGTTGCCTTCGATATCAAGGAAACAGGCAGCGTTGCTCAGGTTGTTCACTCACTTGCCAAGTGGAAGCGTTACGCACTGTACAAGTACGGCTTCTCCGTGGGTGAAGGCATCGTTACGGATATGAACGCAATCCGCCGCGACGAAGAAATGGACAACATCCACTCAATATACGTTGACCAGTGGGATTGGGAAAAGGTTATCTCACGCGAGCAGCGCAACGTCAGCTTTCTCAAAGAGACTGTTGATGCTATTGTAGGCGCTATATGCGATACTTTTGACAAAGTTAAGGAGACTTACCCCACAATCTCAGTCAACCTCAACAGACAGGTCAAATACATCACTACATACGAGCTTGAGGCGCTCTACCCCGATATGACATCAAAGGAGCGCGAAAATGCAATAGCTAAGAAATACGGCACAGTATTCCTTATGCAGATAGGCGACGTGCTCGCTTCCGGTGAAAAGCATGACGGACGTGCACCCGACTACGACGACTGGACACTCAACGGCGACCTGCTCTTCTACAATGAGGTGCTCGGCTGTGCATTCGAAATTTCATCAATGGGTATCCGCGTTGATGCCGATGCACTGCGCGCACAGCTCAACAAGGCAGGCTGCCCCGAGAGAGCAGAGCTTATGTTCCACTCACTCCTGCTTGACGGCACACTCCCCCTCACAATGGGTGGCGGTATTGGTCAGTCACGTCTTTGTATGCTTATGCTCGGCAAAGCTCACATAGGCGAAGTTCAGGTTTCTGTATGGGATAGTGAAACTTCGCGCATCTGCCGCGAAAACGGCATTGAGCTTCTTTAATTTCTGAATTTCACTCACAAAGGAGAAACAATACAATGAAACATTTGCTTAAACTTTCTGACCTTTCAAAGCAGGAAATCATCGATATACTCGACCTTGCCGACCAGCTCAAGTACGCTAAGAAAAACGGCATTGAGCACAAGTATCTTGCAGGCAAGACACTTGGTATGATATTCCAGAAATCATCCACAAGAACTCGTGTATCATTCGAAGTAGGTATCTACGATCTCGGTGGCAGCGCACTCTTCCTCAGCTCACGCGACCTTCAGATCGGCAGAGGCGAACCCGTTGAAGACACAGCACGTGTTCTCTCCCGCTATCTTGACGGTATTATGATCCGCACCTTCGATCAGGAGGAAGTTGAAACCCTCGCAAAGGTCGGTTCAATTCCGATAATCAACGGCCTTACAGACTACTGCCACCCCTGCCAGGTGCTTGCAGACCTTATGACAATCCGTGAGCACAAGGGCTCACTTGAGGGTCTCAAGCTCTGCTACGTAGGTGACGGCAACAATATGGCAAACTCCCTCATCGCAGGCTGTATCAAGGTCGGTATGAAGGTCAGTATCGCCTGCCCCGATGCATATCAGCCAGATGCTGAGCTTATGAAGTGGGCGAGCGAAAACGGTGAGTTCTGCTGCACAAGCGATATCGCCGCCGCTGTCAAGGATGCTGATGTGCTTTACACTGACGTATGGGCTTCCATGGGTCAGGAGGGTGAAGCTGAGGAGCGTAAGAAGATATTCAAGAACTTCCAGATCAACGATGAGGTTATGGCTCTTGCTGCTGAAGGCGCTATGGTGCTCCACTGTCTGCCTGCCCATCGCGAGGAAGAGATCACCGCAAAGGTATTTGAAGAGCACGCTGACGAAATATTTGATGAGGCTGAAAACCGCCTGCACGCACAGAAGGCTGTTATGGTCAAGTGTATGGGCGACGGCACACACTGATGCGCCGCGTATTTTCACAAATTTTAAATCTGTTCTTTCCTGCCCGCTGCCCTGTCTGCAACAAGATAGGACAGCGGCATCTGCATATGTGCGAGCAATGCGAAAATGAGGTTGAACGCATCGGCTACAGGTGCCTTGGCTGCGGTTTGCCGCAAGCCTCCTGCCAATGCTCGCGCAATAATTTTTCGCTTTTTCTTGCTGCCCCGTTCCTTTATAAGGAGAATATCCGACAGGCCATTCACCGGTTCAAATTCGGTAACGAAACCGACCTCGCAATATTCTTCGGTAAGGAGATAGCTGAGTGTGTTGCCAAGGAATTCGGCGACGTAAAGTTTGACGTTATCACCTGTGTACCGCAGACAAAACGCAAACGCCGCAAACGCGGCTACAACCAATCTGCCCTGCTTGCAAAACAAATTTCTGCCGAGCTGAAAATCCCATTTAACGAGCTGCTGCTGTTCAAAACGCGCGAAACAGCAGACCAGCACGACCTGAGGGGCAAAGACAGATTAAAGAACCTCCAGAACGCTTTCACGGCAGAAAACGATGAAGCCGTAAAAGGCAAAACAATACTTCTCTGCGATGACATAAAAACAACGGGGGCAACGCTAAACGAATGCCGCAAAGCACTGTTCCGCGCAGGAGCGGAAACCGTATGCTGTGCAACAATTGCAGTTACTCCCGAAAAGTTAATATAAACAAAAACGGAAGATGCTTCAAGCGAAACATCTTCCGTTATTTTTTTATTCAGCCGTAAGTGGTGCCGACTGCATACCGAAGCAGTTTTCTGCAACAATCTCAAGTTTGTAATCACCATCAGGCAAATTCTCAAGCTTGATTGTAACAGTATCGGGCACATCATAGTTGTAATACTCAGGGAGAGTCTTGCCTACAGGTGTTCTGTTGCCCTCGTTGTCAACCGCATATGCTCTGTACATAAATATCGGCATACCGTCCTTTGACTCTGCTGCAGCAAAGGTAACCTTGTTGCCCTTGAATTGAAGAGTTGTGCCTTCTTTGAATTCGGGCTTTCTTGAGCGAAGCATCTGTGCCGCTCTTGAATATGAACGGTCAAACGGAGTATTGAGCATATACTCTACAAGATACTCCTCTGCACCAAGGTCAACAGCTCTCAGACGTATGCGGTTGCTTGCATCAACCTCAACAACCCAGAAGCTCGCAACCTTCTTATGTCCCTGCGGATGAACCGTGCGCTCATCGTCAACCGTAAGCTCTACGTAGTAAAGCCCGCCCGTGCCGACAGCTGTGAAGCCGCCCTGCCAGATTGAGCGCGCATCGTTAATCGGGTAATGTGAGTGACCTGAGAAATCAACAACCTGAGGATATTTCTCAAGAATATCCTTGAAGTCAGGCATACCCCAACCTTCAAAATCCGAGCTGCCGTAAACTGTGTCAGAAACGTGCTCGTGATGAATAACGAATATCGGCTTGAAAGGATCATCGGCAACAGCGGCATCAAGCTGCTCCTTGAGCCAATCCTTCTGATACTGGCTGTAGTGCTCGCCTGCTGTTTTTGACCTTGAGAGACCAATAAAATGGAACCCGTTGATTACCTTATGAAAATCTGTTTCCTGTCCCGTTACCTGTGTGAAATAATCGAGGGCTTTTACGTCCATTGTTCCGCTGTCGTGCGATTTAGCAACAACGGAAAGGAACTGTGTATCGCCGGTGAGCACTGCATCGGCTGCTGCTTTGTAGCTCGCAAAGCCAATCTTTGTGCCATCATCTGTAATATCGCCTGCCATAAGCACAGCATCAAGTCTGTTATATTCCTCATCGTTTTCAGCGATATCATAGCCAAGCTTAATCATCTTCTGGAGGCGTGTTGTTTGGGTATCGCCCATTGTGAGAACGTGAGAATCACTGCTGATTACAAAACGGAGCACCGGTGTAAATTCACCTGTATCCTCCGGAGCTTCCGGCTTTACAAACGTTGCTGTTAAAGTGCCCAGAAACGTGAGAAAAGAGAGGAAAAAAGCTATTACCGAATTCATAATTATCTCCTTGTCTTATTTCTTCTTGTTTTTGCGCTGTGAACGAAGCTCGGCTGCGTGTGCCTTTTCGGCAGCTTCCTTAGCAGCCTCCTCTTCGGCAGCAAGGCGTTCAGCCTCGTCGAATCTCACCTTTGCCTCATCATACATAGCATCAATTTCATCATAATGAGTATAATTTTCTGCCATTGTTACAAGCTTTTTGGCATCAATATAAGGCTTAGCGGCACGGTTATAAACAGCGTTGTCATCCGTTGCCTTTTTAAGTGCTTTTTCAACATCCTTCGCCTGCGCCTTAAGCTCTTTTATAAGGGCCGTCGCTTCTTGTGCAGCAGCCTTATTCTTGCTGTCCCTTGCCTGGTAGAATGCTTTGTATGCGGCATCAATTCTTTCGTTGATTGCATCCTCCTGTGCAAAGAGCTTGTCAAACTCTGATGTATCAAACTCCTCTATGCCGCCGGGGAAGTACTTTTTGGCAACCTTTTGCGCATAGAGACATTCTTTGATTCTTGTAATTTCAGCTTTGCGGTATTCCTTATCGCCTTCGGTTGCGGTTGAAAGCACCTTTGCCTCGGCAAGGTCTGCCTTGCTGACTGAGAAAATATGGTCAAAGCCCGAAGCTACGAAAGCTTTTGCCGTTTCAAGCTGTGCCTTACCCTGAACCGTGTTGAAGCGGTTAAGTTCATCTATAACAAAGCGTGAAGTGACAATCTTTTCGTTGTGCTCTTTTGCAGCTTTGAGTGCCTTACGAGCAGCCTTTTTGTCCGCCCTTGTTTTAGCTGCTTTGACGGCAGATTTATCAGTCGAAAGTTTTTCCTTATTTACATATTCTTTTGCTTCACGGACAAGCTCAATAGCCTTTACAAGGTCTTTATCGCTGAGAACGCCTCTGCCGAAATCCTCAAACAGAGCACGTACCTGAAGCACCTTTATCATACCTTTTTGCTTGATCTCTGATAAATCGTAGAAGAAATAGGGGATAACATTCATTGCCGCACCGACAACGGCAGTCATAATCAGAACAGAGAAAATGCTGAGGAAAGTCGGACGGTGATAAAGAACATTATAAACATTGGTCGGGTCGTCAATCTCGACACCGGAGGCTATGATTTCAGGCAGAAGCTCGCTGAGCTTTGCATCGTTGAAGCCGATTTTTTCATAAATAATTGACTGTACGCTTGTTGTAGCCATTGTTACAACACTGCCGATAAGACCGACAGCGGCAAACATACCGTCAATTCTTTCACCCGTAACATACTGCTGATAGTCGCGTATATCCGCATTAAGGCTGGGAGTCAAAATATGTGCAAATGAGCCGACAAGAGCATTCATCCACAGACACATCATTGCCATCCATATCATAATTGACGGATCAGCATATTTTACAACAGGGTAAAGCATACCGATGAAAAAGATATTCATTGAGTTAGTGAATATCAAAGTTTTTTTCTTGCCGAATTTATAAATACAAACAGGTGCAAGAAGCATACCCCAGAGCGAAGCGTTGCCGTAGAGAGTAGTAAGAATAGCATACTGAGCAGACGTACAAGCATTCTGATATGTATAAAGCCAAGAGAGTATACTATTTGCCATTCCCTCAAGGAAGCCCATCCAACCGGCAAGAGATATAACCCAGAAATACTTGTTTTTCATAATAGCTCTTACCGCATCAATAAACTTTATGCGGATAACATGAGTACGTGCCTGGATGATCTTCTCTTTGGTATTCTTGAATATGATAAGGCTGAGAAGGAAACCTATAATGAGGACAGGCGGCCACACATAGCGGTAAATACGGATATCAAACAAATCACGCTTACCGGTGATAAGCTCGCCTATAACGGGAACGATCGCGTTTGTGATCGACGGCGCAAGCGAATCGGCAACTGCACGTATCGACAAAACATTGGAACGCTCCTGCGTATTTGACGAAAGAACAGAAACATAGTTATCGTATGCATCATACAGGAAATTGTAAAAATACTGGAAACCGAGGTTAAAAATCAGAACTGTTGCGATTTTTCCCGCATCATTCATCAGCTCATACGGTGCCCACACATATCCTATCGAAAGCAGAACGGTAGGCAGACCCATACTAATGATATACGGACGATACTTGCCCTTGCGGTTACGCGAATTGTCAATGATCTTTGCACGCAGCATTGTAAGCGGGAAGCCCGCAATAACACACAAGACGTAAATTGCGTACATTTGCATAGGCTTCACGCCTATAGTATTACCGATAAAGGCATTGTTTGCCGAAATGATCGCTGCCTGAACGAAAGTAATAATACACTTTACACCGAAGCCGCCGCCCGCAAGCGAAGCAATTTCCTTATAGTTCATATAGTTACCCAGAGGCGGTGTGCGCCAATAGGTACGTACCTTTGCAATGCCTTCTTTTGCCTTATTAATGATTGACACAGTTATTCACCTGCTTACCTTATTTTTTCTTCTTGGGCTCGTTTTCTTTGATCCAGGCAACCATATCCGTAAATGATTGCTCAGCGCTCATCGGAGCATAGCCAAGATCATCGGCAGCCTTCTTATAGGTAAAGTTGCAGTTCGAGCAAAGCTTGCGAATTGAGTAACGTGTAAAGAGAGGTGTTTTATCGAGTGCCTTGTAATAAACCTCCATCAACGGAGCAACAGCGTTTGCAAGGCCGAGTGACAGCGGAATCTTCGGGTCTTTTCTGCCGCAGATTTTTGCAAGGCAGCTGATAAGCTCACCGCAGGTCATTACGTCACCCGTGAGGATGTAACAGTGTCCGGGTGTGCCCTTTGTGGAAGCAAGGTACATACCGTTTGCAACGTCACGTACGTCAACAAAGTTGTATGCGCCGAATGTAAGTGTTACGGGGAATGCGCCGTTGACAAACATTCTTACCATTTCACCGACACTTGAAACCTTGAAATCGTACGGGCCGATACATGCGCCGGGGTGAGTAACAACTGTTTCAAGGCCGTCAACACCGTTGTTATCAAGCACGTACTTTGTTGCAACAGCCTTTGTCTTTGCGTATGTACCCTCAAGGTTATCGGGGTTGAAATCGTAAATTTCAGCCATCTCCTGATTATTAGGCAGAGGCGGAATAGCATCAACGGAAGAAGCATAAACAAGGCGCTTGACACCACACTTCTTACAAGCTTCGACAACGTTTTTTGTGCCGTCAACATTGACTCGCCATACAGGCTCATCGTTACCGGCCTTGATTTCAATCATACCTGCAAGATGATATACAACCTCAGCACCTTCAAAAGCTTTTTCAAGGCTTTCGGGGTCGGTAACGTCACCGTATACACGTTCAGCATTAAAACAATCAAAAATCGGAAGATCTTTTCTGATAAGGATTCTTACCTTTTCACCGCTGTCGCAAAGTTTCTTGACAAGCGGATAACCTACGTGGCCGGATGCACCGGTAACTACACTGATTTTTTCTGCCATTTTTTTCTCCTCTTTCACATCTTGTTATGTAGTAAACTTTATTACATTAATTATTATCAAAACTCATCGTCTTCTTCATCATAGGAATAGTTATCCTCAAAGGGCTCCTGTCCCCACAATGCACGCTCATAGTCGAAGCTGTGCTCTTCCTCCGGAATTTCGCACACAGCCTCAACTTTCTGACTGTTCATCCACAAGGATGGTGTTATACAGATCGTATATCCACAACCGCTTGGGGTAAGCCACTCATGCGCAGCAGCTTCGGGGATTGCATAGCGTGACATAAGCGCACCTATAATTCCGCCATGGGTGACAATTGCAACCGAGTCAATACCCGATTTCAGCATACCGTCAACCATCCCCTCAAAGCCGTCGCATATACGCTTGGCAAACTCCGTGTTACTCTCACCAAAGGGAGGATCAACCCCATCTTCACCGGCAAGCCAGCGCGGAAAAAGCGGATGATTTTCTAGCTCTTCTGCGGTTTTTCCGTCAAATTCGCCGAAGTTATACTCTATAAATGACTCAATCGGCACAATCTCCTTGTCCGGATAAATTGCCTTTGCGGTATCAACACAGCGCTTGAGAGGGCTGCTGAAAACCACCTGTGCAGACGGATATTTATAGTCGCTTATAAGCTCTTCAAGCTGTGCAATACCTTGTTCACACAACGGCACATCCGTATGGCCAAGATATCTGCCTTCAAGATTTTCCTGAGTCAAAGCGTTTCTTATCAGATGAATTTTGTAGCTTTTCATTTTAATCTCCGAAAAATAATCTAGTACTGTTGACTTTTGTCGAAACGTTTGTTATACTTTGCGTATACTTTTTTAGATATACGAGGTAAGTTATGTCAAATGCATTTTCAAATAGAATCACTTCTCTGCGCAAGGAGCGCGGATTAAGCCAAAAGGAAGTTGCAATGAGCCTTGGCGTTTCGCAGGCCCTTCTCTCTCACTACGAAAAAGGTGTCAGAGAGTGCGGACTTGATTTTGTTATCAGGTGTGCCGAATATTTCGGAGTCACAACCGACTACCTGCTCGGCAAAGACGAAAGCAAATACGGTATGTACAACACTTTTTCAAACAACTCCGGCAAGGACATTTACTCGTTCACAACGGATAAGCTGGATATGCGTTCCATCCTGCTGTGCATCAATCTCTTTGCAGAGCGTTTCAGCACAATGGATCCGAAGCTGGGCGATAAGCTGCTCTGGGGTGCCGCAATTTCAGAATACAAAATTCTTGTTTCGAGCATCGCTGCGGGCAGATTTTCACCGGATTGCGTAGACGTACCTGTTAAGTGGGACGATCCATTGTTCCAAAAGCTGACCGATGCTGTTTACGCAGGTCTGTATGATGCGCCACAAAACATTCCTCAGGCAAAAATCTCACGCGATAAGTTGCCGCCTTTTGCAAACACACTTGTCACCTGTGTTGAAGACTACATAACAAAAGTAGCCTCAAGCTACCGCCGTGACGAAAACTAAAATGTTATTTACACCATATCGCCGACAGACGGATTGTTCCGCCTGCCGGCTTTTATTTATATTATCCCTTGATAACAGCTTTATAGAGCCTTATATACTCGTTGGCTGAACGGTTCCAGCTGTTGTTACATTCCATAGCACGCTTGACAAGAACGTTCCAGCCTTCTTCGTTTTGATAGCCCTCAACCGCACGGCGGATTGTATAGAGCATATCGTGTGCATTGTAGCGGGCAAACGTAAAGCCGTTACCCTCATTATCACCGCTGTCAGTGATTGTATCCTTCAGGCCGCCTGTTTCACGCACAATCGGGATTGAGCCGTAACGAAGAGCAACCATCTGTGAAAGTCCGCAAGGCTCGCTCTTAGACGGCATAAGGAACATATCGCTGCCTGCATAAATCTTACGCGCAAGATCGGGCACAAAGCCGATGCGAAGACCGAGCTGATTGGGATATCTGCCAGCCATCTCCCGGAAGAATTCCTCATACTGCCAGTCGCCCGAGCCGAGAACAACAAACTGAATATCCGTTGTTGCAAGCAGCTCATCAAGAATAACCTTGATAAGGTCGAGACCCTTGTGAGAAACAAGGCGTGTTACCAGACCCACAACGGGAGTGCGCGGATTTTCGGGAAGATTGAACATCTTCTGAAGTTCAGCCTTGTTTACAGCCTTAGCAGAGAAATCTGTTGCTGAGTAGTTTGCAAAAACGTCCTTATCTGTTTCGGGGTTGTAGTTTTCAACGTCAATACCGTTGAGGATACCCGAAAGCTTAAAGCGTCTCTGAGCAAGTATATTATCAAGACCGTGGCTGAACCATGGGTCAAGAATTTCGTTAGCGTAGGACGGGCTGACGGTTGTAACAACGTTTGCCGTTTCAATAGCACCCTTCATCAGGTTGACACAGCCGTTGTATTCAACAATGTGCTCTGTGCCGGGCTGAAGGCCAAGCACGTCACCGATAAGCTCCATACCGTAAACACCCTGATACTGGATGTTATGGATTGTGAAAACTGTTTTGATATTCTCCCAACCGGGTTGGTCAGCATACATTGTTGAGTAGTAGACGGGAGTCATAGCCGTCTGCCAGTCGTTACAGTGGATAATATCGGGTTTGAAGCCAATATGAGGAATAATCTCAAGCACTGCACGGGCAAAGAAAGCAAATCTCTCTGCATCGTCATAGTGGCCGTAAATACGGTCACGCTTGAAATAATACTGATTATCAAGCAGGTAGTAGATAACGCCATTATGTCTTGCTTCAAAAATTCCGCAATACTGTCTGCGCCATGCAACCGGCACGGAAATATGCGTAATAAAGGTCATCGTGTCCTTAAGCTCCTGGCGGATCGAATCGTAAAGAGGCATTACAACACGAGCACCGATAAGCCTTTTACGCAGTGCTTGGGGAAGCGAACCTGCTACGTCCGCGAGTCCTCCGCTGGCGATAAAGGGGAGCGCCTCGCTGGCAGCGTACAATACTTTCATATCTGTCTCTCCTTAGTATTCTGTAGTTGAATTACGAGTTAGATTACAATTCTCTTGCCGACGTAAATCGGGAAATCGTCTGCACCTACAAGAGTTTTGCCGGGCTTAATAACAACGTCTTTGTCAAAAATTACGTTTTCAAGGTGTGCACCTGCACCGATAAAACAATCCTGCATAATAACACAGTTTTTGACAACCGCACCCTTTTCAACCTTAACGCCTCTGCCAAGGACACTGCCCTCTACCTCACCCTTGATGTCACAACCGTCGGAAACAAGGCTGTTTGTAACAGAGCTGTCGATGGCGTAAAGTGCGGGCATATCGTCGCGTACCTTTGTATAAACGGGACGTTTTTTGTTGAACAGATCATTTCTGTTAACGATGTCAAGAAGCATCATATTTGCCCGGTAGTACGTAGCGAGTGAATCGATGGATACTACGAAATTATCAGTTCTCATTGCGCAGATGCGAAGGCTGTTGACGTTTGCCTGGAATACGTCGATTGCCATACTTGTCTTGTGCATTGCGTATGCTTCGTTGATAAGTCTCTCAAGTAGAGCCTTCTTCATAAAGAAAACATTGAGCGAATAATCAGCATCGTCAGACGGCACGCCAACTGCAACTGAGCTGACTCTTGAATCCTCACCGACAGTGTATGTCATAAGGTTTGAAAGTGCGGGAGTTTTGCCGCGCTTGCAGACAACGCTGATATCAGCATTTGATTTCTCATGGAATTTCATAAGCTCATCAATGCTGAAATTCATAACAACGTTACAGTCAGCAATCAGCACATACTCCTCTTTGGAGCGGCTGATAAAGTGCATATTGCCCTTGAGTGATTCAATGCGGTTATCAAACGTGCCTGTTTCAGCAAAGCCGAAGGGCGGAAGAAGATACATACCGCTGCGCTTACGGGAAAGATCCCACGGCTTACCTGTGCCGAGGTGGTCCATAAGTGACTGGTAGTTGCTCTTTGTGATAACACCGACCTTGCTGATGCCTGCATTAACAAGGTTGGAAAGTGTGAAATCTATAAGGCGGTATCTTCCGCCGAAGGGTACCGAGCCCATCGTACGCATATTGGTAAGCTCGGGAATAACCTCGTCATAAGCGTTTGAGTGGATAATTGCGAGAACGTCATTAGCTCTTATCATTTTTCATTCCTCCTCACTTTGCTGCAGGCACATCTTCGCCTGCCATAGCTTTGGGAGCTACCTTTGCACCTGCGCCGACCGTTATGCCTGCACCGACAACTGCTACGCCCCAATCATCACGATTCTCAACACTTT
>JAZNMK010000033.1:0-34988 GCA_045579585.1 Acutalibacteraceae bacterium
GCTATATTTCGGCGGAGATTTACTTGGAAATTTTAAAGAATCGGGTAAAGTCTTCCTTGAAGCATTTTATAATCGACCGGACGGCTTTGAAAACAAAATACCCGCCAAAATCGTTAAAGAAAATAATATCGACCTTGAAATCGAGGAACTACTGAATATTGTAAAAGACCAAAGCGAAGTGAATAAAGTAGTTTCGGTCTGTAAAACGGTTGAGATTTTGGCAAAACTGAGAACCATCATTTTAAGCAATTCGGAAAAACAAGATGTCCAAACGGGAGAACATCCTTTAATCAATAGTGTTATCGCCTATATCAATCAAAATTTCAGCAAGGATATCAGTCTTGAAGGCATAGCAAAAGAATTTTATGTAGATAAGTATTATATCTCCCATTTGTTTAAAGAGAAGGTTGGAGTAACCCTTTGGAACTATGTAATTTTTCGCAGGCTAACCGCCTTTAATGATTTAATTCGGGCAAACACCTCCATTGAGGAAGCATGTTTCAGGGTAGGCTTTCAGAATTATTCTAACTTTTTCAGACTTTATAAAAAACACATGCAAATGACCCCGACAGAATTTAAAAAAAGTATTAAGAAATATTGATTATCAACACGCCAAAAAGAAGCAAAAATCTCCTTGTTTTACAGATAATAGTATCACTATTACAAAAACAAGGAGATTGATTTATATATGAAAGCAACAAGTATTGTGAGAAGAATAGAGGAATGTGTTATAATAGGACAAAAGTAGTCCAAACCTGTATAAACACTAGGATTTTTGCAAGTTTGCCCTATTGAACACAAGCCCCTAATTTTATGGTTTTGGGCGGTTTTTATACATAGAAAAAAGCGAGGTGAATTTCATCTCGCTTGTGTTCTATATAAGTGTTTGCTTTTTATATTCGGTGGGCGAAAGCCCGGTAAATTGTTTGAAACGCCTCGAAAAATAAATAGGATCTTCGAAGCCACAGGCCTCAGCTACCTCTGATACCAAAAGGTTTGACCCGTAAATTTCAAGCAACTTCTTTGCGTGTTCGATTCTTGTTTTTGAGAGAAAATCAATCGGCGAAAGAGCAACCGTTTTTTTGAATTCTGTGCGAATATAATCTTCGGCATAGCCGCTTTTAATCAGCAAATCAGTTACATCAAAACTGGGATCGAAGAAATTCTTTGTTATTTCGTCAGTAATTTTACTAATTTCTCTATTAATTTTCTTTTCATAAACTGCATTTTTTAGCAGAAAATGAGCATAGGCATTACAAAGTGCCGATAAATATTCAGCATCAGCAGAACGGTTATCGAAGATAAGCTTTGATAACCGTTCGCCGTTTAATGCGTCATTATCCTGTTGAACAATTATACTGTCAAACATGAACAGATGCCCGAAATCTCCGCCAATCGAAATATTTACAAAACCATCCCGTGACACCGAGCCGTGTATATATTTTGGCGGCACAATAATGATAGTGCCGGGACTAAAAGGGATGCTTGCGTTTTGTGTAGCAAGGTGACCCACGCCACTTAAGTAGTACATAACCTCCCAATACGGGTGCCTGTGAAGAGGATATTTTTTTGTGCCTTCACTGGTTTTTGATATAAAAAAGTTATTCATACGATCACCGTAAATATTATATCAAAAATCTATCTTTTGTGCAAGAACGAATATATATCGTATTTTGAACAGTCCCATTACGATGCTATAATACATTTTGAAAGGAGTGATACTCGTGATACAGTTTAACGTTTTCCCGGGCGGTAAAAAAAGAATTGTTACATTTTCTTATGATGATGGCCACAATGACGAAAAATTATTGTATTTGTTCAATAAATATAACGTTAAAGGCACTTTTCATCTGAATGGAAAAGAATTAAATAATGACGAAAAAACATCTATTAGAAATAGGTACAAAGGACACGAAATTTCTTGTCATACCGCAACACACGGTTGGCCTTCCAGAATGCCACAAATATCTATAGTCAACGAAACGATAAGCAACCGTAAATTGCTCGAGCAAATTGCCCGATATCCTGTTGTCGGTATGTCTTACCCAAGCGGTTCTTATAACGATCGGGCTATTGAAGCTATGCGGTCATGCGGAATTGTTTATTCAAGAACCACGAAAGATACGATGCGTTTTGCATTACCACAGGATTTTATGGAATGGCATCCTACGTGTCATCATAATAAAGCTTTGGGTTTATGTGATGCTTTTCTAAACGAACTTGATTCCGAGTGGAGCGAACCACTTCTTTATATATGGGGACACGCTCACGAGTTTAGAACAGATAAAGAATGGAATTTGATGGTAGAAATATTAGAAAAAATTTCAAATAACAATAAAATTTGGTACGCAACCAACTATGAAATATACAGCTATTTATCCGCTCAGCGCTCCCTCATTATAAGTGCTGACGAAACCATTTTTTATAATCCTGCAAGCATTGACGTGTGGGTTGAAAAAGACAAAAAACTGATTGTTAAAATTCCCGCAGGGGAAACAGTAATATTATAAAGGAGAAAATTTATGAAACGCTTTACAGGTTTTGAACATGGAATGGGTATAGGCGGTTGGCTCACTAACTATAAACGCTTTAATGTTTTGCCGATGGACAGACGCCTTTGTCTTACCATAGGTGATATGGAGCATTTTGCAACATACATTACCGAGGAGGACGTAAAATACATTGCAAGTCTTGGAATGGATCACATTCGGTTAGGGTTTGACCAAATTGTGCTTGAGGAAAACCCCTACGTTTATCGTGAAGAAATATTTTCTCATATTGATAATTTTATTGCTTGGTGCAAGAAATACGGCCTTAACATCGTACTTAATATGCACAAGGCGGTTGGAAACTATTGCGACATAAAAGAAGATATTGAGTTGCTGGATGACGCCGAACTACAAAACCGTTTCATTTCGCTTTGGTTGGCTTTCGAAGAAAGATATGCTGATGATAATTCTATCGCTTTCGAACTGCTCAATGAAGTTCGAAACGTTGATCCTGAAAAATGGAACGTTTTAGCAGATAAAACGATATCTTCAATTCGTGCCCGTAATAAGGAAAGAAAGATTATTGTCGGCTCTACCTGTTGGAATAGTCCGGACACACTCAAGCAGCTAAGAATCTACGATGATGAGAATATCGTTTACACATTTCATACTTATGCACCGTTTGAGTTCACTCATCAAAGAGGTGTATTACAGGCCGCAACACTTTATTACAATCGCAAAATGCCTTATCCTTGTGACATTGAAAGATATCGTGATTTTCAGGCTGTGGTTCATAATGAGTCTTCCGCTTATGCGAATTATGCAAAGATGGATATTGCTTATATGCGTGATGCACTTCAGGGTGCAGTGGAATTTGTGAAAAATCATCCCGATAAAATCCTTTGGTGCGGTGAGTTCGGTACCATTCGTCACGCCGATATTAAATGGCGTGAAAATTGGATGCGAGATGTGATTACCATTCTGAAAGAAAATGATATTCCCTACTGCGTTTGGAACTATTTAAGCACGCCAAACGACGGTAATCGCTTCAGCCTTGTGGATGACGATGAGCGCAAGATTTTAAGTGATGAAATGGGAAGGATCATTCGGGGCGAGGTTTGATGAAAGAAAATCTATTATATCTGTTTCTGTCTGTATCCCTTTCCTCGGGACGAAATATAACGTCCAAGAAAACAGCCGCTGTTGCAAATAAAAAAGCAGAATTTTTTCTGTCGCAGACTATTCTTTTTGCTTCTGCTGCGTTGCTGTTGGCGTTTGGTATCAAAGAATTCACTTCTGTATCGGCAAAAACCATAATTTACGGGATTATCTACGGAGTTTTGCTTGTTCTCTCCCAATGGATGTTTACACTTGCTTTAAAAACTGGAAACACATCGGTTTGTTCGGTAGTTTATTCTCTCGGCTTTATATTGCCGACGATATCGGGAACGCTGTTTTGGAACGAAACAATAACTTTGCTTAATTTCATCGGTATTTTGGTTGCTGTAATTATTATTCTGCTTACCGCAAAAAAGGGTGAATCGGCGCAGGGGAAACGGAATAGGTTATTTATTTGGTATATTCTTATAGCAATGATTTCATCAGGTGGACTTGGTATTATGCAAAAGGTGCAGCAATCATCCAAGGTTGCCGATGAAAAAGCAATATTTTTGCTGATTGCATTTTTATTTGCTTTTTGTTGTTCTTTACTCGCCTTTTTGTTTTGTAGAGAAAAACAGACAATTAGCGTTACAAGGAATATATATCCCGTTTTTACGGGTCTTTGTTTCGGCGGTGCAAATCTTTGCAATACCATTCTTGCGGGGCGAATGAAAAGCGCAGTATTTTTCCCGCTTCAAAACATATCAACAATTCTTTTGACTACATTATTGGGTGTTGCGATATTTAGAGAAAAGCTCACTCCAAAGACAACCGTAATCTTAATTCTCGGCATAGCGGTTATTGTTCTGTTTAGTTTTTAAAATCACTTTTATAAACAAATTACAAAGTATAAATCTCCTTGTTTTACAGATACTAACAGTTGGGCTTTGTAAAGCAAGGAGATTTTGTATATATTATGAAAGCAACAGGAATTGTGAGAAGAATTGACGACCTCGGCAGGGTTGTTATTCCTAAAGAAATCCGCCGCACAATGCGCATCCGCGAAGGCGACCCGTTGGAGATATTCACTGCACCTGACGGTGAGGTTATATTCAAAAAATATTCACCGGTAGGGGAGCTGTCTTCGCTTGCTACGCAGTATGCGGAGGTGCTTTGCAGGGGTGCTAACAGACCTGTGCTCATCTGCGACCGTGACAGGGTAATTGCCTGCGCAGGTGTGCCCAAGAAAGAAGTTATTGACCGACAGCTTTCACAGGAGCTTGAGGATTTTATGGAGCGCCGCGAAAGCTTTATCACACAGCGAGAGGGCGAGGGGATGACGCCTGCTGTCGGTGTTGAACGTATGGCTTGTGTTGCTTCACCGATTATTGCCGCGGGTGATGTGTCGGGAGCTGTTGTTATGCTTGGGGATGAGAAAATGTCCGTGCCTGCTGCGGCGGATATAAAGCTTGTTCAGGTTGCGGCAAACTTCCTCGGCAGACAGATGGAAGAATAATTTTAAGCAGATGCTTCGTGCTGAGGTATCTGCTTTTTATATGCCGAAAATTTTCACAAAAACTTAGTGCTATTTACAGACGAATTTAATCATTTTTTCGATTGACTTTGTCGCTCTGTGTGATATACTTTTAAAGTATTTTTTAGAATGAAGGGGTAACAAATGCAGATTCTCTTATGTTTATCTTTTGCGCTCGGTGCGGGTCTTCTTTTATCCCGTATTACCAAACCGCTCGGCCTTCCGTCGGTAACGTCATACCTTGTTGCAGGTGTACTTATCGGCCCTTACTGCATCGGCAGACTAGGCATCGAAGGCATAGGCTTTGTATCGATGGAAAACGTAAAATCCTTTGAGATTATTTCGCAGGCGGCACTCGGATTTATTGCATTTGCCATCGGTAATGAGTTCAGGCTTTCTCAGCTTAAAAAAATTGGCGGTAAAGCAACGTTTATCGGTATTGTTCAGGCTTTAGTTGCAACATTTTTTGTTGATGCAGCTCTTATCGGGCTTCACTTTGCTCTGGGTGAGGACAAACTTCCTCTTTCGATGGCAATCACGCTTGGCGCCGTTGCTGCGGCTACTGCTCCTGCGGCAACACTTATGGTTGTACGTCAGTATAAAGCGAAGGGTAAGCTGACGGATTTGCTGTTGCCTATTGTTGCTATTGACGATGCGGTAGGTCTTATTATTTTTGCTGTTTCTTTCGGCATTGCAAAGGCTATAGAACACGGTGAAGTCAACGTCAAGGCGATTGTGCTCGAACCCATAATTGAAATTGTGTGTTCACTTCTTCTCGGCACGGTTATGGGTATGCTTTTCTCGCTGTTTGAGCGCTTCTTTAACTCTAACAGTAAGCGTTTGTGCCTTTCTGTTACCTGCGTGCTTTTCACCGTTGCACTTTCAATGCTCAAGTTCGAAATCGGTGGTGTGCATATCGGTTTTTCGGCTCTCCTTGTATGTATGATGCTCGGCACTATGTTCTGCAATCTCTGTGATTTCTCAGCAGAGATTATGGACAAAACCGATGCGTGGACTACTCCGCTTTTCTGCCTGTTCTTTGTTATCAGCGGTGCAGAGCTTGAGCTGAGTGTATTTACGGATTTTGTAATTGTAGGCATCGGTGCAGCGTACATAATCAGCCGTTCTGCAGGTAAGTATCTGGGTTCATATATGAGTGCTAGAATCACAAAATGCGATGACAAAACAACAAAGTACCTCGGTGTCACGCTGCTGCCTCAGGCAGGTGTTGCGCTGGGTATGTCGGTTACCGCAATGGAGCTTGGCGAAGTTGGCACAATGATCAGAAATATCGTTCTTTTCTCTGTTCTGATTTACGAGCTGTTTGGCCCTGTGCTTACAAAAATCGCTCTTACTAAGGCCGGCAACATTGAGCCTAAACCTAAGCATAAGGAGAGAAAACACCGTACTCCTCCCGCAAAGATATAATGTATACAAAAACACCCTCAGAACAACTGAGGGTGTTTTGTTTATGATGCTCTGTTTATTGCTGCAAGCGGGTCTACGATAACACCGTTTACGGTGATTTCAAGGTGAAGGTGAGGGCCGTCAGCCTGCTCGACGGGTATTGTGCCCAGCTGTCCGATGACTTGCCCTTTTTTGACGGTATCACCCTTGGTTACGGTTGTGCCTCTCTTAAGTCCGCAATATTTGGCGGTCATTGTGTTTTCGTGGTCAACCTCAATTACTATGCCCCACATCGGGTCATCGTAAACGTCGGTCACCTTGCCTTTCTGGATTGCAAGAACTTCGGCTGAATCCACACCGGTGAAGTCAATGCCGTTGTGCACGCGCCAATCTCCCATGGTTTTTGAGCTTACCATTTCACCGTCGGAATAATCCTTTAGAATCTCTGTGCCGAGCGGCAGGTTAAAACTGCCCGTGAAAGGAAGATTGTCGGGCTTCTCGGTCTGCTGTACAGTAGTCGGAGCAAAGTCAGGCACGGTTACCTTTGTTGCAGGTATATCTGCTTCAAGGTTGCCGCCCTGATTGTCCCAATCAATTTCCGTTGTCGGTTCGGTGGCTGCTTCGTTTGATTTTTTGATGAATGAGTATGTGCCGATTCCTGATGCAGCAACGAATACTGCAAGTAGGGTGATGATGCCGGCTTTGATAAGTGAAAGCTTGCCTGTTTTCATAAAGTTGATATCCATTGTTCTGATCCCTCCGTACAGCTATTTTTGTCTGTGCAAAGCGTATTTATACACAAAAATGGAAAAAACGCCCGGCGTAACACCGAGCGCTTTTCCGTAAATTTGAGGGGGTAAAACTTGGGGGAGCAATGCGGCGTTGCTTCCCTCAAGTGCAATATTATGATATCAGCTACCTTTGCCGTCACGATGAATAAAGTGTTAAAACATCGTGTTTTTTTAGTTGCAAATAAAAATTTTAAGAAAAAACAAACAAATGTTTGCTTTTTTGAAAATGATGTGATATAATCAAATCAAACATATGTTCTAAACAAAGAAAAATGTGAAAATATGCAGGGAGGATAACTCTTATGTTAAATGATACCCAAAGAAAAATATACGAATTTTTACTTGAAAGGCTTCAGGATGGTGTCCCGCCATCGGTGCGTGAAATCGGCGCATACGTCGGCCTTAAGTCAACTTCATCCGTACAGGCTTGCCTGGACGTTCTTGAGCGTGAGGGCTTCATCTCGCGAGATCCGTTGCTTAAGCGCTCAATCCGCATTGTCGGTCAGGAGGAGACATCCAACATCAAGCAGGTGCCGATTCTCGGTACGGTTACTGCCGGCGCGCCCATTCTTGCTGTTGAGCAGGTTGAGGGATATGTGCCTTACACAGGCTACAGTGCAAAGGATAAATCTCTGTTTGCTCTTCGTGTCAAGGGTGAAAGTATGATCAATGCCGGCATCAACGATGGTGATCTTATAGTTGTTGAGCGTACACCTATTGCGCGCAACGGCGAAATAGTAGTTGCATTGGTTGACGAAGAAGCGACGGTCAAGCGCTTCTTCAAAGAGAAAGGCCACTTCAGGCTTCAACCGGAAAATGATTCGTATGAGCCGATTATTGTTGAAGAGGCTGTTATACTGGGCAGGGTTGTTGCGCTTCATCGTTACTATTGATTTTAAACAAATCAAGGGTGAGAATGTTGTAAATATTTTACTAAAATTTATTCTAACTTTATATTGAAATTTTGTTTTGCGCTTGTTATAATGAATCCTAATAACTATAAATAAGTTGGGAGAGATAATTATGATGAGCCGCGAACAGAAATTCTACAAAGAAGGCCTTACGTTTGATGATGTTCTGCTTATTCCTGCAGAGTCAGACGTTCTGCCTAAAGATGTTGATGTTTCAACTCAGCTTACAAAAAAAATTAAACTCAATATGCCCATCATGACCGCTGCCATGGACACCGTTACGGAGTCTCGCATGGCTATTGCAATTGCGCGAGAAGGCGGTATGGGTGTTATTCATAAGAATATGCCTATCGAGGCACAGGTAGAAGAGGTTGACAAGGTGAAGCGTTCTGAGAACGGCGTTATCTCCAACCCCTTTTTCCTTTCTCCTGAGCATATGGTGCATGATGCTCTCGATCTTATGCAGCGCTATCGCATTTCAGGTGTTCCGATCTGTAAGGACGGCAAGCTTGTCGGTATTCTCACAAACCGTGATCTCCGCTTTATGACTGATTTCAACGTTAAGATCGGTGCGGTTATGACAAGCGAAAACCTTGTTACATCTCATATCGGCACAACACTCAGCGAGGCACAGGATATCCTTATGAAGCACAAGATTGAAAAGCTTCCCCTCGTTGATGAGTCAGGCACCCTTAAAGGTCTTATCACAATCAAAGATATCGAAAAGGCAGTTCAGTATCCGAACTCCGCAAGAGATTCAAGCGGCAGACTTCTCTGCGCTGCAGCTATCGGTGCAACATCTGACGTGCTTGAAAGAGCAAGTGCGCTTATCGGCGCAGGCGTTGATGCTCTTATTCTTGACTCTGCACACGGTCACAGCAAGAATATCCTCAACTCAATCTCCAAGGTTAAGGCTGCATTCCCCGATATTTCTCTTATTGCAGGTAATATTGCAACTGCGGAGGGCACAAAGGCTATTATTGATGCAGGTGCTGACTGCGTAAAGGTCGGTATAGGCCCCGGCTCAATATGCACAACACGTGTTATCGCAGGTATCGGCGTACCGCAGATCACCGCTATTTTTGATGCTGCAGAAGAGGCTGCAAAGCACGGTATTTCAGTAATCGGCGACGGTGGTATCAAGTACTCCGGCGAAATCGTAAAGGCTCTCGCTGCAGGTGCAAGCTGTATTATGGTAGGTTCACTTGTTGCAGGTTGTGAGGAATCTCCCGGTGAAACAGAAATCTACCAGGGCAGACAGTTTAAGGTTTACCGCGGTATGGGCTCACTCGGTGCTATGGCTAACGGCAGCAAGGACCGTTATTTCCAGGAGGATAACCGTAAGCTCGTTCCCGAAGGTGTTGAGGGACGCGTACCTTACAAGGGACTCCTTTCCGATACAATCTTCCAGCTTCTCGGCGGTCTTCGTTCAGGTATGGGTTATTGCGGCTGCCATACAATTCAGGAACTTCAGGATAAGGCACAGTTTGTTCGTATAACAGGCGCAGGCCTTGTCGAAAGCCATCCTCACGATGTTTTCATCACTAAGGAAGCTCCCAACTATTCAGGTGGTTGCTGATAACCAAACAACAAGGAAGGTTTGATTTCTTTGAGCAAACGCACACTTATCATAATTCTGGCTGTGTGTACTGTTGTTGCGATATTTGCTATGAGTCAGTTTTTGCGTACCGCTTCTGAAGATGAATCACCGACAGAAGAGTCGACAACTCAGTCGGCACCGGTGAATGATCCTATAACTGATGGCGGATATACAACCGCTCAGCCCGTAACTGAAAAGCCGGCTACATCCAAGGTGACAACCACAAAGGCACCTGTGAGCGAAAAAGAGCCCGAGTCAAGCAGCAAATATGAATATGCGTACGCAGGCTTTAACCCATCTGTTGCCGTAGTGAACAGTGAGAAGTGGAATCTCCTGCTTGTAAATCAGGATTACATACTGCCTGACAGTTTCAGCGTTAAAACTGCTCCTGTCGCAGGCGGCAGCGGTCAGACGCTTGATTACCGTGTTGTGCCTCATTATGACAAAATGGTTGCTGCAGCTGCTGCGGACGGAATATCGCTGATTCCGGTTTCGGGCTATCGTTCACGTGACCGTCAGCGCGCAAACTTTGAGCGTAAGATTAATAGTTACGTCAATCAGGGTTACAGTAAAGCCGAGGCGACAAGGCTTGCCTCAAAAATTGTTCTTATGCCCGGCACAAGCGAACATAACGCCGGCTTGGCAATGGATTTTGGTACGAACGGTAACTATACGCTTGATGAAAATTTTGCAAAAACAGAGGCTTTTAAGTGGCTCAGTGAGCATGCGGCCGATTACGGTTTCATTCTCCGTTACGATAGTGATACAACTAACATCACAAAAATCACTTACGAGCCCTGGCATTGGCGCTATGTAGGTGTTAAGGCGGCAAAAGAGATAAAGGCATCGGGCGTAACTCTTGAAGAATATTTAGGAATGGCATAAGGGATATATAATGAAGAAAAAAACACTTAATCCTATTCCGCGTATGCCGAATAAGACGATATGGCTTTGGTGGGCTTGCCGTGCGGCATTGCTTATCTGGGGCATCAACGGCTTGTTCAGAGGTTATACGTCGGAGTTCCTGCAGGGTCTTTTTGCAATAGCGTTTACTCATTTATGGGATATGTTTCAGATACTCGGCGGCAAGTCGTTTATCACGTTGCTTCCCTGGCAGTTTCAGACGCATCTTACCCTGTTCATAACTCTCGGTGTTTGTATCGGTTCAACGCTCAACAACAGAACCGACTTCACTTATTCCGATGTTTTCACTCACTTCTTTGCAGGCTTTATTGCCTCCGGTTGGAGCGCGAGGATGCTTGTTATAATGCAGGAAAAGAAAAAAATTCCGCTTGCCCCGTCAATTGCCGCGATGGCAGGCTTTGCAATGGCTGTTGCCATCCTTGTCGGTTGGGAATTTTACGAGTTCACAATGGATAAGATTTACGGCTTCAACCTGCAGGTATCCAGCCCCTTTACCAACGAAGGACTTATCGACACAATGTGGGATTTTATCCTCGGTGCAGGCGGCGCGATGACAGGTATGTTCTGCTTTGCATTTGCCGATGCAAAAAAGAGGAAGAAAGAGAATAAAGACAACTGAATTCATTTAATCCGCTTTCGTCAGAAAGCGGATTTTTTTGTGTCCATACACATATGTATAAGTAAATTACAGCTAAACGGAGTGTGGGTATGTTTTCAGTGCTGAGTGTAACGGAAGAAAAACGCAGTGTTTTTCGCAGGAGAAAATGTGAGGTTGAGATGCTTCTCAGCCCTGTAAAGGGAGCGGCACCTTATAAGGTTATAAATGCTTCTTCCTGCAAGAAGGGGATCGATTGGAAAACTGTTGCCCTTGCCGCAGGCAACAGCGCAGGCTGTATGCTTTTGCCGCAGGGGGTCCGAGCGCCTGAAACGTCAGGTATAGAAGAATTTGTTCCGCGTTATCTGCCGGGGATAATTCTGCTCAATACAATTGCCGTGCTTTCAGCTGAACGTAATAGTGAAAAGCTCAGCGTATTGGTTGATGATGAAAGCGGTGTGCTTGCTGGATATATTGAGCGCATAGTGCCGTATGTTGCTAAAATAACCGTTGTAACACAATCACCGGAAAAATATTTTAAGCCGACGGTTGATATTATGGACCGATACGGTGCAACAGTTAAAGTGTGTGAGCGGGTTAATGAAGCTGAACGGTTTGATTACGGAATTTCGCAAGAAGATATAGCAGGGGTGACAAGGTTGTTCAAACCCTCATCGCTGCTTGATGGGAAGTGTTGCGTAAATATTCAGGAGGAAATTTTGCGTATGTGTCCGCCCGGGATAAATCCGTTTTTGTTTGCCTGCGCACTTTTTGAATGCAGCGGTCTCAAATCGGTTGGTGATTTGACTTTGCAGACGGTATGAAGTATAATCTCACCGGTGATTTAAATGAAAATCGTTGTTCCGAATTACTATAAAGAGTTTTCATGTATTGCAGGAAAGTGTCAACACAGCTGTTGTGTAGGCTGGGAAATTGATATCGATGCGGATACTTACGAAATGTATTCGGCTGTAGATGGTGAACTTGGCGCAAGGCTGAAAAAGAGCATAAGCCGTGAGGGTGCGCCGCACTTTATTCTTGATGAAAACGAGCGTTGTCCGTTTCTCAATTCAAAGGGACTTTGCGATATCATAACCGAATGCGGCGAGGCGGCACTTTGCGATATATGCGCTGATCATCCCAGGTTTCGCAACTTTTATTCCGACAGAACAGAAATAGGCTTAGGTCTTTGCTGTGAGGCTGCTGCCGCGCTTATTCTCAACTATGTCAACCCGTTCTGTCTTGAGGTGATTGAGGATGACGGTGAGGATACGCAAGCTTATGAGAATGAAATTGCGCTTGCCGAGGCGTATGAATTTGCAGTTTCGGTTGCACAGGATAAAACACTGAGCTTCAACAGCAGATGCGAAAAGCTGCTTGAGACTTTTTCAGTGCAGTTGCCGGATTATTTGCCATACGAATGGGCCGGGTTTTATACATCGCTTGAGCGTCTGGATTCTGCGTGGGATGAGTGTCTTGTTTATCTTGGTGAGTGCAGTCAGCTTGTTTCGGATTATGAGGATGAACACCCTGCAGAAAACCTGCTTTGCTATTTCCTTTTCCGCCATATGCCGGCAGCGCTTGATGACGGCGATATTGCTTCAAAGGTAGGCTTTGCCGTGCTCAGCTGCAGAATTGTGCTCACACTTGCCGGAAGGCTTGGGATTGAGGAGGCGGCAAGAATGTATTCGTCCGAAATCGAATATTCACAAGAGAATCTCGACAAGATTTTTACAAGTGTTTGACATTGTCGTTTATATATAGTATCATATAGTACGCTTATTAGTGTAGGGAGGTGATTTTATTGCTGGCGAAGCTTCAGAGTAATCTGACCGAAAAAAGCGGCAAAGCTGTCGAGAAGTTTTTCAGCTTTGCAGAAAGATTTGATAAAAACAACAGAATAAACATAACAGTTATCTGTATTGCTTGCGTTGTCTTGTTTGCGCTTTCGTTTTTTATGAATTCAATGACTCATTTATCGTTGGACGATTATGCGTATCACTTTATATTTATAGAAGACGTTGCAGACAGTGATGAGGTTATCAATACAGGCGACCGTGTAGAAAACGTTGGCGATATAATTACCTCAATGAAGGCGCACTATAACACGGTTAACGGCAGAATAGTTCTTCATTTTATTGTGCAGTTTATGCTCCTTTTGGGCAAGCCTGTTTTCAATGTGTTTAACTCGGCAATTATGGTGCTCCTTATAGTGCTGATGTATATTCACTGTAAGGGCAAAAACAAACGTCAGAGTGCACCGTTGTTTCTGCTTATTGCGTTTGCTGTATGGACCTTTTCTCCGGCGGTCAGCCATACTGTTTTCTGGCTTGACGGCAGCATTAACTATTTGTGGGGCTCAGTTTTTCGCTTGATTGCTTTACTGCCGTTCAGGTTATATTATGATTCCGGTAAACTACCTTATAAGGCGCTTTTGTTTTTGCCGATTCAGCTTATGTGCGCGGTTGCGGGCTCTACAAACGAAAATATGTCGGCAGCTTTTATAGGCGTTGCTTTTCTGTTTGTTGTGCTTTACCGTATAAAGGGATTTAAAATACCTGTGTGGAGCATAACCGGAATTGTGTTTGCGGTTGCAGGATATCTGTTTATGGTGCTGGCTCCTGCCGTATTTATACGTCTGGAAATGAATTCTCAGGCAACGCTGCTGCAATATATTATAATAGTGCTGTCCAATGTTGTTATCAGATTGGTGCCGTTTCTTGCCGCTGCATTGGTGCTGGCATATATACTTTATGTATCTGAAAAGAAGGAAAAACCCTGCTTTGTTTTGCCGGGAATATATATGCTCGGCGCGTTTGCCGGCGCGCTTGTTATGCTGGCTTCAACGTTTTTCCCGGAAAGAGCGTGGTTCGGAATAGTCATCATGGCTATCATTTCGGTCGGTATGCTCCTTTATCAGCTGATTCTGCGGGATTCTTCCGCTGTCAGGAACATTCTTCTTGTAGGTGTGCTTTGTTGGGCAATGTGGTGCGGTGTTTCTTATGCAAGAGGTGCCTATGATGCTGTGATTGTGGACAGAAAGTTTGATAAACGTGAAGCTTATATAATCGAGCAGAGAGAGCTCGGCAATTATGAGCTTACGTTAAGGGAAATACAAACCGATGAAGAACGCTCTCCGCACTATAACGTGGCAGATATAGGATCTGATCCTGATAATTACCGCAACAGGTATATGGCAAAATACTACGGTATCAAATCAATAGTTGCCGGTGAAAACCACGATTATTAAATAAAATACCGCCGCTGAAACTTTAGGGCTTCAGCGGCGGTATTTTTTATACTGTTTTAAGGTGTGAGGTGTTGTTAGCTGTTCTGAGGAGGGGGGCGTTGCCGTTTCTAAGCACAACTACCGTTACCGCACTGTTGTCTATCTGGGAGTTGAACGTTTCTGTACCCTCAGCATTGAGGGCTGCTCTGACAAGGTAGCTGAAGAATGTGCCGTGGGTTGAAACAATCACCGTTTCACCGCGGTTATATACGCTGCTTACGTATTCCACAACCCTTTTTGCCCTAGTCTGTGCATGGCTGTAGCTTTCAGGTACGGGCAGCGTCAGCATACCGCCTGCAGGGCTTGGCTCATTTATACAGGGGATAGCGAGCGGAAAATCTCTTTCAATTTTGTCCGTTTCGCATCCTGCGGTGGTTGAGCCGTATTCAAGCAGATCGGGCATCAGCTCAATGCGTTTGCCAAGCTTTTGCGCCGTCGGATAAATCGTCTGGATTGTGCGGGTGAAAGGGCTTGAGTATATGTGAGCAATTTCAACACCGTCGAACCAATAGTCGGCAAGAGCCTGCGCCTGCTTTAGACCGTATTCCGTCAGCGGAGTGTCCTCTTCGCTGTAGCCTTCGGGTGTAGGCAGGCCGAGATTGCCGTAGGATTCGCCGTGCCTGATAAACACGAGCTGTGTTGCAATATCGTCTCTTGCAGTCAGCTTATCCATATTATTCGAAGAAGTAAACTCTTGTTTCGTAGGGCCTGGTTGTGAAGCCGTTGCCTACAAGAGGATTGTCCTCGTGGCTGCAGAGGATTGCTTTGCCCTTTGCAAGGTCATAGCCTGCGGGAGCCTTGAAGTTTACGGCCTTTTCGGTGAAGGAGCAGATTACAAGCATCTTCTTGCCCTCGTATGTACGTTCATATACGTAGAGGTCCTTGCTGGATTTGTTGTATTCCTTATATGCGCCGTATACTGCGATCGGGTTTTCCTTGCGGAATTTTATGAGTGCTTTATAGTGGTTGAAGATTGAGTTGGGGTCAGCCATCTCAGCTTCAGCGTTGATGCCGTCTTTGTAGTTGGGATTGATTGGCATCCAGGGTGTGCCTGTTGTGAAGCCTGCGTTTGCAGAGCTGTCCCACTGTACGGGTGTACGTGCGTTGCCGCGGCTCGCAGTCTTGAGGCGCTGCTCAACCTTTTCGTCAGAGAAGCCGAGCAGTTTGAGCGTTTTGCGGTTGTTGATTGCAAAAACGTCCTGATAATCCTCGACGGTGGGAAGGTGGATGTTTACCATACCGATTTCCTGACCCTGATAGATGAAGGGTGTGCCGCACTGAAGCATATATGAGTTTGCAATGGACTTACCGCTCGCATTTCTGTATTTTTCGCTGCCGTAACGGGAGATGATTCTGGGATGGTCGTGGTTTTCCATATAGAGAGCATTCCACGATTTACCGTAAAGACCCTCCTGCCATTTGGAGAATGCACCTTTGAGCCTCTTGAGGCTGAAGGGCATAGCCATAAAGTCTGTGAAGAGGCAGTCAGCTTCCATATGCTGGAAGTGGAACATCATATCAAGCTCCATACCGTCGCCTTCCTTGATGTATTTGAGTGCCTTTTTGGGTGTCATCATCGGTGCTTCGCCAACTACAAAACAATCGTACTCGTTGAGTACCTCGCGGAACTCCTGAAGATATTCGTGGATATGGGGGCCGTCCATATAGTGTTCCATACCGCAAGCCTGGGGAATGGGGAAGCCGTTGGGCAGACCTTCACGCTTTGATACGAATGTGATAACGTCCTCGCGGAAGCCGTCAACACCCATATCAAGCCAGAAGCGCATAATATCCTTAACTTCCTGACGGACTTCGGGGTTATCCATATTGAGATCAGGCTGTTTCTTGGAGAAGAGGTGAAGGTAATACTGCTTGTTTTCCTCGTTGTATTCCCAAGCCTTGCCCTCAAAGAGAGATGACCAGTTGTTGGGACGCTTCTTGCCCTTGCCGTCACGCCAGATGTAATAGTTGTGATACTTGCTGTTTTTGTCAATACCCTGCTTAAACCACTCGTGTTCGTCGGATGTGTGGTTTACAACAAGGTCCATTATAACCTTAATTCCGCGTTTGTGGGCTTCGTCAAGAACCTTTTTGAAAAGTTCGTTGTCGCCGTAATCGGGTGAGATTTTTCTGTAATCTGAAATATCGTAGCCGAAGTCTGCGTTAGGTGAGCAGTAGAGAGGGGAGAACCAGATGCAGGTAATTCCCAGCTCCTTGAGGTAATCGAGCTTTGAAAGCACACCCTCAAGGTCACCTATACCGTCACCGTTTCCGTCGCAGAATGAACGGGGCCAGATCTGGTAGCAAACTACGTCCTTATACCAATTGGTTTTTTTCATATTGTAAGCTCCTTTCGGTTCTTATTACGTTAAAGTTAATTATAGCAAAACAAATTGAATATAACAATATAAAAAGTATATAAAAAGAGCGGTTCCGTATTGTGAAACCGCTCAAAAAATCAGTTGTATGTTACTTGCTGCATAGTTACTTTCTCTTTTTCGTAAAGGGTTACGTATTTATCCTGGTAGTAGTTTTCAAGGTGTGAAACGAATGAGCCGTCGGGCTTAATGTCAATAACGGTGCATCCGCGCTGTGCACCCTCTTTTGATATGCCGATATATGCAAGGTAATCTACGCTGTAGCTGTATGAAAGCTGAATACCCTTGTACTTTGCAGCAAAGTTATTTTTGTGGTCGTGTCCGAAGAAAACCGCCTTTGTTGAGCCTAGCTCAAGCATAGCCTCAAACATATTGTCTTCGCCAACACCGCAGTATACTATATCGTCCTTTTCACCTGCAACACCGTATACCAACTCAACGTTTTCGGTGTTTTTATATCCGTTGTCGGCGTATTCAAACCAGGCATCCTTCAGCTCCGGAAGCGGAATGTGCATAAACATTATCGAGTTGACGGCAGAACCGTTTTCAGCGTTGATTTGTTTTACTGTTTTCTTGTACCATTCAACCTGGTTTTCATGTACGTTATCGTAAAGCCATCTGAATCCGAGCGGGTCATCTTTGGTGTAAGCCTGGCTGTCAAGCATAAATATCGACTGCGTTATTTTACCTGCAGAGTTTTTGACGTTGATTACGTGGTTGCCGTATCCGTCAACATCCTCGGGCCCTGCCTGATAGAGGCAATATTTAAAGCCGCTCTTTTCATAAAAGTTTGAAATTTTTTCGCGGTTGTAGTAGCTGTAGATTTCTGAATCGTGGTTGCCTAAAGTCACCGTCCAGTAGACACCGAGCTTTTCCATAAGTGCAGCAAATATCTTTGCACCTGAAAGGTTATTGAAAGTGCCTGCCTGAAAAGGCACAGGGTAGGCGATATCACCCGTTACTACGACAAGGTCAGGCTTTTCGGCTGTAACCATTGCAGCAACAGCGTTAAGTGCTTTTGCATCTTTGCCCAGTGACATCCAACCGCCACCGATATGTATATCAGTGAGCTGCATTACTTTGAATTCTCTGTCCGTTGTAAATGCCCAATGACCGTTTTTATCTTTTTGGGGTGTAAGCTGATTTTCAATCTGTACGGTTTCAAATGAGGTTGCTTTTTTGAGGTTGGCACTGTTTCCTATTAAGGTTGTGATAACCGTGGCGCAGATAAACAAAACAAATATCAGCGAGATAATGCCGAGAACTTTCTTTACTTTTTTATTTTTGGCTTTTCTTTTCTTCATATTCTTTTATATCCCCTCATATTGTGTTAAAGTCAATTATAATTATAAAAATGAAAAAAATCAACAGAATCAAACAAATTATTTTAAAATAGAAATATAGTTGTAAAAGCAAACAGGCGAGCCTTGCGGCTCGCCTGTTTGCAAAAGGAAGGAGTAAATGAAAAAGAAACAAAAAGAAGAAATCTAAATTAATATTAAGACAATCCGAACGGATGTGTCAAACTTATTGTGGTTATATATTACAATATATTTTTTTGAAGTATGATAATAAATAGTGTCTTTTTTGTGAATAAAATGTAAATGATAGGTTGCGATTATGTTGCGAAAAAATTTTTTTGGCTTTTTTCTTTGTTTTTTGCACTCGGAGTTACGCTATATTGTGTGTGTATTCGTCAGTAAGCACCACTAATCGTCGCTATTGACTTTTTTCACAAGTATTTGTGGAAAAAGCGCTGTTCTTTTGTACTTTGAAAAGCCTTGACACGTTGGAAGTTTTTTAGTATAATACCAGCTTGTAAAGAACAAATGCTTTACACAAACACGTTAGGAGGAGATCCTTTTGGCTAAAAACCTCGGTGTCACTGTTTTGCTGGATTTTTACGGCGAAATGCTGACCGAAAAGCAGCGCAGCTTCTTGGATTATTACTATAATGATGACCTTTCCCTTTCCGAAATTGCGGAAAACGAAGGCATCACAAGGCAGGGCGTACGTGACGCTATTAAGCGTGCGGAAGCTCAGCTTTTTGATATGGAGAATAAGCTGGGACTCGTTGCTCGTTTCGAGGAGCAGAAAAGGGGTCTCGATGAAATCGTTGAGTGTGCAAACTTAATATACGAGCAGAATATGCGTTTCGGTCTCTCCAGAGAAATAAACGAAGCTTCTGTACGTATCCGTGCAATTGTTTCTACTCTCGTCGAAAACTGACTTGCTACATAAACCAAAGTAAAGGGAGTGTGTTTTCTTGGCATTCGAAGGTCTTTCCGACAGACTTGAATCAGCGTTTCAACGCCTTAAAAGCAAAGGTAGCTTGACAGAGCATGATGTTCGTGAGGCTATGCGTGAGGTTCGCCTTGCCCTTCTTGAGGCTGACGTTAACTTCAAGGTCGCCAAGGATTTCACAAATTCAGTAACCGAGCGTGCTATCGGTGCTCAGGTTATGGAGAGCCTTACACCTTCGCAGATGGTCATCAAGATCGTTAACGAAGAGCTTACGGCTCTAATGGGCGGCACTCAATCCTATCTCACAAGAGCGCCTCATCCGCCTACCGTTGTTATGATGTGCGGTCTTCAAGGCTCGGGTAAAACCACACACAGTGCAAAAATCGCCCTTTCGCTCAAAAAGAAAGGTCACCGTCCGCTTCTTGTAGCCTGCGATATCTACCGTCCGGCTGCTATCAAACAGCTTCAGGTTGTCGGCGAGCAGGCGGGTGTGCCCGTCTTCGAAATGGGTCAGACTGACCCGGTTAAGATTGCTCAGGAAGCAATAAAGCTTGCTAAGGATCAGGGTTATGATTACGTATTCCTCGATACAGCAGGCCGACTTCACATAGACGAAGAGCTTATGAACGAGCTCAAGGCAGTTAAGGCAAACGCACATCCTCACGAAATACTCCTTGTTGTCGATTCGATGACAGGTCAGGATGCGGTTACCGTTGCGAACGGCTTCAACGATGCGCTCGGCATTGACGGTCTTGTTCTCACAAAGCTCGACGGTGATACACGAGGCGGTGCTGCTCTTTCTGCAAGAGCGGTTACCGGCAAACCCATCAAGTTCGTCGGTATCGGCGAAAAGCTTGAGGATCTCGACGTTTTCCACCCCGACCGTATGGCATCACGTATTCTCGGTATGGGTGATATGCTTTCCCTTATCGAAAAGGCAGAGATGGCAATCGATGAGAAGAAGGCACGTGAGCTTGAAGAAAAGCTTCGCAAGAACAAGTTTGATATGAACGATCTTCTCGATCAGTTTGAACAGGTTCAGAAGATGGGTTCAATCAAGGATACTCTTGCGATGATTCCCGGCATCAACAAGCAGCTTAAGGATGTTGAGGTTGATGAGAGACAGTTTGATCGTGTTCGCGCAATCATCCTTTCAATGACTCCTAAGGAGCGTGAAAATCCCGATATCATCAATCCTTCGCGTAAACGCCGTATTGCGGCCGGTTGCGGTATGCAGGTTGAGGATGTTAACCGCCTTCTTGCTCAGTTCAGACAGATGCAGAAGATGTTCAAGCAGTTTGGCGGTAAGGGCGGCAAGCGCCTTTCCAAGTCATTCAAGAAGAATAAGAAGCGCAGATAATTAACTTTCGGATGTAATTACAATTCATATATTGTTACATTATAAGCAAAACATTTTTTTGGAGGAAACAAAAATGGCAGTAAAAATCAGACTTCGCCGTATGGGCGCAAAGAAAGCACCGTTCTACCGTATCGTAGTAGCAGATTCCCGCTATCCCCGTGATGGCAGATTCATCGAGGAAATCGGCACATACGACACAACAAAGAATCCTGCAGACATCAAGGTTGATGTTGAGAAGGCCCAGCAGTGGATCAAGAACGGCGCACAGCCCACAGATACAGTAAAGGCTATTCTTAAGAAGTCAGGCGTTATCGGCTGATTCTTTTGAGATACAGCAAATAATTACTTACGGAGGTGCCCGCAATGACAGAGCTTTTGATCGCAATTGCCCAGGGTCTTGTTGAGGATCCTTCAGCAGTAACTGTTACTGTTGACGAGCCCAACGAAGAGGGCGTAACGGTTTACCACCTTCACGTCGGCGAGAATGATATGGGCAGAGTTATAGGCAAACAAGGCCGAATCGCCAAATCAATTCGCACCGTTATGCGTGCTGCTGCGACCCGCAACAACGAAAAAATCGCAGTTGAAATCGAGTAAGTTCGGTTCTCAGTTAATTACTGAAAATATCTAACACCGTTGCTCTATGTGCTTTTTTAACACTAAAAAAGTCATAGGGCTATTGGTGTTTTCTACAGAATTATCAAATGGAGGCTTTTATGCTCAAACCTTATCTTGAACTCGGACAGATAGTTTCCACCCACGGTATAAGGGGTGAGGTGCGCGTAAACCCATGGTGTGACAGCCCGGAGTTTGCTTGCCGATTCAAAACAGTATACCTTGACAGCAAGGGTGAAAAAGCAATGAAGGTTGTTGCTTCGCGTCCTCACGGCAATGTTGCACTTATGAAGCTTGAGGGTATTGACACTGTAGAGCAGGCAGCGGCAATGAGAAACAAAATAATCTATATGGCACGTAAGGACGCTAAACTGCCTGAGGGCAGTTGGTTTATAGCCGACCTTATAGGCTGCAAAGCTTACGATGCTGATGATGAAACAAAAATATGGGGCACTGTTACCGATATCAGCCAGACCGGTGCAAACGATGTTTGGCATATCACGGATGATAGTGGTAAGGAGTATCTTTTGCCTGCAATTCCGCCTGTTGTAATCAGCACCGATGTCGAAAAAGAAAAGGTTTATATCAGACCGCTCAAGGGGATTTTTGACGATGAGGATTGATATACTTACTCTCTTCCCCGAAATGTGCGAGGCTGTTGTAAGTGAAAGCATCCTCGGCAGGGCAAGGGAAAAGGGTCTTGTTGAGATTAATTGCCGTAACATAAGGAAATATACGCTCGATAAGCACCGCAGAGTTGATGATGCACCTTACGGTGGCGGCTCGGGTATGGTTATGCAGGCTCAGCCTGTTTATGATTGCTATAAGTCACTGTGCGAGGACCTGGGCAAAAAGCCTCACCTGATTTATATGTCACCGCAGGGCAGCGTGCTCACCCAACAAAAGGCAATAGAGCTGCTGGAATACGATAATATCGCTCTGCTTTGCGGACATTATGAGGGCATTGATGAGCGTGTGCTTGAGGAGATAGTCGATGAAGAGATCTCAATAGGCGATTATGTGCTCACGGGCGGTGAGCTGCCTGCGATTATAGTTGCTGACAGTGTATGCCGTATGCTCCCGGGTGTGCTCTCAAGTCAGGAGAGTTTTATGAATGAGAGCCATTTTGCTTCACTGCTTGAGCATCCGCAGTATACAAGGCCGGAAGAATGGCACGGCAAAAAGGTGCCGGACGTGCTCTTGAGCGGTCACCACGCCAATATACAGAAGTGGCAGCGCGAAAAGCAGCTTGAGCGTACTGCGGCAAAGCGCCCTGATATGCTCGGAAAAGCTGAGCTGACCAAAAAAGACAAAGAATACCTCAGCAGCATCAAAAAAAGCTGATGACACAAGAAAAAGAGATTTGAAAAGGTGATTTGAAATGTTGGAATTTTTAGAGATTATGAAGCCGGAACTGCTTATGCCTATTGCGGCTGTGTTTACGTTTGCAGCGGTAATTCTTTCGCTCAAGCTGTTCAAGAGCAAGCTGCCCGTTGATGGCGGACGTGATTTTGCATTTAACGGCAAGCTTTCAAAGGGCAAGCAGCGCGGTGCAGGTATCGTGTTTATCTGCGTGTTTATTCTTGCGTCACTTATTTTTGTTACACCCAGTGTTGAGCTTGGAATGTACTATGCCGTCATCTTCCTCGGTATGCTCTCCGGTTACCTTGACGATGCGTCAAAGGTGCCGTGGGGTGAATACAAAAAGGGCGCGATAGACCTTATTATCTGCCTTCTTACCTCAGCTGCATTTGTTTGGAAAAATCCTGAGCTTCTTTCCGTAAACCTCGGCTTTTACAATCTCAAGCTTCATTGGGCTGTTTTCCTCGCACTGTCAACCGTCTTCCTCTGGATGATGATAAATGCAACAAACTGTTCCGACGGTATTGACGGATTTTGCGGTTCGCTTTCCGTCAATTCAATCATATTCATCATACTCACGGCAGGTGCACTCGGTACGGGTGAAGATATAAAGAGCCTTGGTGTGATTATGATTTTTGCAATCATAGCTTACCTTTGGTACAATGCTGAGCCCAGTACAATGATGATGGGTGATGCAGGCTCAAGGGCAATCGGCCTCTTTCTCGGAATACTTGTGCTCAAGTCCGGTAATGTTCTTTTTGCGGTTCCGCTTTGCTTCATCCTTCTGCTTGACGGACTTATCGGTATCTTCAAGGTTTCCGTTACAAGATTCCTCAAGATTAAGGTTCTCAAAAATATACGCACTCCTCTCCATGACCACTTCAGGAAGAATAAGGGTTGGTCGAACACACAGACTATCTACCGTCTGAATATCATTCAGGCTATGATATCGTTTGTGACTCTCATGCTTGTTAAGATGTGAGCGTAATCAGCTTGTATTAACCGTGAAAGGTGTGTTGAACTGTGGTTTTTCCCGAAAACGGAAGGCTCGTTTCCAAAATAGATACTTACCTCAACTGTGCCGAGGTGTTTGCTTACAGGAGCACCTGCCTGAAAAGGAAGTACGGTGCAGTTATCGTAAAGGATGATGCCGTTGTTTCTACCGGCTATAACGGCTCGCCCAGAGGTTTTGAAAACTGCTGTGAAATCGGCACTTGCCAACGGATAGAACAGGATATGCACCAGGGCGAGGGCTATGCAATCTGTCGGGCGGTACATGCTGAAATGAATGCGCTGCTCAACTGCTCACGTCATCAGACTATGGGTGCGGATTTGTACCTTGCGGGTGTAAACCCCGATGACAATTCAATACACGAGGCAAAGCCTTGTCCGCTTTGCGCCCGTAATATTATCCAGGCGGGCATCAGAAACGTTTACCTCAGAGTAGGCGAGGGTGCTGACAATTACATCGTTGTTCCTGCACAGGAGCTTGAATGGTTGCAGAAACCGGGTGAATAAAAATGAAATTTTCTATAATTGTTCCCGTTTATAACGGTGAAGAATATCTTGCTCAGACGCTTGAATGTCTGCTTTTACAAAGTGAAAAGGATACTGAAATAATAGTTGTAAACGACGGCTCAACCGATTCTACGCAGAGCATTATTGACAGCTTTGCAAAAAAGGATGAACGCATCAGGGCTGTTTTTCAGGAGAATGCCGGTGTTTCTGCCGCGCGCAACAATGGTATTGAACGCGCTTGCGGTGAATATATAATTTTTATCGACAGTGATGACCTGCTCGGTGACGGTGCGCTGGAAAAACTTTATGCTGCAATGCAGTCAACCTCTGCAGACCTTGCAATTTTCAGAACGCAGAGCTTCGGTGCAGGTGTAAGCCAGTATAACCCGATAGTAGATGAGCTGATAAAGCTCAAGGAAATAAATTGCTACGATAAGCGTCTGCTGCGCAACTTTATCGTCAGCAACAAGTGCTACAAGGCAGATGTGCTCAAACGCAGTCAGGTGCGTTTCCCTCCAATGAGGTACAGTGAAGACGGCGCTTTCTTTATGCAGTTTCTGCACAGTGTCAAACCGAAAATAACCGGTGTTGCAGATGCGCTGTTTATGTATCGTCAGCACGCAGGGTCGGTCACTCACCGCGTAAATGCATTGCTCATCAGCGAGTTTTCAAAGTCAATGGATTTTGTTTATGATACCGCTTGTGCTTCATTTGAGGATGCACCCGAGTTTAAGGATGACTATCTGCAGGAGCTTCTTTTTAAAGATTATCTTGCTCTTATGAATGAGTTTTACCGCAGGCTGTGGTTGGCTTCAGATGAGGAATCGCTTGAGCTTATCGGCAAACGGTGCGATATGCTCACAGCACGTATGACGGATGCGACAAAGGCAAAATGTGCAAGAGAAATCAAGGATATCGGATCACCCGTTTTCTCAAAAACAGAAATTGCTGAAAATCCGTTTATCAGCGTAAAGATCAAAAATCCTTCGCAGGATTTTCAGCGTGAGCTTTATGCTCAGTCAATGCCGCTGTTTGAGGTTGTTGACGGCTCTGAAAAGCCTAAGGGCAAGATAATGCTCAGCTTTGAAGGCAGCGAAAAGCTTGACCCGAGGCTGTTCAAGGTTGTTTCGCTTCTCAAGCGCTCGCCGAAGTTTGGCTTCTTGCCCGATTTTCTCATCAGGCTCGGTGCTGAGCTTTTTCTCAAACTAAAAAGATAAGTTAAAGGACTGTTTCCGTAAGCTGTAGGAAACAGTCCTTCTTTTATTTGAGATATTCATTAATAAGTTTTGCAATACGTTCAGCGCTCTTGCCGTCACAGGCAGAAAGCTGATCAGCTTTAAATCTTTTTGTCTTTTCTTTGTCGGGTGAATCTACGGTGTTTCTTATCACCTCAAGCAGATTTTTGCTTTCAGTAACCATTTTGCCCGGCAAATCATCGGGAAAGCTGAGGTAAAAACCGCGCTCGTATTTCTCTTTATCGGGGCAGTAAAATACGCAGGGTACGTCCAACAGGCAAGCATCGTATATTACTGATGAATAGTCGGTGATGACAGCACTGCTTGACGCTGTCAGCTCAAGCGTTGATTCGTCACTCAGGTCAACTATGCGGTTGTATTCCTTATCTGACAAGTTATATTTCATAATCGGATGGCGACGGATGATGAATACCTCATTATCGCTGAGGCTTGCTGAGAGATTTGCCCAGTCAATTTTTGTGTCAAATTCAATCTGCTTTCCGTCGTCCTCACGAAATGTGGGGCAGTAAAGGTAGAGCCTTTTTCCGATAAATTCGGGGTGGCGCGTATACACGTTTTTGCGTAAAGCTTCTGCCTCGTTGATAATGCTGTCTGTTCTCGGTAAACCGAGCGGCAGACATTTATCCTCACTGATGCCGAATGCCGCTGCATAGTGCTTACGGCAGTTTTCGGAGGTGACAGCAACCGCTGTGTACTGTGCGTGGGTTGCCTTTTCTTCGCCAGGTGAGAGCCTTGAAGGCGCATCAAGACCGAATTTTTTGAACGCACCGCAGGCGTGCCATATCTGGATAAGCTGTTGGTTTTTCCTCAGTTTCATCCAACGCATATATCTGACGTAGTCATCTGTTACTATCACCTTGCTTGTCAGCAGTTGATGGCGTGCGGCAAACTCAAGGCGCAGGGAGTGCGGCAGCATATGGGCGAATATTGCTTTGTCACACTCAACTATATCGTACACGGCTTTGCTGTTGTCTGCAAGCTTGCCGTCAGCGCGGATTGTGTAAAAAAGCACTCTGTTTTTCAGCGGCATACATTTGCAAACGGCACACCATAAGCTGAAAATCATACTCATTATTCTCTGCCTTGTTCGCAGGCTTATTATTTTTTTCAGAAGCTGTTTCATATACAGACCTCGCAAAGTTGATGATATAATTTTAATATATATCGTAAAAATTTACAATACCGAAAACAATTATTGTGTTTGTCAGTGATATAATTGGCTTGCAAACTAATGCCGAAAGGAGCAGAACATATGAAAATTTCAACCGAAATAGCATCATGCGCAAAGATTACAGGCGAGGAAAAAGCGGTTGAGCTTATTGCAAAAGCGGGATTTGATGCATGGGATTTTTCGATGTTTGATATGTGTAAGTACGATTGGGGCAATCGCTGCCTGCTCAAAAACAGCCATCCGCTTTCCGGCAGCGATTATCTGGCATTTGCCCGCAGGCTTAAGCAGATAGGGCTTGATAACGGTATTGTTTGTAATCAGTCTCACGCGCCGTTTCCAACCTCCTGTGCCGAAATTCGCTCGTACTATAAGCGTGCAATCGAATGTACGGCAGAGGCCGGAGGCAATATCTGCATCATTCACCCCGATAACAATAAGCCTGCGCAGGGAAACGCACAGATGTATTTTGAACTGCTTGATTTTGCTAAGGGTTGCGGTGTGAAAATTGCCACGGAGAATATGTGGAACTGGGATGATGATAAAAATCAGGCAGCGCCCGCAGCTTGCTCTGACCCTGAAAGCTTCAATGCGCACCTTGATGCTGTTAACGATGATTTTTTTGTTGCCTGCCTTGATATAGGCCACGCGGAAATGCGAGGGCTCAACACAACAGCTGTCGATATGATTAAGGCACTCGGTCCCCGCCTGAAGGCACTTCATATTCACGATAACGATAAATGGCACGATTCGCACCAGATTCCTCTGTCAATGCAGATTGATTTTGTGGCTGTTGTAAAAGCACTTAAAGAAATCGGATATGACGGCTATTTTACGCTTGAGAGCGACAACTATCTGAATGGGTATACACCCGGAAACGTGTTCGAAGGCATTCGATCGCTTGCAAAGGTTGATAAATATCTTGCGGATATGTTCGAAAAGGCATAAATTCTGTTTTTTTGCAAATACTTGTTCTATCTGACGAAAGGAGAAAAAGTTATGATAGAACAAGATACCGTAAAACTTCTCAGAGAGTGTGATGCAGGCGTTAAGATGGGCACCAGCTCAATTAACGATGTCATAGGTCACGTTAAAAGTGAATCGCTGAAAAAATACCTTGCCGATTGCAGAAATGAGCATGAGGAGCTCGGTAATGAAATCGGTACATTGCTTGATAAGTATCACGATGACGGCAAAGCACCAAATCCTATTGCCAAGGGTATGTCGTGGTTTAAAACAGGTGTTAAGCTTGCGGTAGATGAATCGGACGGCACCATAGCGGACCTTATGACCGACGGATGCAATATGGGCGTCAAGTCGCTCAACCGCTATCTCAACGAGTACGAGGCGGCTGACGAAGTGTCAAAGGATATTGCCAAAAGGCTTATCAATCTGGAGGAGCGACTGGCAATAGATATAAGGGAATATCTTTAAAAGGTCGCTCAGACGGCCTTTTTTTCTTGCATTGGTGTACTCTTTATGATATAATTCAACAGATTATATTTAAGAGGTAAAATTATGGAAATTATTGAAAAAATAGTCAACGGTGTCAATGATGCGATGTACACCTACGTACTCGTCTTGCTTCTTTTGCTTGGCGGTCTTTATTTTACCGTGCGCACACGCTTTGCTCAGTTCAGGCTTCTTGGTGCACAGTTCAAGGCTGTTACCGAAAAGCCCGTGGACGGCAAGGGCGTTTCTTCGTTTCAGGCGTTGATGGTGTCTACAGCATCACGTGTCGGCACGGGTAATATAATCGGTGTTTCTACTGCAATTTGCTGCGGCGGCTTCGGCTCGGTTTTCTGGATGTGGCTTATTGCAATTATCGGTGCTGCATCCGCACTTATCGAAAGCACACTTGCCCAGATTTACAAAAAGCGCGGTGAGGACGGCACAAGCTACGGCGGCCCCGCTTACTATATCGAAACTGCTCTCAAGTGCCGCCCGTTGGCTGTTGCGTTCACGGTTTTCCTTATTCTTACCTACGGTGTCGGCTTCAATATGCTCGGTTCGTTCAACTTGCAGTCAACCTTCTCTGCTTACGGCTTTTATGATGAGAAGACAACACCGTGGATTATAGGCATTATTCTCGCTGTAGTTGTCTGCTACTGTCTGATTGGCGGCGGTAAGCGTGTGCTCAAGATTACAAGTGTTATGGTGCCAATTATGGGCATTGCATACATATTTGTTGCTCTTGCAATAGTTGCGATTAATTTTAAAAGCATTCCTTCTGTTTTTACAAGAATTTTTGCTGAGGCTTTTGATCTCAGGGCAATTTTTGGCGGATTTACAGGTTCATGTGTCATGTACGGCATCAAGCGCGGTCTTTTCAGCAACGAGGCCGGTGTCGGTTCAGCTCCCAACGCATCTGCTTCTGCCGATGTTAAGCACCCCGTAAAGCAGGGCCTCGTTCAGGTTCTTTCCGTGTTTATCGATACAATTCTCGTCTGCTCCGCGACAGCGTTTATGTGCCTTTGCTCAGGCGTTGAACCCGCTGCCGATATCGCAGGTGCAGCTTATGTGCAGCAGTCGCTCGCTATGAGTCTTGGCAAATTCGGCCCGATATTTATTACCGTTGCGATGATTCTTTTTGCATTTACAACGCTCATCGGTAACCTTTACTATGTTGACCGCAGTTGGTTCTTCCTTTTCAAAAAGATGCCCGGCAAAACGTTTATGAGAATTTATTATGTCGTTGCTTCTCTTATTATCTTTGTCGGTGCCGGTCTTAAGGCAGATCTTCTCTGGGGTATTGCCGATATAACGATGGGTGCTATGGCGCTTATAAATATGCCTGTTATTATTATACTCGGCAAGTACGTGTTCAGAGCACTCAAGGATTATGAGCGCCAGCGCAAAGAAGGCAAAGATCCTGAATTTAAAAGCAAAGATATCAATCTTCCGCATGAGGTTGATTACTGGAAATAAGATATAAAAAGTCCCCGACAATGCTCAAATTCAGCGTTGTCGGGGTTTTGTTTTATCTTGGCAGTGTGTTAATCATTTCGACAAGGTCAGCGTAAAACTGATGTGTCTGGGTGGCGTTGCCGTTCATTCCGATAACCGTGCCGTGGTCACCGTCCTTTGTGGGTAATACGTGCCATATACCGCGTTTAATCTCTATGCCTTGCTCAAATTCTATTGAGGTTTCATCGCTCGGGCTTTGTGCCGAAACAACATTTACCAGGCCGTCGTTTGGCAACCAGCTTTCGTCAATCTTAACAGGTGCGCTGTCACTTGTATCGGTGTAGCTTCCTATCAGCTTTGCCATTGGCATAAGCACCAGCATTGTGGAAATTTTTGGTATCTGTTTGCCTGTGATGGGTGATTTTTCTGTTGTGCTGTATGCGTATGAAAAATAGTAAACGCTGTCAACCGTTTCGATTTTTTCGTTCAGCTCTTTTGCTCCGTGAGGGGATAGGTCGTAAAAAGCGTTATCCTTTCCGTTCATAAAGCTGTCGCTAAAAAGTGATGAAGTATCGGAGGTGTTTGAAAAAATTCCGAAATGCTCAAGCTGAAAATCTATTACACCGCCCTCAACGGCGTCAGTAATGCCACCGGCAGCTCGCAGAAGACCGAGCGAAGCCGAAATAAGATTTTCTCTGTCAACAACGTAATATAATGTTGAGCCGTTGTGAGGTGAGCAGAGTGTTGTAACGCTGTTTATGTATTCGCCCTTGCCGCCTTTGAAAAGCTCTGATACATTGTCGGGGCTTGCAGCTTTTTCTGCCTGTGCACCGTATTCGAGCAGGCTTGCAAGCAGGCGTACGGTATTTCCGCCGAAGCTGTGACCCACAAGGTTTATTTTTTGTATCTGACCGCCCTCGGTTTCTTTGCCCCATTCCGGGTACATCGGCGTATCATAGGTTTTGCCGTATCGGTCGTGCCCGTGCTCAGCGCTGTGTGCCGCACCGTAGTCAACCGTTGTGCCCGTAAGCTGAGCATAAAGCTCGCAGGCTCTGTCCCAACAGCTGGAGAAAGGACCTACAGTCGCTTCGTATACCTTTGTGCCGTTGCTTCTCAGCTTTTCGGATATGCTGCCTGAGGTTGAGCCCCAGTACATTGCCAGTGAGTTGATGCCTGCCGATTCGCCCCAGCCACCCATTCCGTGCACAAGAACATAGGGGTACTCAACGGGATCTTCTTTGAACATTGCCCACAGCTTTTTATATCCGCCAAATGGTATGGGGATTATTGCGGCAAACAAAAGGCAGATGCAGAGTATAACTGCCATTACTTTCATCTTTGTTTTTCGTGAGGGTTCGTCTGTTCCGCTTTTTTGCGGTGCGGATGCAGGTTCATCCTCGGCATATGCCTGTTCGATTTCCGTTTCGTCATATTTTACGTCTGTGTCTGCCTGAGGTTCATTTTCACCCTTGAGCAGATAATCGGTGCTTACACCGAAAATTTCACACATAGCTATAGCTTTATCTGTATCGGGTGTAACGTTGCCGGATTCCCATTTAGAAACCGATTGGCGCGATACACCGAGTTTTTCAGCAAATGCTTCTTGAGAAAGCCCGGCTTCTTTTCTGAGCTTGAATATTCTGTCGCCTATATTCATTGTGTCTCCTCCAGATGCAGGATTGTACTTTGATTATATCAACCAACTTAACTGTTTTCAAGCAATTTTGCTTGACAAATATTAAAAATAAGGTGTGTAAACCCGGGTTTACATAAAAAAAACAGCCGTTGCAGGCATTCTGCAACAGCTGTTCGTGGTTGTTTTAAGTTGTTTATCTCTCGTTGATGTACTTTGTAAGCTCAACGGGGTCAACGATAACGCCGTCCTTGTAAACACGCATATTGCCGGAAGCGATTTCGTCAATAAGGATAACCTCGTCGTTGTTGTAGCCGAACTCAAACTTGATATCCCAGAGGTCGAGGCCGATTGACTTGAGGTCGTCAGCAACGATCTTTGTGATTTTGAGTGTCTGCTCCTTCATGCTTTCGAACATAGCGGGAGTCATTACACCGAGGGCTGCAAGGCCTTCACCTGTAACAAGCGGATCGCCCTTCTCGTCGTTCTTGAATGTACACTCAACGTAGCCACCCTCGAGAACTGTGCCGTCCTCAATATACTCGCCGTATCTGCGGATGAAGCTGCCTGTAGCAACAAGGCGGCAGATAACCTCGAGACCGTGACCGAAAACAGTAGCGGGAAGAACTTCCATAGTAGCGTCGTCGATATTTGCGCTGACATAGTGAGTCTTGATGCCGGCAGCCTTGAGAAGCTCGAAGTAGTGGATTGATGACTTGAGGTTAGCTTTGCCAATACCTTCGATTGTAAGACCTACGCTGTTCTCACCGGGATCGAAAACGCCATCCTTGCCTGTGCAATCGTCCTTGAACTTGAGCATTACGTTGCCGTTGTCAAGAGCATAAACGTCTTTTGTTTTGCCTTCGTAAAGTTTTTTCATTCTGAACACTCCCTGTATCAAAATTAACATAACTACTTTATCACAAATTTCACTTCATGTATACAGTTTTTTTGAAAAAATCTTTTCCCAAACTGCAAAAAATTTTAGCTTTGTTTTTGTTGTGTTTTGTGAAAAAAGCTGTTAACGGTGTAATTAAACATTGTATTCGTTAAATTTATGTGATATATTTTAACTATAAGATAGAAGGAAAGGTGCAGGTAAAATGGCTTTTATCAGCGTGTTTGACGTAATCGGTCCTAATATGGTAGGCCCGTCAAGTTCACATACGGCAGGTGCGGCATCAATCGCCTTGCTTACAAAGAAGATGATGGGTGAGGATGTCAGGCGTATTAAGTTCACGCTTTACGGTTCGTTTGCCAAAACGTACAAAGGTCACGGCACGGACAGGGCACTCGTCGGCGGCATTTTAGGCTTTGAAACGGATGATGAGCGTATACGCGATTCGTTTGAGCTGGCACAGGCGGCAGGGCTTGATTTCAGCTTTGAATCCGTCAGCGAGGATGAGGACGATATTCACCCCAATACCGTAGATATGGAGGTTGAGGGCGTTTCGGGCAGGGTGCTTTATGTGCGCGGCGAATCACTCGGTGGCGGCAAGGTAAGGCTTACACGCATCAACGGTGTCAAGGTTTATTTTACGGGCGAGTTTCACGCACTTATCGTTATTCAGCGTGACTATCCCGGCGTTGTTGCAGGCATTACGTCTGTGCTCAGCAGCTACGGTGTAAATATTGCATATCTGCGTGTTTTCCGTGAGGAAAAGGGCGGCCTTGCTTATACAATAGTTGAATCGGACGAAGAAATATCAGAAAATGCGGTTGAAGAAATGAAGAAGAATCCCGCGATTGAAGATATGATGCTTGTTAAGAGATAAGGAGGTGCGGAATATGGATTTCAATACTGCCGAAGAGTTAATAAAGCTTTGTGAAAACGGTTTGTTAATTGCAGATGTAATGCGCGGCCGTGAAATCGACCAGGGCGAGACGGATGCCGTGACGGTTGAAGAAAAAATGAAAAAAGCGCTCAGAATTATGCGTGATTCCGCACATAAGCCGCTTGAAAAGGTGTTTCCGTCAACGGGCGGACTTATAGGCGGCGAGGCGGCAAAGCTCAACGCGCACGCAAAGAGCGGCAAATCAATCTGCGGCTCGGTTATGACAAAGGCTCTTATATATTCTCAGGCTGTGCCCGAGGTTAATGCCTCTATGGGTGTTATCGTTGCCGCACCAACGGCAGGCTCATCGGGTGTTGTGCCTGCAGTGCTTCTGGCACTTGAGGAGGAGTTTGGCCTTGACGAAAAAACCTTGCTTGACGGACTTTTCACAGCGGGTGCTGTCGGCTATCTGTTGATGAAGCACGCAAGCGTGTCGGGCGCACAGGCGGGCTGCCAGGCGGAGGTCGGCTCGGCCTCAGCAATGGCGGCGGCAATGGCTGTTGCGATGATGGGCGGCACGGCAGAGCAGGCGCTTGATGCGGCATCAATCGCGCTGAGTAATCTCCTCGGTCTGGTCTGCGACCCTATTGCAGGGCTTGTAGAGGCACCGTGCCAGAGCAGAAATGCGGTAGGCGCGGCAAATGCAATAACGGCGGCGGAAATGACGCTCAGCGGAATAAAGGCTGTTGTGCCGTTTACAGAGATGATGCAGGCAATGTACCGCGTTGGTTGCAAGCTGCCCGCAGAGCTGCGCGAAACAGCGCTTGGCGGCTGTGCCGTAACCCCCACCGGCTGCGCGCATAATTGCCGCATCTTCGGTGGCTGTAACTGATAGATTAAAATTCAAATTTAAGGAGTGTCGGTTATGTCATTTTGCAAAAAATTAGTTTCTTCAGTTTTTGCAGCTATATTACTGTTTTCAACTGTTGCTTTTAATATATCTGCTGGAGCTTATGAAGATGTCGATTATATGATTCATAGTGCAGAATGGTATTTCCAAGAGGTTAATGAGCCTCTTTGTTTTGAAAATGTTAACGGTTCGGATTTTATCTATATAGTTGTTGACAATGAAGCTGTCCTTTTAAGTTTTACGACTAATTTAAAGGGGCCTGAAAAGTCTGTTTTTACTTTACCAACCGTTCTTGGCGGTTATCCGGTTACTGCTATAGGTTATGAAACTAGTGATGAATATGGTCTTGATGCGACATGGTATATTCATCATGGTAAAAATGTATTTGAAGAATATCCTGAATATCAGGAAGATGAGTATTATCCGGATTGGGATCCGGGTTTAGATTATGTTTCGCAGTTAGTTATTCCGGAAGGTTATAAAACAATATATAACCGTTCGCTTCTAGGCGTTTTTTGTCCTGTATCGTTTCCGAAAAGTTTAAGGCTGATTACCGGTGCACCGTTTGAAAGTCTGTATCCACATAAAGATGCAAATGGAAGAAGATACACCGTATTGCCCGAGTGTCAATATTCACCTGAATATTATGTTGGAGATAATATTGCTTACGATCTTTACGGAGATATTTATTTCCCGTCAAGGCTCGGTTCTGAATGGTTGTTGGATCAAATATACACAGGTACATTGTATATCCCGTCTAATTATAGCTATGAGGTAATGTGTGATACATTGCTTGAAATAAATCATGAACTTGATGATTCTCTAACAGGCGACGGGGATAAAGGTTACGGTCGTGGTACAACAATCCACTGTGCACCTGACAGCGACTTTTTAAGAGCTTTCAGAGAAGCTACGAAATATAATTATTACACTGTCATAACCGACGTAGTACCTGCCGAGTATATCGAATTTCCCGAAGAGACGGTGAATGTATGTGTCGGCGATGTTGTTGACCTTGAGGCAAAGACATACCCTGCCGAGGCTGTATGGACAGCGTGTGATTACACTGTCAGCGACCCGAGCATAGTTCAAATCGACGATTATTCCGGCAGAATCACGGCTCTCAAAGAGGGCACTGTAACCGTCACCGCAACGCATTGCGAGCGCGGCTTTGTCGATACCTGCACGGTCAATGTTGTTCCCGAGTCTGTATCCGGTGTA
>JAZNMK010000034.1:0-33830 GCA_045579585.1 Acutalibacteraceae bacterium
TACATTTTTACAACAACGAACGAATCCAATTAAAAACAAAACTGACTCCGCTTGAAAAACGAAGTCAGTATGTCGCTTAATTTAAATATTTCTGCCATAGAGCCTTTTTTTGTACTGTCCGCACAATTTGGGGCAGTTCACGGCTGATACAGCTCTCTTTTAATTTGACAGAAATGACATTTTATGGTATTTTTATCAAAAACGAAAATGAAAAAGGTGAACAAAAATGAAATCAACCGGTATTACACGCCAGATTGACAGCGCGGGCAGAATTGTGCTGCCCAAGGAGCTTCGCACGATGCTCGACCTTAAAGAAAACAGTGACTACCTGGAAATCTTCACGCAAGGCGAGTTTATAATGCTGCGCAAATATTCACCTGCCTGCGTTTTCTGCGACAGCACGGAGGACGTAATTGACTATATGGGCAAAAAAGTTTGCCGCACCTGTGCATCTGAGCTGTTTGAAAAATCGCGCAACCTTTAAAAAGAAAGGAGTGCGTGATAAATGAACAACGACGATAAGCTGCTCATCGGGCGACTCGAGGAGCTTGCCGCAAGAAGCCGCAACAAAGGTATCTGGGTATACTCCGATTTCCTCACAACCGCACAACAGGCATTGCTCGGGTCGCTCAGGCTCGGCAGCGTTATGTTTGACGGCGGATATGAGGGGGCGGAGCGCCGCATCGCATGCTTCGGCAGCGAGGATGAATGCGGCTACGAGCCCTGCCCCGATTGTGTCTGGCTTGCAATCGAGCCCGTTGCCAAAAAGTTTGCCGACGAGCTGACACACCGTGACTTTTTCGGCTCGGTTATGGCGCTCGGGCTTAGGCGCGAAGTGCTGGGCGACATAATTGTTTTTGACAACTGCGGCTACCTTTACTGTATGAGCAGTGTCAGCACATATATAAAAGAAAATCTCACCCAGGTTAAGCACACAACTGTTACCTGCAACGAGATTGCTGCACCGCCCGTTGAATGTATCTCCCTACCCGATGCAGAAGATTTTGTTGTTGCCTCGGAACGGTTGGATGCACTCATCGCCGCCGTATATAATGTATCGCGAAGCATCAGCAAAGAGCTGATAATTCAGGATAAGGTGAGCATTAACAGCGTACTGACCGAAAACCCTGCCGCAACACTCAACCCAAGCGATACCGTTTCGGTGAGAGGAAAGGGCCGATTCATATACGAAGGCATACTGCGCGAAACAAAAAAAGGCAAGCTGCGCGCAAGCGTAAGAGTGCACAAATAAAAAAACAGAGCCCCGATATGCATAACGCATACGGGGCTCAACTTTATCAGTTTTCGTCGTCAGTGAATTTTTCGTTATATGCCTTGATTGCGCTTTCAATTACTGCAATTGCTTCCTGCTCATCCATAACTTCATCAACTGCGGTGTCCTTCTTCTCAAGTGCTTTGTAAACAGCGAAGAAGTGGGACATCTCATCGTAAATATGGCGCGGAAGACTGAAAACACTGCGGTAACCGTTGTAGTTGGGGTCTGAGAAAGGGATTGCGATAATCTTTTCGTCAGCCCTGCCGTTATCAAGCATCTTGATAACGCCGATGGGATAGCACCTGACAAGGGTCATCGGGTGAATCGGCTCGGCACAGACAACGACAACGTCCAGCGGGTCAGCATCGTCCGCATAGGTGCGCGGAATGAAGCCGTAGTTTGCAGGGTAGTGAGTTGAGGTGTAGAGAATACGGTCAAGCGAAAGCAGACCCGTTTCTTTATCAAGCTCATACTTGTTCTTACTGCCCTTGGGAATTTCGATAACTGCAACAAAATCCGTAGGCGTAATACGCCTTGGGTCTATATCACGGTGGATATTAGGTGTCATTTAAAGCAGACCTTTCGGTAATATTATTCGGCAACTGCTGTTGTTGCGTTGGGATCTGCCCAGTCAAACTCGTAGCAATCGGAACCGTTTACAACAAACTTGAGTGTAGTTTCGCCAAGTGAAGCGAGTGTGCCTACACCTGTAACGTTAACCTCAACCTCGATATTGCGGTTGAACTCAACCTTAACAACCTCGTCAGTTGTTCTGTTGATTTCCATGTAGATTGAGCAGCCTGTGTACTTTGCCTTGTATGTGCCGTCGTACTTAACATATCCTTCGATTGCCTTCATCTCTTCAGCAATCTTTGCTCTGTCGGGGATATCGAAGAGTGTGCCCATAAGGCCTGCACCTGCCTGAGGATCTTCCTCATCAACAAGTGTGATTGTGATTCTGCGTACGTCCTCATCAAGCTCAACATACTCAGTTGTAACTGTTTCGCCTTCGGGAAGGTTAGCCTGCTCAGCCTCTGCCTTGCTGGAAGACTCGTAATAGCGGCTGAATGCATCAGCGTTAACAGCAATCTGGTAAGTACCGTCTTCATTCTTTGCAACGGAATTCATCAGAAGAGTGAAGGGCATATCCTGACCCTTGGTGGGGAAGATATCGGTAAGAGGATCGCCGTAAGCAACCTCGGCACCGCGGCCATCGTTGAAGCCCTTCTTCATAAGCTTTACGATTGTGGGAAGTGTAGCCTTGAATGTTTCGTTATCACACTCAAAGCCATTGGGATCGAAACTGCTTGAATACTTGACAGCTGCCTTGCCGGCTTTGATCTTTGCCATAAGCAGGTTGAAGTAGGAAAGAATTTCTGCAGGCTCTTTCATAAGAGGTGTTGCGCTTGCGATGGTTGTGGGCTCGGTTGTTTCTTCTTCTGCGCCGCCACCAAAAAGTGAACAGGATGTGACGCCGAGGAATACGCAAGCAGTAAGCAGGAGAGCGACAATTTTAATAGTTGTAGATTTCATGACAGTGAAAACTCCTTTCGGTTTATAACACTTTGTGGAATTATAACATATATTACAACAAATTAAAAGGGATTTTTTGAAAATTGTCAAAAATTTAATAAGCCTGCTCATCTTGCGACGGGCAGACTTACATATTTTTAATAATTTTTTCAGATTCTTGCAACGCCCGAATCGCGTGCTGCCTTAGCAACAGCGGCGGCAACGGCATCCTTGACTCTGGGGTCAAATGCCTTGGGAAGAATATAATCCGCAGAGAGCTCTTCGTCGGAAATGAGGTTTGCCAATGCGTTAGCCGCAGCAACCTTCATATCCTCGTTGATATCACTCGCACGCACATCGAGTGCGCCGCGGAAAATGCCCGGGAATGCAAGAACATTATTAACCTGGTTGGGGAAGTCGCTTCTGCCTGTGCAAACAACTGCCGCACCTGCTTCACGTGCAAGGTCAGGCATAATTTCGGGGGTGGGGTTAGCCATAGCCATAACAACGGGCTTGTCCGCCATAGATTTTACCATATCGGGTGTGACAAGGTTGGGGGCGGAAACACCGACAAACACATCGGCACCTTTGAGTGCATCGGCAAGCGTACCGCTGATTTTATCGTTGTTTGTGTATTCAAGGATCTCGTGACGTGGCTCGTCAATATCATCCTTTGTGGCGATGATGCCTTTTTTGTCACACATAATTATATTCTTTACGCCCATCCACTTGAACAGCTTGGATATTGCAACGCCTGCAGCTCCTGCACCGTTGAAAACAACCGTAACATCCTTGATATCCTTGCCGACAATCTTGAGTGCGTTGATAAGTGCAGCCGAACATACTACAGCCGTGCCGTGCTGATCATCGTGGAAAATCGGAATGTCGCAGATTTCCTTGAGCCTGCGCTCAATCTCAAAACAACGGGGTGCACCGATATCCTCAAGGTTGACACCGCCGAAGCTGCCCGCAAGCAGAGAAACCGTTTTAACAATTTCGTCAACATCCTTGGAACGGATGCAAAGAGGAATTGCATCGACATCGCCGAATTCCTTGAAGAGCACACACTTGCCCTCCATAACGGGCATACCTGCCTCGGGGCCGATATCGCCAAGGCCAAGCACGGCAGTACCGTCGGTAATAACGGCAACTGTGTTCCAGCGGCGTGTCAATTCGTAGCTCTTGTTAATATCCTTCTGAATTTCGAGGCAGGGCTGAGCAACACCGGGGGTGTATGCAAGTGAAAGAGATTCCTTGTCCTGCACCTTTGCGCGTGCGGTAACCTCTACCTTACCCTTCCACTCATAGTGGAGGCGGAGTGATTCTTTTGCGTAATCCATTTTTTATCGTCCTTTGTACACTAATTTTAATTACCGTCGATATGCATACTTTTGTATGCCCGATATATTTTGCCTTTTGCTAAGCAATATATCGCGCCGAAGGCATATCGTGTTGCAAAGCAACATATCGAAAATCCCGTCAGGGATTTATATCGAGTTAAAACGCATAGCGTTTTTATATTTATTTTTTCTGTGACCTTAAGGTCACTCGATATATTTTGTTTCACAAAATTCGATATAATTTCAGTTATCTGAAATTGCGATATAGGCTCGTTACACTCGCCTGCGATATGATATAAATCCCCCGTGCGCCGCAGCGCATACCGTGTCCCGCAGGGACATATCGTGCTTAAGGCATATCGCAAATCCGCAGGATTTATATCGAGTAAAAACGCATAGCGTTTTTACATTATTCCCAGGGGAACTTATAATCAAGCTTCAGGTCGTCACGAACCTTATTGAACTCAGCCTGAACAGACTCATTGATCGGAACACCACTGTCCTTACGGCTCTGCCAGATATCCCACTCTTTTTCACCTGCTGTGTAGATGCGGTCCTGACCGGGCTGCTTCTTGGAAGCACGGACAGAGCGGATGATATCGCCCGACTTCTTGCGGCAGAGATCTTCGCCGAGGAAGTGATCTGTATCAATTGCGATAAAGAAGTGACCGAGGTGGTAGGGACGGATGTTGCCGTTTTCATCCTTACCGTCAAGAGCCTTGCCGTACCAACCGTCCTGAAGAACTGCAGAGAGCATCTCAACTACCATTGCATAGCCGTAGCCCTTATAGCCGCCGAGGTCTTCGCCGATACCGCCGAGGGTTGTGAGAGCAGCTGTACCGCCGCGGATTTTCTTGAGTGCAACACCTGCATCGCCCTCAACGGGGTTACCGTCGATATCAATAATTGTACCGGGGTGAACATCCTCGCCGATACGCTCGTAATATTCAACCTTACCGTTCTGTGTGATTGAAGAAGCACAGTCGATATTGAAATCGAAATCCTCATCCGTGGGGATACCGATTGTAAGCGGATTTGTGCCGAACATACCCTCAACACCGAAGGTAGGAGCAACGGAGGGGCGTGCGTTTGTGCCCGTGAAGCCGATGCAGCCTGCCTTTGTTGCCATTGTTGAGTAGTAACCTGCGATACCGTAGTGGCAGGAGTTGCGCACAACAACCATACCCATACCGTATTCCTTAGCCTTTGCAATAGCCATGCTCATAGCCTTGTAGCCGATAACCTGACCCATACCGTGGTGACCGTCAACAACTGCTGTTGTGGGGGTCTCTTTGATGATTTCAAAGTTTGTTACGGGCTGCTGAATGCCTGCATTGATTCTGTCAATGTAAACAGGCTTAAAGCGGTTACAGCCGTGTGACTCGATACCGCGTCTGTCTGACTCAAGCAGAACGTCAACAACGATTTCCGCATCCTCTTCGGGAACGCCGACGCCCATAAAAGCATCCTTTGTGAAATCGTGCAGGGTTTTCCAATCAAGAACTACCTTTGCCATATTTGTACACTCCTTAAAAAGTATTATTGATTTATTATTCTTCGGGGTCTTCCCAGTTTTTTGCTCTTTCAACCGCTCTCTTCCAGCCCTTGTAAAGCCTGTCACGCTCAGCCTCATCCATCTGCGGACGGAAGACCGTGTCAACCTCACGGTTGCTCTCTATTTCAGCAGTATCTTTCCAGTAGCCGACACAAAGGCCTGCAAGGTATGCGGCACCCAGCGCAGTTGTTTCAACGGTTTTGGGTCGGTCAACCTTTGTGCGGATCATATCTGCCTGAATCTGCATCATAATATCGCTGACAGATGCACCGCCGTCAACTCTGAGCTCGCTCAGCTCAATGCCGGAATCAGCAGTCATAGCCTCAAGCAGATCCGTCATCTGATAAGTGATGCTCTCAAGCACCGCACGGCAGAAGTGGGCTCTGTTTACGCCTCTTGTAAGGCCTACAATACAGCCTCTTGCGTACATATCCCAATACGGGGCACCAAGGCCCGTAAATGCAGGCACGAGATATATGCCGTTGGCATTTTCAACCGTTTCGGCAAGCTCATCACAGCGGCGTGCCGTATCGACCATATGCAGCTCATCGCGCAGCCACTTGATAACACTGCCTGCATTAAACGCAGAGCCCTCAAGAGCGTACTCCACCTTATCGCCGACACCCCATGCAACACCGGAAAGCAGATTGCTCTTTGAATGCACACGTGTTTCGCCCGTATTCATAAGCAGGAAACAGCCTGTGCCGTAGGTATTTTTTGCCTGGCCGGGGTTAAAACAGCCCTGGCCGAAAAGAGCGGCAGGCTGATCACCGATTGCACCGCAGATGGGCACACCGGCAAGCGCTTCAAGGCCAAGGATGCCGGGCGCAACATCGCCGTAGTGCATACTTGAAGGCACAGCCTTCGGGAGTATTGACATTGGTATCCCCATTTTTTCGCAGAGATATTCATCCCAACAGAGTTTATCAACGTCAAACAGCATAGTACGCGATGCGTTGGAGTAATCCGTTACGTGGGCTTTGCCGCCCGTAAGGTTCCAGACAAGCCAGGTTTCAACCGTGCCGAAAAGAAGCTTACCCTCATCGGCGAGCTGTTTTGCGGCAGGCACATTGTCCAGAATCCATTTTATTTTTGTGCCCGAAAAGTAGGCATCTATCAGCAAACCCGTGTGGTCCTTGATATAACCGTCAAGCCCTTCCGCCTTCAGTTTTTCGCAATAATCCGCTGTGCGGCGGCACTGCCATACGATGGCGTTGTATACGGGTTTACCTGTTGTTTTGTCCCAAAGAATGGTTGTTTCACGCTGGTTTGTGATGCCTATTGCCTTGATTTCTTCAGGTTTAACCTTGCCTTTTGCAAAAAGGGCGGTTATTGAGTGAAACTGACTGAAAAGGATTTCCATCGGGTCATGTTCAACCCAGCCGGCCTGCGGATATATCTGCTCAAATTCGTTCTGCGCGCTTGCAGCGATTCTGCCGCATTTATCAAAAGCAATCGCCCTGGAGCTTGTTGTGCCCTGGTCGAGTGCAAGAATATATTCTGCCATTGCCCTCATCCTTTCTGAGTATCTTTGTACCATTTATAATACTACAAATAATTTGCGCAGTCAAATAAATAATATGTTAAATATCTGTGATTCCGACACACTTATGTAAACTCTTTACAGGTATTTTCCGCAGCTGAAAAATGAGCAAACAGATAGGGGCGGCAGGTTGCCGCCCCTACGGTATAGGTGAGGTTTACGGCGAGCCGTAGGGGCGACTATCAGCCGCCCGTGTTTGTTACAATCCTCCGTCATTGCTCCGCAAAAAATAGAAGCAAAATCACACATAAAACTACATATGCTGTGAACTTGAACGGAGCAGGCTGACGGTAATGAATCTCAATTAATATCCGAGCGAGGGAACCGCAGGCGACAGAGGAAGCCTGAAATTCAGATTGATTTGGTAGCCGTTGCGGTGACGGAACACACCTCTTGTGTTCCGTCTGCCGAGCGGATTAAAAACCGTCAGCCGTAGCGGAGTGCTTACAGCTCAAAAGTTCTTTTGGTTACTTTTGTAACGCTTGACAAAAGTAACAATACGCACTCCAAAAAAGCAAGATGTATTTTTTGCTATCCTCCGCCATCGCTCCCAACTAAAAAACGGACGCGGCGGAAAAAACCGCTCACGTCCGTGAAAAAATACAGCTTATTCAAACTTTACAAGTGTGGGTGCGGCGGTAATTCCGCTCGGCTTCACGTTGTATTCATATGACCAGCGTGTACCCTTACGTCTCCATGCATCGGGACCGTACCAGCGTGCGGCAGGGTCAGCCATATGCAAGGAAGCAAAGGTGTTGTAACGGTTGCCGAAAGCGGTAATTTCAACAAGGTGCTTGCCCTTGCCGAGCTTACCGAGAGGTGCGGTATAGGGCGAGAGCGCAACAGTGCCTGTACGCACACCGTCAACACTGACCGTGCAAACGGGCTGTGTGAAGTGCGGAATCACAACACTCAGCTCCTCATCATTGCCCTCAACAACACACTTATAGGTAACGTTGCCACCGTAGAAAGGCAGGCCCTGACGAGTCCAATCGCCAAACTCAAGCTCTCTTACGGGTTCTGTAACGGTGCAGCTTCTTCCCTTGAGTTCAACGCCGAAATCACCGAGCAGGTATACAGCCTCAAGCGTTGAAACCTTGCCGAATGAGCGTGAAAGAATGATTGTATTTTCACCCTTTTCAAGCTTGCCGAGGGTTACTGTTTCTATCGATTCATCAACGTAGCTGCCTGTTTTTATCATATCGACAGGCTTGCCGTTGAAGGTGATGCTGCTCTTATCAAAATCTTCCAGCGCGAGGGTTACATTATCTGCCTCAACCTCAGAATTGATAACATATTTCAGCTCGACTGTTTCGGTTTCTTTTTCTACACCAAAGAGCCACGGCTGAGCGCCGCCTGCAATGGCATTTTCCATCTTAAGCTCTGCTTTGAGAGTGTCGCAGATGCGCAAAATCTCTTCGTTTGCACGCCACTCGCCACCGTTCAGTCTATACTCGGGCATGTCAAGCAGCACTACGTTGGGCTCTGCAAGCTCAACCTCACATTTTGAGGGAAGAAGGCCGACAGCAACGCGCTTTTTCTTCTGCACGGGCTCGGCATCCGATCTGCCCGGAATCAGCTTGAGAAGCACACTGTCGTGATCATAAAGCTCAAGCTCAACAAAGGTATCACCGAGGTTATAATCTGCGGCAAGCGTTGTAACGGAGCCGTCCATCGTGTTCCACAGCTCAGGCACGTATTCACCCTTAAGGCGAAGTGTGTAATCATCACTTGAGCAAGCATAAGGAGCCGCTTTATGGTTGATCGGAGCGATGAACAACCAGCGGTGGTCGCCCTCCTGACGAAGCTGATACATATGGTTTGTCGTGCGCTCACCGTCGTCCTCACGCAGGTCGATTTCGCGGTTTGCATCGAGCGCGTTTATGAGCTGAATTTTGGACCATCCGACTATTGTTGAATCCGCCGCAAACGCCTTAGCTGCGTCGTTTTCGAGGGCATCGACATATTCGGGAAGGCTGCCGGCAAAAATGACCTTGCCGCCGTTTGCACTGAAGTTTTTCAGGAAGTCCAGCGTAGTTGAACGTATGGTAAGAAGGTTGGGCACGATAATTGTATCGTACTGCATCTGACCGACCTTTGTGCCGTCTGCCTGGGCAGGAAGGTTTGCCTCGCATATGTAGTTGTAATCGATAAGGTTGTAAAGAAGCCAGTCGGCAAGCTGCATAAACTGATCGTTCATTTCCTCGCGGATTGCGGCCGTCTGCTCCTTCGGGCCAAAGCGCAGCCAGTAGCTTTCAATCGGATGAATAACGCCGACACGCACAACGGGCTTGCCCCTCGTCATAGCGGTATTTACTCTTGCAAAATGGTCTTCGATATATGTGTATTCCTTATACCACGGTGACTGATGACCGATACAGGCGGGATAGTCACGCTTTGCCTCGCCTTTCATTGACACCCAGTAGAGATGCGGCACACGCACGGTAACGCCGAGCACTGCCTGCCAGTCGCCCTGGAGCTTGTGGCCGGTGAATTTGAAATCCCAACCGGTAACACCGTAAAGCTCGCTGAGCATACCCTCTCTGCCGTACTGATGCACAGCAGACTGACACTGCTTTGCTGTTGTAAACTCGCGGCTGTCACAAAGCATATCAATACCGGGCAGCTGGAAACCTCTGTAGGAGCGCATACAGTCACCGACAGCTGCATTCTGGCTCTCAAGCGACGGTTCCTCCATCATATGACCCGTGAGCATAATTCCGTTTTTGTCACACCAGCCGCCGATATTATCGGCAAAAGCCTGAGCAAAACGCTCTGCGATATGGTCGTGATAACGGTATCTTGTAACGGAAACCTTGCCGTCGGGAAGCTCCCAGAAAAGCTCGGGCAGCTTATCGAAAAGCTCATCGCCGTACATTGCGCGGTAGGTGTCGGCAAAATCGGTTGTGTAGGGCAGGAAAGCATCGGTGTCGCCAATCGCCTTGCCGAACATTCTCTTGCGTGCAACCTGAGGCTCATCGGTAAAAATTGCAGGCACTGCATCGCCGAAATCCTCACCGATGCACGCCTTATAACGCTCGTGCGTTGTGTTGATAAAGTCGGTGATAGCTTCGGGAGAAAGCGTATCGACGTAAGACTGAAGATTAAACCAGGCAGATTCGCCCTGCGTTTCGCAGTAAGCATACCAACAATTGTCGCTTGCCTCACCGTCAGCAAGGCGGCGGTAGCTCTTGAGGCAGCCGTTATCATCAAGCTTCACCTCATAGCGCGCGAGCAGCTCGCCGTTTTCCTCACGCACTGCAGCGGCTGACGAATCGTTCGACGAAGCCTTGCCCGCGCCGTAGCCGCGACGTGTGAAGAGCAGATACTTCTCTCTGTTCTCCTTCTTCTTCGTAACATATCCGCCTGCAAATCCCGACGGCCACTTATCCTCATCGTAAAGCCAGGCGAGCATATTCTTATCCTTTGCGGTTTTAACGCTGCCCTTGATCAGATCCATAAAATCATCGGAAAGGTACTTGGTAGACATACCTACGCGCACGTGCATATGGAAGCCGCCAAACCCCATATCCTGCATATATCCGATTTCACGGTCAAGCAGATCGCGGTTAAGCTCGCAGTTCCACGCCCAGAAAGGCGTTGCTCGGTATTCGCTTGTGGGGTTTAGAAACAGTTCGCCTGTTATCGGTGTTCTGTTCTTTTTGTAAAGCATAAAAATTACCTCCCGGTTTTGTAAAAATATCCGTTGACAAAATGGGTGTATATAAGTTATCTTATATATAGTTATATTAGGACATCAAAGAGTAAATGTCAAATGATTTTTTAGTAAAAACCACTAAACAAAGGAGATAAAAAGCGATGTGCGGCAAAAGCAAAATCATCCCTCTTAAGAGCACAAACATCAACGGCGGCTTTTGGGCAGACAGACAAAAGCTCAACCGCGAGGTTACAATTTACAGCGTATACGACCGTTTTAAAGAGACAGGGCGTTTCGATGCATTCAAGCTCGATTGGAAGGATGGTGACCCCAACCAACCCCACATCTTCTGGGATTCCGACATTGCGAAATGGATGGAGAGTGCCGCATACATAATCGAAAAAAATCCGTCGGCAGACCTTGAAAAAATTATTGACGAGGTTGTTGACCTGATTGAGAAAAACAGGTGGGATGACGGCTACTTCAACATCTGCTACACACTTTTTGAGCCGGAGGACCGCTTTACTGCGCGCTACAACCACGAGCTGTACTGTGCCGGCCACCTGATGGAGGCTGCCGTTGCCTACTATAACGCAACCGGCAAGGATAAATTTCTCAGACTTATGTGTGACTATGCCGATATGATCGAAAAGGCATTCGTCACGGAAAAGTGGGCAGAGTTCGACTCGCCCGGCCACGAAGAAATTGAGCTTGCACTTGTAAAGCTTTGGAAAGCAACGGGTGAAAAGCGCTACCTTGAACTGAGCCGCCACTTTGTTGACGTGAGAGGCACGGAGGAGGACAGCTACACCCAGGCACATATGCCCGTCAGAGAGCAGGAGGACGCAGTCGGACACAGCGTACGCGCTGTTTATCTCTACTGCGCAATGGCTGACCTTGCCGCAGCTTACGGCGATGAAACGCTTTTCAACGCGGCAGACAAGCTCTTTGATTCTATGGCAAAAAAACGTATGTACATCACGGGCGGCATCGGCCAGACCTGCGTTGGTGAGGCTTTCCTCGGCGATTACGACCTGCCTGAAACCTCATCATACTGCGAAACCTGCGCAGACATAGGTTTGATTCTTTTTGCACAGCGTATGTACGCAATCAAGCCCGACCGCAAATATGCCGATATTGCCGAGCTTGCTCTTTACAACGGCTTCCTCTGCGGACTTTCGCTCGACGGCAAGGCATTTTTCTACGATAACTCGATTGAGGTTGACCTGACGGGTATCAACAACCCGCACGACAACCGCCACAGACCCTTCTACCCGATAACTCAACGCCTTGAGGTATTCAGCTGCTCCTGCTGCCCTCCCAACGTGACAAGGCTTGTCGCCTCGGTTGGTGAACTTGCCTGCTCAGCAGACGAAAGCACACTCTGGCTTCATCAGTTTATTGACGGTGAATTTGAGGACGGCAGCAGAAAAATCAAAGTAGAAACAGCCTACCCCGAAAATGGTGCAATGAAAATCACCTGCTCGGGCAGCTTCACGCTGGCTCTCCGCCTGCCCTCCTGGTGCAGAAGCTACACGCTGAATAAGGATACACAGGTAAGCGAAGACGGCTACATTTATATAGGTGTTACCGACGGTGAGGTTATCGAATATACGCTCGATATGCCCGTCCGATTCGTTCAGGCAAACAGGCAGGTACGCCAGTGCGCAGGCAGGCTTGCCGTACAGCGCGGTCCCATCGTCTACTGCGCAGAGGGTGTGGATAATCCCCTGCCGCTCAGAGGACTTTACGTAGACCCGACAGCTCCTGCCGCACTCGGCAAGGACAGCACGCTCGGTGTTACGACAGTTGAGCTTGACGGATTCATTCAGCCCGAAAGTGACGAGCTTTATTTTGATTGGAACGACAGCTTTGTTCCGCAGAAAATCAAGCTCATCCCCTACTACGCCTACGCCAACAGAGGCGAGAGCGATATGCTCATCTGGTTGACCAGGAAGTAAATCTGTTTTCAATAAATTTACACGATATAAATCCTGACGGATTTCCGATATATCTACGAAACAATTTTTAAGTCTAATACAGAGAGGAACAACCACTATGCTTCACAACTCCGAACACAACCGTGAAATTATGAAAAAAATCGGCTTCCCCGAAGAGGCTCAGTACTGCTTCACAAGAGTATTCGAGCAGCTTGACGAAAACAAGAAATGGGGAGATACCTTTGACAAAATCTATGAGGAATATATGTTCCCCTGGGCTGACGAGCTGGGCAAAGCACTCGAAAATGTAACAAAGCTCGCTAAAAAGATGGATAAGCCTGCCTGCACAATGCATATGGCATTTCTGCTGTGCTGCAGCGAGGAGCTTCTCAAGCGCTACCGTGAGAAGGGTCTGCCCGATCAGATGTACTACGATATTATGTGCGACCTCAAGTACAAGCTCATCGAGTGCCGCAACTGCGAAAACTGCTGGGGCACGTTTGTAGGCGGCTGGTTCCACGGCCAGTACGAGATCGACCGTTTTGCTTTGGGCAGATTCCAGTTTGAGATGCGCGAGCTTGACGAAAAGCACGACGGCAAGGTGCTCTCCAGCGGTCACGTGCTCCACAAGGGCGACAAGTATGTCAACTTCCACATCCCCTCATCGGGTGTGCCGCTGACAGACGAGGTCAGATTCGACGCATACAACAAGGCTCAGGAATTCTTCAAAGATGAGTTTAACGGCGGCCCGATTCTCTTCGGCTGCGGCTCATGGCTCCTTTTCGACAGGTATCTCGAATTCCTTCCCGAAAAGAGCAACACCGCAAAATTCATCCGCGATTTCGAAATCCTTGAGCAGGAAGAAAAAGAAGACTTTAACGACGGCTGGAGAATTTTTGACCGTTTCTCCGACCTGCCCGTTGAGCAGTGGCCCAGAGACAATTCTCTGCGCCGCGCATTTGCAGAATTTGTTGAAGGTGGCGGTAAGACAGGCCACGGCTTCGGCGTAATCCTCTTTGATAAAGGTAAGATACTCAGATAACTATGAAGGTTTTGAGCTTAAAAACCGAAAACTACCGCAACCTCGCCGCCAAGGATTACAATCCCGGCGGCGGGGTCAACATCATTTGCGGCGAGAACGGATTGGGCAAAACAAACCTTATCGAAAGCATCTGGCTTTTCACGGGCTGCCGCAGCTTCCGCAGCATCCGCGATAAAGACGTTGTGCGCTTCGGCTGTGACGAAGCAAGGCTGAATATGGAGTTTTTCTCCGGCAACCGCAACAAGGAAGCTGAAATCAGAATTGATGACAAACGTCACATAACCCTCAACGGAGTTGCCCTACCCTCCGGCAGAAAAATGATGGGCGAATTTACTGCGGTTGTTTTTACACCGCTCCACCTTGCGATTGTCAAGGACGGTCCTGAGGAGCGCAGAAAATTCCTCGACATAGCGCTCAGCCAGCTCCGACCCAACTACGCAAAAACAATACTCGAATACAACAAGGCGCTTGCACAGCGTAACGCAACACTCCGCGCGGCACGGGATAACCCGGCTATGCTCGCAATGCTCGACATATGGGATGCGGAGCTTGCAAAAAAAGGCGCGATAATAATCGAGAGCAGAATGAATTATTTGAGACAGATAGCCGATAAGGCCTGCGCCGCTTACGACGAAATTTCTTCGGGCAAAGAACTGCTCGAGCTGAAATATAAAGAATATGCCCGCGAAAAAGCAAACGGCAGGAGCAAAATTGCAGAAAGCATAATAAAAGCCCTGCAGGAAAAACGTGAAAGCGATATTGACCGATGCATCACAAGTGTCGGCGCTCACCGTGAGGATTTTTCCATCGAGCTTTCAGGTAAAAGCGCAAGGCTTTTCGGCTCGCAGGGTCAGCAACGCTCCGCGGCGCTCTCCTTAAAGCTAGCGGAAGCGGACATAATAACTCAGGTTACGGGCGAAGAGCCGGTTGTGCTGCTCGACGACGTGTTCAGCGAGCTTGACCCGCAAAGGCAGAAATATGTTGTCAGCCACTTTACAAACAGGCAGGTTTTCATAACCTGCTGTGACGAAGAGAATATCAGCCGCATTGCAGATCTCGACGTAACTGTTGAGCGGCTTGAAGGTCAGGTGAAATAACTATGTACAAAAATTGGGATCAGCTCAGACAAGACTGTATGGGCTGCGATAAATGTGAGCTTGCAAAAACAAGAACAAAGCTTGTGTTCGGTGTAGGCAACGAAAATGCGAAGGTGCTTTTCATCGGTGAAGGCCCCGGCGCGAATGAGGATTTGCAGGGCGAGCCGTTCGTCGGCAGAGGTGGTCAGCTTCTGGATAAATTTCTTGCCGCAGTTGACCTGGACAGAAAAAAGAATATCTACATTGCAAATATGGTCAAGTGCCGCCCCCCGCAAAACCGTGACCCACTGCCGGCCGAGCAGGATATGTGCATTGGCTGGCTAAGAGAGCAGACAAGGCTTCTCAGGCCGAAAATTATAGTATGCCTCGGCAGAATTTCGGCAACAAGGCTCATCTCGCCCGATTTCAAGGTTACAAAACAGCACGGTCAGTTTATCGAAAAAAACGGTACGCTTATGATGGGCACATTCCACCCTGCCGCACTGCTGCGCAACCCCAACCAGAAGCCTGCCGCACTTGAGGATTTCATCGCCCTGAGAGAGAAGATTATGGAAGTCTGCCCCGAAACGTATGAGATGTGATGATGTAAAACCGCTTTGCGATTTTACTCGATATAAATCCCTGCGGAATTTTCGATATACGCTGAAGCGTTCGATATATGCTTCGCATTCGATATGCACCTTCGGTGCGAGAATATCTCAACCGAACGCAAGTGAGGTTATATCGAAATTCGTAGAATTATATCGAAATTTGCCACAGGCAAAATATATCGAGTGACCGTAAGGGCACATATCGAAAGGAGTTGAAGAGATATATCAGACAACAAAAATCAACTTCGCGAAGAAACAATAGAGTTTGCCGTGTTTGTTTCAGATTTGTGTGACGAAATAAACGGCTGTTCCGTTTACAAAAATCAACTGATACGCTCCTCATCATCAATCGGTGCAAATTTATTTGAAGCCAAGTACGCACAGAGCCGTGCAGATTTTATTAACAAACTTGAAATTGCACTCAAAGAAAGTTCCGAAACCGAATACTGGATTGAGCTGCTGTACAAAAAAAATAAAATTACCGATGAACAATATGATTTTTTGCGCAACAAATGCGGCTCTATCCGAAGAAAACTTATCGCTTCCGTAACAACCGCAAAGAACAACAAATAAAAGGATTGTTTTGTATGAAACATATTGACACAAAAAAGAGCAAAGAACTCATTTCCGGATTAACAAGAAAAGCATCCAATACCGGCAAAAAAGCCGCAACTGAAGTTGTTCAAGGAGCAAAAGACTTAGCTGAAAAAGCAAAAAATGAAAGCTATGCTCGCAAGTTAAAAAAATATAATCCCCTTTTTCCCGACCGCTTTTTTTCAGAAGATTTTAATTGTCCTAACCTTATTACAATAGTAGATGATGCTGTGCGCCGTGGTATTGATGTTTGCGAAGGCGCAATAGGCTGGTTAAGCAACGGAACCGAAATGGAAGTTCTTCACCTCTATGACGAAGCGGTTGAAATGAGCGGAATTAAATTTATACCCATGGCAACTTGTGACGCAGTTTATTATGTAAGTAGTTTTGACCGAAATGTTTTTATCCGAACAGACTGCATTTTCAGCCGTGCTCACGAGGAGCGTATGGCTGAACTAAAAAACATTGCACATTCTCTCGGTGCAAAATCCTGCGAGATTGAGATTTCTGAATCTACGGTTGAAATCTCCTCACAGAAAAAAGGCCTTGCCTCATCAGCAACAGCAACTATTAAAGGTGTAAAAGTAACGCAATCGGAATCTGCAGACCAAAGCTCTTCATCAAAAATAAGCAATCAGCGCAGCGGAAAAATCGTCGCCGAATTTGAGGGAAGCAATATCCCTGTTCGCCCAGAACTGAAATGGTTTGCCAACGATGACACAATTAACGGTCTTATTGAAATGAGATGCACAAATACCAATTCAATAAAATCCGAAACCCTTATTCTTGCAGGATCATCTTCTGCCGCTATGTCACAAAAAACTGCATATGCGATTGATAGTGCAGTGAGCAAGCTCGGTGCGAATGCATCAAGCAATATGGAAACAGAGGCTGTAAGAGAAAACACAAGCAAACTTATTTTCAGCATAAGGTTTTGATTTTCTATTGCACTTTATACGGCTCCCTCGATGAGGGAGCTGTCGAAATCGCTTGCGATTTTGACTGAGGGAGTGAGATATAATGAGAGGATTATCAAAAGAGACTCCCTCCGTCTTTTGCTCCGCAAAATCCACCTCCCTCAAAGTGGGAGGCTGTAAAACTCAGGTGAAACCAAATGTCAATTATCAACGCAATAACCGAAATTTTTTCATACTCTATGCTCAGAACTCCGCTGATTGTGGGAATTCTTGTGTCGCTGTGTGCTGCCCTGCTCGGGTCGGTGCTCGTTCTCAAGCGATTCTCGATGATAGGCGACGGCCTTTCGCACGTCGGCTACGGCGCGCTTTGTGTTGCCGCCGCGGCAGGCATTGCTCCGCTTAAGGTTGCAATTCCGATTGTTATTGTGGCGGCATTTCTGCTGCTTCGCATCAGCCGCAACAGCCGGATCAACGGTGACAGCGCAATCGCGCTCATTTCGGGCACGGCAATTGCAATCGGTGTGCTGACGGTGAAGCTGGCAGGCAACGTAAATATTGATGTGGGCAGCTATATGTTCGGCAGTATTGTTGCAATCAGCAAATCCGATGTAATTATCAGCGTTGCACTAAGCATAGTTGTAATACTGATGTATCTGCTGATGTATAACGGCATTTTCAGCGTAACTTTTGACGAGAGCTTTGCAAAGGCAACAGGCACAAAGGTATCGTTCTACAACACTGTTGTAGCAATCCTCACAGCAGTTACTATCGTTATAGGTATGCAGCTTATGGGTGCAATTCTTATTTCATCGCTGCTTATTTTCCCCACGCTTACCGCGATGAGGTTTTTCCGCAGCTTCCGCGGCGTTGTTATGTGCTCTGCCGTTGTTTCCGTGCTGAGCTTTTTCATCGGCTTTGTTGCCGCATATATTTTTGACACGCCGACGGGGGCCAGTGTTGTTGCAGTAAATGCCGTTATGTTCGTGCTGTTCAGCATTGCAGGCAAAATCAAACCGAAAACATTAAAAAAGCAGTGCTGCTGAGGTGAAAATATGGATTTGCAAAACGCCCTTGAAAAATATATTCAGGCTTGCCATACCCATGGCAGTGAAACAGTTATTTCATTTGATTACAGTGCGATTAACAAAGCAAATGCTCAGATAATGAAAAACATAAAAATACTTATGTCCACAGAAGAGGGCGTTGAGCTTGCAAAAGCACAGCTTTATAACGATGACATATACGTTTCCTCATGGACTGCAACCCTGCTGATTTTCGATTATCCGAAAGAGTGCAAGAAAGTAATCAAATCTGTTATAAAAGATAAGGGAATATGGGCAGCCTCAATCCGCACCTTTTATGAGGAATGGAAAAAAGGCAATATGAAAAAGATGTACTAAATTTTTTAATCCTCCGTTAAAAAGAAGGTTTAGCACAAAGCTACAGAGATATATAAATTCCGAACGCATTACCTTAACAGTCAGCAATCCATTGCGTTTTACACGCATTCTTTAAAAACCATATACGAAAGGAAAACCGATTATGAAAGTTTCCGAAATTATGAAAGCACTTGACGCAGAACTTATTTACGGCGAAGATTTTCTCGACAGAGAAGTCTGCTCCGCCTGCGGCAGTGATATGATGAGCGACGTGCTCGCCTACGTCAAGGAGCAGGCTGTACTGCTCACGGGTCTTGTCAACCCTCAGGTTGTGCGCACCGCAGAAATGATGGATATGAAATGCATCGTTTTTGTCAGAGGAAAAAAGCCTGACGAAAGTATGATTGAGCTTGCCGAGGAAAACGGAATTCCCCTGCTCAGAACAAGGCGCGAAATGTTCACCTCCTGCGGTATCCTATACGAGCACGGACTCAGAGGAGGAGGGCACCCCTACCATGGATGAAGTTATCAGACAGCATTACGATATAGACGGCTCCGACTTCACGCGAGCAGGTGAAGCTTCCGGAAAGATCAAAAAAGCACTTAAGGATATCGGATTCCCACCCGAAGCCGTACGCAAAACCGCAATCGCGGTTTATGAGGCGGAAATCAACCTTGTAATCCACGCAGGCGGCGGTGAAATTGACGTTGAAATTACACCTGAACATATCAAAGTTGTGCTGACAGACCATGGCCCCGGCATTGAAAACGTTGAGCTTGCAATGCAGGAGGGCTACTCAACCGCACCTGACCGCATCCGTGCGCTCGGCTTCGGTGCAGGTATGGGTTTGCCCAACATCAAAAAATACTCAGACGAAATGGATATTCAGACAAAGCTCGGTGAAGGTACCGTTATGACACTGAAAATCTACGCATAAATTCAACCGACGATTGAAAACGAAAAAGGAGGCAGACAATGGCTGAATTTTTTCACTCGGTAAGACTTGACCGTAATAAATGCCGGGGCTGCACCAACTGCATCAAGCGTTGCCCGACAGGCGCAATCAGAGTCCGCGGCGGCAAGGCTCACATAATCAATGAGCGCTGCATCGACTGCGGCGAATGCATCAACGTCTGTCCGCACCACGCAAAATATGCCGAACACGAACCGCTTGAAATAATACACAATTTCAAATATAAAGTCGCGCTTCCCGCACCCTCGCTCTATGGTCAGTTCAACAACCTTGATGATGTTGACTATGTCCTCACCGCGCTCAAAAAGCTCGGATTCGATGATGTTTTTGAGGTTTCCAAGGGCGCGGAGCTTGTAAGCGATGCAACAAGGAAGCTTTTTGAACAGGGACAGATAAAGACTCCTGCCATCTCCTCGGCCTGCCCTGCAATAGTCAGGCTCATCCGCGTCAATTTTCCCAACCTTATTGACCACGTTGTACCGCTCAACTCCCCTATGGAGATTGCCGCAAAGCTTGCCAGAGAAGAAGCAAGAAAAAAAACAGGGCTTGAGGATAAGGATATCGGTGTATTCTTCATCACCCCCTGCCCTGCTAAGATGACCGCGATCAAAGCGCCCGTTTGCCTTGACGGTTCACAGATTAACGGTGCGTTCGCAATCAAGGAGATTTATCCGTTCCTGCTTTCGCATATGAACCACCTTGAAAGTGTTGAAAGCATACAGGATTCGGGTATAATCGGCGTAAGCTGGGCAAGCAGCGGCGGTGAAGTGAGCGCTCTGCTGCGCGATAACTGCCTCGCGGCTGACGGCATTGAAAACGTAATAAAAATTCTCAACGAAATAGAAGATGAAAAGCTCGAAAACATTGATTTCATTGAGCTTAATGCCTGCACGGGCGGCTGTGTAGGCGGCTCGCTTACATACGAAAACCCGTATGTTGCCAAGGCAAGGATGAAGCGCCTTCGCAAGTATCTCCCCGTTTCGTGCACGCGCCTTGAAACAAGCGAAGTGCCCGACGATATGTATTGGACTAAATCGCTTGTGGCAACCGACGTTATGAAGCTTGCAGACAGTGTGCCCGAGGCGATGAAAAAGATGGCGGAAAAGCAGGCTATTCTTAAGCGTCTGCCCGGTCTGGATTGCGGCACCTGCGGCGCTCCCTCGTGTGTGGCACTTGCAGATGATATTGTGCGCGGCTTTGCCTCCGAAACGGACTGTGTTTTCAGGCTGCGTGACAAGCTCAGCGGTACGGAGCGTGAGCTGATTCCCGCACCGTACAGGGCAAACAATAACAACCAAGGAGAATAAAAGATGACTGTACAGAATCTTATAGACGACTTTTCGCTCGAGGCGCTCTGCGGCGCCGAATATGCTGCAGACAAAATGGTTACGGGAGGCTACTGCGGTGACCTGCTCAGCTGGGTAATGTCCAAAGCAGGCGACGGTGATTGCTGGCTGACCGTTATGGGTAATGTCAACTCAATCGGCGTTGCCGTTATGACCGACGTTGCCTGCATCCTGCTGACGGAAAACGCTGCGTTTGACAGCGATGCCAAGCTCCGTGCAGAGCAGAACGGAGTTATAGTTCTGCGCAGCAGCGAGAACGCATTTGACCTTGCAGTAAAGATAGCTGAAAAACTATGAGCCTTTTTTACGATTTTCACATTCACTCCTGTCTCTCACCCTGCGCAGAGGAGGATATGACACCGTATAACCTCGTCAACCTCTCAGCGCTGATGGGAATGGAAGCGGTTGCGCTGACTGACCACAACTCGTGCCAAAACTGCGGCGCAGCAATGAGAGCCGGCGCTGAAGCAGGTATCACGGTTATACCCGGAATGGAGCTGTGCACAAGCGAAGAGGTGCACGTGGTATGCTTATTCGAAGAGCTGAAAGCGGCTGAAGAATTCTCCGATTACGTACTGAGCACGATGCCGCCAATCAAAAACCGCCCCGAAATTTTCGGCACACAGCTGATTATGGACGAAACCGATAAGGTGCTGGGCACCCAGGAGCTGCTGCTGACTGCAGCAAGCGGTATTTCAATCAGCGATGTTGAAAAGATTGTTGACGGATACAGCGGTGTGTGCTACCCTGCTCACATAGACCGTTCATCTTACAGCGTTATTTCAAACCTGGGTATGATTACCGAAGAGATGGGCTTTGAGGTTGCAGAGGTATCACCTTACGGCGATATTGATGCACTTATCGCAAAGCATCCCATACTAGCCAAAATGAAAATTCTCACCTCGTCTGATGCGCACCGACTTGATGCATTACCCCCTGCAAGTCTGAGCCTGCACACGGACAACAACGTAAAAAGCATAATACGCCACCTGAGAAACAGATAAAAAAGAAAGAAGGAAGCATATGAAAAAGTTTATTGCGGTTATCCTCGTTTTTGCGATGGTTTTTTGCTTTGCCGCCTGCTCCAAAAAAGGCGAAAAGTATGAGCCGCCACAGATGACGGAGGTAATAACATTTGAGGATGGCTCAACGGCCATATACGAAATAGTTACAGAAAAAAACGGTGAGGTTGCAACGGATGAAGAGGGCGAAACAAAATACATCCCTTACATACCGCCCGTAACCCAAGAGGGCGGCTACCTTGTAACCGATGCACAGGGCAGCACAATACCCGACGTGCCGACATCACCTGCCGCAGACACTCCGCCGGCAGAAGGCACCCACGTTGACATTGACGCAGGCGAGCTTGATGACCCCACCGACAGCAGCGGTAAAACCGAAAAGCCGGACAAAACAACAAAGCCCGCCGCAACCACCAAACCGGGCTCAACAACTACCCTTCCGCAATCCGAAAAGCCACAGCAGCCCACCAAGCCTGCCGGCACAACAGCCGTACCCTCAACCAAACCGCTTGACGGTGAGCTCACCCCGGCAAAGGCACAGAAGCTTGTAGATATGCTCGAGGGCCTTGAAAATCCGTTTGACGATGATCTTTCCGCTGCGGATTTTTATGCGGCAGAAAAATCGCTCGGCACATACATTGCAAACATCGAAAGCGTTGTTGCACAGATAAAGGCAGACAAGGCACTTTATGCATTTGTGGGCAACGAAAAGCTGAACAGTTGGCTTAAGTGTATGGATGAGACCAAGGACAGCTACGCTAAATTTATGACCATGGTTGAGCATGAGGCAGGCAAGACGGAAAAGAATCCGCTTTACTATCAGGCTTACACAGATTTCCAGGAATCTTACAAAGGTGCACTTGAAATTTACTACTTCATCCTCTTCGCCGCACAGAACAAGGCATAAAACAACAGCAGGAAGCGAAAACTTCCTGCTGTTGTTTTGCTTTATTTTATTGGTTGAATTCGGCTATGTACGGCAGGTTGCGGTAATACTCGCCGCAATCGAGGCCGTAACCGATTACAAAATGATCCTCAATTACAAACAGCGACATATCCGGCTCAAAATCAACCAGACGCCTCGACGGCTTATCGAGCAGGGTGACAACCCTGAGAGAAAGCGGATTGCGAGCCTTGAGAAGGTTTACAACATCATTGAGCGTTCTGCCCGTATCAATAATATCCTCAACAATAATCACGTGGTAACCGCTGACATCCTGCTCAAGATCCATTGTTATATTTACAATTCCGCTTGAATCCGTACCCTTGTAGTAGCTCTTGGCACACATAAAGGCAATTTCGCAAGGCACGGTAATCTCGCGGCAGAGGTCTGCCATAAAAACAAAGGCTCCGTTGAGAATGCTGACAAGAAGAATCGGTTCCCCGTTGTAGGAGTCGCTTATTTTTTTGCCTGCCTCTTTGATTGCCGCCCTGATTTCTTCCTCGGTAATCAGCACGCGCTTTATGTTGCGGTTATAATCTTCAACTGATTTTATTTCACTCATTTTATTTACCCCACAAATACGATTTTTTCTATTATACAATCCGCATCGGATTTAATCAATCAAATTCACTTAAAAACATAAAATATTTTTTCACCTACCTGTAACTCTTAAAAATTGACGGAAGCACTATTATAATGTATAATGTATATAATTATACCATCAAGAGGTAACAGCAGATGAATTATCTGGAAGTTTTTGAACAACTGTATACAAAGCCTGCCCAGTACACTGCATTCACTCCATATAGGGTTTGCCCTGTCGGCGCACACAGCGACCATCAGCTTGGCCTTGTAACCGGCTTTGCAATAAACTACGGCATCAACATCGCATTCGGCCCTAAAGAAAACGGTGTTATAGAAATTCAGTCGCTTCAGTTTGAAAACAAAGCGCAGTGGCACGTTGCCGCCACACCGGAAACACCTCAGAATGACTGGGCTGACCATCTGCGCGGTGCAACAATTGCGCTGCGCAGGCGCTATCCCCTGCGCAGAGGTCTTTGTGCCGTTATCGACGGTATGCTGCCCATAGGCGGCCTCTCTTCATCCGCTGCTGTTATCATCACATTTTTATCCGCACTGTGCACGATGAACCATATCACGCTCACACCCGAGGAGCTGATTGCGTTTTCACAGGAAGCCGAAAACGAATACGTCGGCATTTCCTGTGGCAGGCTCGACCAATCGTGCGAAATATACTGCAAAAAAGACCATATGCTGTTTATGGATATGCTCGACAACAGCTACGAGCTTATTCCGCAGCACCCGGATATGAAGCCTTTTAAAATTGCCGTATTCTTCAGCGGCATTGAACGCACACTTGTGGGTTCGGCCTTCAATATGCGTGTGCACGAATGCAAAAGCGCAGCATACGCACTCAAAGCATACGAAGGCATAGAATATGACCGGTTTGAGGATGCTTACCTGCGTGACGTTCCATACGAGGTTTACATCAAGCACAAGGACAAGTTACCCGAAAACTGGTGCAAGCGTGCAGAGCATTGGTATACGGAATTTGAGCGTGTACAGAAGAGCGTTGAAGCTTGGCGCAGGGGCGATATTGAGGAATTCGGCAGGCTCTCGTTTGAAAGCGGCAAATCCTCAATCTGCAACTGGGAAACAGGCTCGCCGGAGCTGATAGCGCTTTATGAAATTATGGCGCAAACCCCCGGCATTTACGGCGGCAGATTCTCCGGCGCAGGCTTCAAGGGCTGCTGTATGGCACTGATTGACCCTGCATACGAGGAATCAATCGCCAAAACCGTAACCGAAGAATATCTCAAGGTTTTCCCGCATTTAAAGGGCAAATACTCCGTGCACTTCTGCGAAACTGCAGACGGAGCTAAAATTGAGGGTAATATATGAAATGTCTGATTCTTGCCGCAGGCTACGCGACAAGGCTGTATCCGCTCACAGAGAATTTCCCGAAACCGCTTCTTAAGGTTGGCGACAAGACAATTCTCGACCACCTTGTTGACGATATAGATTCGTGCGGCGCTATCGACGAATACGTGGTTATTTCAAACCACAAATACGCCCGCCATTTTATTGACTGGGCAAAAACAAAGCAACAGAAAATATCGGTTGTTGACGATATGACCGAATCAAACGAAACACGTCTTGGCGCAGTAAGAGACATTCAGTTTGCAATTGACAGCCTCGGCATTTACGATGATATGCTCGTTATTGCCGGCGACAACGTGCTGGATTTCAGCCTTACGGAATTTATCGCATATGCCAAGCAGAAATCTGCCTCCTGCATTATGCGCTACTTTGAGCCGGACGGCAAAAAACTGCTCAAGTGCGGTGTTGTAACGGTAGACGGTGAAGATAAAGTGCTGCATATGACCGAAAAATCACCGACACCGGCAACAAACTGGTGCTGCCCACCGTTCTACTGCTATACAAGGTCGGATGCGGCACTTGTAAAAAAAGGAATTGAAAGCGGCTGCGGCACAGATGCACCCGGCAGCTTTACGGCCTGGCTTTGCACACAGACCGATGTGTATGCGATGGAAATGCCGGGCAGCCGATACGATATAGGCAACCTTGGAAGCTATGAAAAGGTAAAAGCGGAATACAAGGGCATCAACCGCTGAAAACAAACCACTTAAGAAGGTTTTTTATTATGCTATCTCCAAATGTAAGCCTCAACGGCAAAACCGTACTTGTTACAGGTGCGGCGGGTTTCATCGGCTCAAACCTTGTTGCCGAGCTTTTCCGCACAAACGAAAACATAACCGTTGTCGGCATCGACAATATGAACGACTACTACGACGTTTCGATAAAAGAATACCGACTTGCCGAGCTTGAAAAGCTTGCCGCAAAAAAAGCGGACAGCCGTTGGGTTTTTATCAAAGGTAATATTGCCGACAGAGCACTGATTGACGAAAGCTTTGAAAAACACAGCTTTGACGTTGTTGTAAACCTTGCCGCGCAGGCAGGTGTGCGCTACTCAATCACAAACCCCGACGTTTACATTGAAAGTAACATAATCGGCTTTTACAACATCCTCGAGGCCTGCCGCAGCCACCCTGTTGAGCACCTGGTTTATGCAAGCTCATCCAGTGTTTACGGTTCAAACAAAAAAATTCCGTACAGCACCGACGATAAGGTGGATAACCCCGTCAGCCTCTATGCCGCAACAAAAAAGAGCAACGAGCTTATGGCTCACGCTTATTCTAAGCTCTACAATATCCCCTCCACGGGTCTTCGCTTTTTCACAGTTTACGGCCCTGCGGGCAGACCCGATATGGCTTACTTCGGCTTTACAAACAAGCTGCGCAAGGGCGAAACAATTCATATTTTTAACTACGGCAACTGCAAGCGTGATTTCACCTATGTTGACGATATTGTTGAAGGTGTAAAGCGCGTTATGCAGTGCGCACCCGAAAAAGAAAACGGCGAGGACAGCTTGCCTGTTCCGCCGTACAGAGTTTACAATATCGGCAACAACAGCCCCGAAAACTTGCTGGACTTTGTCGATATACTTCAGCAGGAGCTTATCCGTGCAGGTGTACTGCCTGAGGATTACGACTTTGAATCACACAAGCAGCTTGTGCCGATGCAGGCAGGCGACGTGCCCGTAACGTATGCCGATACATCCGCTCTGGAAAGAGATTTCGGTTTCAAACCCTCTACCCCCTTGCGTGAGGGTCTGCGAAAATTTGCCGAGTGGTACAAACAGTTTTATATGTAAAAACCAATTTGAACATTAAAAAAACACAGGAAGATTATCAAAAATCATCCTGTGTTTTTTGTTTAAATATCAGCAGCTAAATCAGAAAATTCTGAATGTCTTGACCTCGAAGGGACGATAGCTGAACTCGAAGCTCTCACCGTCAAACTCAACGGGAGTTTCATCCTGCTCAATCATATTGCACTCAACAACCTGCTTGCCGCCAAGCTTCCATGTGAGCGTTGCCTTACCTCTGCGGCGCTCCTCTTCAGCGATACGGACAATAACGCCTCTGCCGTCCTGTGCCGCCTTGATACAGTCAACCGCAAAGTTGTCGCTGCTCAGGCTCAGGAAGCTTGTGCCGCTCTCGATTGTGCCATCCTGCTTGGGAGCAAGTGCGCTGAGCACGGGCACATTGAGGCAAAGACCGTTCTTGACGGTCTCTGCATCCTGCCAGCCGTTCTTATGCGGATAGTAGGCATAGATGAATGTGCTGATGCCGTGGTCGCCTGTTCTGTCGGGGCAGGTAGGCGCGCGCATAAGCGTAATTCTCAGGCGGGAGTTGTGGATATCGTAACCGTACTTACAATCGTTAAGCACGCTGACACCGTAGCCACCCTCCGAGAGGTCTGCCCACTTGTGAGCCGCAACCTCAAAGCGTGTGTAATCAAAGCTTGTGTTCCAATGTGTCGGGCGCTTGATTGCACCGTGTGCGATGTTATATGTAGCATCGGTATCAATAACGGCAACGTTGAACTCTGCCTTGAGCACCTTGTCGCTCTCGTGCCAGTCAACCGATGTATCAAAGAGCACAATATCGCTGTCGCGGTTGAGAATAAGCTTCTGTGTAATAACTGACTTGTGGAACTTGCGGACAACTTCGATAACACCGCGCTGCTCGTTTGCCTCAACAACGCGGATGCTCTCTGCATCGCGAAGCTCCCAAACTTTTTTCTTATAGTTAATTTCAAGGTTCCACGCTGTTTCGTGGATACACTTATCGAGTGCAACTGTGAGCAGGTTACCCTCACCCTCAAGTGATTCACGCTCGTTAACCTTATCGTAAATGCTTGTGATGATACCGTTTTCATCAAGCTCAACACGAAGCTTTGCATTTTCAAGCAGAGTAGCTGTTGCAGTTACGCTGTCATAGCCGCCATCCTTTGCGCCGAGTGCAAATACCTTGCAGCCGAATGCAGGCAGAGCCTCATCGGGCGTGAAAGTGACGTAAAGCTCACCGTCAACTGTTTCAAACGTGCAGGGAAGAGCCTTACCGTCTGCACCAAGAGGAACAAGAGCATCGGAAGCAACCTTTGCTGTGATGGGCTGTGCGTTCTCGCAGCTGAGCAGATTCCAGCAGATAAGGCTGTCGCCCTGCGTTTTAACCTGCGCGTTAAGCGCACCCAGCAGCTCATCCTTAAGCTCTGCGTTCATACGGCGAAGCTCGGCATACTCCTTCTTGCAATCCTCAAAAACCTCGTGGATTGAAGTGCCGGGAAGAATATCGTGGAACTGATTTGTAAGAAGCATTCTCCATGCCTTCTCAATCTGCTCCTTCGGGTAAGCTGAGCCGAGAAGCTTGCCTGCAATAACGCTGAGCATTTCGTTGCGCTCAATTGCATACTCGCCCTTGCGGTTGTTCTTTTTTACAAAAGCCTGGCTTGTGAAAGTACCTCTGTGGTTTTCGTAGTACATTTCACCGTTCCATACGGGAAGCTCATCCTTCTTCTCTGCGGTAACAGCAAAGAAATCGTCAACGTGGCCGATTTCAGCCTTGGGCAGACCCGGGAAATTCTGAAGGCGTCTGCCGCGCTCCAGCATCCAGTTTGTGGGGCCGCCGCCACCGTCACCGTAGCCGTACATCTGCATAGCCGTATCGAGCTGCTCCTTGTTGTTGCACTCGCGGTCGGAGGTCATAAGCTCGCTTACGCTAAACACACCGTTGTAACCGGGGTGCATCATATGTGCCATAACCTGTGTGCCGTCGTTACCCTGCCAGCGGAACATATTGAACGGGAACTTATTCGTATCGTTATATGAAAGCTTGGATGTGATGAAGTTAGTCATACCGCAACGCTTGATAATCTGGGGAAGCGCCCAGGTAAAGCCAAAGCAGTCGGGAAGCCAGTATGTCTTTGAAACCTTGCCGAACTCCTTCTCGAAGAACTCTGTGCCATAGAGCACCTGACGGATAAGAGCCTCACCGGAAGCAACGTTTGTATCAGCCTCAACCCATACGTTACCGCAAATATCCCACTGACCGTTTGCAACCTTCTCTTTTATTCTTTCATAGAGCTCGGGGTAGTGATCCTTTGTCATCTGGTAGAGCACAGCCTGGCTCTGACCGAATGTCATCTCAGGATATTTATCCATAAGCGTTACAACGTTTGAGAATGTACGTGCACTCTTGCGGATACTCTCCTGCACTCTCCAAAGCCAAGCAACATCGATATGGCTGTGGCCTGTGAAGATAACCCTCGAGGTAGCAGACCACGGTATTTTGCCGAGCTGCTCACCGTATACCTTGCGAGCTTCGGCAATGGAAGCACGCACCGCAGCCTCATCAAAATCGTAATCAACAACGTGAAGGCTATCGTCAATTGCCTTATATACAAGTGATTTTATGTGCTCATCCTTAATAAACTCAAGCGCCTGGAAAGCAACCTCAAGGTCATACCAATAGCCCTCGCAAGCTTCGTCGGGAGTCCAGACGTAAGCTGTGCGGAATGTGTACTCGGTATCCTTTGCGCCATCCATACCCTCGTCGCAGAATTCCATCGAGTTAACGGTTGCCTCAAGCTCGATGTTGAGCACGTCACCCTCATTGAATGTGCCGCCCAACACGATTGTACCGCGCTCGGGAGCATACTTTGAGCAGGAAACTGAGCCGCTGAATACACCGTTTACCTTTACAAGCGCCTCACCGCCGATGAAAAACTCAATGCGAAGCTCCTTGCCCGCCATCTCGGCAGGTACAGCAAACGAGGTGCGGAAAAAATGAGCCTCGTCATAGCCTGACTTCCAGTGGTCGCCAAGGCAGATTTTACCCATACCGGGCTGCATTGTGTAAACGCCCGCTTCAAACATACCCTGATCGTGTGACCACTCGACAAGGTCAGCCTTGTACAGCGCATTGTATTTGCGAAGCTGGTTGTACATATCCTTAAGGACGCCGATTTTTGGTGTTAACATATGTTTTTCGCTCCTTTATGTGAAAAATATATTTTTTACCTGTGTATATCACGATAATTAAACACTTTGATTCTTCTGCGTTTTCGGTTGCGGTTTACATAGATGTTTGCAGCGATGAAAAAAATTATTACAACCGCAAGGATAACAGCAAAAATTTTAAAACCTGTGGTTTTGACCAGGTCACCGAGCTTGCCGAAAACAAAAAGAATAAGACTTCTCTTAACATCCTCTGCCGCAACAAGCTTGATTCGTGCAATTTCGCCGTTTGCGTATTTTACAACAGCCTCACCTACCACGTCGCCCTTTTTGATAGGTGCGGCAACGGCATCGGGCATGGTTTCGGCAATAGGCTCAATCGATACGCTGGATGAATCAACGTTGTCCGGCACGAGTGCCACACAGTTTTCTGCCGGCACAAGGCGGAGATGATCCACCTTCCAGGAATATTTCACGTCAACAACAGTGATAATCTTTGTCGGCTCGGCAACAACCTTGAGCTTGATATTTTTGAATATCCAGTTGAGGATTGCCTTACAGTCCATAAACGCAAAGTTTTCATCGTAGCCGTCGTTATCGTAATCGTAAAACGGACCTCTCATCATAACGGCAATATAGCTGTAGCCGTTCTTGGTTGCCGTTGTAACAACACAGCGACCTGCATTTGTGGTTGAGCCTGTTTTGATGCCTTTAACCTCGGGCACATAGTACTCCTCAAGGTTGCTCAGCTTCATCTTGTTGGTTGTGAGAATCGAGCGCTCGCCCTGAAGGTTGGTTGCAGGGAGCGTATATTTTGAAGTGTCGGTAATCTCGTTGAAAACGGGGAAGGTCATTGCGTGCTTTGTGAAGGTTGCAACGTCCTGTGCGCAGGAATAGTGGCCATCCTCATCAAGACCGTGCGGATTTTTGAACTGTGTGTTTTTACAGCCGATACGCTTGACCGTATCATTCATCATCTGAACAAAATTTTCAACAGAGCCGCCACCGATATAATCGGCAATGATTGTTGCCGCCTCATTTGCGCTGGCGACAAGCAGACAGTAAAGCAGGCTGCGCATTGTTACCTCTTCACCGGGCTTGATGCCTGCCATTGAGCTGCCCGTGCCGTCAAGCATACGGATACACTCCTCTTTAACGGTAATAACCGTATCGAGATTCGGGCAGTTTTCAAGCGCAACTATTGCCGTTACGATTTTTGTAAGCGATGCAGGTGCCGTCTGCCTGAGTGAATCCTTCTCAAACAGAACCGTGCCCGTATCGAGGCTTGCAACGTAAAAAATCTCCGTTTCGGTTTCAACCTGAGAGTTATAAAGAGCACTTGCACCAATAGGTGCATACATTCCCATAAACAGGAAAACGCCGATTAAAAAAATTATCGCTTTTTTCATAGACAAAGCCTCACAAAATGTAGTATTATATAGAAGCATCGGATTTCCGTTGCGAATTTACAAATTGAATTCTTAATAAAGGTGAAAATATGATTTACATAACCGGTGATACACACGGCGATTTTGAACGAATTAACTCACTGAAACTGAAAAAGGGAGATACGCTGCTCATCTGCGGCGATTTCGGATTTATATGGGACGGCAGCCTTAAGGAAGAAAAAATTCTTCGTCAGCTCGGCAAAAAGAAATTCAACATATGCTTTATTGACGGCACACACGAAAACTTTGAGCTGCTTGACGAATACGAGGTAGGCGTTTTCTGCGGCGGCAAGGCACGCAACATATCAGGCAACCTCTATCACCTTATGCGCGGTCAGGTCTACTGTATCGAGGGTAACACTTTTTTCACAATGGGTGGCGGAGAAAGCCCCGATATTGATATGCTTTTCGATAACGGAGCGTGGTCACGCCGTGAATTTCCAAACACCCAGGAGCTGACGGAGGGTGCAGACAACCTCGAAAAGCTCGACTGCAAGGTTGACTACATCATCACCCACGAGCCACCCTCAAAAATCAAGAGTTTTATGAAGCTCAAAACGGAAATGCCCGCAAGAATCACGGGCCTTAACGCTTACTTTGACGAGATGAGTAAAATTTGCGAGTACAAACGTTGGTACTTCGGCAGTATGCACGTTGATAAGCACATATCAACAACACACATCGCCGTATTCAAAAAGGTTATCAACGTTGAAACAGGCGAAATAATAAAATAAACTTTTTATTTCAGCAGAGCTTGTCTCTGCTGATTTTTTATCTGCCCCAGAATTTACGGTCAAGGCTGCGAAACTGAATTGCACGGCTGATGTGACACACGTCAATATCGTCACTGCCGTCAAGGTCGGCAACCGTTCTGGCAACGCGGATAATTTTATCATACGCTCTGGCTGATAGGCCGAGGTTATCAAACGCTCTCTTCAGCATTTCCTCTGCCTTGGGTGTAACAGTACAGAACTCCCTTGTCTGTGCAGGGGTCATCTTTGCATTGCAGGTTGTTGAGGTGCCTGCAAAACGCTTGCGCTGAATTGCCCTTGCCGAATCAACACGTTTTTTGATTTCTGCCGAGCTTTCAGCCTTTGTTTTTGCCGACAAATCGTCATAATCGACCGGCGGCACTTCGATATGGATATCAAGCCTGTCCAACAGCGGACCCGAAACCTTATTGAGGTAACGGCTTGCCATACCGTTTGAGCAGGTGCAGCGCTTGGTCGGGTGGCCGTAAAAGCCGCAGGGGCACGGATTCATCGCGCACACAAGCATAAACGAGCAGGAGTAGCTGACCGTGCCTGCAACACGGGTGATATTGATAACGCCGTCCTCCATAGGCTGGCGCATTGCTTCAAGGGTTATTTTTGCAAACTCGGGCAGCTCATCTAGGAAGAGCACGCCGTTGTGAGCAAGCGACATCTCACCGGGACGTGGCAACGAAGTGCCGCCGCCGCCCGAAAAGCCTGCGGGCGAAACGGTATGGTGAGGTGAACGGAACGGACGCGAGCGAATCAGCGAAACACCGGCAGGCAATGCACCTGCAACGGAGTGCACCTTGGTTGTTTCGATTGATTCTTCAAATGTCATATCGGGCAGGATTGATGGCAGGCGCTTTGCGAGCATACTTTTGCCCGAACCGGGCGGACCTATCATCAGCACATTGTGTCCACCTGCGGCGGCAACCTCCAGTGCAAACTTTGCCTCATACTGACCCATTACATCGCTGAAATCGGGAACATCGGGTGAAAGACCCTGTTCGGTGTAATTCTCTGCAACTGCGGGCGCTATGGGCGTTGTGCCCCTCAGGTGAGCCAGCAGCTCGAAAACGTTGTTGACAGGATAAACCTTAATCCCCTTCACCACACAGCCCTCTGCCGCATTGAGCGCAGGCACAAAGATTTCTGCTATACCCTTCTGCTGTGCTTCAATTACCATCGGCAAAACACCGTTAATTCGGCGGATATCACCGTTGAGCGAAAGCTCACCGATGAAGGCCTTGCTATCAAGGTTACAGCGCAGCTGACCTGTTGCCTGAAGCAGAGCAACAAAAATCGGCAGGTCATACAGCGGCCCCTCCTTGCGTTTATCCGCAGGGGCAAGGTTAACGGTAATTCTGCCCACAGGAAACGAAAGCCCTGCGTTTTTCATAGCAGAGCGCACACGCTCGCGCGATTCGCTTACCGCCGTATCGGGCAGACCGACAATGTCGAAGCGGGGCAGACCGCTTGAAACGTCTGCCTCAACCTCAACCGTATATGTTGCCATGCCGAAAATTCCGACACTGCTGACCTTCGAAAACATAAATTTACCTTCTTTGAATGAATTGATTTATCAATTCAAAACTAAAGATTTATACCTTTTCTCGTTTTATCGCTGTACCAATGTGTCTATTCTTCATTGAGGTATTGGATGCAACGGCACGTTGTCAGTTTTTGATGATAGTGCTTATCTCGTTTTATCGCTGTACCTTTGTGCCTGTGTTTCATTGAGGCATTGGATGCAACGGGACGTTGCGTTACTTTTGTCATTCGTTACAAAAGTAACCAAAAGAACTCTTGAAGTCATAAGCACTCCGCTACGGCTGACGGATTTTACTCCGCTCGGCTTAACGGAACACAAAGGGTGTGTTCCGTCACCGCGACGGCTACCAAAGCCATCTGAATTTTAAGTTCTTTCTGTCGCCTGCGGTTCCCTCGCTCGGCTATTTATCAGGGTGCATCACCGTCAGCCTGCTCCGTTCAACC